>JBGTEP010000001.1:0-84433 GCA_041747735.1 Chryseolinea sp.
TATTAAAATCCCATAGGGGCCGGCAGAAACTACCGAAGCTACAGTTCAACCGAGGCTTACATCGAACCCCCGCCATGAAGGCCAACTCTTCATAGCCAAACTCACTATGGGCGAGGCTTCGTTTAAGCCTTATATGTTGTGGGGCGTAGGTGCTAGCCGAATTTTTTGTTTGGATCCTGTCGCGTATCAAAGAATGCAAGAATAATTAGTTTATCATCTCTTACTGTATACAGCAACCTTGTCTGGCGAGTGAGCTGGAATCCTCTAATGTCCCCATTTTCCACTTGTCCCATTTTCGGATAGTTTTGGAGGAGCCTAAATATTTCGTCAGCTTTTAGAATAAACTGTTTTGCTGTCCTTTCTCCCCATTTATCTTTTATGTAATTAACAATCGAGTCAAAGTTCTTTTCGGCTCGCGGAGTAACGAATACTTGCATCAGTATTTCTTCTTGACGTCCTCCCAAGAAGTCAGGTTGTTGTCGTCCTTAGATTCTTCATAGGACGCATAAACCTCTTTCTTCTGCTCATCAGTCAACGTCTTCCATATTTGTCCGACTTCAGTGTTTTCACGCTGCTTCAAAAAATCATAGACTGCACGAAGTAATTGCTCGTCTTCGATTCCGTCCAATATTTTACGCAAGTCCGTTTTCAGCTCAATTGTCCCCATGGTAGTGATTGTTTGACTCGTCCTGAAAAAAGTTTACACTTTTTGGTTAAAAGTCCTGATTCAAATTTACACTTTTTTATGAGTCCTGAAATCGCTTTACATTTGATAACCGGATGAAGCGGAAGCGGGCAATGCTGAGGAGCAACCCGCCAGGATTAATCCCGGTCAGATAGCGTATTAATCCGTCTATAGCTTTACAGTTTTAGACGGATTTTACTTTAAATACGCATTCTGGTTTATGCCTTTAAAACCTGCCACGCGGAGCGGGGCTAAACCATCGAGACCTCCTTTCCCTTGTTCTTTTGCCAATAATTCGTCCAGCGCTTCTTGATTGTACCGCTTAACTGATGAGCTTGAACTGGCTTAAGATTATCAATACTTCCATGTGGTCGAAGATGGTTATAGGTACTGCACGCAATTGCCACTTCTCTTTGAGCAGTTTTAAAATCAGAGAATACTTCTTCCAGCAGTTCTTGTTTTAAGATTCCATTCACTCTTTCAGCTAACGCATTTTCTAATGGATCACCCTTTTCTGTCATGCTAATTTTAACTTGATTATGTTCCAGTAATTTCACATACTCATCACAGCAATACTGCACCCCTCTGTCGCTGTGATGGATTAGCCCATCTCGCACAGGGTTTGATGACAGTGCCATTTTCAGTGCCTCTAATGGTCCTCTTGCTGATAAGTCTTTACTCAAATAGAAGCCAACAATTTTTCTACTGTATGCATCTGTGATTAAGGATAAGTATGCAAATCCCTCATTCAAATGAATGTACGTTATGTCACTGACCCAAAGCTGGTTGGGAGCAATCGGAATAAAATCCCGAACAATGTTGGGATACTTTTTAAAGCGATGTTTCGATAGTGTAGTCACGGGTCCTCTCCGCTTTCGTTTGGTAACCAACAACCCTCGATCGGCCAGCAAATCAAACATCGCGTCACGTCCGATTTTAAAATGATGATTGACCAAAAAGCCTTGCATCTGATCGAGTAATTTCCGGGTACCTATACGCTTGAGCTTTTTCCGATAGCGTAGTACCTCTTCGATAATCACATCTGCTTCATAAGCCTTCTGATGAATGTAATCTATGCCTTGATAGTAGGACTGCCTACTATAACCAAGCAGCAAACAAAGCTCGTTGATACAACGAGGCGTACTTTGTTCTACCTGCTCTACTGCTTGGTGCCAGACTTTTTTCGGATGTCAATTTTAAGTTGATCTTCGGCAATGTCAATCATTGCGTTGAGCAACTTGTTATGTAGTTTGGCTTTGCGGAGTTCTTCCTGTAATTGCTTTACATCGGCAGGCAATTCTTCCCGAAGAACCTCATCGGTTGATTTGATTTTGGGCTTTAATTTTTTCACTGGTCTTCCTTGAAATCTTGTTACCCAATGATGGATGGCTCTAAAGTCAACTCCATGTTTGGACCCCAATTTACGATAGGTCGTATCGCCCAGCAAGTACTCTGCGATGATAGCCTCCTGTTCTTGAACTGTTTTATCTGATTTTCTCATCTTGTTTACACGTTAATTCGTGTAAACCTATTTCAGGACGAGACAAGGTTTTACTACCTATAGTCCGTTGTGTGTCCGTCATCTGTTTGGTAATAAAAAGGTTAGTCATGTTTTGTCTTATGATCCTCCGTCGAAAAATGAAACTGTCGCGGAGCAGTTCATGGAGAACCGGAAGCGCATCTCGATTTCAGGCGTTCAGGAAAAGCTGAGTATTATTCTGGATAAAAATATCTTGCGTTTGAGTAATGAAGGTGAGCAGGGAACCTATATTCTAAAGCCTATTCCCCGGGATTTGAAAAAGGTCGACCAGGTTCCAGCCAATGAGCACTTGACCATGCAGATTGCTAAGCAAGTTTATAGGATTAATGTCGCCGAGAATGCCATCATTTTTTTCAAGGATGGTTCCCCAGCTTACATTACAAAACGCTTCGATACAATGCCGGATGGGCAGGGCCCCAAATGGGGAAAGGAAGACTTCGCAACACTTGCCGGAAAAACAAAAGACAATGCTGGACCTGACTTTAAATATGAGTACAGTTATGAGGAACTAGGTGTGCTCTTTCAGAAATATGTCGCCGCATGGAAGATTGAAATAGAAAAGTATTTTGTGCTGGTAGTTTTTAACTATGCATTCTCCAATGGCGATGCTCATCTCAAGAATTTTTCATTACTGGAGAATAAGTCAGGGGATTATTTAATGAGTCCCGCCTACGACTTGGTTGATACCCGTCTCCATGTTGAAGATACCGATTTTGCTCTATCGAAGAGGTTGTTCATTGATGATTACCAGTCGCCGGCCTGGAAAAAAAGTGGTCATGCATCAGCTGCCGACTTTTTGGAATTCGGAAAACGCATTGGTATGGTTAAATCACGGTGTACAAAACTTCTTGCTCCCTTTCTTGAAAGGCAAGCCAATATCGAAGGTTTGATTAATAGATCATTTCTGGATGAGGGTTCGAAGAAAGCCTATTTGCTGCATTACAATACAAAGAGGAATTACTTAAACTCATAACACGAAAAGTGCGTTTTGAAAAGCGAGACTGAACGTTAAACTGGCGAAGTACTTCAGTTCGATGTTAATTTCGAGTAGCGTTCTTTGTAGTGATGAGGATAGCACCGTGGGCGCCTTTTGCGCCGTAAACAGCCAGGTCGGTAGGGTTTTTCAACACGGAGATTTTGGCGATACTCGAAATCTTCGTACCCATGGGATCCGCTTGGTCTTCACCTTTTTGAATCACTCCGTCAACGACGATCAATGGCTTGTGGCCCCGCCCAATGCCAGGAGGACCGTGTAACGCCTCGCCCAAAGTTTGAGAACCGGCATTCGCTATATCAAGCCGCTGAGGCCACGCCTGTTATTTCTGATACTCAATCTTGCTCACATGCCAAACAAATTCACCGGCACCTGTTTTCACTACCGCTTGATCACCTACTTCTTTTTTCATTAAAGCCTGCGCCATGGGGGAGTCGATCGATATATAATCTTTGGTATCAAAAATCTCATCATAGCCGACGATACGGAAACGCTTTTGTTCTCCTTTGTCATTTTTAATTTCTACCCAGGCGCCAAACAATACTTTACCTTCCTGAAAGGGCGAATAATTCACGACTTTCAAATCATCGATACATTTGCGTAGGTAGAGTATGCGGCGGTCAAGTTCGCGCAGGCGCTTTTTATTGTAATGATAATCGGCATTTTCAGAACGATCTCCAAGGCTTGCGGCCCACGATACTTTTTGCGTAGTGTCTGGCCGTTCAACGCGCCACAAATGATCCAACTCTGCTTTTAACTTTTCTAAGCCCTCTGGGGTAATTAACTGTGTTCTCATATCTACTTAATAATGGAGCAACATGCATCCAAAGGTTAAAACTTCGCCAACGGACTTTTTGGTATTAGTCAGGATTGTTCGGAAGGCACCACTCATCTGTTTAAATCCGACAGTAATTCCTTCTCTTCCAACATCATCTTAATCTTGTTGTGATTATTCGTGAATCGTGTCTTAATATCTTTAACTACCTGCTTGAATTCCGGAAGATCTTGCATGAAATCCAGCAGGGGATCTTTATCGAAAAACAGAATTACCCAGTAATGATAATTATCTTCTTTGGAAAACAGCTTCAGGTGCTCAATCGTTTTTGCGGCATTTTTATGATATGCGTAGTACATCGCCAGGCCTATGTGCTTGTAAACTGACCGATCGTTATCGGCCCAATCCTTAAAACTTTTAACATACTCCTCAGATTTTTCCTTTTGTCCGACTTTTAACAACACGGTACCAATAGTTAAATTTTCATGCTTATAAATATCCAGTTGCCTGGTTTTCCGCATAGCGATAAACTTTTTATAGTATTGATAAGCGACTGGATAATCCCGCATGTGATAGCTCACCTTTCCGATATCCTGAAGAATATCGATTCGGGTGGTGTCTTTATTAAATTCTTCAATAAGAAGTTCTCTCGTAGTATTCAGATTTCCGTGCTTGGCATAAATGATAAATGCTCGAACATATCGTGAAAAAGGATTCTTCGGATTGTATTCCAATGATTTGTCAATGTACTTCAGGGATTCATCCACGAAGCCGGTTTGGATCAGTGCATTGCCAAGTCGAAGGTAGGTGTAACTTGTGTTGATAGAATCTTGTGAGCCGATATTCAGTCTTACACCTTGTAGTGCATACTCCAGATACTTTGCTGTGTTTGGAATGAAGTTCGCGTAGAAATCTGTAAGAAAGCCTAACACCCAGGCAGAGTTCGGGTTGTACTCCAACGCCTTTTCAAGATATGGCACCGCTTGTTCGTATTCCTTTCGATGCATATAAACCATGGATTTGGCCAAAAGGCATTCTGCATGCATCGGATCATATAGTATTGCCTTATCCGCATAACGCTCAATCTCGTCAGTGTACTTCTTGTCTTCCATAAAAGCATCGAGATAAAAGAAAGCAATGGCTGCTTCGGCATAGGCTAGTGCAAACTTATTATCGTGTTCAATGGCTTTGTTGAAAAAGTCAATGGCTTCTTCCAGTCGTTCACTACCCAAATACAAAAGCTCGCTTCCCTTAAGGAAAAAATCATAGGCCACGAGATTTTCTGTCGGAATTTTATCAATTCGTTGTTCTTCTTCCGGAGTAATAACAGCTTGAATCTCTGATGCAATGTCTTTAGCGATCTCTTGTTGCAGCGCAAAAATATCTTTGACTTCTCTTCGGTATTGCTTAGACCATAAGTGTTTGTCGTTCGTACCATCGATCAATTGAATGTTCAGTAAAATCCGATCACCAATTTTCTGTCCACTGCCCTCCACAAAATAACTAACATTCAGTTCCTTCGCCATCTCTGGAATAGACTTGGACGCTTCACGGTATTTTTCTGCCGATGTTCTGCTGAGAACCCGGAGGTCTTTTATTTTTTGCAGGTTATTCAATGTCGATTCCATCAAACCATTAATCAGGTACACGTTGCTGGAATCACTACTTTCGTTTTTAAAGGGCAGTACCACAATGGATTTTTCAAGATACTCAGGTTTGGAAATCGTTTTCTTATGGTATGTCCATAATCCAAAAGCAGCCAGCACAAGAACCAACACCGACAACCCAATGAGTATAGCATTTCGTTTTCTGTGGCTGGGGCTTGTTATCGGAAGCACAGCCGGAATAGGGTTAGTTTCCTCGTCTCCCCGTTTCCCAACTTCCCCGGGTGGATACCCATAGTATTCACGAAAGCATTTGATAAAATAGGATGTACTGCTAAACCCCACCTGGTGGGAGACTTCTGAAACATTCGAGGAGGATGTCCGCAGCAGCATCATCCCGCGCTTCAACCTTACCTGGCTGATCAACTGGCTCACCGAAAGATTGGTCTCCTTCTTTACCTTGCGCAACAAGTTCGACCGGCTCATGTTCATTTCATCGGCCAGCTCAGAAACGCCGAATTGTTCGTTTGCGATGTTCTTCTCCAGAATCGTGATGATTTGACTTAGAAAATCTTTTTCGTTGGGGGAAGAATCCGACATGGTTGACTAGAAATCAATATGGTTTTTTCCAAATGTTGTTCAAAACTGTATTTAAGAGCAGTCACTTTCTGGCCAGGGAGAAGCATTTCGCTGACGACTCATTTTGAGGGCAATTTACCTCATGAAATGGCCATTTGCATCATAATTTATATTGCTGCGTCATAATTTATACTGTTTCCCGCAAAGTTGATGGTTTTGTGGGCATAGCTGTTTCTCCACCGTGTCCTGCTCGCCCGTTCTTTACGTCATCAAAAATCACCTTTAACTCCGAATCATTTATGAAAACCCAAACCAATTCATTTCAAAAAGTAATTGTCCTCCCGCTAACGTTTTTCGTGGCCATGTTAACGATTGCCGCCTGTACCAGTAAGGATAGTTCTGCCCAAAAGAACGATTCGACACCGGTTTCTCAATCCAAAGTGAAACCACCTCAAATTGACATACATACTGCTGTGTTAACAGAAAACCTGGACGCTCTCCAGCAACATATTGCCGCCGGTAGCAACCTGAATGAAAAAGATCCATTCGGAGGTTCAAGTCCGTTGATCACCGCTGCCGTATTTGGTAAAACGAAAATGGCCAAAGTGTTGATTGACGCTGGCGCTGATTTGAATTTCCAAAATAACGACGGGTCTACTGCACTTCACACTGCAGCATTTTTTTGTCGTCCAGAGATCGTGCAGATGTTATTAAATAAGGGCGTCGACAAAACAATCAAGAACACCTATGGCGCAACGCCTTATGAATCGGTGGCTGCTCCATTCAGGGAGGCGAAACCGGCTTATGAAATGATGGGAACTGTACTCGCACCAATGGGACTGACACTAGACTATACCTATTTGGAGAAGACTCGCCCTGAGATTGCCAGCATGTTGAAATAATTTCTACTTCAAACGGAAAGACAAATGTTAACATCTGCCAGAAGATATGATATCGATTGGGTTCGAGTTATCGCTATCGGACTGCTCTTGCTTTATCATGTCGCCATTGGTTTCCAATCATGGGGCATTATGCTAGGATTTATTACAACCAAAAATCCGTGGTCTTCATTGTGGATTCCCATGACGATGCTCAACGTCTGGAGAATACCACTTCTGTTTTTTGTATCGGGTATGGGCGTTTACTTTGCCATTCAAAACAGAAACTGGAAACAACTTTTGCGGGAACGCGCCATCCGGATTTTACTCCCGCTTTTGTTCGGTGCGCTCGCCATTGTTCCCATCGGTATACTCCTCTGGCAGTATTATTATAAGATGGACTTGAATTATAGTTTTTCTATTTATAGTGCTGGTCATTTGTGGTTTCTTGGAAACATCTTTGTCTATGTGGTTTTGTTTGTACCTCTGTTCTTCTATTTAAAAGGAAACGAAGAGGGACAACTTGTTACGTGGATAAAAAAAATCTTCAGTACGCCATTAGGTTTACTTCCGGTTATTGCAGCGTTCGTGGCCGAGGTGGTGCTGGTTAATCCGATTCCGTATGAACTTTATGCGATGACGTGGCACGGATTCTTCCTGGGTTTGCTGGCTTTCTTCTTCGGTTTCTGTTTCGTGCTGAGCGGTGATGTATTTTGGAAAATGATAGTGAAATGGAGATGGATGTTTTTATCGATCGCTATTGCGCTATACACTTATAGGTTCTTTCAATTTCAAATGCGTGTACCGGGTTATGTATTGGCGATCGAATCAAATTTCTGGATTCTTTCTGTATTTGCCTTTGCTTCGCGATACCTTAATCGCCAGAGTAAGACACTCGCCTACTTAAGTCAGGCAGCTTATCCGGTTTATATACTGCATATGATTTTTCTCTCCCTGGGATCGATCCTCATATTTCCATTGGATATTCCTGTTCCCATTCAGTTCATTTTTGTTTTGTTGTTTACGGCTTTAGGTAGTTTAGCCGTCTATGAATTCATCATCCGAAGGATAAACATCGTCCGGCCATTGTTTGGAGTGAAAATGAAAGACAGTGCGATGACCATTCCCATTGAAGGCAGCAGTGTGTTGAAAAGTTCTTAAATATTTTTTAAAACAACTATGGTCAAACTCGAAAATATCACGAAGCGTTTTGGTTCTAAAACCGTTGTTGATAATGTCTCTTTAGAAATCCACCAGGGAGAATTGTTTGGTTTGCTGGGGCCCAATGGCGCCGGGAAAACAACGACCGTCACCATGATTGTCGGAGGACTTGTTCCTGAAAGTGGAAGTATAAAAATAAACGGAGACGCTATCGGGACACAACACAGCAAACGACTACTCGGCATTGTACCTCAAACGGTAGCTCTTTACGAGTCACTGTCAGCCCAGGAGAATCTGAGTTTTTTCGGGCGGCTTTACGGTCTTACCGGGAAGGACTTAAAGGACAGTATTCAACACGTATTCGAAATCGTTAATCTTACCGAACGAAGACACGAACGCGTCAGTAAATATTCGGGTGGAATGAAAAGACGTTTAAATATCGCGGCGGCACTATTGCATCGTCCATCTTTATTAATATTGGATGAACCAACGGTTGGTGTAGATCCACAGTCGCGCCATGCGATTTTTGAAAGCCTTAAAGCGTTGAAGGAAGGGGGCTGTACGATCATTCTCACTTCACATTATTTAGAAGAAGCTCAGAAGCTATGCGACAGAGTTGGCATCATGGACGAAGGAAAACTAGTAGCTGAAGATACCGTGGAAAAACTCATCTCAGATTTTGGAGGCAAGAGTATGCTCACCGTAGAAACCAGTAAGGGCAAAACAAAAATTGAAACAGATCATCCGGTAAAGGAAATCATCCGAATCAATGAAGAAGATACAATCCTGTCCCTTCAAATGGAAAGTCCAAACTTGGAGAAAGCATTTCTAAACATTACCGGAAAACATTTAAGAGATTAAAATAGAGTTGATCACTCATCGAACATAACTATTAACGTTAAATACCTCAATGAAAGAAATAATAACTCTCACCCGAAAAGATCTGCAACTATTAATGCTGGATAAAACCAGTTTGATCGTTACGTTTGCACTGCCTTTAATTTTAATCACGTTGATCGGAACTGTATTTGCATCAACTTTCTCTCCGTCATTAGGAATTACCAGCTATGACTATGCATTCTCGAAGGTTATGTTTTGGGGATTGATCGGAGGCGTTGCCTCATCGGTAGGTTCTATCGCCATTGAAAAAAACTCGGGCACAATTATCCGTCTGCAAGTATCGCCAATTCGCAAGTTTCAATTCTTGCTGGGAAAAAGTCTTGCTTGTGCAGCTATGCTGATTCTTAGTTCGATTATCTCCTGGTTGTTTGCATCTCTTGTCTTCGGTATACAAACACACTCCATAGTATTCCTTTTTTTAATCTTGTTGTCGAATGCGTTTTTCTTCGTTGGACTGATGACTTTGCTTTCAAATTTTGTAAAGACAGAGCGTGCGGCAGGAGCCCTGAGTTGGACTGTATTACAACTTCTGGCTTGGTTTAGTGGGATTATGTTTCCAGTTACCGTCATGCCGCCGTGGATGGTGACGATGACGAACTTTAATCCCCTAACCTGGGCAGTGAAGGCAATGGAAACCGCGCTGTGGAAAGAAATTACTTTTGACAGTATGTTTTTACCGATGGTTGTACCCGTCCTTGCCGGCGTATTACTTTTCGGTATTAGTGTTCTTTTATTTCGATGGACAGATCAAAAATAAAATGGTGGGAACGAATTTGCTTCGTGCTATTGACTTTTTTTCGGTGCTCATTCTTTTACTTTAAATATTGCATTTGAAGACTTGAGAACTTAAAATAAGTTTTTGACACACCAGCCATAAGCAAGTTAACGTTTGGCCTTAATTATTTCCTGATGCACCATGGCGCCATCTACGTCAAAGTGTGTGAATTTTATAAGTGGAACATTACCTTCCCGATAAACTTCAGTAGCCAGAAATCCACCCTTCACACGTAAAAATTTATGTTCCGGCTTTACATCGTTTGGATCCCAGCCCTGCGCATGAGAATCACTTACAGGTCCTTGACTAAATTCCCAAAGACCTGTTTTTTTGTCGACCGAAACATACTGCCAGTGTCTATCCCCATTAATCACGAATACGTTTTGATCACCAAGATATTCACGTAGCCAGTCACCCTCTGTTTTAAAGGAGTTATTAGCATGATTATCCATTTTTCCTTCCGAGCGATCAGGCCCCACTATTGGAGTGGGTGAGACGAGGACTTTAAAGGTGGCGTCTGAGGATTCAACCGTATGTTTGAACCAATCAATTTGTTCTTTCCCCCAAATAGTTTTACGTTTTCCATCAGGCTCGTTGTTATCACTCCTGAATTCCCTGCCTTCAACGACCCAGATTTGAAGATCTTTCCCCCATCTGAAAGTTCTATACGGTTTTCCAACAATAGGAACTTGCTCATTCCAGATTGACAAACCATCCTCATACGTTAACTCCCCAAAGGGAGAGGATGCGGGTGTTGCATCGTCTTTCAACAAGTCATGATCGTCCTTTTGTAAATACAAGGGAGTGGTATTATAAAAGTCAACCAACGATGGCCATGAGTTCATGGCATGCCATTTATGTCGTGCCAATTCAACATTGTAGGCCATTGGCCCAGGTTTATCATAATAGACAAAATCACCTGTCTGACAATGAAACAATGGTTTCATCTTTAGCATGCTATCATAAATTTTAAACCCTCTTTTGCCATCATCGTATGACCAATAATACTGACACGTAGACGATGTGAATAAAACAGGTACAACATCATTTTGTAAAGCCGCTGTTACAAAGTCTCCTTTTACTTGAGTTATCGGTAATCCCTCTCCCTTTCTACCCTGAATTAAGACAGTGTACTTTGTATTGGGATGCAAGCCAGTAATCTTCTGCTTGATAGTAAAATCTTTATAAGGAGAAACATACATCCATTGGGTATTAATAGTCGTGTCATTTGAATGCAGTTGAACTTTTACCTGACCAAAAGAACCTTCCACTGCCCCTTCCATTTTGTTCACTGGCATATTTTGATCAAAATCAATCGGGCTTTTAAATGGAGCACCTTTTTGCTTGTGATAGACTGATACAGGTTTTGATGTTTTACATAATCGAGTCCATATAATAGCGGATGAATTAGTTACTTCTCCTATTTTGAATCCTGTTGTAAAATAAACACTATCAGATTGCGCTTGTAAGGAAAATGAAACTAGAACAAGTGAGAAAACAATAGGTAATAATTTTATCTTTTCCATTTCTTCTGTTTTTCAAACGTAGGCTCATCAAAAAAACTCACATTTTTAAAATAGGAGTAAGATTTTACTCTTGTATCGAAGCGAATTTAAAAATTTAAAATGTAATCCCAACAGCTTAAAATGAGTCGTAACCAGCCTTCAATGCAACTTTCCGGAGTCCCGGATTTGCATAGACTATAAAATCACCTCTCCGACATGAGTAACCAAAATCCAATTCTGAATAAACTCCTATTGTACCCCGTGAGAGCATCCCGCTTTGTTCACTACAGGAAGTGGCGGCAAGGTATCAATGTGCGTAACCCGGCGGGATTTTTTTGACTAAACCTTTTAGTCGACCGATATCCTAAATGGGGAATAAACCCATCGAACGGGTACAATTTTACTGTGAGGAAAAGCCACAGAGTTCATTTGCGCCGAATTCAAAGTGTTTTTGAATAGGCCTCGATTTTGATCCCATGGGTAGATAGTCGGGAGGGCTCGTATTTAGACTTGTTGTTCAGACCACAGTCGATATAACAGTTCAAACCAAAAACTAACAGATCATATGGAAGCCAATAATTTTAATTTAACAGAAAAGTTTGCCGCAGAACTACAGTCTTTGTGGAGTCTGGAAAACATGTTAGTGAACAAATTGCCAGAGGTAATTGCAAAGGCAACTGATCTTGGAGTAGTTAAGTCGCTGAGTCATCATTTTACGGAAACGTTACAGCACAGAACTGCGCTTGAAGGGATATGCAAACAATTGGCGATTGTCCCGAATGGACAACCGAATCAAATGCTCAAAGATATACTTTCAGAAAATGACAGGGATTTAGAGGAAAACAAAAATGGGCTGGGGACTAATGCATTAATCATCGACGGTGCGCAGAAGATAGAGCAATTTGAAATTTCCGCGTATGAGCCTGCCGTTAAGTATGCGGAGCAGTTGGGTCTTCAGGCAATTCGAAAGCGCCTTCTCTTAACAGTAGAAGAAGAGCGACAGGCAAGCAACAAGCTTAACTTTCTGCTGAAGAATCTCAGCGTAACGCGTTCTGATATAGTTGAAAGCCCTGTGTATGTTTAATTCATAATCGAATTATAGGGAAGGCATTGTAATCTACCTTCCAGCTGTAATTATAAACTTAACCACACACTCGGTATTTATTGTACTGCGCGAATGAATTGTAGTGGTCTTTTTTTATACACTGAGCTGACTTAGCCAGATTGAAACGGAGTTTTCGTTTTACGAAATCAGTGTTAGTGTTTCCCTTTTTTTTGATTCTGTATTCACTATTGTTCATCGTAGATTAGCAATTCAACGCGCCTATTTTTCTCTCGACTTTCATTCGTGGTGTTTACATCAAGTGGTTTTGCACTACCGAATCCGGAAGTCTTTAAACGATTAATGTCAATACCATTCTTAACCAGGTATTCCGCCACAACATCCGCGCGTTTTTTAGACAACGTAAGATTGTGCCCTTCACTACCAGTGTTGTCGGTGTGACCGGAAATTTTCACGGAACGACCAGGATGCGAAACGAGATAATAGACAATTGAATTGAGTGTTGCAAAATGCCCGCTTCGCAGGGTCGATTTATTGGTTTCAAACAGCAACTCTGCGCCCAGTACAATGAGACTGTCAGCTTTGATTACCGGAGTTGGGGCGACCGTGTCAATGGCGTTTAGTATTACTTCACTTTCTACTGGTTCATGTTTAGAGGCAGGTTCACGCTGTGTTCTTTTGTAAAGACCTTTCTTCGCATTCCTGGCCACCTTTTTCTTAAATTTCTTAAAACTGATGGACCGCAGTGACGCGGAGTGCCCTGATTGGATACGGCAAAGTCTGCGGAAGCATAGGGTTTTGGCGAAGATAGAATGACGTGAGTGCTTATTTGCGCGTTTTAGCCTTTCCTTATTTGCGCCTGCAAGATGAGAAACCATCAACGGCATCTTTGGATTGCCATATTCACGCCCAACGTTATTGGGTGGTCCGACATACTGAGCGTCGAGTTTGAAGAAACTCAATAGTAGAATTGACAGGAAAAGTGCTTTCATTCTGACAGGTAAGGGATACTAAAAGGAGACGTCAAGTAGTCGCGTGCTGGTCACTCACTGTTCCAACTGGGGGCGCACTGCAATACTTCCGTGATTGTATAAACGGGAAGATTTGAATCATATTGTACAAAGTAAATCACACGAATATTTTTAAAAATAATTTGGAAAAAGGTGTTCGTACGGTCCGAAGAAAATTAACTTCGCCTGTAGTTCAAGGAGCAGCTTACTTGCAATTGAGAGATATTTTTTAAAGTATCAATAAAATGAGTAGGGAACTAAAGCTCCAATCGATGATAACACTATTCAGATACATCAGATGAATTTTTTTTCTCTCTTTATCGTGGATAATTGTGTTCGGCAAGACCAGACTTTATTCAATTTATTATGCTCGAAGAAATTTTAAATGCAAATCAATGAACAATAAAACTCAGCGGCACACCGGGCGATGGGAACTAAGGTGGATGAATATCAATGAAGTACCTGGAACGATTAGATAGTAAGATTTGAAGCTGGCAACAAAATTAAAATTAAGACTCCTGGTGAAGGTCATTGGTCGGCTGTGATTCTTCCTGCAGATTAATTCGATATTACAGAATAATTGCCTAAAGTTTAAGCTGACCGTAAATGAAAATTAACTATTTCAATAAGATGCAAAGAATCGTCGTTTACCTTGTCGTCCTTACGCTGCTATTGCCTTTACACATTCAGGCTCAAAAAGATAAACCAAATTTCATCATCATATTTACCGATGATCAGGGCTATGGGGACTTAGGATGTTATGGACATCCGACAATTAAAACGCCCAACATTGACCAGATGGCTGCGGAAGGACAAAAGTGGACCAATTTCTACGTGGCTGCTAACGTCTGTACTCCGTCAAGAGCCGGGCTTATGACAGGAAGATTGCCTATTCGCTCAGGTATGTACAATAATAAAAGAAGGGTTCTGTTCCCGGATTCTGATGGGGGCCTTCCTGGTTCAGAAAACACAATTGCCAGACTTTTAAAAAATACTGGATACAGTACTGCTGCCATAGGCAAATGGCATCTGGGCCATTTACCAGAATATCTTCCTACAAAACATGGATTTGATTATTACTATGGAATCCCCTATAGTAACGATATGGATAGGGTTGCTTCCAATGTTCCATATATGGAATTATTTATTGATCCGAAGTATGAAAATTTCAACGTTCCATTAATGAGGAACAATGAAATAATTGAAAGACCCGCTAATCAGAATACCATTACAAAAAGATATACTGAGGAAGCTGTAAAATATATTACTGAACACAAATCCCAACCATTTTTTTTATATCTGGCGCATTCATTACCACACGTTCCACTTTTTACTTCAGATAAATTTAGGGGAACAAGTGAGAGAGGCCTATATGGCGATGTAATCGAGGAAATTGATTGGAGTGTGGGAGAGATTTTGAAAGCTTTGAGGAAAGAAAGATTAGATAGGAACACGTATGTGATTTTCACCTCCGACAATGGGCCCTGGGCAATATTTAATGAACAAGCAGGAAGTTCCGGTGGATTATTTGGTGCTAAAGGAACCAGCTATGAAGGTGGAGTTCGTGTTCCTGCAATATTTTGGGGACCCGGAAAGGTTTTGCCCGCGGTTGTGTCTAAAATGGGAAGTACGCTAGACCTGCTACCAACTTTTTGTAAACTGGCTGGAGCGGACGTCCCCGATGATCGGCCGTATGATGGTTATAATTTAAGTGCTGTACTCACCGGAAAAAATGAAAGTCCACGCAATGAGATGTTTTTTTACCACGGTGATAGGGTATTCGCAGCTAGAAAAGGAGATTATAAGCTCTATTTTTACAGCAACAACCCGCTTGGATATCCGGAAAAAATTGAACAGCTTGAAAAACTTAAACTTTACAATTTATCACATGATCCATCGGAACGCATTGATCTTGCTGATAAATATCCAGATATAGTAAAGGAGATTCAACAAGCAGTTGTCAATCATAAGGCCGGAGTAATACCAGCACCAACGCAATTAGAAAAGATTATTGGCAAGTAATTAATGTGCATCCGTTGATGTATCAAAAATTAGTTCTCGAAGAATTCTCCTTTAAACTTCGGCAATCCAACATGTGGAACGATATTCATAATGTTGAATTGTAACAGAAATTGTTGGAAGAAGTAAGCATTTGCTTGGCGTCTGTAACGGGTCTAAAAGATGGTAGTTAGTGGCTTTCATTCTGACACTAATTTCCTTGCTCTTTCCAGCAAATCTTCAAAGTCATGTTCGTCTTTAATTGATTCCTTACCAACGTTTAATACCATTTTTGCATGTTTAATAATAGCGCTTTTATGGCTTCCGTTATTAGTGAACTGGCTAACCGCTATAAGGGCTTCCATTAGTCTGATGATTACCGCGGGACTTCCTGATGAAAATTGACGTATTTGATTAAAAGCTGCGTCCAAGACGCCCTCAAAACTTAAGGCCACTGCAATTACCCGTAGGTCTTTATCTTCGTCAAAACGATATTTGGATGGGAACTTTACTTGAGCAAGATAGCACATAGTTGCTGATAAGTTGTCGATACAAGCTACTGCCGTAAAGGGGTCATTGACACCTGGAGAAAGTGCTCTTGTTGCGATTTCGACCATTTGATGGATCGAGAACTCAAAGTCTTGCTGTGAAGTTCTCGTTCTGCCTATGATAAATTGACCAGTGACTTTTTTAAGAAGATTTTGATCCACCGGTTTGCTCTGGTATATTTTTCCAATCTCAATATTTTCCACTAAGTAATCACCGGGTTTTACATTTAATTCCAAAAGAGACTTATTGAAGGTCATAGTATCTAACAACGATTCGCTATCAATATATTGAAGATAGCCACTCTTTGGCGATTTAACACAAACACACTCTTTGTAATGCGCCTTAATATTATCCGCATGAACTTTATCTTCCATATCTAATCCTTCTCCCAATTTTTCAGGAAATAACGTTTTTACGTGTGATGATATAAATTCATGAATATCAGAAATCACTTTGTCAGCCTGGATACTTATAGCAATCTGGTGAATGAACACGATCAACAAGATAATATTCACTACCGCCAAAAGAATTGCAACAAGAATTGAAATTGCCGGTATAAAATTAAAGCCGTCGGTTGCTTTTATAGCATTTAATACCAGCAAGCAATATAAATAGGTAGATACGTAAGCGCCTAACACTACTTGATTAAGTCTTACAGCAATAAAGTTCTTGATTAACCTCGGGCCAAATTGCGAAGAGGCAAGGGTTAATGCCACCAGCGTAACAGAAAAGACAGTACCGGCAACTCCAATCATGGCACCGGATATTGTTGATAATATACTTCGCGCAGAATCTGCACTACTTACAAAAAAGAATCGCTGGATACCCTCCTGCGACAAGTTGATTGACCCATCTAAATAAATAAATCCTATGGCTACTGGAACGGATACGATAATGATCAACACAGGAATAAACCAAAAGGAAACAGTTAATTCATTCCAAAAAAACTTAATTTTTTCCATGTCAGAGGGCGAGTGCCTGATTTAAATAGATCGCCAAGTTTTGTCAACGAACTAAGATTTTAGCGTACAACGGATAGTGTATGCGTCTGTGAAAATTTTTAACTAGTATCAAATATACAATTTTTAATCGCCTATCGAAGTATTTGCACCCGAAATGGTTCATCTGCCACTGAAGTGATTTGCAGAAGTACAAGCTTAATTAGAATGGAAGGCCAAAGTTACGCCAAGCTACTCTTCAACCTTAGCCATAAATTTCATCGACAACTCCTGCCTGGTAAGGACCATAGTTATTTTGTCAGAGTGGTCTGGAGCGACCTCGGTAATTTCCCATGTGTCGCCAACATCTTTAAGCCTGACCCCAACTTCAAATAATTTCCCCGTGGCGATTTCCTGGAGGACTGTCCCGGTACCAATTGTTATTTCTGATGTTATAGGAGCAAGCATGATGATTATTAGTTTTAAGATGACTTCTTTTTTTTATCACATTTCTAATGACGGAAAGCATTAATCGTTTGCCGTTTCTGGTAAACGATTTGACAATTGTATAAACGGGATAGATCAAAGGCCGCACATTAGCGGCCTTTGATCTATCCCGTGGTTTAGTTTACAGAATAATTTTCAACGCGAACGCCGTATTCATTTACAATTAAACTGACAGCTTCACGTACAGTAGCCTGGTCTTTTATAAATTTATTGTTTGCGAACAAGCCCGATGCAAACCCTTGCCAAACAACTTGCCCTTCTTTCCTGTCAAGAAGACTTATAAGAAGCGTGCCCGCCTTCACTTCATAGGTGGTTTTATCAGAAATCTGTCTGTATTCCTCATTTCCCCAATAACCAGTTCCGTATCCGTCATAACCGTGTAACGTCGTAGGTTCTTCAAACACACGAAAGTTCACTACCAGATCCGGGTTTGTTTTGTCCATTTTATACCCTAGTCCCATTAATTCACCCTCAATGGCTTCACGAAGTTGGCTTTTGAACACCAAGTCGTTTAAAAAATAAAAACCAGGGTCTAAGTCGGCATTGATCATTGATGCAAAAGCATATGTTTTGAATTTGGTGAAATCTTCATTTAGTGCCTTATCCGATGCTACTTGAATTTTTTGATTTTGAGCAAAACCTACAGTTCCAACTAAGGTTAGCCATGCTATTAAAAGTACCTTTTTCATGATTTCGTTTTTAAGTTTTTAATAATTGTTATAAAAATTAATTCTTTGTTCAACCCAACGTTGAACAGCAGAGCTTACGGGCTTCGGTAACACGGCCGCAATCACCATGCCTTAATGACTTTGAAAGGTCGTCCTCGAGGCAACGTGGTTAGTGTCATATACTCATTGATTATTTGACGGTGTGGAATTTGAACGATTCATGGGGTTCAAAATGGACACTTCTTACCATTAGATGTGTTACTGGCATTCAGTTTGCGTATTGTAATTGTTCAAATTGCGTAACGATTATACGGTCAAGCGTGGGCTAGGGATCGTCATTTGTGCCTGCGACCTTCTTTTTGGTTGCCAATAATATTAATCGCCGTCTTCATTCACCGCTAGCTTACCGGGATTCACCTACCTGCCCCAGCGACCAACCTATTTCCATTGGCTGGGCTCCATTCTGCGGCCGTTATTTACATTATAGTAGAAACAAAAATGGAAACCCTTCACAATATCAACACGAGCCCGAGTAGTTCAAACATGCGCCAGGGCTATCGTTTAATAATAACCGTTGTGGGGATTGTTGCAGCTATTATTTGTTTGTTTACATTACTATCGGAGGTGCACTCGTCTGAAGATGTTTCAAGGGTATTTCACTTTATTGAATCCTCCGGAATTGTAACTCGTGACGTTTCAGTCACCAACATAAACTATTTTTTGGTCGAATGGCCATTTTAGAATGTTGCTGATACCTTTTCTTATTTCAATAATGTCAACACTCCTTTAAATTTTCCCTGGCATTTACTCTCAATCCAAAAAAAGTATGGCTCTGCCGAAAATTTGAACAAGGTTAAGAAATCAAGTCCCGTTCGGAGATATCTTTTCCTACCCACCCACCTCTGGCTTTTCGGTTGTGAAGGTTCCGCTTAAGGAACACTCGTCGGTTACCTGGGTACAAATATCGTTTTGCGTAACATCTACAATCTTCCCATAATCAGCACTGCTTCCATTGAACTCAAAATGAAGCGGACAGTTTTCATCACTATAAAAACCCATCCTGTGTTCGGTCCATTACGATTTCCCCCTTCACTATACCTTCACAAATGCCTGGAACTTTTAGTGACAGTGAAAATATGAAAACACGGTCGCCCTGCTACTTCATCGTTAACTGCGTTTGAACGTGAGCCATCTTCTGTTGCCATTGTATAAACGCCATCGTACATATTCAATTCACTGTATACTTTCTCATCCTCTTCGTGGCTTTCTTTCAAAATCTGATTCAGCTCTTCTCTTCAATAGTTTCCTGCTGTTCAGCAAAGCTCCGTACAGGCCAGGCTTCATCATTTTCGTAGTACATACCTGACTTATGCGTAGGGTTTAGTTTAAAGAAAATTGTCTGATCTTTGGTAGTGTACACGTACAATGAATCTTCTTCGACCCCTTCGAAAAAAAGGACATAGGAAATTACGCCTTGTGGAGAGGTGCGCATTTCATAACCATCTGATACGGGTGTGATGTACCAAACACCATCTCCGATCAAATATCCACCACTAAAGCGGCTATCTGCAACCGCTAGCTTTTCTGTTTGAAGTGTGTCGGCCACGCGGGAGGAGGTTGTACCGGATTGGTTGCAAGCAACAAAGAACATCAGTAGAATAAAGATGCAATTTTTCATATACCAAAGTTAAGGTGGTCTACAAAAAGTTGGTGAAGAGTAAAATTAAGATAAAAAGAAGTTTACACTTTTTTCAAGCAAACTAGCGCAAGTGTTGCGCGAAGGCGAGTGCGTAGCTCACTTGTGCTCACCTTGGTGGCAGTCTTCGGACTGCCGTAATATTTTTCATGCAACAAGTCTTACAGACTTGTTGCATGCTAGGTCCAAGTGTCTCAGCGCGCGAGCCACGCTCAACACTTGAACCAGTATTCGGACTGCCTTATACATTTCTAGAAGCAAGTCTGAAGACAGTCTGAAGACTTGTGGTATGCTAGGTCCAAGTGTCTCAGCCCGCCAAGCCCACGCTCAACACTTGAACGAGAACAACTGTAATCAAAGTAAGATGACATCAATCAATTTTTCAGGCAGTCCAGAATAGTTCATGGCACTACTGTAAAGGTAGTGCTCAGGGGAAAGAACAATTCCTGCCTCCACTGGATTGTTGTGGATATAGTGCAACCGCTGGTCAGTCATTTCATTGGTGGCTAGTTCTATGGGGTGATAGTTTTGTTGCCAGAATTAAACGTTGGTATTATTACTATTATAGGCTCCAGCCCGCTTAAAAAGCCAAAGGAAAAGTTCTTTTCGACTTTCCTGAGGATTGTTACTGATGGCTTCGATTATTTTTAACGACGTAAATTTCTTGATGTCTCTGATGATTCCTTCTAACGGTGATTCTGTATTTCTTCCAATGACCAAATGCACATGACTAGGCATAATGCAATAGGCACATACTTCCAGTCCTTTATTCTTTTTGCAATAGCGTAAACTATCCAGGAAAATATCGCGGTATTCTCTTCTGGTAAACACATCTAACCATTGAATAACAGTGAAAGTGACAAAATACAGTTTGTCTTGATCGCGGATTTTATATTTTCGGCTCATGGCTAACGATGATTTTAGATTCAAAGTAAAGGTAACCTTGGAGATTTACAACATTTTTGGACCTAGTGTGACGTGCTTTTATGCATGCGAGTCTGGAGACGTCTTCGGACGCTGGAGACTTGCGCAGGATAGGTCCAAGTGTCTCTGAGCGCGATCGCACGCTCAACAGTTGAACCAGGTCAGTTGTAGTAATTTGTCAGACAGCTGATGTATTTTTTATGAATGCAAGTCTGGAGACTTGCCACATGATAGGTCCAAGTGTCGCTGAACGCGATCCCACGCTCAACACTTGAACCAGGACTGCCGCTATATTTTTCATGAACGCAAAAACAAGTGTATTTCAAATTATCTTATTCTCTAACGCCATACGAACCAATGTTGCCGTATTCTTTACCTGGAGTTTTGAAATCAGGTTTTTTCGGTGAGAATCTACCGTACTAACACTTATGAATAGTTTCTCGGCTATTTCAGGATTAGTTAACCCCTCGGCTATGAGTTTCAGTACTTCAATCTCCCTGCGTGTAAGTAACATTTGGTTGTGCTCCTGGATACTCTCGCGGACATTGTCCTTGCCTAACCAAAATTCACTACCCGCCATTACTGCTGTAATTGCCTTTTCAATTTCATCATTTGAAGAATTTTTCAAAAGGTATCCTTTCGCTCCAGCATCTTTCATATTTTGACGGTATGTCAGCTGATCAAAATTTGTGAGCGCGATAATCTTCAATTCTGGATTTCGTTTCATCAAAGCTTTGCAAACATCAATCCCGGTTTGATCCGGCAGATTAATATCCAGGAGAACTAAATCAGCTGTGTTGTTGACAAAATACCCCAGGCATGAAGCCGCGTTTGTAGCGTGACCTGTAACTTCCATGTTGGGCAGTTGCATCAACATACTACGCATGCCCTCCACTACCATCGGATGATCATCCACTATGAAAATTCGGGTCATACGATCGGTATAGTTATGTGAGCAGAAGTACCCTGGTCTGGGCTTGAATGGATGTCGAGTTTTCCTTTTAGATAATCAACACGTGATTGTATGTTTTTTAATCCGGCACCTTTTTTAACTTTAGTGAGATCCATTCCAATCCCATTATCCTCTACAGTTACATTCAGTTCATCATAGTGACGCACCAGTTGCACCAATACCTGGGTAGCATTCGCGTGCTTTGAACTGTTATTTAATAGTTCTTGTATAATACGATAAATAAAAATTTCGGCATTCGAAGATAGCCTGCCTTCAACTCCAATGGATTGAAAATCAATTTTATATATTTTGGATTCCCGAATACTTTCGCAATAGCTTTTTAATGCCTCAGAAAGACCAAACTTCACCAATACCTCCGGCATCATATTATTGGCAACTCTTCTGAGTTCACCGATAGAATGATCCAGCATGTCAAGCGATCGCTCAAACACAAGTGCACTGTCGCTGTCTAAAACTACATTTGATTTCATATTGGTAAGAGAAAATTTGACACCTGATAATAAGCCGCCCAACCCATCGTGAAGGTCTTTCGCCAATCGCCCTCGCTCTTCATCCTGACCTTTGATAACTGCTTCGCTGGCCAATAATTGTTTTTCTTTTTCCAACTCGGCAATTCGGCTTTGGCTCAACGTATTTTCTTTCTCCAGTATTTTCTTTTTCTGCTGAAAGGTTCTTCTTGCCAAATAAGCAATAACTACTACGGCAAGTAAAGAACCGATCAAAGTAGAAATCAATAATCGGTTTTGACTTATAAACAAGTCTTTGATTTCCGACTCTTGTTGAAGGTCTTTAATCTGTTGCTCTTTCTTTTCAAACTGGTATTTTGTTTCGAGTTCTTGAATATTTTTCGTAATCCCCTCGTTCAAGAGAATATTTTGGACTGAATCACTTTTAAATGAATAAACAATATGCTGTTTGAAATCCTCTTTCAAGATAGATATTTTAGCCAGAACAGAATATGCATTGCTAATACTTTCTTTGACGTCGTACGTAAGAGCTTGTTTAAGTGAACTTAAAGCATAAGATTCCGCCTCCTTTGCCTGGCCTTTGTTCAAGTAATACCAGGCTAATCCTTGAAGGGCTATAGCGATAGATTCGCGGTCATCAAGTTTTGTGGCTAGCGTGATTGCCTCTTCTAAGTACGCTTTACCTCTATCAAAGTCGCCCAATCGAACGTACGAACTGTTTAGATTTAATGAAGCAACTAAAAAAGCATAATCATTACTACTTTTCTTAGCCAGCCTACGAACTTCCTCCAATAATTCAATCGCTTGAGTGGTCTGGTTTAAAGAAACGTATACGGTAGATAAATTGATCAGCGATGTTGTTACGATTATTACATTATTTGTTTTACGGGCTATGACCAAAGATTGCTCGCCATATTCTCGAGCCTTCTCGTACCTTCCGGTTTCTCTGTATATGGCGGCCAGGTTTGAATATACCTGACCAAGTTTATTTTGTTCACCCAGAGCTTCAAGGATTTTACTCGCTTGCAAAAGATAGTCAACCGCTTTTTCGTAGGACTTTAAATTTATATAAGAACTGCCTGTATTGCTCAGGCAGGCTGCAAGCCGTTCACGATTACCCCAGGCGCGGGCTATGTCGATTGCTTTCAGATTTAACAGTAAAGAAGTATCGGGCCTACCTAGTAAGTTGTATACATAGGTTGCATTTGTATAATAGCTTATGACACCGCGGGTATAGTTAAGCTCTTCGCTGAGTTTGAGTGCTGCCTCGTACAACAATAAAGCTGAATCCGGATTGTTGTTTTCATATTGTTGACCAAGCTGAATAAATAGCGTCACTCGGTTTGTATCTGGCTTAGATTTTTCAAATACCTGCCACAAACTATCACGATTGAAGTAATCCTGAGCAGTGGTATTCGGAGCACATAAAACAATACCCCAACAGAGGATGGTATAACGAATATGCATTTGAGATTTTTGCAAAACAAAGCTAACTATTCCCGGTATTCTATAATCTTTCGGAAGTCCTGTTTTTTGAAAAATCCCCCTTTTACGGGAGGCACGCAAATCTTTAATCCGGCACTTTTACTAGGTAGCTTTTCCTTACAGAAAAGAAATAATAGTGACCATAGGGTTATTAAACTTTGAGACATTGATCTCATAAAGCAAACAGCTTATGGACTTCGCTTAAATTATGAAAACAATTGTTGCTTCCATGCTGATCGTTGTATCGATTCAAGTGTCAGCCCAACCCTGCGCAGTAGAAAATCTTTCAAAACAAAAAGCTAATTGGATATCAGGCAGGCCGAATCCTACCAACTATGTTGCTCCGGCAGATCTTGCCCGGCAGCAAACGATTATCAACAATATTATTCAGCCAGTACAAAAGAAATATATCCCCAGAGGTGTCGATGTTGAGTTTAACAGTGCCTACATCCAACGGACGAGACTCCCGCAGCACATTAACTCGGGTAACTACTATACCGTTGATTTTACCTTCGCCAAACACGATTGTCGGTACGACAGAAAACAAATCATGAAAAAAAACTCGCAGGGGCATGGGACATTTATACGGTACGGCTTCACGTGAACGATTTTGCTTTTGTATTTGCTCAAAGTTTTTTTGTAGCCAGTGAGCCTAATCAGGAGAATCCAGAAACGGATGTCTTTGCACTTGTAAATGCGCAGCCTGAGAAAGAGGGTGCTGCTTGGTATTGGAAAAACGGCGGAGGAAGAAATTCCAACGATTACTTTTGGCTAATCACCCTGGACAGTAAACTACCTTTTGAATATATCTTCAAGAAGGAGTTTGCTGAGCGATTAAAAGTGTATTATCAGGAAAAAATAAAAAAGGCAGAGAGAGACTATATAAAAAATACGAAGGTCGCTGAAGAAACATACCAACGAATAAAAAGCATGAATGCAGCTGAGGCGAATAATTTCAAAGAGCAAAGCACAGTGCAGTACAAAAAACAGCTTGAGTTCGAAAAATCGCAATACTCAAAAAATATGGCTGTTGTAGAAAAGATTCTTCAAACCTCAGATTCAAAGTTACTTGGTCAGCCCGCTATAATCGATCAATTAAAAGGTTATAATGAATTCCAGGGATTTGTTGATGCCGATCATCAATATGCGAATTGGGTGATAAAACCAAATCCTGCCTATTTTAATCCAAAGCTTCCTAAATCATCGCCGCAGTTTATGGTGCTTTATTGCGATAAACGTGACGAACCAATATTTAAAACCGCAAGGGAAGAACTGTTAAAAGCAATAGATTTTGCATCACCACAATCCATGCTTGGAAAATAAGAACAACCGTGAAAAAACTTTTGATACTATTTCTTTTGATGCTTATCGGGGAGACGCTTTATAGTCAGGCGTGGGAAACATTTGATATAGTGTCGTACAGTATTCCGAAAGGGTGGATAAAAGAGACTACTAGTTCCGGAGTCGCCTATACAATTACCGACAAAGCAAGCGGTAAATGGTGCATGATTAGCGTGTATGAAAGTCTGTCTGGGAGCGGGTGGCCGAATCTGACAAAAAAATGCGCCGGGGGTCCACTATGTTTTGATAAAAGTAAAATAAGCTAACCATAATAAATGATACGTATGAAAAGCATCAATCCTTTACTCTTCATTTTAGTGCTTTCGGCTTTATTGCTCCAAAGGTGCGGAAGTTCATCAAAAGAGAATTCAGACGTTATAAGAATTAACGATATGGAAATAAAAGACAATAAAATTACAAGTGAAGATGGCACCAAAGGTTTTGTCGGTGATATTGAAAGCACTAACCTCCAAACTGCTTACGAGGGTCTCAACTTCGACAAAGCATACATAGTAGACGGCGATAACAAAAAAGTCAATAGTGAAGACGTTCCACTTAATTCTAAATTCTCAATTGTAATTGAAGGCATTAAAAATTATTCCGTAAAAAATGGGAATGCATTTCCTAAATTGTCAATCATGGTGACTGGTGACAAGGGCCCGGTGGTGAACGAGGAAAATTCGCTTGCATCACCAGAAGGCTTGTCATTTGAAGATGCTTCCACCCTGCGAGCCACCATTAATGTTAGCGAGCCAATGGAAAGAGGGAAGCAATATATGTGTGCTGTCACGATTTTAGATCAGAACAAGAAAGATGCCTACATCGAAAGTACTTGGTTGTTCACGGTTGAGTGAAATATTTTGAATAATCAAACGAGAGCAGCGAACAAATTCCTTGACAAAGGTTATAGTTCCCGTTAACTTATATTCTCAGTCAATTCATCAAATGCTTTCCGTTTATCATCCATCCAGGCCTTTGTTGCCTCGGGAGATGCCATATTGTTTCGCATTTCATTCATCGCTGCCACATGAGCCTGGTCTCCATTTTGAACCATTTCCCGTGCATGTTTACTCACCATCATCGCGATTTCATCAAAACTATTGGCGCTGAACGTTTGGTCACACGCTCCACCTAACTGTCTGCAGGTCATTGTTTTCATTTCACTACGTCTTAAGATGTCGTAAGTTTGAAATTAGATAAAGTAGTTTCTGTAAGATTTTATAAATTGAATAAAAAACTAATTCTGGTATATCGAGTCATTTTTGCCCTCGGTCATTGTTTGGCCTTAAATGATTCGACGAAAAAATAAACAAGTGGAATAAAAATTAATCCCAATGTTAATGGTAAAAACCATGCTCCAAGACCCTCCGGATCTCCGTGGGCATGCTGGATTGTTTTGAATACAATTATCCCAAAAACAACAACGATAACAAATTTTAAATACCTTATCAATCTTGTCGCGTTGGTGTAATGTCTAGTTGCGTTTTCATCTGTAATTTTTACAGGGTAGTTATAAATATGTGGAAATTTGTTCAGTGTCGTCATCCCTATAAAGAGAACTGTCGCGATCAATGGTAACATTAAAATAGTCACCTTTCCTCCAAATCCGTCCGCTTGCCCTGCTGAATTGTAATGTGTAGGTATGATTCCGGGTAGATTCGCGTAATGTGTTAAGGTCAAAACCCAAATTGCCAAAATCGAAAGCCAACCCATAAATTCAAATATGTTATCCGTGATGGTTAGCTTCAATTTGATTTTCGTTTTTTCTTTCACATTCATTATTTAGATAGCGTCTTTTGTTAGTTGCAGCTAATAATTTATACCTAAAGTTAATTGGAAGCAATCAATTTATTTCCCCAATTATGGAACTCAAGCCGATATTTAATAAAAGAAATTGTATACGAAATCAATTATCGATCAAACTTCTATAATAATCGAGTATCTTAATGAGCTCCTCTTTAACGTTAAAACGCAAGTTATTAGCGCTGGCGAAAATTTCAAGTTCTGCGTAGAGTGTCCCAGTGTACTCCTCTAAGAGATTTCGGTCAATAAATTTTTTTCGATTACTGCGTGTATCAAAGTACACACCTTCAATTTCTTTTTCCGTCAGCTCAAGGTATGGTTCATTTGCGCCGGTTTCGTTCATTATAAAAATCGTTTCCGTCTGAAACGCCACTTTCGTATGGTCGCTTCCCACCATCGTAGTAGAGACTCGGGGCAGAATACCCTTCTGAGCTTTGACTTCCACCGGATCGATCTTTGACAGCACAGCAAAAGATTTAAACTCCGCCAATATTTCAAAGAAAGCGAGGTTGGTAAATCCGGTGAACTTATCGGTGTGATCAAGAACTTGGAATACACGGTGGCGCCCCAGATTCATGTCCTCAAACTCAAAACTCATGGCTTTCTTAGACGTGAATGAACGTGATTCACCATCGGCTTCAACGGTCACAATACCCAGATTATCGTTAAATATAAGCTTTCCCTTTACTATTTCGTCATCC
Source organism: Chryseolinea sp. (assembly GCA_041747735.1). Lineage (GTDB taxonomy): Bacteria > Bacteroidota > Bacteroidia > Cytophagales > Cyclobacteriaceae > Chryseolinea. Next base: position 27,520 of record JBGTEP010000001.1, read on the forward strand.
ACGCTTAAAACAGAACCATAACCTGATGCAAGTTTAGCTTGAATGATCTGTGCGCGCCTCTCTTGTGCCTCAGCACTAAAAGAAAGACACATCAATATCGAGATGGATAAACTCTTACAGACTGAAAAATTCCCTGAGATACGATTGAGGCTAACCATTCTAAAATTACTTAAACACAATAATATATAAATTAATCATTTCTGTCACCCTCGTTTTTTAAATTTCTCAGTTGATGAGAATGAAAGAAACAAATCGCTGATACGATCAATCCCGATTTGTAATTTGCACCTAAGACTCATTAACACCGCTTTTCATGATCATTAAGAAACTCGCTGTCCCATTCATCAACGAAAAGCTGCTCCAGCAAGTAGAACATTGTTACATCGCAACTGCGGCCATTTCCGAAGACGGATTTGACTTTATCCGGAGCCGTATTCCCACTAAATCAAAAATGGAAATCGTTACTGGATTGGAGTTGCCCACTTCGCCAGCTGTACTTCAAAGAATCTGGCGTAACTATCAGGGGCGCATTATTCTGAATATTTACACACGAAATACCTTTCATGCAAATGTGTACATTTTCGATCTGCCGTACAGGAAGTCCGTTGCTTTTGTGGGGTCCGGCCACTTCACGCTTGAGGGGATAAAAGACAGTGAAGAACTTTTTTTTAAGATCACGGACACGAAAGAAATTGAGAACCTGAAATCATGGTTTATTGGTTTCTATGAATTTGCACAGCCGCTCACCGAAGAACTCATTGCAGAATATGAATGGCGCTATCCGATAATGAAACGACGAGACCATGAATCACGACTGGAAAAGAAACAGTTCCTTTCGCTTTCCGCGTCGGGGTTTAGTTGGGAGCATATCAAATTTAAACTACAATACTTTAAAAAAGAAGACTACTTAACCTTAAGCAGCAACAAAGCCCCATTCGCTACTACGGAACTTCTCGCTGAACGCGTAACAGTGCAAAAAAAATTCTTAGAACTTCATGAACGCCTAAAGAATGATTTGCAAAAATTAGGACTTTACGCATCCCCCGATTCGGATCTCATTGTAAGTAGTCCCGATCCGGTCAGTCATTTAGATTCAGAACTACGTGCCATGTGGTTGACTTATGGCTTTCACTCGTCGGGGTTGGAAACGAATGGCGAGTCAGAAACACGTAAAGATTGGATGTGTATGAAAATTATACTGAACCAAAAGGATTTGGGTATTTACTTTGTCGTAGGCACTCCGCGGAACGGGCAAGTCGAGCGTGAATATTTTAAGCGCAACATGAACGATGTTAAATACCGAAATCAGATGTTAAAGCTGTTAACCGACCTGGGGACTGGCTATTGGATTGAGGTAGCATGCGAAAGAAAAAATATTGACACTTTTCTGTCAGAAGAAGTTTTGTGGGAATTCACGAAAGCCGATCAGTGGATGTATTTTGATTTTATAATTGGCCGAAATTATTCACCTGATGCAATTGAAATAAGCACTGAAAAGATAGCGGCTTCAGTTACTACGGAACTAGCTAAATTATGTCAGGTATTGCGGCACATGAAGGAATCCTATCCGTCCGGAACCTAATTGGACGGTCAACCGGGAGTATCAACGGCATGCTTAACCAAAATACCCATTGATATAATTTTTGGTGAGTTCATGCGACGGTTGTCCAAATATCTTGTCCCGAGTATCAAACTCAACCAACTCCCCGAGATACATAAACGCCACTTTATCCGAAATTCGTTGTGCCTGCTGCATGTTATGGGTTACAATTACAATGGTATAGTCTTTTTTTAAGCTAAGAATTAATTCCTCAATTTTAAGCGTGCTGATAGGGTCTAATGCAGAGCAGGGTTCATCCATAAGAATAATTTCTGGTCGAAGCACAACGGTGCGGGCAATGCATAGGCGTTGTTGCTGACCGCCGGAAAGTCTTACCGCTGGTTTTTTCAATTCATCTTTAACTTCATCCCATAAGTAACTTTCCTTTAAGGCCTTTTCAATCAACTGTGGAATTTCATTTTTTGGAAACTGATGGATGTTAAGGGCATATGAAAGGTTCTCGTATATCGTCTTAGGTAGTGGATTGGGTTTTTGAAACACCATGCCGACTCTTTTGCGTATATCTGTTACAGAACTTTGCTTATCGTAAAGGTCGAGGTCATCAAGTTTCAGCAAACCTTCGATTTTTGCATCTGGCGATAAATCATGCATACGGTTAAATGAACGAAGCAGCGTAGACTTTCCACAACCAGATGGTCCGATTAATGCAGTTACCTCGTTTTTCTTAAAACCTATTGAAACATTTTTCAAAATATGTTTGCTGCCGAAATAAAGGTTCATGTCGTGCGCAGACAGCTTAAATTCTCCCATAGTCGTCTTGTGCTCTTTGCTTATACCGTATAAAAAATGCAATTGAATTTAGGATCAATACCAGAGCGATCAGCACCAACGCTGTTCCATACGCGAGAGGCCTTACTTGTTCTATCGACTGATGTTGCGTTGACAACATGTACAAGTGATACGGTAAAGCCATAAATTCCTGATTGAGTGATGTTGTTACACTATTGATATAAAAGGCAACACCTGTGAAGAGTATGGGAGCCGTTTCTCCGGCTGCCCTTGAAAGTGTAAGTATAACTCCGGTTAATATGCCGGGAGAAGCTCTCCGAAGTACAACATCCCTGATGGTCTCAAATTGAGTAGCGCCTAAAGCCAGCGTTGCTTCCCGCATTGCAACGGGTACTCTCTTTAACGCCTCTTCTGTAGTGGTTATAACATAGGGTAATGAAAGAAGCCCAAGCGTCAAGCCAGCTGATAAAACCGATGTACCGAGCCTTAAGGTCTGAACGAATAATGCCAGCCCGAAAAGACCATAAATGATGGATGGAATTCCCGCCAGATTACGGATCGATGCTCTAATGATGTTGGTCAAAACAGAAGGCGTGGCGTATTCACTTAAGTACACCGCGCAGGCAACTCCAAATGGAACAGAGAAAATGGTAGTCACAAATGTTAAAAGTGTCGTGCCGATTATCGCGGGAAGAATCCCGCCCTCAGTCATTCCTTTCTGCGGAAATTTGGTGATAAAACTCCACGACAGCGCAGGCAATCCTTTCGAAAGAATATCGTATAGAATAATTCCCAGACACAGGCAAACAAGAATAGTGCTCCCTCCAAGCAAAACCCAATTACCCACGTATCGTATTTTTTTAATCATGCATGATATTTTCTGAGACGGTTAGCGAAATATTCACCGAGCAGATTTATAACCAGGGTGATCAGGAATAGAACCGCCGCGATTGCAAACAAAGCAAAGTAATGGGTAGTCTGATAGGGAACTTCTCCCATTTCGATTGCTATTGTCGCTGTGATTGTACGTATCGAGTCCAGAAAACCTCTGGGTAAAACAGCTGCGTTTCCCGTGGCCATCAGTACGGTCATTGTCTCTCCCAGGGTTCGTCCCAGCCCCAACATAACTGCGGCGATCAGGCCCGGAAAAGATGCAGGCAGTGTAACACTAAATAGAGTCTGCCATTTATTTGCCCCTAGCGCAAGGGATGCTTCTCTGTGGCTAGCGGGTACAGCGCTAATAGCGTCTTCACTTATTGTGATGATGGTGGGTAACGACATGACGGCGAGCAACAAAGAACCGTTTAGTGCATTTAATCCATTTTGTATTCCGAAAAGTTTAGCAATGCCTGGACCTACCAGCACGACTCCAAGGAAGCCAATTGCAACGGAAGGTATGGCGGCCAGCATCTCTATGGACGGCTTTAATATAGCCTGTAGTTTTTTCGGAGCAAACTCCGACAAGAAAGCAGCAGTACCAATTCCCAAAGGCACTGCAATGATCATAGAACCAAGGGCTACTAATCCGGTACTGGTCAACAACGGAATGATACTGTACTGGTTTTCCGGATCCCATTGTGAGCCGGTAAAAAAATCAAGCGGTTTAACTTCATTGAAGAAGGCGATGGAATTATAGATTAGCATCAAAAATATTCCACCCAATAGCCCAATCGTGAGTAGTCCGGTTGCTTTGAAAATCACCAAAAAAAGCCGGTCAATATTTTCTCTTTTCTTTGCTCTCATGGCTTCTATCTTACAGGATAATATCCTGACGAATGGATAATTTTCTGGCCGACTTCACTTTTTTCAAAGTCAAGAAAAGTTTGAATTTTATGATACGAGTCAGCTTTGTAAAATTGATATAAAGGACGCTGGAAAAAATACAAACCTGAAGCCACCATAGACGCATCGAGTGGAGACATTGCATCCTCATTTCTGTCCGAATAAATCAGCAAAACTTTGATTCCCTCGTTTCCGCTATGAATAACATATCCGGCACCAACATATCCGATCCCAGAATTATCCGCTTTGATGGCTTCGAGAATCTGGGCATTGCCGTTCATTTGCTTGGCATAAGGTGTAAAATCAATTCCCAGCTTTTTCTTTATATAATCGTGGGTTCCTGAATTACTTTGCCTCCCGTAAATTGTGATAGGAAGTGTCTTTTCGGTTATCGAAGACCAATCAGAATAACTGCCACTGAGGATTTTAGCCAGATCATCGGTGTGAATGGAGTCTATAGGAAGGTCATCTGCCACAACAAAAGCTACGGCATCCAGCGCGAACACAAACGAATCTATCGTGATATTCCTGTCGCGAAATAATTGAATTTCGTTTTCAGAAATATTTCTGGAAGAGTTGGCAATGTCCGCTGTACCGTTGAGTAAAGAAGCTATGCCCAGGCCAGATCCCCCACCGGAAATTGATACTAGTTGATCAGGGTGAGCTTCCTGAAAGGCTTCCGCCACCTGAACAGCAAGATTAACTTCAGTATCAGAACCCTTTATTTTTATGGTCTTCGTATCTGGGGAACACGACAACAAAATTACGATCAGGCACCAGGGAAGATATTTCATGCGATATCCAGATTCGTAAATGTCCTGTAGAAAAAGTTGAGCAAGTCAGAAAGTTAGCCAAGTGCATGATCACTTATAGGATTTGTTGGTTAACTAAATGTTAAGTATTGGAAACTCACCAGAGGATAATTATTAAGACCAATTCCGCTAAAATTTCCGCTATTACTGGAACGGGTTCACGGGATTGTTGTAGACAATGCGGTCGTTCCTTGTGCTTTGATCGGTGGGGTTCTCTGGCTGACATAACGTTCTTGTTTGATCAAAATGAGTCGGTATGTGTGGGAAGGATCTAACGGTCAAAACCATTTTTCCATTTAGTTGTTACCCGAGGGTGAAGTTTCTTGGTCGGGTGTTCAGATAGGCGACTGATTTGTTGTATAATTAATAAAAGGATGATTGAAGTTCTTAAGAATCACATTACTAATCGACTCGCTAGTTTACCAGACAACATAGAGGTCGTTTTGCCCCATTTCGAACCGTTACTTGCGCCGCGTGGCGAATACTTGCTTCATTCCGGAGAAACTTGCAGGTATGTCTATTTTATCGTTGAGGGATGTCTACAAGTGTTTGTGATTGATAAAAACGGAAAAGAATCTACCCGTGAGTTTTATGTTGAAGAGCAGTGGGTAACTGATATTTTTGGTTTTCAAAATCAAAGTCCTTCTACTGAATATATACGATGTGTAGAGCCCAGCAAACTTCTGAGGATTCACTACGATAAGTTTCAACTTTTGTCTCAGCAAGTTCCGCAGTTTGCTGCCATTTACAAACAGATATTGGAGGTCTCTTACAATAACACCGTATACCGGATTAATACATTAACATCCATGAATGCACTGGAACGGGTGAAGTGGCTGATGGAGAATAAGCCAAAAATTATGGCAAGGCTTTCCAGCAAGTTGATGGCTTCCTATCTGGGCATCAGCGCCGAAACAATGACGCGACTGAAATCGAAACTTTAAACTCTTGACATTTGTCAAGGGTGTTGTAACACTGCTTTCACAATTTTGACTTGTTAAACATTAAACATCAAAATTATGAAAGAGTATTTGTTATTGTTCTGGAATGAAAGTGGTAACGGTCAGTATCAACTTGATCCAGAGAAGATGAAACAGGGCATGGCCGCCTGGCAAGGCTGGATTGGGGACATCGCCAAAAAGGGAAATTTGATTTCGACAAAACCTATCAATTGGGAGGGTGTGATGGTCGGCAACCAAGGGGTGGCTAATTCTCCGGCTATTAAAGAAAAGCAAATGGTAACCGGTTATCTCATTTGCAAAGCGAGCAATCTTGACGAGGTGAAGCTATGGGCTGAGTCTTGTCCTATTCTGAATAGTCCGGCTGGGTTCACAGAGATTCGCGAAGTAGCACCCTTTGAAATGTAGGTTATGGATAGAATTTTAAGCATCGGCCGATATTTGTTTCCGATTTCATTTTTAATGTATGTAGGTCTACACCTAGGTAAGCCAGAAGTAGGAGCTGCATTTGTTCCAGATTACTTACCGTTTCCATTATTTTGGAATTATTTCACGATGCTGTGCATACTCATGTTTATTGTAAGCGCATTAATTGGGAAGTACGATAAGCTGGCATATTCTCTCATGGCATTATATGTTTTACTGATGGCTTTGTTGGTTCATTTGCCGCGTGCCCTAGGACATGAATTGGGTGCTGAAATGATGACCCTGGATCTGGCACGTGAAATGGAATTAGAAATGATAAATGTTTTTCGAAACATAATGGTCATCGGCGGGCTACTTGGCTTTGCCAGATGGGTGGCAAAAGATAATCGCATCATAGGTTAGTTGGTCAGACTTTTATTGATTGATATGGAGACAGTTAGGCAGCTGTCTCCATTCTCCCATCATGGCAAGAAAAACTTTATCCGCAACTTCTTTCAAACGAAAAATTTTATCCATTGCGGTCAGGCTATTTTTATCAGCGTTAGTTTTTTTAAATTAGTCCTTCAACGTTACACTGATGAAGTTTCGGTTTTCAACCCAGATCGTCGATATCTGGCCGAACCAGGGTGAGTGTAAAGTCAAAAAGGAAAAAGAAACTAAGTATCGATGTTAAAAAAAATAGAGTAAGCATGTTAGACATAGTCATTGAAGCAAGGAAAGCGGCCATCGCTCCGGGGATGGAAGTAAGAAGGATTCTCCCATTCCGCTTAAGAAGAATGGTGGGACCATTCATTTTTATGGATCACGCGGGACCAGTGGCCATTGCTCCTGATAGTGCCAACTCGATGGATGTACTTCCGCATCCACACATCGGACTTTCTACTGTAAGCTATTTATTTGGAGGACAAGTAACTCATCGTGATAGTTTGGGCGTAGAACAAGTTATCCGACCAGGTGAAGTCAACTGGATGACGGCCGGCAGTGGTATTGCTCATTCTGAACGTTTTGAAGACCCGGCAGTTTTGGCGGGCGGTGATTTGGAGATGATTCAAACCTGGGTGGCGTTGCCAGAAAAAGATGAAGAATCATCACCATCATTCAACAATTATAAACCCGAAGTATTACCGGTGTTTACTGATAATGGTGTATGGATGCGACTAATCGCAGGAAATGCTTTTGGATTAAAAGGAAATGTAAATACACACTCGCCTTTATTCTATCTTCATGTGTTGCTCGAGAAAGGTGCGCGTTTTGGATTACCAAAGGAGCATTCAGAACGAGGTATTTACATGGTTCGTGGAAGCGTTGAAGTTTCGGGGAACACATACGGGCCGGGACAGATGCTTGTTTTTTCAAAAGGGGTTGATCCGGTGATTCTCGCTAAAGAACCGACCACTCTCATGCTCTTGGGGGGCGAGCCATTAGGAGAGCGTTTCATATGGTGGAATTTTGTTTCCTCTCGCAAGGATAGAATTGAGCAGGCTAAGGCAGATTGGCGAGAAGGTAGAATAATCTTGCCACCATCAGATAACCACGAGTTTGTACCTCTACCGGAAGACAAGTCACGACCTTCAGGTAGTCCTTCTCCGCAGGCGCTTTCTTAAATTTTAAGTTGGCTGTTAAAAAAGTCGATCGTCAAACCCTGCCTTTCACTATTCTATAGTGTTGGAAAAATGTAACGAATTTAATATTCCAGAGTTAAGACATAAGTTCTATAGCATTTTTATACGTTTCGGAATTCTTTCCATCAACTATTCTGGATACTTCAAATTTGCTGAGATGGCAGTCCCAAATATCAGACACCCCCGGTGTAGTAAATAGTTCGGGAATTGTCGTAATTACTTCTCCTACTTACATACTTTAATTATGAAGCTCATGGAAGACCGAAATGGTAGTACTTTGCTCCTTCGTTTAGCAATGGCGATCGTGTTGCTGTCACATGCTGTACCCGTTATGTTGAACGGAGGCGTGAATGCTTTTGGTAACGAATTCTTAAATCAAATCGGATTTGATCCTTTGGGTGTTCCTTTGGCATGGGCAATTAAAATCTCGCATGTGGTTTGCGCGGTGCTTTTCGTAATGAATAGGTATATCAAACCAGCGTCAATCCTGACCATTTTCATTTTAGTAATGGGAATCATCCTGGTGCATTGGAAAGAGGGCTGGTTCGTAGTGGGTGGTGGAAGAAACGGTATTGAATATAATTTTCTTTTGATTTGTATCCTTCTGCATCTTATGATGCCTTACGGATTAAAAGGTCTTTCTAACAAACCTGTAAAGAGTAGTAACTGATGCTACAGGCATAGCTGCTCATTTCTGAACTACCATTAACTGGTGTCATGTTAAAGACGATCAGATGTAAATAAAAAGGAGACACTCTGCCTCCCGGCTTTTAGGTTCCAACTTTATGGAACTCTCTCCGTTCATATTTACTTCTGGATCATTTTAGCGTAACTTTATGGTCCTCCTTGTAAATGATAGCTTGATTTTGTTATGGAATCTTCGAACGGCGCAGGTAATTTGTTTCTGGATCGACTGAAGAAAGAAGTTGAAGACAACCTGAATAATGATCAGTTCAGTGTTGAAGAACTCGCCAGAAATATTGGAATGAGCCGTTCGCAGCTACACCGGAAACTTACCCTCGCAACAGGGCAATCGGTGAGTCAGTTCATTAGAGAATATCGGCTTAAGTTAGGTATGCAGTTGATGAAGCAGGGTGACCTTACGGCTGCCGAAGTAGCTGACCGCATTGGATTTGGTAGTGCTACCTATTTCAGTAAATGCTTTAATGAGTTTTATGGCTTTCCACCGGGGGAAGCAAAAAGTAGAATAGCTGAAAACCCGGATTCGGTGTATCCCGAACAACGCATCTCAACAGAGGAGGTGAACGTGAATCTAAGTCGTAACCTTCCTTTATCTTTTAAATTGTTGGCTGGAATTGCCTTGCTAGTAATCATAGGTTTAATTTACCTCCAATTTATCAAACAGGATATTCCCAACAGAACCGATAGATCCATCGCAATTCTTCCTTTCAAAAATTTGAGCGAGGACCAACGAAATGAGTACTTCAGTGAAGGTGTAATTGAAGCAATCCGAACCGGACTTTCGCAAATCGGTGATCTTCGGGTTATTTCACGAACCTCTGTCGAGCGATACCGGAATAGTAGTATGCCTGCACGCGAGATTGCTCGTGAACTGGGTGTTTCTGCGTTGCTGGAAGGAAGTATTCAACGCGAGAATAACAAAGTAAGAGTTGAAGTACATCTGGTAGATGGTGCCACCGAGGAGCAGGTATGGGCAAAAAGTTATGATCGGGAATTAAAAGACGTGTTTGCTATTCAAACTGAAATAGCACAACACGTAGCGACTGAACTCAAAGCCAAGCTTTCGCCTGAAGAGAAATCTAAACTTTCGAAAACAGATACCGATAACCCGAGAGCGTACGATCTCTACTTAAAAGGAGTGTACGAGTATAGAACGTATACCAACAAAGGCACCCACAATGCCATCGACTTACTTACGAAAGCTGTGACATTGGATTCCAATTATGCCAGAGCATATGCATTCCTGGCGAACAGTTACATTGGCCTCGCTACTATCTTTGGAGCTGAGTTAAGTGCCCTTGATGCATTGCAAAAAGGGAAACCGCTTATTGACAAAGCGCTGATGCTGGATCCCAACCTCGAAGAAGCGCATATGCTTACGGGCTTCTACTATTTATACCATGACTGGGATTTCGAAGCTGCCGAAGCAGAATATAAAATCGCGATTACTTCCAGTCATCCGGATGCCCTGGCGATATACATCGATTATCTGAATTTCATCTCACGTCATAAAGAAGCAATGGAATGGGCGGAACGTCTTAATGAGAAGGAACCGTATTACCCAAACAGTAGAATGGTTTTGTCGTATTTCTACAACGATCGTTTAGATGAAGCGCTGAAATTTTCTGAGTCACGATTGAAACTGTTCAATAATTATTACACACTGGATTCTCATGGTTTTTTATTGTTGCAGCTAAAACGTTATGATGAAGCCATAATCTATTTTGAAAGGGCAATGTCACTTGAGGGGATCCGGTATCCCCGTATGCTGGGATGGATGGGAGCGGCCTATGCAAAATCCGGCGACCGGAACAGTGCCCTTAATATCGTGGAAGAATTAAAACAGCGCCAGAAAAAAAACAATAGCGGTTCAAGTGCTTTTTTTATAGCTGTGATCTATGCTTCCCTTCATGAAGAAGTATCAGCATTAAAATGGTTAAAAGTTGCTCACGATACTCATGAAATGGAAATGCCGTGGCTAATGACCGAGCCTCAATTTTACAACCTTCACAACAACCCCGAATTCCAGCAGCTTGCCCTGCAACTCGGCTTTAACTAGGTTGATTATGTCAAACTTACTTGTTTGACAACATTTTGGCATCAATCTACATGTCTGTTCAACATCTGTTAAAGCTTTAAAAAAAAGTTTAAAACCTTATCAACAAGAGTTAAAGCGTCCTTTTTTCCTTCCCCTTCATCTTTGCCGTAAAATAGACCATTTCCCGGAAACAACATTTTCTTGTATGCTTTTGCTTGTGGAAATGAATAGGCAAACATTAACTAAAAAGGAACAACATGAAAAAAACTCTCTTCCTGCTGTACGGCGTTGTAGCCTACGTGATTTTCTTTGTCACATTCTGTTACGCAGTTGGCTTTGTCAGCACTCTGTTCGTTCCGAAACACATTGACAGTATCCCTCAATCGCCATTGGGTTATGCCCTGCTGGTCAACGCAGGGCTTCTGACGCTATTTGCGCTTCAGCACAGTATTATGGCGCGACCCGGCTTCAAACTGTGTGGACAAAATTTGTACCCGAGCCTATTGAGCGGAGCACTTATGTGCTGTTAGCCAGTATTTGCCTTATCATTCTTTTCACGTATTGGCAACCGTTGGGCGGAGTAGTTTGGCATGTTGAATCTGAAATACTTCAGGTCATTCTCAAATCTCTTTGCTTACTGGGTTTTGGAATTGTTCTCATCAGTACATTCCTGATCAATCATTTTGATCTGTTCGGACTGCGGCAGGTGTGGTCATACTTTGTTGGAAGAGAGTATGTGCAACTCCCCTTTGGAACACCGTTTTTTTATAAGTACGTCCGTCATCCACTTTATCTTGGATTTATGATCGGATTTTGGGCAGCACCAACGATGACGCTTACTCATTTATTTTTTGCTGTTATGACAACCGTATATATGCTAACTGCCATTCAGCTTGAAGAAAATGACCTGATAAAACAATTTGGTACAAAATACAGGGAGTATAAGAAGTCGGCACCCATGCTTTTACCGTTCAAAAAGTTTTCTAAAAACAAAGCGCTGAATCCTGACGACAGTAAGTTGGCCTGAGTAACAATGGATAAAACCAAACGCAATGATCAATCAAGTTTCAGGAAAATTATGTCGACAATTATGAAAAAATTACCTCTCTCGTTGGTTCTGTTAGGATTTCATTTGTTCAGCTATAGCCAGGTAACGATTAATGGCAGGGTTAAAGACCAGTCTCAGGATTTGGCAGGAGTGACGATAGTACTCCTCAACATGGATTCTGTACTGGTGAAGGGTACAGCATCAAATTACAACGGAGAGTTTGCTTTCGATCATGTAGCCACGGGCAAATACTTTGTTTCGGCATCGATGATTGGCTATTCAACATTTGTGTCAGAGCCCCTGCAGGTGGGGAAAGAGCAGAATGTTGAATACAACGTAGTGCTTGAAGAATTAACCAAAGCGTTAGCCGAGATCGTTGTAAAAGGTGAAAGACCACAACTCGAACAAAAGGCGGACAGACTTATTATCAGTTTGGAAAACAGTATCACATCCGCGGGGAATACCATACTGGAAGTGCTTCAGAAATCCCCCGGCGTTATTGTCAACCGCCATACGAATAGTATTGCGATGAATGGGAAATCCGGCGTTCGGGTAATGATCAACAATAAAATTAGCCAGGTCCCACAGGATGTTATAATTCAAATGCTCGATGGAATGCCGGCGTCGAATGTTGAAAAAATTGAGCTCATTACAGCTCCTCCCTCCGAATTTGATGCTGAGGGAAATGCAGGTATCATTCATATCGTAATGAAGGAACACGACGAGTTTGGTACAGTTGGTTCTTTTGGGATGACACTCGGAGCGAGGTGGGCTGAAACTCTCGGGACAAATCTGAGCGTTAACCATCGACGTCGAAAATCTGCTTTTACAATTGACTATTCCTTGCTGAGAAATCATAATCTTCATATTCTAAAAATGAACAGGCAGACAGTAAACGAAATACCCAGTGAATACATGGACGATTATAGTCGCCGCGAGAATGTAACCATACAGCAAAACCTGAGCGCCGGGTTAGAGCTCGAGGTTTCCTCTAATACCAGGCTGCAACTTTTGGTTACAGGTTATAAAAGAAACTGGAAACTGAATTCTCAGTCTTCGAATCTGCGCCAGGTAACACCTGATTCAGCGATCAATACAGTCATGAATGTTCATGAGTCTAATATCTGGCAAAGCGGAACGGTGTCAATAGGTATCCACTCAAAAATTAATTCACGAAGTGACATTGATGTCAGTATCGAGTACCTTTATTATGAAAATGAAAATCCTTCATACTATTATGTTAACGAACTTCTTGGGCCGACTCAACATGTAAACTCCCAGGTCGACTTGAAAAAGAAGACCCCAATACACTTCGTAATCGGTAAAGCAGATTACCAGTATCGTGTATCTGCATCGTTGTCGTTAGCAGGAGGAATTAAAGGAGTTACATCAACATTAGATAATGATGTTTCCGTTCAGCGGACGAACGGTGATGTTTGGGTAACCGATCCGGTTTTTAGTTCTTTTTCAACCCTTAAAGAACAGGTCGGAGCGCTCTATATTTCTTCAAAATGGGAAAGTCGTCGTGAGTGGCAAATCAATAGTGGAATCCGGTATGAGATTACTCATACCACGATCAGTTCATTATCGCAAAAAAATCTTATTAACCGGAGGTATGGATACTTTTTCCCCAGTCTCTCAATTACTAAAAAACTGGATGAAGAAAAAGGCTTTAGTCTTTCTTATTCCAAGAGGATTAACAGGCCGACGTACAATGATATCGCCCCTTTTGTATTTTTTTGGAGCCCGAACACATTTTCATCCGGAAACACATCATTGTATCCAGCAATTATTAATTCAATTGCAGTTGGATATCATCTAAAACAGTGGACGTCATCGCTTCAGTTCAGTCGTAACAAAAATGAGATTTCCGTTTTACAACCTGAAGTAGAACGTGAGTCAAATACGTTAACATTCAGATCGCAAAACCTCGAGTATTTAAATACACTTGCTTTCACAAACGCATTTTCGTTCTCAATTGCCGAATGGTGGGAACTGCAAAGCAACTGCATCTTTCAATATCAAGCCGCTAAAACAGGCCATCTTTTGGAGAACGAAACGTTGAATCAATTTGGGATCAATATTAACATGATAAACCAAATTAAACTACCGAAGGATTTCGCAGTGGAAATTTCGGGGATGTATCAATCCAAATCGCTTTCCGGGATATCTACATATCTTCCATTAGGCTCTGTCAACGCCGGGGTTCAAAAAAGTTTTGGAGAGAAGGGAGTGTTAAGGTTGGCAATAGATGATCTTTTCAACACAAACAACTGGAGAATAAGTACGCGCTCCACGGCGAATAATCTTGACTCTTATTTCGAATACAGATGGCATAATCGTTTTGTCAGACTAACATACACCTGGAATTTTGGTAACAAAGGGTTAAGGTCCCTAAAGGTTCGGTCCGGATCCGAGGAAGAAAGAAGCAGGATAAATTAGGTGCAACAGCTAGGAACTATGTCTCGATTAATATTTACGATGCCTCGTCATCAACCCTGTTGAATAGGAATTGATATCGTAAACTCGGTAAACTCATTTTCAATACTTCTGAAGTATACTTCACCATTTAATGTCTTAATTGCTTTTTGGGTAATGTATAAACCCAGTCCATTTCCTTTTGAACTTTCATTCCCTACGAAGAACATGTCCCATATCTTAGGTTGAATATCCTGAGGAATACCAACACCATTGTCGTTAAATACGATAAATACACGTGAGTCTTTTTGAAACACATTCATTTCTACTTTTGCATTTGCATCATTCCGTAGTGTACTGAAGAATAAGGCATTTTCAATCAAATTCTTCAAAATTATTGCTAAAACATAAGGAAAGGAATTAAGGAAAATCCCGGGTTCGATAGTGTATTTAAAATTAGCATCCTTAAAGTCGACAAATCCCCGCAGCTCATCGACAGCTCCCTGTATCTGGTTATGGAAGTCGATTACCGCCTTATCGGTTGGATGGTTGATCACACTGATCATTTTCAGTTTTTGTAAAAGCCTGTCCATTTCCCGGGCTGTTGTTGCAGCCTTGTCAAACAGCGTTAGTGCTGACGGTTCCAAGGTATGTTTGGCAATGTTAGCCAGTCCCATTATTGTGGTTAGTGGTCGTTTCAAGTCATGAGACGATCTGTAAAAGAACATATCTAATTCCTTGTTGGCTTCTTCAAGCAGTTTCGTTCTTTGAGCCACAAGGTATTCAAGATTTTCGTTAACCCTTTTAACTTCGTCATTTGCTTTGGCAAGTGCATTTTTTTGTTTAATAAACTTTTGAGTGAGGTAAAACAAAACGAAGGCTACCACCATAAGGCCAACAATGGTAAAGAAAGTAATTAACAACTTGCGTTGCAGTGCCTGGCTCTCCGTGCGCCTTAATGTTTCGCTTGCGGATAACTGATTTTCCAGATCCTCGATATTCAGCAGCCTGTTTTTTATAGATGAAAATGCCGCAAGATACGCTGCCTGATTTTGATAGAATTGTTGTTCTGTCGACTCAAGAATATTGTTGAGGTTTTCCAGGTCAAGCAAAAGCGAGCTACGCTCTGACTCGCTTAAATTACCTCCACCTGACAAAAGCTTGTTTTCGATTGTTTCGATGTTCTCATTGAATTTTTGCTGCATCTCAACAAGGAAACTCCTTTCAGCCAATGCCTGGTTTGTCAACAATTCAATATCTTCTTTGACAAGTGAAGAATTTGAAACCGTTCCAAATAACGTTTGCTGTAGCCGATGTGTTACCGAATCTTCCCGCTGATTGACCAATTCCAGGAATTTTTGATCAATTTGTTTTCGTTGATCCTCACTAAGTTTTTGAAGTTCAAGATTTTTAAAAACAGCATAAAACATCGTGAGTGACTTGATAGAATCCAGGTCATCAATGCTGTAGGTTTTTAACAAGTCTGGGACATCTGGAATCAGAGTATTTGTTTTGCTTGAGACAGGCTCAACAACAATAGTTACATTCAATCCCAAAAATCGAGTTGACAATATTTTATGGCCTTCAACTGAAAGCAAGTTGGCACGATTGAGATTCTCATCGAGGGGCATCGCCATTTGGATCATTCCCGACGCGTCCGTGGTTTCTTCATCAGGCTTCGTAGAATTGTAGAATACCTTTACGCCGCTTAAAGGTTTTTCACGTGTGTCCTTAACTATTGCTTTGATTATTTGATAGCTTTTTTTACGTACTATGATTTCAAGTATTCCCTTGCTATAGTTCCACGACTCGGCTTCAAGTTGGTCATCATTGAGTAAAATGGTTTTAGGTGGTAGATTGGCTGACGAAATTTCGGTGTACACCGATCCCGTTTCTGTCGTAAAAAAAAAGGGCTGTCCGTCGATAGAAACCCCGAGCTGTGGAACTGCAGTAAACGTACGGTCTAGTGTTTTGACCTGTATCATCGTTGGTGTCTGGGCACTAGCAAGCTGTATGCTTAGCAGTAATGCGAAGGTCAGATACCTCATGACTTCATTGCTACTTTTTTTTCTCAGCCACATTGGATAAGTATTTTAATTTTTTTTAACCGGAGGCGATGTTCGCTCCGGCACGGAATTCAGGCGATCCTGAACCACTACGATTTCATAATCTGTATGAAGCTTCTTGTTTTTTGGAATTTCAAGACTTGCCAGTTTATTTCCTATACGTTTTTCTACAACAGCAAGTTTGTATTGGCTGGAATAAGGAATCTCCAGCGTAAAGTGTCCGGATGCATCAGATACGGTTTTTCCTACTTCCAGGTTAGTGTTATTATCTATCAGTGAAATTGCAGCATTAGGTAGCGGTTTGAGGTCAACCGAATCTTGGGCGATGATAGGACTATAGCGCAGGATTCCACTTATAATCAGAGGATAGGTCTGCAAATCAATTTCAAGTTCAAATATGTCATCGTCGAGTTGCCCTTTATTCCGGTTCGATGATATAAATCCGTGCGAGGCATCAGCATCTAATACAATTCCAAAATCATCAAAACCCGTATTCACCGGGTATCCAAGATTTTGAATGGCACTTCGTTCCTTGTTATTAAGGTTCACCTTGAAGATATCCAGCCCGCCAAATCCGCCGTGGCCATTCGATGCAAAGTATAGTGTTGCATCACTGTGACAAAAGGGAAACGTTTCCTCATGGGGTGAATTTATCGAAGCGCCAAGATTTTCAGGTTTTGTCCAGGTATCATTTTGCTGCAAGACACTTTTATAAAGATCACTAGCGCCAAAACCACCGGGCATATCAGAAACAAAATACAGCGTTTTCCCATCCGCCGTAAGGGTAGGGTGGCTTACTGAGTAATGAGTATCGTTGTAAGGGAAAGGTGCAATGTCATTCCAGACGCCGCTGATATTTTGCGCGAGAAAAAGCTGAAGTGTGCTCGCTCCTGTCCCTATTCCAGCAACACTTTTTGTATAGATCATCTTTTCCTGGCCAGGAAAAAATGCCACAGTTCCCTTATGAAATTTTCCGTTTAGACTTCTACCAAATTCAATCGGCTTGGAAAATACTAGCGTATTTGTCAGTGAGTCGATAGACCACCCGGTATAAAACAACCGGTTAAACGGTGCGTTGGTAATACCATCAACTTTTTGAACTCTTCCATGCAAGGTTTGATTAGAGACAAAGACGATCCCATCTTTATAGTACGTCGGTCCGAACTCCGCATAAGATGTATTAAAAGAAACAGGCTTCACAGTAAAGTAAGTGCTGTCTTCATAGAGATATTCAATGTTTTTTATTCTCCAGATTTTTTGCAATATGGTTTGATCATCAGGGTTTCTTGCCTGATACTTCTCGAACCATTGAATAGCTTCTTTATACGCACCCATTCCACTTAAAGATTCTGCATAAATAAGTTCATCATTTACAGGAAGCGACTCATTACGTTTTAGGTATTCTCCGTACCAGGCCGCAGAGTTTTTATTGTCCCTTAATCCATAATATGTCCTTGCGATTCTTAACGCGATATCACCCGGTGCTTTTTTTGTCTGTTGAACAACAAGATAAAGCTCAATTGCCTGGTTGTAACTTTTACTGAGGTAGTATTCGTCAGCTCTCTTGAGATCGTTTCTTAGCCCCGTAAATACAGACTCCTGACCAGATGCGATTTGAGTGAAAAAGCAGCATATGAATGCAACGACGCAACAATAATGAGTATGGTTTACTTTCATCTCACATTTTTAATTTTATACTTCGTAAACTTGAAGAGATAGTTGAGCATAATTTCATGTGAGTTGTTACTTAAGCTCGAGGCAGGGGCAGTGACAAGGTCGTAGGAGTAACCAAATTTTAATTGGGGCGTAACGTTCAACTGTATTATGCCACCGATTGATTCCGACAGACGATAGGAAGCCCCTACCAATAAGACTTGTTTAATGTTAGCTGATAAATTAAAGTCCACTGAAACCGGTAAGCCGCGCAGATACTTCACCAGAATTCCCGGCTGAAGTTCCAGGTTTGGAGAGATAGGATAATAGTAACGAATGAACAGAAAGTATTGCGGACGATTTAATTCCAGCGTCGTGGAGTCGTTAATGCTTCCTCTACCGGCAAGCATTTTCGGCGCGGAGAATCCGATTCTTAGTTTCGGACTTCGGAAATATATTCCAGACCCAAATTCAAATTTAAACAAGGATAGGCCTGACGTTAGACTAGGATCATTGGGATCCTGTACTTGTGCCGATAATGAGCCGTAGTCTGATCGTCGATAGTTGAAACCAACCTGTACTCCAAAAGAAAAGTAAGTGTCTTTGTCAAGATTGATGCGATACGAATAACTGTTCATTAATGCCGTGTTTTGATGAACTCCGATTTTATCATTAACCAACGCCAATCCTACGCCAACACGGTCATTCTTCGTCAAAGAGTGCAAAGAAAAAATCTGCGTCGTTGGAGCCCCCGCTAAACCCGACCATTGGTTCCTGTAGGAAGCTGTTAAATTCAAGGCATCGAAGGCACCAGCGAATGCAGGGTTAATGATGAGCTCATTAGCATAGTACTGCGTTAACGGACCAATGAATTGGCTATGTCCCTCTTGGACGCCAACGGTACATACGCAGCAGCATGCGATGATGACGACATTTGTCCATACCCTGGCAATCCTATTTTTGGCAGTCATTTTTAGTGAACTAATTCCAGAGGCCCTCTTAATACTGAGGCTCCATTGTTTATCTCTATGACGTAAAAATAAGTGCCCGTGGGTAGCGTTTTACCGCCATTCAGTCCGTCCCACATCACATTTTCATTGTTATATCCGTTGACACTATAAACCTCGCGGCCCCACCGATCAAATACAGTTACTCGATTTTTTGGATAATTTTCGATCCCTTTAATTCGCCATACATCGTTAAAGCCATCATTATTTGGTGACAGTGCTTTATAAACTTCCAATTCAATTTCTTCCGGTACTTCTGTCATGTTGACTTCAAAATCACACGTGGTAATGTTGCCCGATGCATCGGTAGCGGTATAGGTAATAAGTGTCATTCCTTTCGGAAAACTATCCCCAGGGTCGGCTGTGCCAATTAAAGAAGAAATTGTAGAGCAATTATCTGTGGCTTCCGGTACCTTCCACGTGGCGATGCCGGTTTGAAGGATTGGATCGTAACTTGTAATCGTAACTTCGGGCGGGCAGTTAATTAAAGGGGCGATATTGTCGTTGACGGTAACGGTGAAGCTACAGGTTTCGATGTTGCCCGATGCATCAGTGGCGGTATAGATCACGGTTGTAATACCTTTTGGGAAAGACGAACCTGGCAGGAAATTGGGAGTAAATGCTACTGAAGCGCAATTATCTGTCGCCGCTGGTGATGTCCAGCTTACTGCCCGAGTACAGCCTGATCCTGAAATGTTGGTTACAATATTCGTTGGGCAATTCGTTATTATTGGCTTTATAAGATCGTTGACTGTAACGGTAAAGCTACATGTCTCAATATTATCGGATGCATCGCGGGCAGTATAGATCACGGTTGTAACACCTTTTGGGAAAGATGAGCCTGGCAGGAAATTAGGAGAAAAAGTTGACAAAGTGCAATTGTCCGTGGCCGCTGGCGGAGTCCAGCTTACGGCTCGAGTACAACCAGGCCCTGTTAGGTTGGTAACAATATTCGTTGGGCAATTCGTTATTATTGGCTTTATAAGATCGTTGACCGTTACGGTAAAGCTACAGTTTTTTGAATTACCGGATGCATCAACGGCCGTGTAGACAATTGTGTGGACACCTTTGGAAAAAAGCGTTCCTGGCGGAAAGGGGGTAGTAGCAGTTGGGGGAGGGGGACTGCAATTATCGGTGGGCACTGGGGGTGTCCAACTAACCGCCCGAGTACAACCTGCTATAATGTTGGTGACAATGTTCGATGGACATACGAGGTTAGGGGCCTCAATGTCCGGTGCACAGGGGTTGGGAATTGGGTTGGCAATAGCATCACAAAAGTCCCCGTTTGGGCAATTCACTCCGTTGTCAGAACAATCTGGATTCCCTGTAAAATTAGGACATCCCCCTCCACCGCACGACATGCATCCATTGCTCGAATTCTCCAGATCATCGTCGAACACAACTGTACCTGTACCTGACCACACCACTGTATACAGGTTGTTTTTAAAATTCCCCGAAATGTGTAAAGTGCCATGAACCACTATTTTAAAAACGCAGGGCTGTGACAAGGTACATTTTGAGTTTTGATCATCCAGTTGAAAATTACCATCAACATTAACCGTAACTCCAGGTTCAATTATAATTTCACCGTCCCCTCTTCCTTTAACAGAAACGTTTCCATCGATGTTTGCATTAATATCAAATGTGAATACATCACCATCATCCATATGAACGTTATTGCCCAGGTTTAGATTATCGGTGGAAGGGCCACATGAGGTGCTGAATTTGTGCTTGACGTTTGGGCCTGCAAAATCTACATTGCAATTTTGCCCCAAAGCAGAATTGAGCTGAACTAGAAAGACAATAACAAGAAGACTTCTTTTCGTTAGTAAGGAATGTATCGTTGGTAGAGGCATGGTTAGCAAAAAAATTGACAACTAACTTTAAAGACTTGAAAAGCAAAATTTGCTCCTCTATATACGTTGTGTAGCCAAGTAGGTAAGTGACCATTTTAGGATGAACATCAATCAAACGTCAGACCTTTCCAAAGTTACGAAATATTGCTGAAATATGACTCAAATTCGCTTCCAAAGTAGGATTTGATTATGGGGATATTAATCCCCGTAGATGTAATTGCTCAATTCCCATCTGTATTACACTTTCATAGACGATCAAACGTACCCATTATTGCCGATGGGGTAAATTGTGGTAAGTCATACTAATGGGCTAAATCCCCCCCCCCTCGGTATATGAAATTCAATAAATTTTCGAGGAATTTTGGTCACGGTGACTATTTGAAATGCACCTAACAACATCATAAAAACCTTTGTTAGATACTATCGAATAGAAAATTATTCAATGGTCATACATCTAAAACAACATAGTTTGATCTTGTTCAACACGTCCGTATTTTGCGTAATAAAATTTGGCTACCATGACGGAGAGAGAACTGATAAAACTGGAAGGAACAATCAGAAAGAAAATGGATGATATCAAAAACCAACGCGTCAGCCTTAAGGACTCCGGCATCGGTGGTTTACTCAACGCGTTGAAGAGAGTAGACGAGGCACTTTACGAAAAAATCCTTCCCGAGTATAAAAAGATGATCGCAGCGAGCAACATCTTCAAATAGTGTTTGCGTTTTCAACTACTATGACATTCTAACAACTTCGGAATCAAGAATGATTACTTTCAGAACGTGGGTAACAGATAAAGACGCCCCGCTTCTGCATATCGCATACCTAATCGTTTATCAGCCGTTAAGTAATTCAAATATTTAATCCCACTTCCAGTCGCCTGCAAGTCTAAGTGATTCTTCCAAATTATTTTCAATTAAAAACTTTTTGGTAGTCTCGGCATCCATTTTTGAGGCTGGCAGTTTGGGTGCATTGGCTAGTCCATACAGGATCATGGTTCCGAATCGTGCTGAATTAAGGATATGGTCTTTATTAACAAGGTCGAAATGATCGCAGTTTGCATGATAACATCCGTAAACTGATTTGTCCAGATTGCCATTGATTCCCAGAATTGGCACACCTTCCAGCATGAAAGGCTGATGATCACTATGAAGGCCGGAACGATCTGAAAAAGTATTGCGGAATATAGTATCTACTTTAGCGATCTCGGCACCAAGATTCTGAAAGAACGTTGAATCGTCAAGCTTGCCACCAGCGTTGATGCCGATCGGGTTGCCGGTCATGTCAAGGTTCATCATATACTTTATACTTTCGATCGAGCCGTCTTTAACCGCTTCATTAACCATGAAGGTAGAGCCCAGCAATCCTTGCTCTTCTCCCATAAACATAATGAATTCTACGGTTCTTTTGGGCTTAAGCTTGTTTGCCTGAAAGGCCCGTGCCATATCCAGAATAGCGAATGATCCGATTCCATTGTCGATCGCGCCAGTTGCGAGATCCCATGAGTCGAGATGACCACCAACTAAAATGCGTTCTTCTGGCAATTCCGATCCTCTGATAGTAGCGATTACGTTACGTGCCTTTATGGGTTCACTATGGTTGGTCATTGTAATGTGAGTAGAGACTTTCCGGGTTTTTAACTTTTCTTTCAACGCTAATCCGTGCTCTTTCGAAATACAAATGGCAGGTATATCCAGCAGTTCACCCGTAACGGAAGCGGTACCGGTAAACATTACGCCGCCATCCACCTGATTAAAAATAATTACACCAATAGCGCCATGTCGTATGGCAATGGCCGTCTTCTCACTGCGGTGGAGGTTATTTAAACCTTCTGCACTTCCAGGGAGAATGCCGATATAAAAGAATGCAATCTTGCCTTTTACGGCTTCCGGGCTGGCAGCATAATCGGCTTCCAGGCCATTCCCCATATCCACCAATTCACCGATAACATTAGCTTTAACCGGCGAATGACCCAAGGTTACCGCGGGGATAGAATCGCCGTCAATTGCTACTGCTAAGTCGCCGCGCGACCATGCTTCCACTTCAAAATTTTGGTAAACTACATCCTCAAACCCATAGGCTTTAAACTGGTTAAAGGTGTACTCTTCGGCTTTACTTCCGTTTTCAGAGCCGGTTAGACGATGACCAATGGTAGAGGTCGCTTCTTCAAGCGTTGAATAGGCGCGGGAGTTTTGCCTGATTTCGGTATCAAGCCTGGCAAAAGTTTCGCCCAGTGTTTCTTGTTTTTCACAAGCTGTAATCATTGCCAACAGCAACGAGAAAAGGAAAAATATTTGTTTTTTCATAAGGCTGTTCATGGAGAAATATAGTGCCTTGTAAATGTAAAGCGAAGTAACCGCGATGATTATTTTTCTGAATAAGAATAAGCCGATCAGGTGGTGAACAAACGATTGAATTTTTCGCATTCATGAATTTAGACCGCAGTAGGATCAACACTTTCTGCGTCATTTTCGACAAAACGCCGTCCTTTTAAATAGTGGTTGCTCACAACGAACCCTAAACTTGAATTTTTTGGGATTTATCACTTCCTGAAATCTTTGTCAGCCGACTTACGTTGTTAGTTTCAGTATCGCCAATTCATCTTGCTTTATATTCGCATTCCGAATGAAAATACTAATAGACTACCTAAAAAATTATAAGGGGCTGATTGCTATTGCCCTACTATTGGCTGCAACAAGTCAGGTTTTTTCACTGCTTGATCCGCATATAACCGGTAAAATTGTTGATAATTTTATCGAGAAAAAGGATGTCCTTCCCCGGGACGAATTTGTAACAGGAATCCTTTACCTGGTAGGTCTTGCAATCGGAGCCGCCATGGTATCGCGAATAGCAAAGAACCTGCAAGATTATTTCACGAGCATTGTCGTTCAAAAACTCGGCGCAAAGATGTATTCCGATGGGATTAAACATTCGCTTGAGCTTCCTTATCAGACATTCGAAGATCAGCGCAGCGGGGAAACGCTTGGTATCTTACAAAAGGTAAGAACGGATTCTGAAAAGTTCATTACATCGTTTATCAGTATCCTGTTTGCCAGTCTGGTTGGAATGATCTTCGTAGTAATCTATTCGTTAACGGTTAGTTATAAAGTCACGTTGGTTTATTTTGCCTCGGTTCCCATTATTGCATTAACCAGCTGGCTGCTCAGCCGTAAAATCAAAGTAGTTCAGAAAAGCATCGTAAAAGAAACCACATCGCTTGCAGGATCAACGACCGAATCCCTTCGAAACATAGAGTTGGTGAAAAGTTTAGGATTGGCAAACCAGGAAATTGAACGCCTAAATAACACGACGTATAAAATCCTCGGACTGGAACTTAAGAAGGTTAAGTATGTAAGGGGGATGAGTTTCCTTCAGGGTACTACAGTCAATTTTATCAGAAGTGTCATGGTAGTGATTTTGTTGTTACTCATTTTTGATAATGAAATATCTCCCGGTAAATACTTTACTTTTCTTTTTTATTCCTTCTTCCTGTTTGGTCCGCTGCAGGAATTGGGAAATGTAATCATTGCATATCGGGAAGCAGAGGTATCGCTGTTAAACTTTAGCCGTATTTTGAATCTCCCCAAAGAAGTAAAACCTCAAAACCCAGCAAAGGTGGGCACAATTTCGAGCCTGAGTTTTGATAACGTAAGTTTTAAACATCAGTCAGCCAGCAGCAATGCCCTGAACGAAATTTCATTTGCAACGAACAACGGACAGACTATAGCATTTGTTGGACCTTCCGGATCAGGGAAAACCACACTCGTGAAACTGTTGGTGGGTTTATATCCGCCGAAAGAAGGCACGATACTGTATAACAAGATCCCGAGTACACAAATTAACCTCGATGAACTCCGGGAGAAAATCGGATTTGTCACGCAGGACACGCAATTGTTCTCCGGTACCATTCGCGAAAACTTACTATTTGTCCGACCCGACGCGTCTGACGAGGATTGTATGATGGTCTTACAAAAGGCCGCGTGCCAGTCACTTTTAGCGCGGGCAGATAACGGCCTGGATACTGTAATTGGCGAAGGTGGTGTAAAAGTTTCGGGTGGCGAAAAACAAAGGCTTTCCATCGCCCGGGCACTTCTTCGTCAGCCTGACATTCTTGTTTTTGATGAAGCAACGTCTTCGTTGGATTCCATTACAGAGGAAGAGATTACCGAAACCATTCGCGATGTGTCTACCATTAAGGATCATATTACAATTCTTATAGCCCATCGGTTGTCAACCATCATGCACGCGGACCGGATATTCGTACTTGAACGGGGGCACATTATAGAATCCGGAAGGCATGAGGAGTTATTGCTCGAAAAGGGACTGTACTATGCAATGTGGCGGCAGCAGATTGGTGAAAAGGATAGCGTGGAAGCATAGCAATTTGAACAGCGATGGTTTAAATTGTAATGAGCCTTAATTTTCTTTAGCAGATGGATTCCGCATCAAACTACCAGAGCGGGAAATTTTTTTCTGAAATCAAAAACTTTTTCTGAAGCACCGTTTTTCTGAAGGTAGTCGAGATTTGAAACCGCCTCCTCAAGTGTAGGAATTTGCCCGTTCGGAATCCACCACATCGCTACATAAGCTTTTCCATAGGTTTGAAACCATTCCCGCCGCCGTTTTAAAAAATCAGCATGAAGAGTTCTATACATAAAATGTTCGAGTTGCTCAATAGTCTCCCATACTGAAAT
Source organism: Chryseolinea sp. (assembly GCA_041747735.1). Classification (GTDB taxonomy): domain Bacteria; phylum Bacteroidota; class Bacteroidia; order Cytophagales; family Cyclobacteriaceae; genus Chryseolinea. Next base: position 52,953 of record JBGTEP010000001.1, read on the forward strand.
GTTAACAATTACTTGTTCATCATCGTAAGGGTTGTGGTTGGTTGCATTGTTGCTATCATCTTTCAATCGCCATACAAATCCCTCACTCTGTTCGGCAAGTGCATTTACAGCATCCAGATTGTCGACAAACTCTTTCATAACCGGGTCGTCGATGTTCATGCCTTTCATGCGGGCAATGTTGATTTGAGCAAGTTGATATTTACGCATATGTTCAGTCTTTAGGCTTTTACGGCTAAAGCAGATGCATTGTTTTTAAAAGCCATCTCAAAAGTGAATATTATGCAAAATATTCCAACGGTATGGGTAAACTACTGATACTTTAGTGTCTGAAGCATTGATCAGAACCGGTAGGCAGAGCGTAAAATCATTAAAACAACACCAACAAAGAAAAGTGTTCCGAATATCTGCTTGTTGTATTTCGCAAGCCAGTTTGGTAAATAGATGTCAAAATTATCGTCGGTGGAGTCGGAGTATCTTCTTGCCACTTTTGTAAGTGGACAGCTTCCACTGAAAATTAATAGTACCAACCCTTCACCGACTACAGCAGCAACAGCCAGCCACGTATAGATTGAAAGATTATCGGTAACACCACTCCATAAAATGAATAAAATAATAGCAACGAAAAAATACCAGATTAAGGTGTGGATAACTTTTACAACAACCAGTTTTCTTTCATTTTCTGCTTTAGTCATTTCGCATCATAGCAATTTTGCTGTCGTAGCATATGTAACGTGAATTAATGAAAAAGGCAATGTAAGATGAGTGACAATCGTCAGTCAGATGAATGATTAGCATCAGCAAACCATTGGGATTTCCATGAGCAGACGTATTCATTGGGTATCAGGGCGTGTTCCGCGTACAACATTTACCAATAAATAGCTCTGTACCGCGGGTCGGGCTTTCGGCACTCGCCAATCCGCGCTGCATGCCCTCTCGGGCTCAAACAAATGCCTCAATCCCTCACGCGCAAACGTTGTTCTTTTCTGCGGGAATTTAACATTCAGAAGTAGAAGAATGGTTAGGCTGCATTTGCCGCATTTGCGTGTAGCCATTAGCGATTCGAATTTTACCCTGACTCTTTTCGGGCAATGCCTAATTCGAATTAAAACAACGAATACCCCAAAATAACAGATAATGTTTGATAACCAGATCTCCAATACAGATAGTCGCTTAAAATTTCCCGGCTGGTCTGATACCGCATCCCTAAGCTGTATTTGTCCTTAAATTTATAACCTATTCCAAAACAAAAGTTTTGCCTTGACTTAACTTCTAACGATTGGAGTATAGAGCCATCATTTCTGGTAAACAGAGCAGATGAGTTCATACTTAAATCATATAAATAAGAAATATCTGCAAAGATTTTTGACGCTTCATTTAAAAAGAAGTAATGCCTGACTCCTACCGGAAATTCGATTGATTGATAGTCTACCTTTGAGACCAAAAATCCTCCTGAAATAGTATTTGCTTCAGTTGATGCTTCGGATTTAAAATACTGATAGGTGGGTTCTATAATTATACTCCATTTGTCTTTATTAAAAGGTAGAATAAATTCAGTTTCAACTCCAAATCTGAAACCAAGTTTCTTTTCATGTTCTATATTCCTTGAACCTAAAGCGGAATTTTCTATTGCTAAGCTGCTGTAATTAAAGCCCGGCCTCAATGTCAAATTAAACAAATCTTTTTTTTGTTTTGGCTCGTAATTGACATACTCAGAATGAGAGCAGTCGTTGAAATCAATAAAGAAATGTTCTAAACTTTTTTTCGCATACTGAAGGTTTTTAGCGTCAGTAAATTTAACGGTTTCGCATTTTAGATCTGTTAAAAGTTGTTGCTTGAAGTAATTATTCTCGGATACTGAACCATCAACCAAATGACGTTTATAAACCAATTGCTTTATTTCAGAATCATTCAGGGAATAGAAATACCGGGTCAAGTTACCATCCTCGTATAAAAACAAGGAAGCCTTGCCTTCGATAAGCACTTTGAGAAATAGTTGTTCCTTATTAAAGACCGGGTTCCTCTCAGTATTTAACCTGCTAATTTCATTGGAGGACCTGTCAATGTTTACGGTACTTCTGATGTATTTATTGACACCATGAACTGCAAATTCTTTTACATTTTCAATAAATGCTATTTGAACACCTGTTGTTTGTGGAAGCTCATATTCAAATTTTGCGGGATTGTTTTTCCAATCCAGGTTCCTAATCAGGCAATCAATTCTTTTACTGGAGTCGTTTATAAAGTAGCCACTTTCAAAAACAATTTGACCGGAAGTTTCGAGGTTCAATACAACTGATAACAAAAGGAACGACAATATTTTATACATAAAGGTATATTTGGTTAACGGTTAGGTAAATTCTCCGCTGTGAGATACTAAAAAACCAGACACATTTGTTGAAGCTTTGAAAAAATATTTTTTAATGCAGCTCACGGAGGGTGGGTAAGCCCAAAAGATGTTGAACGCAAGCCGTTAGATTCGAACAATATCCTTCTACGATTCAATTAAAGGAGTTACCCCCACAAAATCCCATTTGCTAAAGACATTATGATAAAAAATATTGAAACCTACAGGATGTATTATCTTGTGCGCAATGAAAAGACAATATTAAATTTCGAGAGATAAACAAGGGTGACAACTTTCGAACAAAATCTCTGGAAGAATCGGTTTCTCCAGATATAGAATCTATATAGTTAGTTGCCGGTGTTGGTAATTTGGCTTAGGTAGAATAGTTTCAATTCACCCATGGACTTTTTTGCCGGCTAATCGGTTGCTTTGACTTCTTCTTTTTTGGTGCCTTCCGTTTCTTTTCCTTCTTCTTTTTCTTGCTGGATTTATAGTCGGCCGGATAACCGTATGCCGCTTTAGCTGAACTGGTTTTGGTATGCTTTCCCTGCGCCAAAAGGCTCGTTGCCGACATCGAAATAAGCAGTATGAAAGTGATATTTATGACTTTTAGGTACTTCATGAACACGTGGTAGAGAAAATCGGGTATATAACGTTCGATAAAGAAAGAAAAATATATAAAACAAAACTGAATTGATAGTTTTTGCCCTTTTTTATTGCCCTTAATTCAGGATTCGAACGTCTACGAACATTTCATGGTTCCCTAAAACTTAAACAGGAAATGGGAATAATTTCCAGGCACCTACATCACCTTTTTCAGGAAGTCAGCACTCTCTTTCAGGCCTTCTTTCATTTCAACAAAACAGTTTTTCACGCCACCGACCTTGGCAGCTGTAAAGAAGTCTTTCCAGTCGATTGTGCCTTGTCCCAATGGAACCATCTCATCACCGGAACCAGGCCAGTCGTATAGATGGGCCGACAAAAAACGACCAGGGTATTTCCGGAAGTAATCTGCTGCTTTATATCCCAGGTTTACTACAGCCACCTGAAATTGCATTTTGATTACCGATGGATCTAATTGTTTGAGCAGTACATCGTAGATTAGTTCGCCTTCACGCTTCTCAAACTCTATATGGTGATTGTGAAATCCCATTTGAATTCCCGCTTTTTTGGACATCTCACCCAGTTTGTTCAATTCATCGGCAGCTCTTTTCCAGTCGGATAACGTAGCCGTTTTAGGCAACCCAAAAGACGAGAGTATCATTTGCTCAAGCCCCCATTCTTTCGCGAAGTCGATACGGGCCTGCGCATAGTTCTTCAATTCATCAAAGCCATAGTGACAGCTGATGCACTTTAAGCCGGTATCCTCAATAACAATCTTAAGTTCAATTGGCGCAAGGTTTTGAAGGCCACCAAATCCCCATTTGGCATATCCGGGAGGAGAACACATTTCGATGCTGCCGTATCCCAATTCCGCCATCGTTCTGAGTGTATCGCTAAAACTTTTTTCAATAGACTCTTTCACAATCCAGCTTTGAATGCCAATTGCCTCTTTCGGAGCATCGGGTTGGATTGCGCCCTGAAGAAATGACGGTGTGAGCACGCTGGTTCCGGCTATAGCGGCAGCACTGCGGAGTATAAATGATCGTCGGGTGAGGTGTTTCATAGTTGCAGATTTTGGAGAGTTTTCAAGTCGTTTAAGGTACACAATTGCATTTTAATTTCGACGATAGCATTAGATCTGCTTCTATTATTTACCAAAGTGCGAATGAGTGTCTACTTATCAACAACATCACGACCAGTTCCTATAAAACACTTTCCAAAGTAGCGACATTTCCAGGAAGATCCCGTACTGAGACGATGATCTTCGATCCGATCACCTTTTCATTTACCTGGCTGACGGTATATTCCCATTCATCTTCTCTGATCGATCTTCGTCGAGCAATGCCTTCCTCGATCAACATCCCATACGGATCCTGTATCTTAATGCAGACAGTGTCTACTCTGAAGTCGTCCGTTGCATGAATGGTCAATTCATCACCAGGAGTACCGTTGTAAAATTCTGTATTGATACTATGGACTACCGGTGCAGTCATGGCGTCGGTTTGGGCGACATGGAATGCAGTGAATTTGTTCGGTGTAATCGCTGCGGCATATGCTTCTTTCAGAGAAGTACTTTGCATGGCGACCTTTGCATATTTAATCGCATCGGTGAACCGTTTGCTCATGATGATCTGATGCGGTGTAGGCCTTGCAGCTTTCTTCGGCCAGTTCGACATGACGACTTTGCCACGCACCTCCCGGAATACAATCGTCTTGCCTAACATTCCACTAACTCCCTTTAAAAGGGGGTTGTTGCTAATCTTACTCATAACTTAATTTTTTTACTCAAAACGTGCTCTTAGGATTAGCGCTTTGTTTTGTAAAACGCAACATGTAACACGTACGTTTTCTGAATTTCCCGATCGTTCCCGATTGTTCCTGATCTTTCCCAATCTTTCCTGAATTTCATCATAATGTCCAATTTGTTACCGGCTTTTTCGGATCTAAAAAGAGGAGAGCAGAAGGAGAGGAGAAGGAGAGCAAAAGGGGAGGAGAAGGGGGGCTGAACGAAAGTCAGCTAAACCACCAAAGGAATTGAATGCATTTGCATTCAACAATGCATCGTTTTTAAAAAAATTAGAACTGCCTTTTGGCTATTTGGAAATGATCTTGAATTCTATGCGATCATTGTAGTGCGCATATACACTCGACTCAGGATAGATCATCTTCTGTGCACCTTCACCGCTAATTTTTATTCTTTCCGCCGGAATGCCCTGTGCCATCAAATAGCGCTTCGCGTAGGCTGCACGAAGTTCTGTTAACTCAAGTGCAGTTGCAGTTTTTTGTTGATCGTTGTCGTCGATGTTAAAAAATTTGGTCATGATACCAGCGAGGATGATGGGACGAGATACGTCACCATTGCAATATCCGTGAATCCGGAGATCAAAGGTTTGGTCTTGTTTCATATGATCAGCGAGGCTCTCCATTAAAGTCTGGTAGGAAGGGTGGATAATCGCGGTGTTGGGATAAAAACCAACGCCACTATATTCAATATAGTCGCTACCTGAGATGTGCTCCAGCGATATCGTTGTGTTTGTTTCGTTATTGGAAATTTCAGTGTCAGCAGCCTCGATGATGATATCTTTCCCTATCTCTTTCCTTCCGGGACTGTTATTCATACTAACAAGGTCATGCACAGACAACAGATATTCAATTGAATAAAGTTGGGCATAGGAGTAGTTGCTTAGCGCCAGTACAAAGACCAGCCCTAATGAAAACAGCAGTGATTTCATCGTGCAATTGTTTAAGGTGTGGAGTAACGAAGATAGCTACTTTACTGATGCACGCTGAACAACACATCTGGAAATACGCACACTTGTCGAGCAAAAGAAACATTGCGCCCCGCGACTGTAATGAGCTTGAAGTCTTTATGTTTCGCAGTGCAATTTTAAAGTTAGTGTAATGAACTACGACAGATGTTAACCCTTAGCATTTCATTTCTGATTTTGTGCTGACAATAGAATTAAAACAGCTTCATGATTATTATTTCTATTGGTTGATTATTAGTGGATTAAATTCTCCTTTCGAAATTCTTTGTGCCGATGCGGTCACTTTTTCCTGCCATGCGATATGTACCCAGAAAAAACAGATGGAAACAACACAGCTTAGTCAACACTATGCCGTTAACGAGATTTATAACTATGCGGCTAATCTCTTAATAAAAGAAAACAAAAAACCCTTCGACGTAAGGACCGCACTCATGGAAAAAGGATTGAGTGAAGATGCTGCCTATACTATCGTCCGGGGTGTTGAAGACGAGATAAAAAAGGCAAAAAAAGATGCTGCTGGTAAGGATATACTTTACGGAGCGCTGTGGTGTCTTGGCGGTACAGTGGCAACGGTGGCAAACATTGGATTTATTTTTTGGGGAGCAATCCTTTTCGGAGGCATTCAGTTAATCAAAGGCCTTGTAAGTTATTTCAGCGCCGACTAAAGTTAACAATCATTAAAAGTTTAATAAATAGAGGCGCTGCATCATCTGCAACGCTCTACTTATTAACAGCCCTCGTTTTATTCCGTCTTACGAAATTGCTATCTGCTTAGCAGGTTTGACTTTCGCATTTTCCCTTTTTGGAACTGTGATATGCAACAGGCCATCAGTGTAGCGTGCAGCAATTTTATCGCTTTCAACTTTATCTCCGGGTAAAGCGAAGTTGCGTTGGAATGACTCATAACTGAATTCCCTACGCGTATAATTTCCATCCGTGTCTTTTTCTTCCTGACGGTTTTCTTTTTGTGAGGAAATTGTGAGCAGGTTGTTGTCGAGTTCTACCTGAAAATCATCTCGTTTCATTCCGGGTGCTGCTACTTCGATAATGAAGTCATCATTGGTTTCCCGCACATTTACTGCAGGAAGTGTCGATCCGTTAGATTTCCAGTCACCGACTGAGTTATCAATCCATTCGTTTGCGAGGAAATCATTTAACAAAGATGGAATTGACGGAAACAGATTTCCATTGGTTCTAACTAGCGTTTTCATAATTTGTCCTCCTTTCATTTTTTAGTTGAACATTTATTGATTGAATTAGGTATAGAAAAGTCTCTGAAGCGAAATGTTCTACAAGGTTTGAGAACCGTCAGCTGATCCTTTATTTCGATCTTGGTAAAATTGATTTTTAATAGAATCCATTTGTCGCATCATTCTGCGCAAATAATCATCGTTCAGTTCATAGCGTTTCATAAAGAAATCGTCGTGGAAGAAATCATTATGGCGCAACGAGTCTGAAAAGAACAGCGGTGCAAAAGCATCATCGAAAAAGTAACGGTGGCTACTTCCAAAATAGCGATCAAAACTCTTCATCAGGCTATCCATTTGCACGGTATCGCCAATCACATTTGAGTAGTACGAAGTATACGTGGAATCAAAACCAATTACGTTTCCTTTATTATCATACAGGCGGTTTACCTGAATGTTCACCTTAGGCTTATGGAGGCTGTCCGGCGCATTTTTTTTCGATGCTACGGAATTCTGGCCGTGGGTTTCCTCTTTACAAGAAGAAAGTAGCAGGGTAGCAGCCAGCATGAATACCCCAAGCGGCTTGATAGAAGAAAAGTAGTTTTTGGTATAAGAGATGGTCGTCCGCCTTGCAGAAAGACCACCATTTTCTGAAAATGACTTCATGGCCTTTAGTTTTTTAGAATTGTATTTCGATTTAGCAATAACAAGAACTGTGCAAGGCAGAGATAGGGTTCCAAATCTGACAAGTATGACAGTTAATTTCTGTCAGCCTGACTGAGATCCAGAAAAAATTTCAGCATAACTCGATCTGTATGGATGAATGGCAAGTCGCAACGTTGCTTTATTAAACAAGTGCTCAGGTCCCTTGCACAACTGGGTGAAGCTACCGGCCATATGAACATATTACATCACCATGTCAGCCTATGATAGTTGGTAATTAAAAATTTACTATTTTCCAGAGCTAAAAACCAAACCAGACCTATTATGAATGAACACAACCCTAAAAGACTTTTTTACGGCAGTTGTTTTGCCCTGATTACAACAGCCTTTTCTTTCAGTATAAGGGCAGGTATCCTGCCGGAATTGGGAGAAGAATTTAACCTGAGCGCAACGCAACTCGGGCTTATAAACTCGATGTGGTTCCTGGGCTTCCCGATCTCCATGGTTTTGGGCGGCATATTCTACAGTACAGTAGGACCAAAACGCATCATGATCATCGCTTTTTTTACCCATACGTTGGGTATCCTCCTTACTATATTTTCAGGTGGATATGTGGGCCTTCTTATCTCCACATTACTCATTGGTCTCGGCAACGGTTGTACCGAAGCGGCTTGTAACCCTATGATTGCAACGGCCTATACTGGAAAAATGATGAATACGTTATTGAACCGATTTCACATGTGGTTTCCAGGTGGAATTGTTATTGGAAGTCTCATATCGCTGGGCATGACAAAAATGAATCTTGGTTGGGAAGCACAAATCTGGATAATTATGATCCCGACGGTAATTTATGCTTACCTTTTCTATGGTCAACCATTCCCTGAACCGGAAAATCAGGAAGTTACATCACTGACTTCTAACCTCAAGGCGATGTTTACACCGCTGTTCATATTTATCTGCGCTTGTATGACACTGACGGCTATTTCAGAGTTTGGTCCGACACAATGGGCACAGTTAATTTTGGCAAAAAGTGGCGCTGAGCCGATGGTTATTCTTGCGTTAATAACCGGATTGATGGCGGTGGGACGATACTTTGGTGGTGAGTTTGTTCACAAATTCGATCAAACAGGCGTGCTATTAGGATCAGCGATATTCACGGCACTTGGAATTTTCCTTTTCAGCACGCAGACCGGCGCTATGGCTTATTTTGCGGCTGTAATTTTTGCAATAGGTGTTTGTTATTTCTGGCCAAACATGATTGGATTTGTAGCCGAAAAAATACCGTTAAGCGGGGCGATCGGGATGTCTGTTGTGGGAGCCTTCGGTATGTTTTCAACTTCAATTTTTCAAAGGATAATTGGTGGATGGATTGATTCCGCCAGCGCAAAGGCTTCTGCCATGGGACTCGAAGGCGATGCTATGGAATTAGCCGCCGGTCAGGCAACTTTGCAGAAGATGCTGACATTCCCAATCATACTGATCGTACTGTTTACAATTCTTCTATTCTGGATGCGCAGCAGAAAAGCAAAGGCAGCAGCTGTACATGCCTAAGTTTTATTAAGGAAATAATATGGAAAGGATCTGTCTTGCTCAAGACAGATCCTTTTTTTGTTTTGGACTCTAATGTAAACGAGAAAAAGAGGAGGCTACCAGAATAGGTAGCCTCCTTGATGAATCAAATTACAATGATAGTTCCGGCTCCGGAAGCAGGAGTGGATCTGCGTTTCACTAAGGTGTTCGGTGTTTCTGCTTCGATCGTTAATACGATAACAGTTGCAGCAGGTGTTCCGGCAGGAATACTGAAACTGAATTCCTGTTCATACGAATCTTGTGTATCGAAGGAAGACACAGGTACCGTTTGTACCAACACTCTGTCTGCGGCGCCAACCTTTGCGAAAAATCGCAATTCTTGAACCGGAGCATGTTCGGAGTAGTATAACGCCTTTATTGAAATGGTTTCTTCCGCCGTGGGATTTGTTTTCGAGGGAACCCATGTGGCAATAGTAGCCACGCCACCCAGTACATCGTACTCTGAATCCTGCTCTTCCAAAATACAGGAAGACAGGGAAGCTGAAACGATCATTAGAAATATTATCCTTGATATTTTCATAATCTTATTCGTTAAGTCTTAAGTTTTACAGATCCCAGAAAATTTTATTCAGGTTTGTAACGTTGGGCACGTTGTCTGAATTATTAACCACTTCTCTGTTCGGGTATATAAACCTTCTTGGGAATGCACCTTGGGTAGAGTTCGTAGGCGAGGGCACCAGCACCGGAAATCCTGATGCTGAAGCGGGCGCTCCATTGGGAACACTGCGTCTCCAATCTGTCCAGGCTTCGGTTTGAAGGTATAGATCAATGTGTTTTTCGAGTTGGATCTTCTCCAAGGTTAACGTAGCGCCGGTCTCACTGCCAAAAGCAGCGACGTAATCTGCGCTTACCGCACCTGTTACACGTTGTAAGGAGGCTGCAACTGCGGCATTAAAAGCAGTCGCCGCACGATCATTTTGACCTAGTCGCAAAGCTGCCTCAGCCTCAATGAACTTTACTTCACTGTAGTTCAGGATAGGTGATGGTGCTTCCCTCCGGTTGATGTAGTCACCAACAACAACTGCATTCGCCGGCTTGGACACCGAGCCATTAGGGGTACCGATGTAAATCGACCCTCCTGATCCTGACTTTACATAGAATGGTAAGCGTGGGTCGTCCTCATCTTCACCGACGCGGTCTTTTAGTAAATCGATTATACGCTGACTGACGCCAACATTATTCTCACCGAAGGTAGTGTTGAAGAACGGGAACCACGGACCGGCGAAGTCAGTTCCAAATACAGGCTTTGGTTCTTCCGCATTTGAAATAAAGGTACCGGCATCAATTGCCGCCAGTGCTGCCGTTGCCGATCCCGTAGGATCTACCTTGCTGAGGTGGTTGTGATACCTGGCTTTCAGAGCCCGGGCTAGTTTAATCCAGCGCGGCCTGGATGTTGTTCTCCAGTTGTTTTCATTGGTTGCTGTGTAAATGAAGTCGTTCCTGCTTGGGCTGGTTGTGCTTTCAGCTTCCAGGTCTGCAATACCTTCATCAAGAAGGGACTGTACCTGTTGGTAAACCGTTGCCGCGGGATCGAAATCTGGTTGTCCAATACCCAGAAGGTCCAATGCAGTGCTATACGGAATATCGTTCCAAAGATCAACGGAGTAACCCAGGATTGCAGCTTCCATAATTTTAGCCGCACCGCGGTAGTGTAATGCATTTAGCTCAGTTGACTTTTCTTTAACGGTCTTGATATTGATTAAGCAATCCGCGTAAAACCTGTTCCAGGTAGCATCACTCATATCTGCGATGAATGAATAGTTGTTTACCTGTTGCTGGTCACCGAGGATACCGGTTAAATATTGCATCAGGATACTTGCAAACTGCGCAGACTCTCCATTTATACCGTATACAAAGGAAGCGGTTATTGCGGGGAAAATTACCTGTATCGAAGCATCTGGTGCTCGGTTGGGGTTTGTGTTTATCTCGTCAAGGTCCTCACATGAAGTGACTGCAAGGAGCAGGATGGCGACTAAAGGAAATATTTTTAATTTCATAAAGTTCATGTTTTAAGGGGTTAAAAAGTTGCGTTGAGCGTGACACCATAACTTCTCATGTTCGGTGTAGTGAAGGCATCAAGTCCGGGAGCTGAGTTAGGACCGCTAAGGTTTGTCTCCGGATCAATTCCTCCATAGTTCGTAAACAGAAGGATGTTCCTTCCATATACTCCGATGGAGGCTCTGCGCATACCCACTTTACTCACGAGGCTACTAGGCAATTTATAGTTCATTGAAATATCCCTAAGTCTGATCCAGGATCCATCCTGTACCCAGCGTTCTGTCATTTCCCGGCCCATTGCCGTCGCCGCACCAACGCCTTGGAAAGAACTCTGTTCAAGTGTTACCGGAATGTCATTCACCTGTCCGTCATTGTCGCCTCCAGGATTATCAATTACACCGTTGAAAACGACTACTTTATTTCTGTCTTCAGTATGTTCTGCTACACCTGAGCCATTACCCATCCAATATGCCGTAACGTTGACAACATCGCCACCTTTGCGGATATCCCACAAAAATGAAAACGAAAAATCTTTATAGGAAAGCGCATTGCGTACGCCGATCAGATAATTTGGGTTTGGGTTTCCGATAATCCGCTGACCGTCTGGATCAAATTGTGGAAATCCAGCAGGGCTGATTAACATATCACCGTTTTCATTTCTTTTAAAGGCGTTTCCATAATACACACCATATTGCTCGCCGGGTATAAGTCTGCTTTGAATGCGTGCCCCAAAGAGGTTTGTAACGATAGGCTCATCATTTGGAAGCGAGTTAACATAGTTTCTGTTTCGGGTAAAATTCACCAGAACATCCCATGAAAAATCTCCGGTTTTAACAGGCGTAGCATTTAATACCACTTCAATACCTCTGTTTTCAATTTCGCCGGAATTAATGACCTGATTCGTAAACCCTGTTGAAGCAGGTACAGGTACCTCAATGATCTGGTCGCGACTAAGTGAATTATAATACGTAAAATCCAAGCCAATTCGATTTCGGAAGAATTTTAGATCGAGTCCCATCTCATAGGTACTATTGCTTTCGGCTTTAAGATTCGGATTTCCAGCGCGGGAACTCAACAAAACTCCACCAACACCACTTACGGGAAACCTTAAGCCACCGGCATAGCGTGTACTGGTAGTAGCCACGTTGTAGAATGTTTCAGTTCTGTAGGGGAGCGCATCGTTACCGACCAAAGCATAAGAACCTCTCAGCTTGCCAAACGAAAAAATGCGGTCATCTGAGCCGATAAACTCACTAAAAACCAGGCCAACGCTGGCACTTCCGTAAGGAAAAGAACGCGCTTCCCTGCTCAATGTAGAGGTCCATTCATTTCTTCCGGTTAACTCAACAAAAATCGCATCAAGGTAAGAGACACTTAATCTCGTGTACAAAGCACGGGTTTGCTTTCTTTCTGTATCTTTTAAGAAAATTGGGTTTTCTGTGGTATTCGAAATATTGTAAAGTCCCGGAATCGCAAAATTTGTCCCATTCAGATAAAAAAACGTGGAGTTTCTAGAAAACAGGTTCTGACCCACCATAATACTTCCAGTGAACTTTTCACCAAACTTCTTAGTCGCCGTAACGATTAGATCGGAATTAAAAATTCTGTCTGTATAAGTTTCTTCAAACATCCTTCCACCAAGGGCACCGGAAGCGGATATGGCAGACCCGCCAGCGGAAGATGGCGCCCAGATCTGAGTTCTGTCGTCATTTGAAAAATCGTATCCGGCCCGGTATAAAATCGAGAGCCATTCAAAAGGCTTGTAATCAAACTGGACATTTGAAATAAACCGATTCACGTTATCCTTGAACGGGTTGTTATTCACAGTCCAGAATGGGTTATCCGGACTGAACGGCGCAGATCCATCAACGGCTCCCCTGAAGTTTCGCTGTACTCCACTGGGATAAACGTAACCCGCTGCATTGTTAAAGGAAGGCGGAGTCCGATAAAGCCCCTGAATAGCATCGGAAAAATTATCGCCCCTGCCAAACTTTGTACTTTTGCTGTTGGCATAGTTAACTGAACCGCTTGCTGAAAAGTTATCTGTAAATTTCGTATCCGCTGAAAGCTTTACTGAGGTGCGATTGAAGTCATTTTCGGGAATAATACCCTGCTGATACATATTACCAACGGATAGGTAGTAGCTCGATTTTTCAGTTGCCGATGATACAGCCAGATAATTGTCTGTGGTATAACCATTCTGAAAAAATAGCTTTTGATTATCATACACAGGCAGCGCAGGCCCTGCGTTGGGGTTGTTCATATCTACGATTGTACCATTGGGGTCCTTAACATTGGGAGCATTAGGGTTGTAACGAAGTGTTGATATCGGTGCGCCATAATGGTTGAAAGTAGTGCCGCCGTTAAAAATTCCATTGTCTCCCTGGGAGTAGATATCCTGGGCTGGAAAATAGTTCATGATTCGGTCGGTAGAAAAATTAGAAGAAAAGTCGACGGTTAATCCTTTTGACCCTCGGGATCCTTTTTTGGTTGTTATGAGGATAACGCCATTACCTCCCTGGATTCCATATAACGCGGTCGCTGCAGGTCCCTTAAGAACGCTGATATTCTCAATATCATTTGGATTGAGGTCAATGGCACGGTTTGCATAATCCACTCCCGAAGAAGTTCCGAAATTGGTTTTAAAGTCGTTGTTAATCGGAATCCCATCTACTACAAATAAAGGCTGATTATTACCTGATACCGAAGATGTACCGCGTATCAGAATGCTTGAACCGGCGCCAGCCGAACCTCCCTGGCGAACCACCTGCACACCAGCAACTTTTGCATTCAGGGCATCAACCACATTAGCTTCACGGGATTGAACAATTTCAGAGCCAGTTACTTCCTGAGCGGCGAAGCCAATTGATTTTTTTTCCTGTGCGATACCAAAAGCAGTGACAATAACTTCTCCAAGCTGCGTTACATCGGCAGTCAAGGTTACATCTACTACACTTCGTCCTGCGGCATCCACCTCTGCTGTAACAAAACCAATAAACGAATATACCAACACGACGGACTCACCGGATGCATTGATCGTATACCGTCCGTCAGAATCTGTTACGGTGCCGGTTTGTGTATCTTTTAACAACACGTTTACTCCGGGTAATGCACTTCCGTCATCGGAAGATACTACGCGCCCGGAAATCGTTCTTTGCTGAAAGTCCGCATCGGCAATGATAAATTCATCTGCTGGAACCTCGTTGTCGTCACGTCTAACGATCAAAATGTTTTTGTTTATTTCTTTAAACGTGAGTGCAGTATTGTTAAGCAGTGATTCCAGTATCTCGGAAACTGATCGTTCGCCTCCTTCCAGATTGAGGTTTGCAACTTTACGTACTTCACGCTGACGGTAAACAAACCTGAACGACGTTAGATTTTCGATCTTCTTTAACGCCGCTTCAAGTGTCTCCCCTTCCAACGACAGTGAAATCGTTGTGCCACTCGCACCCTGGCCAAGGCTGGGTGTCGCCAGAAGCATTTCAAGGCTAGTTAATGAAAGGGCTAAAAGTAGCACGCTGATGCGCATAATCTTTATAAAATTTCGGTTCCTGCAGAGTTGCCCAAAAGCTAAGGTAAATCCATAGCCAGGCGTCCCTTCTGTAAGTGGTACAGAATTCATACTTTTATCAAGTTTTAAGTGATGGTATTTATTTAAAACAGCCCGCTTGTCGATGGCAGTCGGCAAGCCGGAAATTTGCTGACACTCCTCGCCCTTGGCGGGGAGTTCAGTTGGAATCTCATCGTTTCAGGTAAAGAATTATCATGATTTTTTAGGTTTAGGTTATCAATTAACAGTTGTGCATCCCTCACCGGTCAGCGTTACATCTCCTTTTTCTGAAACAATGTATTCTGCGTTGTTAAACTGCGAAATCACCTCCAGAATCTGAATCAGATTTTCACCTTTTATGAAGCTTGCAGTAAACCGGCACTTCTTCAGTTTTTCGTTTTCGAAACTGATTTTAATTGCAAATTTCTCCTCCAACTTTACAGTTGCGTTTTCGAGCGTGATATCATCAAAAAAGATATCGTTTTCAGCCCACAGTATTGCTTCCTTACTGTCTACATCGACTTGTGCAACCTGGTTCACTTCTTTCTCAAAAAATATCTGCTGGTTCGACGTAAGGACGCCAAGAACTTTTTGGGCATCGCTCACTTCAACTTTTCCGCGGGTTACAGTAACTGTAATATCTTTTTCCTGATCGTAGGCTTTTATATTGAAAGCCGTTCCCAATACCGTTGTTTTAAGAACTCCGGCGTGAACAATAAAGGGTTTCAAAGGATCAGACTGGATGTCAAAAAAACCTTCGCCAACCAATACGACTTCCCGATTTACTTTACCTTCAAAAGAATCCGGGTAGTTAAGTGTGCTGCCAGCATTAAGGATGACAGTACTTCCATCGGGAAGTTTAATAAACCGATGCTCGTCGTGCGTTTCTTCCTGTTTTGTAGCTATCGGTTGGTTTTCAGTTACCGATTGAAAGCGGTAGAAAGCGCTCAGAGAAGCAATCGCAATTAACAGGCTGGCCGCAAACTTGTAAATCAGGGGTGTTCTCTTTGGTGATGGGGTTACTACCGAACTTTTAGTATTTGCGGCAAATATGTTGTCCAGTATTTTTGACGTACTATCCTCAGGAAGGTTATGTTGATGTGGAAAGGTCTCCCAAAGTTCATCCAGTAATTCCTTGATTTTTTCCTGGTTTCTGGAAGCCATTACCGATTGAATAAATTCCAATCTTTCTTCCGGCGTACAGGTATGGGTTACATACCGTTGAAAGAGCCAGACTAATCGCGTTTGGTTCATAAGGATAGGTTTTGACTACTCGTCGATAATAAAGACAATTGCGGGTGAACCAAGGAGTATGCGAAAGCAAAAAATATTTGGTTTTTTACCCTCGACTTATTTAATTCTCTGGATTTTGTGAAAGAGCCGGTATAAAACACCCCTCTTATGTACTAAAATAGCAGGAGAAACACGATAGTGGATCCTATCGCACCTCCAAAATGAGCTTTGATTCTTCGTAACGCTTGCTGCATCTGGGTTTTCACGGTAAACCGGGAGATTTTCAGTTGTTGGGCAACTTCTTCATATTTAAGGCCTTGCTGGTGGCAAAGGCTATACACCAAACGCTGACGTGGTGGAAGCAGGTTAATGGCCTGATCCAGAATCTTTTGGTAATCCTCAAAAATGACCGTCTCCTCGGTTTCATGCGTTTCGAGCTTCATAGCAGTGGCGATCCTGGCCTTTGCAATTTCTTCCAATGCCATTCGCTTCAATACATTAAAGCAATGATTTCGAGTAATGGTATATAGGTAGGCAGGGAAAGAATTAATCGTACCCAGTATTTTTCTATTTGTCCAGATCTTGAGAAAGATATCTTGTACAATCTCTTCAGATTGAACCGGCGAGTGCGTTAGTTTTAACGCAAAGCCATAAACCTTGCCGGAGTAGGTTTCAAAGAGTTTGCAATAGGCGTTTTGATCATTTTCAGAAACCTTTTGCAGCACAAGATGTAAATCCCTGATCATAACATTTAAACATAGCTAAAAGAGTTCAATGAACAAATGTAAAAACGTTCGAAGGGGATGGATTTTTTATCAAATCGTTGAACGTTAGTGTGAAAAACAGAGATTAAAGAAAGGACGCTGCGATGCTGTAAACGTTTTCGGAAATGCCCTGAAGTCTAAATGACGAAGTTTACTATAAACTACTTGCGTAGAATATGAAGTCACTAGTACTTCATTCGGCTCAGGAAAACAAAAAACTGAGTTTGATAATCTTCAAGCACGCGATGTTTATTTATATACCGAACGTTAGATAAACATCGCGTTTTGATTTTGTGCTTACCTGCCGTTGCTGCTTAGCGAACCAGGAATGAATCAAATTACATCTTCGGACTAACTCGTGAATCAAGTATATCATCCTGGCTTAGCACAAATTCAGCTCTTCTGTTTTGCTGATGATCATCTTCTGAACAATCGGCATCAAAGCAAGGTACTACAGGTAAAGATTCGCCGTAGGCTTTCAGGATGATTCTCTCTTTCGGAATACCCTGACTGATCAGGAATTTACTTACGGCTTGAGCCCGTCTTCCGGAAAGTTTGATGTTATAATCATCACTACCGCGATCATCGGCATGACCGGCGATAATTAGCTTCGTAGTACGATCCAGATTCAGGATGCTTTTAACCTGCTGAAGGTACTCCATATCTTTCTCATCAAGCGTAGCTTTGTCGAATTCAAAATAGATGTTTCTTAGCGCAGTAACATCTTCGCGGTCCAGTCCTTTCAGCACCGACGATGGATTTCTTCTTAGTTTGGAAAGAAGCCCCTTACCCAAATATTCGTTTCCCAGCGGTGTCTGATGGTAAAGCAGACTATCTCTTTCAGTTATTTCGCTCAACTCATCACCAGATTTTATATACATCTTCGAAGTGCCTTTATCGGTGTCGACCAGCAGAAGATCAGATTTTCCGGATTTAATATTGTCGGCGATTACGTCCGTCTCCAGGGCTACCAATGGTAACGTCTTCAGCTTGCTATTGGGCTTGTCTTCCAAAACGACGGTAAACTTTTCTATTTCAGGGCCATCTTCTGGTATCGATAACTCCTGACGTGACGTGAGATAATCGTCATGTTCTACTGTAATATCATATTCCTTACCTTTATCAACGTTGAAACTCAACAGACCTTTTTCAGCCTTCGAGGGAATCTCTTCGCCTGTAGTTTTATTCTTTACAGTAGCCTTATAGTTACCCACCGGTATACCCGATGTATTGGTTACAAGCCCCAGTGCAATTACGCCTTTATCGTCGCCATACATCGGTACGGGGAGGATCATGGATACCTTATCATTGACGCCTTTTTCGGCCAACCCGGATTGCATCCCGGACAGATTTTCTTTGGTGCCAACAATCATGAATGCTGTGCCTTCTTTAAGGCTAAAATCAACGATACCATTTTCATCCGACGTTAATTCCATGTCGTTATCGCCATAAGTAATAACCCTGACGTTGGCGTTCGCAACCGGTTGGTCGTCGTCAGCCTTGAAAAGCCGTGCGGACATTTCCAGTACAGGATGATCGTCGGGCAGAATCATCGTAAATATTTTGGGATCCTTATCATTTAAACCGATCGCCAGCTTGTGGTTTGCCTGGTTTCCTCGTTCATCCTGAATATCGATGTTATAATTGTGGCCCTTTTTACCGAGAAAAGTAATCTGAGATTGATCACCAGGGTGGTCTAGCGTTTCACCGGTTGTCTCATCGGTGATGGATATGAGCTTAGCCGTTCTAGGTTCTCCTTCTTCATTTTGTATGAAGCCCAGGCAAGCTACTCTGGTTGTATCGGCGAACGCTGGTATCTTATTTATTTTTGATACATCTGCAATGTCGGATACCATGCCAATTTTATCATCTTTTGTACCGATGATCATGTATGCCGTTTCTTCCGGCAACTCGATTACAAAATCTCCATTCTCATCTGCTTTTAAAGTCGAGTCGAGGCCACCGGTGCTGGTAATGATTTGAATATCGGCACCAGCGAGAGGTTTACGTGTAAGACTGTCATAGATATGTGCAAGGATTTTAATGTTCGGCGCTAGCTTTTGAAATGAAAACAAATCGTCATTTCCACTACGCGCTGAGGCAAAGTAGCCGTTGCGTTGTTTTCCCGTTGTAATAAGAGAAAAATCGTCCGCTGGTGAATTCATTGGATATCCAAGATTCTGTGGTGGACTGAATCCATTAACCGTGAGTTTGCATT
Organism: Chryseolinea sp.; assembly: GCA_041747735.1. Classification (GTDB taxonomy): domain Bacteria; phylum Bacteroidota; class Bacteroidia; order Cytophagales; family Cyclobacteriaceae; genus Chryseolinea. The sequence goes on from JBGTEP010000001.1 coordinate 71,871, forward strand.
GAAAGAGATCAAGACCTCCCAATCCGCCATGACCGTCTGAGGCGAAGTATAGAGTATTTTCTATAAAGAATGGGAATACTTCATTTTCTGCAGTGTTTACCGCAGGTCCCAGATTGAATGGTATGCCCCAAACTCCATCTTTTCTGATCACACGGTATAGGTCCATGCCGCCATAACCACCCGGCCTGTCGGACGAGAAATATAATGTATTGCCGTCTTCCGAAATCCATGGGTGGGCGTAGGAGTATTCCAATTGATTAATTGGTAATGGAACAACCTTCCAGGAAGCTTTTGTCGGATCAAATAAGGCATCGTATAATCCCAGACGCCATTCGTATAAATCATTCCGGTGCTTCATTTTCAGAGGCTGGTTCCGGTTCAAAATCATACGTTGATAGTTATCATAAAACATCGCCGGTCCTTCGTGATGCGGTGTATTTAATTCTCTTTCGAATATCTCCGGCGCGACAAATCGTTTGTCCTTTGTCATGGGGCTGTAATAGAGGTTCAGAAAATGGCTGTTATCCCAATGATATTTTTTTCGCATGGGCCCTTCTGCTCTTGCGGATGAAAACACAAGACCATCTTTATAATAAGCTGGTGCAAATTCGGCATCAGACGTATTCACATTCAGACTATCAATAATAAAGCTGGCGGAGTCTTGATAATACTTCTCAAAGTTTCTGAGGTCGGTAAGTGCTCGCCGAACTTGTTGCGCATTTGGGTCAGACTCCAGTATACTTTCAAGCAGTGCGTCTGCCTGATTTCTTTTCTTAAGCGTAATTAACGCTCTTGCGTATAAGTAATAATCATCCAGTGTAAGTGTAGCTTTATTTTCCCTCGCTTTTAAAAACCATTCTTCAGATTCGTGTGGCTGATTGGTTTTTAAATGACTTTTTGCAATTTGAAGCATAATGTTGCCGGGATCACGAGATTTCTTGAGCGCTCTCTCATAATAATTTATGGCATCCTGATAGTGGTGATGAACATAAAGTGAATCGGCAAGCTTGCGATAGGCCAGGCTGCTATGTTGAGAGAAAGCCTGCGCAGAGACCAACAATAACAGGAGTATGGCTGGTATTATTTTTTTCATGTCAGAAGTAACGAGGTGAGAAGACGATGTGCTTATTGCGTTTGATGTTGTAAGTTAGAACTATTTCATGTGTACCAGCTTGTGCAGCCGCAAGACTTGAAATAGGGTAGCCATACGAATATCCAAGACTTAAGTGATTGGTGATGTTCCACTGAATCAACCAATCAAAAGAATCATCCATACGATAAGAGGCTCCGAGCCAGATTACTTCATGAATCAAAAGGTTTGCGTTCAAATCAAATTGAAAAGGGCCACCCTCTACCCACCGCAGCAGAAGATTCGGCTTCAGCTTAAGGTTCTCACCAATATCAAAAACGTGCCCCGCGGATAGAAAATACTGACGTGTTTGCCGTGACTCTATAATAGCATCTTGATTTTCCCACCGGTTGTTTATTAGAGATGGTAAAGACAATCCGATATAACTTCTCTTCGAATAAAAGTACGCCCCGATCCCAAGGTTCGGTAAATACCTGGTTTCAGTTTGAGAGAAGGCCGGGTCAGGTATTCCCCCGGGTGTAACAATTATAAGGTCTGTAAGATCAGAACGATAGTAGGTCACACCAGCCTGGGCACCAACCGCTATCTTTGCATTTTTTGAAACAGGAATACGATAAGCATATGTACCATTCACAGTGTATTGATTGGTTACACCAGGGTTATCGTGAATAAACATACCACCAGCTGCTGATCTCGATACATTAATCGGCGAATGAAAAGATGCAACCTGGGTTTGTGGCGCACCCGCAAGGCCTGTCCATTGCATGCGTGTAGCAACAGTAGCCGTCATCGATTCGTGACTTCCGGTATATGCAGGGTTAATCACAAGCCCATTGAACATGTATTGAGAGTACAACGGATTCTGTTGAGCGTAGGACTGCAAGGTCATCAACATCGTTCCAACAAACACTACCAGGGCCCTTTCAAATTTCATAACCACTATTTTTCTTAATTATTATTGCTGAATAGGTCACACAACTGTAATGATCCTTTACCGGATGAGTACCACGAAGCCATTTAACGAAGGTAGCCCGTCGCCAGGTTCAAGCAAATAATAGTATGTACCTCTGTCTAACAATCTTCCTGACTGCTGACCAGTATTGGCACGTCCATCCCAGGAAGAAGTAGTGTTGTTATAAGAGGATTTTTGAAAGACCAATAATCCCCACCGGTCAAACACTTTTACAATATTATTAGGATAACCTTCAATACCCTGAATGTACCACGTATCGTTGTTGCCATCCCCGTTTGGCGAGAAACCTTGTGAAACAATTAGTTCCCTGAAGTCATATCGAATAGTAACTTCAGCTTCGTCTGTCAGACCTCCTGGATCTTGAATAGTATATCTGAAAGTAATGGTGGAAGAAATTGTTCCTTCAGGTTGAAATATAATTTTTCTATTCTCAATTCTCACCGATCCGCTGGAAGGATTTGTAACCGAGATAATAGTAAGTTCATCATTTGAATTATCCGGATCATAGTCGTTAGCCAGTACATCAATCACCAGAGCAGCCCGCGATAGGTGATCAATCGGGCCATCGTCTACTGCAACTGGCGGAAGGTTAGTATCGACAACAGCTATCCTCACCGTGGCAATATTTGAAACCAATCCATCAGGATCGCGGATGGTATATTTGAACTGATCGTTGCCGGCAAATCCGTTTTGAGGACTATAGGTTACCACCCCGGTCGAGGTATTGACAGCCACTGTTCCATTTTGCGGATTTGTGGTGATGGTTACGGATGAAGGTACAAGGTCGTTGTCAACATCATAGTCGTTTGCCAATACTGGAATACCGACTGGAGTATTTTTGAGTGTCGACGCATCATCGTCAACGGCAACAGGGGCATCATTAACCGGAGTAACGACTACCGTTACAGTAGCGGGAGCGGAAGTTGCACCCTCTGCGTCTTTAACAGTATAAGTAAATGTATCTGTACCGAAATAATCCGGATTTGGCGTATACAATATTTCCCCATTGGGCAGTGGAACGGCTGACCCATTGGACGGGGCACTTACAATAACCAATGAAGTTGGATCCAATGAACTATCAGCGTCTGTGTCGTTCGTCAATACTGGAATTAAAACCGGTACATCTTCAGGGGTCGTTGCGTTATCAGCAGCAGCAACGGGAGCATCATTTACCGGGTTCACAGTAATGCTTACAGTTGCAATATTGGAAAGGGCATCTTGAGGATCTTTCAGTTGATAGCTGAAGGTTTCAGGACCGAAATAATTCGGCTTAGGCGTATAGATAACGGTTCCATTCGCAGGATTAATCACGAGTGTTCCATGAGTTGGCGGGGTGACTATAGTTACCATCGTGAGGTCCAGTACATCATCAACATCGATATCATTTGCCAACAGCGGTACATTGACTGGAACATCTTCATTTGTTGTTACAAAATCGTCAACAGCAATGGGAGGATCATTTACAGGAGTTACAACGATCGTTACAGTCGCTGGCAATGAGGTTGCCCCATCATCGTCTTTTACGGTGTAAGTAAAAGTATCAGTACCAAAATAGTCTTTCTTTGGTGTATAAAGAACTTCTCCATTTGGTTGGACAACAGCTGTGCCGTTAGCAGGCCCACTCACAATCACCAATGAAGCGGGGTCAATAGCATCGTTATCATCGGTGTCATTAGCCAATACCGGGATAAGAACCGCTACATCTTCAAGGGTGGTTGCCTGGTCAGGAACGGCTACTGGCGCAGTGTTAACCGGATTGACTACAATATTAACGGTGGCTATATTGGAAGAACATCCACACAGATCGTCAAGTTTATAAGTGAAAGAATCATTGCCATGATAGTCTGGGTTAGGGGTGTAGGTAACTATACCTGTGGGCACATCAATTACCGCAGTTCCATGCGCTGGTTGCGTTACGATGATTATCATCGATCCATTGAGGACATTATCGACATCATAATCATTCGCCAGCACTGGGATATCTACCGGTACATTTTCGTCCGTTTCGGCTTGATCATCAACAGCAACCGGTGCATCATTGACCGGATTGATCGTGATGGTAACTACTGCCTCTGCAGAGTTATCAGTCCCATCGTTGGCATAATACGTAAACGTATCGGTACCGAAATAATTTAAATTCGGAGTATAGGTAAATGACCCGTTAGCATTAAGTATGATTGTTCCATGAGCAGGGGACTGACCTAGAATCGCAGTCAGGGCATTTCCATCGGCATCGGTGTCGTTAGAAAGTACACCGTTAGCAGGTGTAGTTGTCAAGACAATATCTTCATCAACAGTGTAAAAATCGGGGTTTGCGACCGGTGCATCTTGAACATTCTGGATAGTAATCTCCACTAATCCGGTACAGCAGGCCTCAGGCGTACCATCATCACAGAGTTTATATTCGAAACTATCACTGCCATGATAGTCAGGATTTGGAGTATAGGTAAAACTTCCATCTGCTAAAAGAACCGCTTGTCCATGAGCTGTAGTGATTGTTTCGGCGACAACCCGTAACACTCCACCCTCTGGATCATGGTCATTCAGTAGCACGTTTCCACTTACCGGCGTGTCCTCATCCGTCGTCACGAAATCAGTGCCTGCCACCGGCTCTTGATTGACTATTTCATCCTTTTCGGATTTGTCAGAAAAGGCAGCAAATGAATTCTGGCTGGGCGATAGGGCCAAAATCACTAAAACGGCGACAAATAAGCGCGATTTTTCAGCGATAGGGATACCTTCCTGTGTAAAAAGTTTCATGGGTAATTAGATTAAAGCCAAGTATAGAATGCAACGTTAATAACAAACAAATTATAAAAGAGTGTGTATGCCAAATTGGCGCTAAATTATCATTTTTACTACGATTTCTTACATGATGTTCCAAAGAAAGATTTTAATGTCGCTATCAGATTTTATTTCTGCGCGGGTAATGATAGTCACCCAAAACAGAATTTGCCGGAACTACCGATTTTTTCTTTAACTATTTGATCATCAATTTGTTGGGTTTTGTTCCCGAAAGTGATGCACATCATACCGTCTTTTGCAATCGTGTGCACTCATTCTCTGAAAATTGATGCCTTTTGAACCCCGAAAAGTAACCACTTACCTCCATTTATTACCTGCGTTTGACATTGCCCCTAAACATAAAAAGGTACCGGCTAAGCGACCATTTTTTTCATACTAGCATTGCTAAGTTTATTTCCATGATTTGTATCAGGAGCATTCTGCACGAATAAATCATACGATGATTTTTACCTTGGTTTGTATAACTTACAATCTGAGTTGAAACCGGATTAAAGTTTCAAACAACCTTAAAGTGGAAAGCGGAGACGAAACTGAGAAAAAGCGACTGGTTGAATTATTCAACTTCAAGATTTTAGATACAGAGAGTGAACAGGATTTTGAGGAATTGGTTGAACTCGCGTCGCATATTTGTGGCACACCGATATCCTTAATCACGCTTGTAGACCGCGATCGTCAATGGTTCAAAGCCAGAACGGGCCTGGATATTCATGAAACCCCAAGAGATGTGGCATTTTGCGCCCATGCAATCCTCATTGACGACCTTACTTTGATCCGCGATGCCACACTTGATGAACGTTTTTCCCAAAATCCTTTAGTAACCGGAGATCCGAATATTAGGTTCTATGCAGGGATGCCACTCATTACGGAGAACGGTTATAAGCTTGGAACAATATGCGTCATCGACCGAAAACCAAGAGAACTAAATGAAGGGCAACAGAAAGCCTTGCGAACATTGGGCAGACAGGTGGTACGCTTGCTTGAACTGAGGTTGCGAAATATTAAGCTGCAAAAACTTAATGCAATTCAAAGCAAAACCCTTTCAATCGTCGGCCACGATGTAAGGAAACCGTTTACAAACCTCGTTTCTTTAACTCAGATTTTAACGGAAAGAGATGTACCTCATGAAAGTCTGCTGCCCCTCAAAGGTGAAATTCGCGAACTGCTTGATGTAACAGATCTGCTCCTGACTAATTTATTGGAGTGGGGAGTGGCACAATCAGAGTCAGGGGGATTAAAGCTTGAAGAAGTTTTTTTAGCCCCTTTAATAAAAATGGAAACTGAAGCTCAGCTGAGTGATCTGCAAAAAAAGCGAAATGAGTTTAAATTCAATGTACCGGTAGATGCGAAAGCCCTGGTTGACAAAGGTGCATTCAGGTTTTTAATACGGAATTTCATCTCTAATGCGAATAAATTCACAGCAAGTGGAACGATCGAGGTTTCAGTTACTCAAAATAACAGGAGCACGGTGATTTGCATATCCGACACAGGTGTAGGTATGACGCCTGACAAACTAAATAAACTTTTCGATTGGGAAAATCGAGCTTCAACTCTGGGAACCGCAGGTGAAAATGGATCTGGAATTGCGCTTCATTTTTGTGAAGAGCTAACCCTGGAGATGGGTGGTAAAATTAACGTTTCCAGTAGAGTAGGTAAGGGATCAAACTTTTGGATTACACTACCTTCATCATTTAACTAAATTCAAGCAGTATAGCATTAACTCGTTTGATAAGTGCTTGTGCATTCTGGAGTACTGCATATTTATTTCCACACGGTTGTGAATCTGTGTGGTCCTTTTTTTACATTTAGTCTAAAGTTTTCTCCGACGCGTCGTGCTAAGTTGTCTGCAATACCTGTGCGGTTAACAATATAGGCCACTCGCAAGAAAATGAAAAAAAAGCAGTGGCGATACAAAGAACCGGCACTATTAATGGGCATGCATCCTCTTAAAATAAAAAACTATGAATAATATCTTCAGAGGTTTAATTGCTGGTTATGGCGCGAAAAAATTGGGTGGTGGTTGTTTCGGAACTATACTCGTCTTTATTGTGATATGGGTCGTTCTTGGCCAATGTAGTTAAACGTTATCCATAACGAAAATGATAATGTTAGATAGAGCTATAATGGGAAGGACTCATTAATAGTTGACGCATGCGATTCTTTCATGCGAGCCAAATGAATTCATGTAATGTGTAATGAATTTGAAATTCGTCGACGACCCGTAGCTCGTATCGAAGGCAATCATTGTTATACCTTATTCGTAGAATCAGTTACCGGGGAAACATTTCGTCGGAAAGGATCTCATCAGGTTTGTCTCCCGTAACCAACGATTTGCGTCCCTGCAATCAGAAATTCATCTGGCACCATTTTCACAGTATTGCTTTCAAATAAATTAATCATTAACTAAAACTTAAATTTATGCTAACAGATACTTTAAAAAAGGAAGGCGTTATGGAAAACGGTTCCAAATCAGAAGCGAAAGAAGGACCACTCGCTAAAGCAATCGAGTCCCAAACTGCTAAACTTCCATCAGATCTTTTTCTATGGGCGTCAATAGGGGCAATGGCAACTTCTTTAACGCTAAAAATAGCGGGCAAAGATTCCATGGCACTTTTTGTTGGTCAGTGGGCTGCTCCATTCCTGTTGTTTGGTGTTTATAACAAGATTGTGAAAGTCGAAGGTCACGATTCCAAGTCCTAAATCGAAGGCGTATAGGACACCTGAAACTTGTTCGATGACAGAATAGAAGATCAGCTATCAATAAAGTAAAAAACCGATGAAATTTATTAGAAAAACATTTGTGCTTGCAGTGATCGCGCTGGCTGCTGTAGCATGTTCAAGAGATGCGCGAAATAGTGCAGATTCTCAAGTTGAAAGTGACGAGCCAGGTGTTGGTGCTGCGCCTGATCCGCAGTCGGAAGACCGGATAATGCAGAATGACAGTATGTCCCGAAACGACAGCGTGTCGCGGGCTAACAAAGCTGATTCCTTGAATATACATTAGCCAATATTGGACACGTTTTAAAGTGCAGCCGCGATGGTCCGTGCACGGGCCATTTACGGTTGTCCAATGAATGAAACGCATCCATCAGAGCTGGCTTAAAAATCGCTCGAAAAGATCACCTCATTTTTAAATTAGAAACACCTTTTTAGGACTTTAACTTTTTAATACTTTAACTAGACGCCACTGAGCGTGATGGAAAATGTTGAACCGATTCCAGGTTCACTGGTTAACGTTATTTCACCTTTATGTAAATCAATAACCTTCTTAACGATTGCCAGACCAATTCCCGATCCCTCATAAGAGGTTCGATTGTGAAGACGCTCAAAGGGTTTAAAAATTTTCTCCGTTGAATCAACGGCAATACCGATACCATTGTCCCTGATATGAACATTTACTTTGTCGCCATTGATTGTCGAGGAGATATCGATTACTGGTTCACGAGTGGAAAATTTAATAGCGTTGCCAATCAAATTGGTAAACGCGATCACAAGGTAGTCAGCATGTCCCAATACTAACGGTAACTGGCTAATGGTTATTTTTGCTGAACGCTCCGAAACTTTTATTTCGAGATCGCTAATGCATTGGTTAAAGACCTCATTGAGATCTACAGGTTGTAAAGTAACGTTATCAGCAAGCGCGGATAATTGAAGAAATCCATTTATCATCTTTCGCATACGCTCAGTTACGCGGATCGTTTTGGCAACAAGGTCCTGACTTTTTTCATCGAGGTTGGGTTTATTCGATTCATAAAGGCGGCTTGTGTACATTTCTACCTTACGCAACGGTTCCTGAATGTCGTGAGAAGCCATGTATACAAACTGTTGAAGTCCCGCATTTGCGATTTCAAGTTTTTGTTCTGCCTCGATCCTTCTTGCGATTTCTCTTTCTAGTACTACGCTGGTTTTTTGGCGGAATGCATCAGGAAGAATTTTAAAGAGGTGATAAACTGTAAAGAGACTAACCGCCCCGGTAAGAAACTTAACGAGCGCGCTTAACCTATACATCGGCATCCAGAACATAACGGCGTCCAGTAGATGAGTTGAGCCGCATAATAAAATGAAAAACGCGAAGAGCACATACGTAGTTAAGTATTTTAGCTCAGATTTTTTTTTGTACATATATCCGAGAATAATAACGGGTATGGCGTAATAGGAAAGCCATATCGCGATATCGCTTGAGATGTATAGCCATCCATGAAAATCACTCCAAGTGCCACAATGCCAGCGGGCAGGCCAATGCGCTGTAGCGAACAAATTCTGAAAGAAATCTATAATGTCTACCATATATTTAACCAGTCAATCGCTTCTAAGGTAATAAAATGTCGGATAGGAATACCAACTTAGAAAATTGTAACGGCATACAAGTTTTTTTAACAATCCCGTTAATCATTTACTCGACATGCTTCACCACGAAGAAGTGATCGAAACCAGGCAATTTGACGTATCGCAAACAAGCGGATTTTCTCAAGGCATTTTTCGAGTACTTTTCTTCACAAAAATGGGAGCATGAAGAAAATTAAGACGCGCGTCATTCCCATGACACCAAGAAGGAAATCAAGAATGGATTACGGCCGCAATAAAAAGTTATGTCAACCCTTTGCAAGACACCACCATGAGCGGATACTGGCCGGTTCGCGATTTTTAGTGTGGCTTTGATATACTATCTTATGCACGTTATATACTTTATAAAGAAGTCGATGAAATTGCGATCCAAAGAATCCTACTGGCTGTTAAAAAACGGCCTCTTGAACTCCTACCCATCCCTTCAAAAAAATATTTCATGCGACGTTCTCGTCATAGGCGGGGGAATTACGGGTTCGTTGTTAGCTTATCAACTATCCAGCGAGGGATACAATACAGTTGTAATTGACAAAAGAGATATTGCCATGGGGAGTACAAGCGCAACGACCGCCATGCTTCAATATGAAATAGACGAACCTCTTTATGCTTTGATTGAAAAAGTAGGAGAGAATGCCGCTGTCGATAGCTACCTGGAAGGTGTTGTGGCAATCAATACCCTTGAGAAAATTGTCAAAGCCTTGAGAGTGGACTGCGGTTTCAGTAAAAAGCAAAGTCTCTACGTCGCGGATTCAAAGAAAAACCTTGAGTGGCTTGAACGCGAATATGAAGCCCGGAAGAAATACAACTTTGAAGTCGAGTGGTTGTCTCTGATTAAAATAAAAAAGCACTTCGGCTTGATTGGTGAGGGAGGAATTTTATCGAAGTCGGGCGCTAGCCTGGATGCATATTGCCTGGCACATGCACTTCTCGCCTTTAGTGTGAAACGATATGGACTGACGGTATATGACCACACCAATGCGGAGAATATTGAGTATTCAGAGAAAGGTAATGTCATTACGACCGATGGAAAAAGTACCATACGTTGCAAAAAGATAGTCTTTGCTACAGGCTACGAATCGCAAAATATTATTAAGCAGAAAATTGTGAAGTTGATCAGTACGTATGCCATGGTGAGTGAACCTTTACCCAAAATAAATTCATCATTTTCAGATACGATTTTTTGGAATACAGAAGATCCCTATCTCTACATGCGCAGTACAGCAGACAACAGGATTTTGGTAGGTGGAGGAGACCGGGATTTCAAAAATGCTGCGCGCCGGGACAGACTTATCGATAAGAAGGAAACTTTTTTGGTGGAGCAGGTCCAGAAGCTAATTCCCGGATTGAAATTACTTCCGGATTTCGCCTGGGCCGGGACGTTTGGTGTTACTAAAGATTCGCTTCCATACATCGGAGCGCATAAAGATCATCCCAACAGCTTTTTTGTTCTGGGCTTTGGCGGAAACGGGATAACATTCAGTGTTATGGGAATGAAGATCATTTCAGATGCTCTTTCAGGAAAGCATAATCGTTTCCTGGAATACTTTCGTTTCGATAGATAACTGGTTCAAGTGTTGTGCGTAGGGATTGCGAGACGAGACACTTGGACCTATCATGTAGCAAGTCTTCGGACTTGCAAAAAAACTTTATTAGTCTAAAGACTGATATCATTGCAAGCACAAGTGATCCCCGCACTTTCCACCACGCAACACTTGCGCCAGCAACGGTTTTTTATTTTTACTTTATACCAAAATTAAACTGACTTGCAAACAGAAATTCAATTCTTAACCTCTCACGACCTGTCAGATCTGAATGCACTAATTTCAGTCTTCGAAAAGGTCTTTGAAATGAAAAATTTTAAGCGACCGAGCGAAAGCCATTTAGTAAAGCTATTAGACAACGGAGACTTTCTTGCGCTGGTGGCCAAGTCTGACAATAGAGTAATTGGGGGGCTGACTCTGTATATTCTTCATCAATATTATTCGGAAAAGCCATTGGCCTACCTCTATGACCTTGCCGTATTGCCAGAATATCAAAGAAGAGGAGTGGGAAGAAAGCTAATTGAGTTTACAACGAAATATTGTGCAGCAAATGGAGTCGAAGAAGTTTTTGTTCAGGCAGATAAAGTGGATGACTATGCTATTGAATTTTATCGAGCTACAAATCCAACGGATGAGGAACAAGTCGTCCACTTTTATTATGCTTTAGTAGACGGTAGACCAACGACCCGTTAGCTCTGGTTCAAGTGTTGTGCGTGGGGCTTGCGAGCCGAGACACTTGGACCAATTGTGTACCAAGTCTCCGGACTTGCGAAAAAACTTCGGCAGTCTAAAGACTATCTAAAGACTGCTAGCCTGACTGGAACAAGTGATCATCGCACTTTCGCCGAACAACACTTGCGCCAGTTCGGACTATGATCAGATCTTAAGAGTGTTTCAATTTTATAGAGAAAAAGAGAGTGGAGCATAAAATCAAATTTTGAATAGATGGACTGGGATTTTAAAAGCTATCTTTGGGGGAACTTAAAGTTGGGATAATAACAATAGCAATGGTACTGCTTCAATATCTACCGAATCCAATTTTGACGGAGTTTATTCGAGTTTATCGAGTAGTACATTTTAGTTTTGAAAATGCCAAAAGCATTCCCTTCAAACCGTATCCACCAAGGCCTGAACATTGCTTAAGTTTTTACCCGAGAGACCCTGAAATAGTTGTATATGCGAAAAGCGGAAAACGCCATTCTAATTTTAAAGCTGTATTGTTCGGACAACAAAGCGAAGTTACTAATCGATATGTTGGAACAGATTTCTTAGTCTTTCAAGTAGTGTTTCAGCCTGGCGCTTTATATCGTTTGACAGGAATCCCTTCACATCAATTGACCAATTGTTATATTGACGCTGAAACCATTTTCTCAAATCAGAAGATAAAAGAAGTGAACGAAAAACTCGCTAACGCGAATAGTTATCTTTCAATGGTAAACATTGTTGAAGACTTTCTAAAAACTCAAATAAGGAAGTCCAAAAAGGAATCTCATCACGTTGACATAGTCAGCAATCTTATACTGCAAACAAACGAAAATATAGGAATTGAACGGCTTGCAAAAGAATCATGCCTGAGTCTGAGGCAATATGAACGAAAGTTTATCGAGCGGATGGGTGTTTTGCCAAAATACTTTGTTAAGGTAGTCCGTTTTGAAAATGCTTTTAGAATGAAATGTCTTAGCCCCCTAATAGACTGCACAGATTCTGAAAAACGGATTTGTACAACTAAATTAGGGAAAGATGACAAGAACAAGACGAACATTTTCACCTGAAGATCGGCTGAGCCTTCTTCGGGAAGCGGAGAAAGAAGGAT
>JBGTEP010000002.1:0-61413 GCA_041747735.1 Chryseolinea sp.
AGTTTCACACCCAACTCGTTTATCAGCCAGTCACGGTATTCCATCGTTTCAGGAAAATTATGACCCGTATCAATATGAACTAATGGAAAAGGAATCCGTGCGGGAGCAAACGCTTTTTTGGAAAGGTATGCCAGAACAATGGAATCTTTACCTCCTGAGAAAAGTAATGCCGGCTTCTCAAATTGTGCTACTACTTCGCGGATTACAAAGATTGCTTCCGACTCAAGCTCTTTTAAATGACTTAAATAATATTGACTCATAATTTTTAATTCACGACTACAAATATTGCATCCCTGAGGGATTTAATTAAGCTTCTTTTCTTTTTTTACCTCTCGGTTGGTATTATCTGAACCTTCTTTGAAACAACTGTCATAAGTTTCTCGATAGATTCTTCGATGCTCAAGGTACCGGTAGCAATTGTTACATCCGGATTCTCGGGAGCTTCGTATGGTGAATCTATGCCGGTAAAATTTTTCACTTCGCCCAGACGCGCTTTTTTATATAACCCTTTTACATCCCGCTCTTCACAAATCTCAAGCGGAGCGTCTACAAAGACCTCAATAAAGTTTTCAACTCCGACAATTGATTTAACCTGTTCGCGGTCGGCCTTAAATGGCGAAATGAAAGCGGATAGTACAACCAGGCCGGCATCCAACATAAGCTTCGACACTTCTCCTATTCTTCGGATATTCTCGATTCGTCCTTCGTCAGTAAATGTCAGGTCTTTATTTATCCCCGTCCGTACATTGTCGCCATCGAGTAGATAGGTTTTGAATCCACGTGCGTGAAGTTGTGCTTCTAATTGTACTGCCAGCGTCGACTTACCTGAACCAGATAATCCGGTGAACCAAACCAGTGTAGCACTTTGTGTCAGCAAAACTTCGCGTTGCTCCTTGCTGACTTTTGTTTTTATGGGGTAAATGTTGTTCACCTTAAATTAACTTATAGAAATACGAAATAAAACCGATGCAAACTACCATATAAATGACGGTAAAGATTGCGCCTACACGCATAAAATCTTTAAACGTATACCCCCCCGGACCGTATACCATAAGGTTCGTTTGATATCCGATAGGCGTCATAAAATCGCCTGAGGCCGCAAATGCAATAGCCGTAAAAAACGGTGTGTATGGCAAGTCCAGCTGGTTTGCCATTGACATCGCTACCGGAAAAACAATTGAAACCGCAGCCGCGTTTGAAATAAGTGCAGTCAGGAAAATGGTCACTATAAACAAAGCTGAAAGGACACCAACAGGTCCTAATAATTTTCCTGCATAAATGAGTCCTGCAGCGATTAATGATGCCGTTCCTGATTTTTCGAGCGCTACGCCGATTGCCAGGGAACAAACCAGTGTCAGCAGCAAACTCAGGTCAAGCTCGCGTCTGATTTCAGTGATTGTAAGTACCCCTGCCAATACCAACGCCATGAGTATGCCCACACAAACACTAAAAAGCGGAAGCACTCCTGTAATGCCAAGAATTAACGATGCAAATGCCGCCGCCCCTACCCACTTCAACCACTTAGTTTTGGGTGGGGCAATTTTTTGCGGAGCCGAGACAAAAAACAATTCCCGCTCATGGTTGGCGTTTTCATGACCTTCCCGTGCCAGTAACAATAAAAAATCGCCACCTGCGAGTGTCATCTCTCCTACTTTCCCCGGCAGCTGCTTTCCATTGCGGTGAATGGCAATGATAGATGACATGAAAACCTTGCGAAAATTCGAATCTTTAATTCTTCGCCCGATGAGGGTAGAGTTGGCAGGGATTACGGCTTCAACAAAATGAAACTGACCCTCAACTTCAAGTTTATCTTGCTTCGGAAGCCGAAGCCCGTTATCGGCTTTTATGAGGTTATAAATAGATGCAGTATTGCCAGAAAAGAAAAGCAAATCAGATGTCTCCAGAACTTCTTCCGGTGAAACCGGAGATATAATCTTATCATCACGAATAATCTCTACCAGAAATACATCTTCCAGATTTCGAAGGCCCGCTTGTTTAACAGATTTACCAACAAGTTCAGATCCCTCAAAAATTTCGGTTTCAACAATATATTCTTTCAAATGAGCTCTGAGGTTTTCGATCTTATTCGTATTGGAAGGCAGTAACTTGTATCCGATAAAATACAAGTATGCCCAACCCAGAACCGTTACAATAAGACCGAGGTATAAAAAATCTTCGAAACCTAATAACGGAAGCTTATACTCTGCAATCAAGCCATTAAGTACCAGGTTAGTAGAAGTACCAATCACTGTAATCATTCCACCCAAGATAGTAGCAAACGACAATGGGATCAGAAATTTTGATGCAGGGTTTCCTGTTTTCTTTGACCATTCCTTCACATACGGAATCATAAAAGCCACGATCGGTGTGTTGTTTAAAAATGCAGAAAGTGTCGAAACAGTGACAATCATTCGCAACAGAAATGCCTTCGGTTTAAGGTTGGTGTTGAATAAAGTTGAAAACATTTCTGCTCCATAAATAAGCCTTAGTCCTGCAGTTACCAATACCAAAAGGAAAATAACGATTATCTGCTGATTCGAAAGACCCCTTAAAAGCTCATTGGGGGTGATTATACCCGGCAACAGCAATGCAACGGTACAGATGAAAAACGTAAAGGCAGGGTTAAACAGCTCCTTATATAAAGCGATCACAAGAAAGACGACCACACCAAAGGTGTAGAGCTGAATAAACGTTAAGTCCACTAATTCGGTAGAATTTCGGGGCAAAGGTAAAACTTAAATGGAATTGGGCAAGGAAAACCAGGAAAGTGCGGATCAGTAAGGTGGTTCACCATAAATGTGATCCTCGGGAATAGCAAGAAAGCAACTATCAGCGCACTTCAGAACTAAAATCGGAGCGAATTAATCTTATTTGAAAGTGATTTGAATGGCTAACGACAGAATGCAGGCTTGGCTACATATCAGTTTTATTTTTTTGAATAATGAATGAATTGAAATTCGACAAACTCACCTAAACTATTTGTCTTCCCAAAATCACCCTTTAAAATCAACTCCTTTTCGGTGATTTTTTCGATAATTAAGTCATTTGATTTTGTATCGCTTACGCCGTCTGGGAATTCGTAAGTTTTATAAACAAGATTTAATCCCACTGTCTCCTTCTTATAAACCCACGTCCCCTCATCTCTCCACGTAACAGAGGCTAAATCACTTTTTATAAATGAATTATCAATATTAAAAACATATTTTATTCCCCCAATGGGTGATAATTTGTGTTCTGCGCCCATCACTGAATGGCTGAGTTCCCAATTTCCAATTAGTAGGTCTTCTACATTTACTTTAGCGTCATCATTTTTATCACATGACCAAGTTATGGTCACAAGAAAAAATAACAAGGTCCAATTTTTCATTGTCAAAATTGTTTTACTCATACGTTTCGTAAAATGTTTGTATGCGGAATATCTATTTTTTCGAGAGTACAAATGCTATAAATGTTGCTTGCTGGCAATTTGCCTCATAAACTAGTTACGCTTTCCGCCGATGTGAACTTATTCTTTTAAATCTCCTTCCCAAGCTTCCAGTATCTAAGGATCATCTTCAGGAAGTCTTCCATCTGATGTAGTGGAATCATATTAGGCCCATCACTAAGCGCTTTTTCCGGATTTGGGTGACTTTCAATAAAAAATCCATCAACTCCCACCGCGGCTGCTGCCCGTGCAAGATGAGGAGCAAATTCACGTTGACCACCGGATGATCCACCTTTTCCTCCCGGCTGTTGAATCGAATGTGTCACATCAAAAATTACCGGAGTATACTGCCGCATAATCGGAAGCGAACGCATATCCACCACCAGTGTATGGTAGCCAAAACTGGCCCCTCTTTCGGTAAGAAAAACTTTATCGTTTCCTTCGTCTCTAACCTTATCAACAGCATACTTCATGTCTTCCGGAGCCATGAATTGTCCTTTTTTTACTTTCACAGCTTTCCCTGTGCGGGCGGCGGCTTTCAGTAGGTCCGTTTGCCTGCAAAGAAATGCAGGAATTTGTAACACATCAACAACAGCAGCAACTTCAGCGCATTGGTATGATTCATGAACGTCAGTAACGATCGGTACATCGAGATCCTTTTTTACCCGGGAAAGAATTTCTAAACCTCCTTCAAGAGATGGGCCGCGATATGAACCAAGGGATGTTCGGTTTGCCTTATCGAAAGATGACTTGAAAACATAGTCAATACCAAGCTGCGCACATAGTTTTTTTATATGACTTCCTGTCTCCATGCAAATATCGTAACTCTCTGCGGCGCACGGTCCGCTGAATAAAACCATGCGGTCACCACCAAGCGTGATTTTATCCGTAACCGAAACCTTATTCTTGAAAATTTCCATGATGACACACTCGTTTCTTGAAATTTGAGATTATAGATTTTTATTGCTGAAGTATCCTTTCCATTTCGCCTCTTGCCGCAAGCACCAGATCTGCTACTTCACGAAAAACACCGTTGCCTCCTTTCAGACGACTAACAAGGTCCACTTCCTGTTTTATATAATTGAATGTGTCTGCAGGACAAACACTGAGACCAGCTAGTCTGAACACTGGCAGATCATTGATGTCATCGCCAATGAAAGCGACTTCTTTAGCTTTGAGTGAATAATGTTTAATGAGTTTTTCAAATGCCGATGCTTTATCAATGATACCCTGATGACAGAAATCGACCTTCAATTCAGCACATCGTTTTGTTGTAACAGCAGATTCCCGGCCTGAAATCGCCCCGGTTATGATGCCCGCTTTTTTGAGGTGACTCACAATATAGCCATCCTTTACATTAAAATTTTTAATTTCCTTACCGGTATCATCGTAGATAATACGGCCATCACTGAGTACACCATCGACATCAAAAAATATTGCTCTAATGCCCTCAGACAATCGTACCTGCTCTTTCGTATAATTCGATAATATAAGTTTCAAATTCTTTGAAATAGATTTTCCTTACTTGCAGTCCGAAAATTAACAAAAACCTTTATACTTTACCTCACGGTTTCTCTGCCAGCGCGTTTTGTTTCGTTCGCCTGATTCGGAAACCAACTTCAAACGTTACTTATGCGTGCTTTAAAGTTTATTCTTTCACTGGCAATTACTCTTGGGTTGATTTATTTCCTCGACAACAGGTGGGTAATAAACGAAAATCCCATTCCCCCGATGGGAAAATTTCTTGATCCATTTGAGGGATTTTGGCGAAATCTGGAGCCGGATGAATTGGTCATTTCAGATCCAATGAGCGTTACGGGATTGCAGGATAAAGTATCCGTTGTATTCGACAGCCTTGCTATCCCCCATATTTTCGCAAACAGCGACCTGGATATATACTTTGCACAAGGTTTTATAACGGCACGGCATCGGCTTTGGCAGATGGAATTTCAGACCCACGCCGCTGCTGGAAGAGTATCTGAAATTGCCGGACAGGGCAAAGATGGCGTTATACTTCAGTACGACCGTGGACAGCGTCGGCTAGGGATGGTGTTTGCTGCAGAACATGCTCTGGAAGCACTTTCGAAAAATCAGGATGCACTCATCATGGTAGAAAAATATACAGAGGGAGTAAACGCATACATTCAATCGTTGACATACAAAACATTGCCTTTCGAATACAAGTTACTGCATTATAAACCGGAGCCCTGGACGACATTAAAATGTGCGTTGCTCCTAAAAAGTATGGCTCAATCGCTTAATATCGGTGACAAGGACATTGAAATGACAAATGCATTGAAGCTGTTCGGGTGGGAAACGGTAAACCAGCTTTACCCCGACCGTGAATCTGTTGGTGACCCAATTGTCGAGAATCCGAGTACATGGAAATTTAAGGTCAACATTCCCGATTCCATTCCAATGGCAGTACCGGAGGATCTTATAAAAATAAAAAAACTTCCTCCACCGGATCCAACTACCGGTAGCAACAACTGGGCAGTAAGTGGAAGCAAGACTGCTTCCGGCTCCCCTATTCTTTGTGGCGATCCGCATTTAAATCTCAGCCTTCCTTCACTATGGTATGCTATTCAGCTTCATTCACCAGGTATGAATACACTAGGGGTGTCGTTACCGGGAGCACCAGGCGTTATTATTGGATGTACTGATTCCATTGCATGGAGCATAACCAATGCACAGCGTGATGTTGTCGATTGGTTTAAAGTGACTTTCCGCGATAACAAGACAAAGTACCTTCTGGACAGCCAGTGGGTAGACACAGAAAGAATCGTCGAAGTGTTTTACGTCCGCGATAAACCTGTATTCCACGATACTGTTACCTATACGCATTGGGGTCCGATACCTTATGATGAACAGTTTCGCCCGGACGATGGAAGAAAACACTATGCCTTCCGTTGGATTTCCCATGACCCGTCTGAGGAAGTACATGCGCTTTATAAACTCAACCGCGCACAAAACTATAATGATTTCTTGGAAGCGCTGGATCTTCATGCAGCACCTGCCCAGAATTTTGTCTTTGCTTCTCTTTCCGGAGATATCGCCATGCATATTCAGGGGAAATTCCCTGCGCGAAGGTCTAACGAAGGAAAGTTTGTTTTGGATGGAAGTAAAAGTACCAATGGCTGGGTATCCTTCATTCCAAATGACCAGAATGTAATGGATAAAAACCCGGCTCGGGGATTTGTAAGCTCAGCCAATCAGTACCCCGTTGATAACAGCTATCCATACTATGTCACTGCTACAAGCTTCGAAGCCTATCGCAACCGTAGAATCAACACAATCCTTACCGGCTTAACGCAGATTCAACCTGACGATATGATGAAGCTTCAGAACGACAACTACAACTTGAAAGCCGAGGAAAGTTTGCCGTTTTTTTTAAGTCAGCTGGATCCTTCAACCTTTACACCCGCAGAGAAAGCTGCATCCAACATACTTGCATCGTGGGATTACTACAATAACAAGGAATCAGAAGGTGCATCCTACTATGAGGCATGGTGGGACAATCTGATGCCTTTAACATGGGACGAAATGGACGCAGAAGGTATCACATTAAGGCGGCCAACAACCTTTACAACTATTCAACTTTTAAAAGAGAAACCTGCTCTTGATTTCTTTGATATTGTAAGCACACCTGAAAAAGAGACAGCCCGTGAGGTAATTCAAAAGTCATTTTCA
This sequence comes from Chryseolinea sp., assembly GCA_041747735.1. Taxonomy (GTDB): domain Bacteria; phylum Bacteroidota; class Bacteroidia; order Cytophagales; family Cyclobacteriaceae; genus Chryseolinea. The sequence goes on from JBGTEP010000002.1 coordinate 7,115, forward strand.
CTTGCCATTGCCGATATGGAAGCATGGAAAGCAGAACACGGCAACACTGTTGTTGCCTGGGGCGATTATAAAGATAGCTTCGTAGGTCACCTGATGCGCATTGAACCATTGGGTATTCGAATCAAAGCTGGCGGTAACCACGATATTGTTAATGCTCACTCACGAACGCACGGGCCTTCATGGCGAATGATTGTCAGTTTGGAAAAAGACGGTGCAAAAATGTGGGGCGTTTACCCCGGTGGCCAGTCGGGAAACCCTGGAAGTAAATACTATAGCAATATGCTGAACCCATGGGTTGAGGGAGAATATTTTCCATTCCTCTTCATGCGTACCGCGGAAGAAGTGGACGATCGGATACTGTACACGTTACAACTTAACCGGCAGAAGACACTATGAAATTTATAATTCAGGTTGTGGCTATTTTATTCTTTTCGCACTTGCTGGCGTTATTCATGCCGTGGTATAGCATTGCTGTCTCTGCATTTTTGATGGGCTACTTACTAAAATCAAATGCTAATTTTACAGCCGGCTTCATTGCTATCGCGATTCTTTGGATTTTCTCCGCATGGTTGGTTGATTCAGATTCCAGTTCGGATCTTGTTGACAGAGTAGCACATCTGTTTTTTCTGGAAAGCAATACGATGCTATACGTTTTGATGGCAGTCGTTGGGGGGATTGTTGGTGGGTTTGCGGCCCTAACAGGATCCTTGTTACGAAAATAGGTAGTCTGAAAACGTATGGATTTATTGTGGTGGATTTCTCACCAATGTTTGAGCGTAAAGAAATTACAAGATGTTAGATACCGACACTTCCCAAACAACCTATCTTGGAGAAAGACCAATGATCCTCTGTCAGGAAGCCAGCTACTATAACCGAGAAAGCCAGTCAAATAAGACGAATACGCCACTCATATCGCTATAAGGTCGCTAAAAGGTCGCCATAAGGTCGCTGTAAGGTCACTGTAGATCTAAGGAATTCTTGCTCGATTTGCATCATTTCCAACTGCACTTGATATCATGAATGGGTCCCGGAATGGATCTTTGAAACCCAATCCACCGCATTTAGGCTTTTGTAAGATGCGGAAAGAAACCGGAGAAAGCCAACAACCTTGCAAAAATTAATAAATTAAAGATGCACCAGTTGATACTGTTCTTTATAGTTCATGTCTGCGATTTCCGATCGCTCGTCATGTGGTGACTCGACACGAATCAAACCGTATACCACAGCAATTCGAGACACCACTACCTTCGTGGCCACAATGTCTTAATACCCTACGCAAGGGTTAATTCACCAATCAATTTCAAGCCAGTCAAAGTAAGGGTTGGATCAATTTGCGTAAAGTCATCTTTCAACGAAGGAATAATAGAAGATAGACCGCCCGTTGCAACAGATCTTAAAGAAGGATCACCCAGTTCAGTCTTGATCCTTTCCAGCATATATTTTACCATTCCTTCATAACCCACCAGTACACCCGCTTGTATCGCGTGCACCGTTCCCCTTCCCAACACTGAATCAGGCATTTCCAATGGTACATCGAAAAGCCGGGCGGTATTTTGTGAAAGCGACTTGATCGCCGTTTTTAGTCCCGGCGCAATTGACACCCCAAGAATCTCACCATTAGACGAAAGTGTAGTGAATGTAAGTGCTGTGCCAAAATCCACAACGACACAGCTATCCTTGAAAAAGCTGTACGCTGCAAACGCATTGCTTACGAGATCAGAACCAATCTCATATGGATTAAGTATTTTGATCGGGAGTCGCTGATATATCTGGGGTCCAAGTACAATTGGATCTACAAACAAAGAGGTTATTAGCGGTACCAGCTTATCCGTTAATGCTGGCACAACGCTACTGATCACAACGCAGGTTACTTCTTTCCTTCTAATGCTACTTTCGAAAAAGTTGTCCAGAATTTTATGACTATAGTACATCGCTGGAAGTTCCGCATCCGTTGGAATGCGCCAGATGTGATCCCAGGCAGGACCTTTATTTAGGCCAAGGGTTATGTCAGAGTTACCAATGTCGATTGCTAAAAGCATGTTTAATAAGTCGGAAAGTGACTTATAAAGCTAAAGCAATTTCATGATTAAATCTCAGGCTCTATCATGCTAAATCCAATGGCATTACCCTATAACCCGCTGTCAATCTATTATTTCAATCCCTGAAGTTACTAACGGATTATTTCAGATTGCCTGGTTAAACTGAAAAAAATTTGAAGTAATCCAATTATTAAGTTGTAAATGGCATGAGAGCCTGCTTCACTTTCTCCATACCAACACTCGCTATGTCTTCAAAGGTGACAAGGAAAGGAATATGGCTTACTTCCGGAGCACGTGGATCAACAACGTATTTGGGAGTATCATAAGGAACATAATCAATGAGTCCAGCGGCAGGATAAACAACCATTGAAGTTCCGACAACTATAAAAAAGTCAGCCTTGCGAGCATACTCTGCTGCAACATCCATTAGTGGCACCATCTCTCCAAACCAAACGATGTTGGGTCGGAGTTGTGAACCTTTCTCGCAGGTTTCTCCTATGTTAAGCTCCCAACCCGGTATAGGATAAACTAATGATTCATCAATCGAACTTCGGGATTCGAACAGGCTTCCATGAAGATGAATAACATGCTTCGAGCCGGCACGCTCGTGTAAATTGTCAACGTTTTGTGTTACAACAGTCACGTTGAAGTATTCTTCAAGTTCGGCAAGTATTTGATGTCCTCGATTCGGCGTTACTTCAAGCGCTTTCTTTCTGCGTTGATTATAAAACTCAAGGACCATCGCAGGATTTTTCCGCCAACCTTCAGGTGTAGCGACATCCATTACATCATGCCCTTCCCAAAGCCCGTCAGCATCACGAAAGGTAGGTATCCCACTTTCAGCACTGATGCCAGCACCACTTAAGACTACCAGATTCTTCACCTATGAATAGTTAACTGAATTTCTATTTGCCTAATAAACTGTAACAATAGCCCTGCTGTTCGGATGACCCTTGAATCGCGTACGGTTAAGATCAGCTACAATCACTTCTTCTTTTTCTTCGGAGCAGCCTTCTTTGCCGCAGAAACTTTCTTAGCTGCCTTCTTGGCAGGTGAAGCCTTCTTTTTCGCTGCGATCTTTTTTGCAGGCGCTGCCGCCGCTGGTTCAGCTTCTTTCTTCCGGCCAAAACCACCTCTTCCTCTTTTCTCAGGTGCATTTGCCGCCAGTGTTAAGCATTCTTCCAGTGTGAGTTCCGCTGGCTCTTTGTCTTTAGGGATCTTAACGTTTTTCTTTCCTGCTTTAATGTAAGGCCCGAACCTTCCATTCAGTACCTGAATATCAGGATTCTCATCAAACAATTTTATAGTTCTGTTTGCATCAACAATCCGTTTTGCTTCAATGAGTTCAATTGCTTTGTCACTGGTTATCGTGTAAGGATCGTGTTCCTTCGAGATCGAAACAAACTTTTTATCGTGCAAAACATAAGGGCCAAATCTTCCAATACTGATAACCACAGGTTTTTCTTCAAACAAACCCATATCCCGGGGCATCTTAAAAAGTTCCATGGCATCTTCCATGGTAATATTTTCGATAAACTGACCTTGCCGTAAACTGGCAAACTTTGGTTTCTCACCTCCGCTATCATCAGGGTTTTCACCGATCTGAACATAAGCACCGAACTTACCAAGTTTGGCATATACATTCTTTCCGGTTTTGGGGTCCACCCCTAGTTCTTTACTCTTGCCTACAGATGAACGTTCTACCTTTTCTGTTTGCGAAACCTTCTTATGAAATGGCCCATAAAAATTCTGGATCATTTTCTTCCAGTTGAGCTTACCGTCAGCAATTTCATCAAACTCCTGTTCTATTTCCGATGTAAATGAATAATCCGTGATATCGGGAAAATGTTCGACCAGGAAATCATTCACAACCATAGCGGTGTTGGTCGGAAACAGTTTGTTCTTCTCCGCGCCTGTAATTTCGGTATCTTCAATTTTATTTATAGAATCGTCCTTCAGCGTCATGACTGTATAGTGACGTTCAGTACCCTCACGAACTTCTTTTACAACGTATCCACGTTTCTGAATAGTAGTGATAGTTGGTGCGTAGGTTGACGGGCGACCGATTCCGAGTTCTTCAAGTTTTTTTACCAGACTTGCTTCCGTATAGCGAGGGGGATGTCGCGAGAAAATTTGCTTTGCCACCAATTGATCAAGCGTCAATGGCTGACCGATCGTAAGTGGAGGAAGTACCTTGCTATTATCTTCTTCATCTTCATCGTCGCCCGACTCCATATAGACTTTGAGGAAGCCCTCAAACTTTATTACTTCTCCTGTCGCCGTTAGTGTTCTCGGAGAAGTGGAAATGCCTATGGTTGCCGTTGTTTTTTCTAATTCAGCGTCGGCCATTTGCGATGCAATTGCACGCTTCCAGATCAGATCATAGAGACGTAAGCCATTTCGGTCCATACCTGGATCAGTCACAGCAAAATCGGTTGGCCGTATTGCCTCGTGAGCTTCCTGAGCTGATGCTGACTTTGTTTTAAACTGCCGCGACTGAAAAAACTCTTTACCATAGGCAGCATTGATCTGGTTCATTGCGCCATTGCGCGCTTCATCAGAAAGATTTACAGAGTCAGTCCTCATATAACTGATCTTACCAGCTTCATAGAGCTTCTGTGCAACCATCATGGTTTGTATAACAGAGAAACCCAGCTTACGCGCTGCCTCCTGTTGCAACGTAGAAGTAGTAAAAGGAGGAGCTGGTGTCCGCTTTAAAGGTTTCGTTTGTAAATCATTAATCGAAAACTTCGCACCTTTACACGATTCCAGAAAAGCCATTGCTTCTTCTTCTGTATCGAATCGTTCCGATAGTTCAGCGCCAAGAGTTTTTCCCTTTCCGAGGTCAAACAGCGCATTGATTTTATAGGAAGACTTCGTTTTGAAATCACTTATTTCACGTTCTCTCTCTACCACCAGCCTCACTGCTACGGACTGGACGCGACCCGCGGATAAGCCGGTACTAATTTTTTTCCACAGAATCGGCGATAACTCATACCCTACGAGTCTATCCAGCACTCGTCGAGCCTGCTGTGCATTCACCAGGTCTATATCAATACCGCGTGGATTTTCTAAAGAGTTGAGAATGGCCTTTTTGGTAATCTCAGTGAACACAATCCGTCTGGTCTTTGCATCACTCAAATCGAGCGCTTCTTTTAAATGCCACGAAATAGCTTCTCCCTCACGGTCTTCATCGCTTGCCAGATAAACCATCTCGGCATCCTCAGAAAGTTTCTTGAGTTTTGATATGATTTCCTTTTTATCAGGACTTATTTCATAAGTGGGTTCAAAATTATTTTCGATATCAATCGCACCACTACCTTTGGGTAAATCACGGATGTGTCCCATACTGGATGTTACCTTAAAGTCTTTTCCAAGGTAGCCTTCAATGGTCTTCGCTTTCGCGGGAGATTCTACAATTACTAAGTTTTTCGACATGCTTCTTTAAACGTTCGCGAGGCCAAATATCAGGAAATTTTTAAAAAGTCAATTTTAATAAGACTTTACTTCAGTTAAAACAGGTAACTATTGCATGTGTTTTGAGATCATTTATGCACTGATGTTCACGTGTTTAGGAGATTTTCGACAGTTGTTTTCAACTTTTTTAATTCCGGTTAGTAATATTGATGCTTAAACATCAGATCGTTCGAAACGAAGCAAACGTTATGTCCCGGTATTTATATTTATTACGTCATGCAGAAAGTAGTGAAAAGCAGCATGGTGAAACTGATAAAGAAAGAGTGCTCACTTCACGCGGTGTACGCGAGGCGTTACAAATTGGCTCCTACTTATATAAAGAGAATGTATCCTTCGACGAGGTTCTCTGCAGCACTGCCGAACGAGCTAGAGCAACGGCTAGTCTGATTGCCGATGCGATGAAATTTGATAGTGAAAAAATCACAGAGCAAGCCGAGCTGTATGAAGCTTCGACCCGAACATTTTTTCAATTCATCTCGCAGTTTAACAACGATCATCAAACCATATTGTGTGTTGCCCACAACCCGGCCATATCTTATCTGGCTGAATCGCTATCAAAATCTGAGATCGGCGATATGCCTACAGCTGGTTTGGCTATTATTAGATTCAACATCCAATCATGGGCGGATGTAACGCAGGGAAATGGTGAATTGCAGAATTATATTTTTCCGCAAATGTTGAGTGAGTAAATATTTAAAGGAAGTTAGCATAATGTATGTTCCATGACGACCAAAAACTATGAAGGAGAAAGACGATATCATTAATAGTTTCGATCCAAATGGTGCGGGAATCAAAGGTAATTTGTTTGGACTACCCTTCGCACCCGAAAATTCTCAGGTAGTTATTGTACCGGTTCCCTGGGAAGTTACCGTATCCTATCATGCCGGAACTGCCGAAGGTCCACAGGCTGTGCTGGAAGCATCATCACAAGTAGATCTGCTTATTAAGAGTATACGAGATGCCTGGCGGCTGGGAATCAGCATGCTTCCTGTGCCTTCGGAACTAAAATCAGAAAGTGATAGCCACCGCGAATCAACTAACAACTACAGAACAAAAATTGAAAGTGGAGAATTTTTTAATCCAGATGACCCGTTCCTGCTCAAAATAAATGAAGCATGTGAGCGTATGAATAATTTGGTGAAGGCAACTACTCAAAAATATCTCAATGAAGGAAAAATGGTAGGATTACTGGGTGGTGATCATAGCACTCCATTGGGTTTTATCCGCGCATTGAGCGAAAAATATGACCGGTTTGGAATTTTGCAAATTGATGCTCACGCAGATCTGCGAAAAGCATATGAAGGATTTACTTACTCGCACGCATCCATTATGTACAACGCGTTAAAAATTCCGGCAGTTGGAAGACTGGTACAAGTTGGCATACGTGATTTTTGTGAGGAAGAAGTAAATGTAATCAATCGTGGTATCGGCCGGATCGTAACTTTTTTTGATGAAGATATTCGTGCCGGATTTTATGTTGGAAAAGGCTGGGATAGTCATTGTGCCGAAATCATCAAACAACTTCCCCCGCTTGTCTATATCAGCCTTGATATTGATGGGCTCGATCCAAAGCTTTGCCCAAATACAGGCACTCCCGTACCGGGCGGTTTGGAATTTGACCAGGTTGTTTACTTACTTAAAAGAATCGTTCAGTCAGGAAAAAAAATAATTGGATTTGATTTGAGTGAAGTTGCACCCGGAAGTAACGATTGGGATGCAAACGTTGGTGCACGAATGTTATACCAACTTTCAAATTGGATGGCGGTCTCCCAGGGTAAGCTCACGCGTGCGTGATTTAGTATGTTTGATGAACGGAGCGCTTGGATGGTTAACCGTTGTGATCTGAACAATTCATTACCTATTTTTAGCCTTTCCCGAACGTAAACGCTATGAGTGAATTAATCAGTACAGTGGCTACCGGAGTGTGGACGCCTGTTTTATTCCTGCTGATTCTTGGCGGACTGTTTTTCTTACTCTACTCTCAGTTTATACCGTATAAATATTTCGGGCACGCAGTGTCCATCCTTCGGGGAAAATATGATGATCCAAACAATCCCGGGCAAATCAGTGCCTATGAGGCGCTTTCTACTGCATTGGCTTCAACGATTGGAATGGGAAACATTGCCGGAGTGGCTGCTGCTATTTCCATTGGCGGACCAGGTGCCTTATTTTGGATGTGGGTCACCGCATTTGTTGGGATGTCAACCAATTTCTTCACCAGTTCCCTGGCGATGATGTATCGTGGCAAAGATTCTGAAGGCGTTATTCAAGGCGGGCCGATGTATGTAATCCGCGAAGCGTTGGGAAGACCCTGGTATCCCCTTGCTGTCTTGTTTTGTCTCTGCGCATCGATCGGTTGTTTGCCCATCTTTCAGGCAAATCAGCTCACCCAAATTATTGTTGATATTGGTATTCCTTCACAGGATTTAAAATCGGCTACCTTTTTTGTCGGAAACATTGAAGTCAATTCAGCAAAATTTGTGGTAGGTTCAGTCCTGACGATTATTGCCGGAATTGTTATCATTGGAGGAATACAACGAATAGGGCTATGGGCCGGAAAGATGGTGCCACTGATGATCATTGTATACTTCTTTTCGGTATTAGCTATTCTTTTCATTCACATTGAAAAAGTTCCTCATTTTTTATGGATGATTATTAGCGATGCCTTTGCTGCAGAGCATTATAAAGGCGAACCACTTCTCGGCGGTGTTGTCGGTGGATTGATTGTAGCCGGAGTTCGGAGAGCATCCTTCTCGAATGAAGCCGGTATCGGCACTGCACCAATGGCGCTCGGTGCCTCCAAAAGTAATGAACCTATCCGTGAAGGTCTTGTCTCCATGCTGAGCCCTGCTATTGACACCTTAATAGTATGTACCTTAACAGCACTGGCCATTCTGGTAACCGGTGTATGGACAACATCTGATGCCAACGGAGTCACATTAACCGCTGCTGCATTTGAAAATACATTGGGAACAACTGGTAAGTTTCTCTTGCTGGTGAGTGCTTTCTTTTTTTCTATCACATCACTTTTCTCCTATAGCTATTACGGCAACAAGGCTATATCATTTCTTGTTGGCGTAAAAGCCGGCCGATTCTACAATTATTTTTATCTGATCACTATTGTGCTCGGCGCAGTTCTTTCCATGCAGGATGTAATGAATCTCATCGACGTTACCTATGCCCTGATGGCTGTACCCACAATGCTATCAGGCTTCGTCCTTGCTCCGAAGGTAATGAAGGAAGCAAAGTCCTATTTCTCACGGCTCTCAAAATAACTTTATCTTAGCACTTATGTCTATCGAATCACAACACGATCTTTTGGGAATGAAGAAAGCGAGCGAGGCTGCCGGTACCACACTTAAAAAGATGAAGGATTTTGCGAAGCCCGGCATCACCACAAAAGCATTAGATGAATATGGGCATACTATCATGCAACACTTCGGTGCCGTTTCTGCTCCAAAAATAACGTATGGTTTTCCGGGGTGGACGTGCATTAGTCTCAACCATGAAATCGCACACGGCATTCCGTCGGAAAATGTCATTCTTAAAAACGGTGACCTGATAAACATCGATGTTTCTGTTGAGCTTAACGGTTATTTTGCGGACAATGGATGTTCATTCGTTCTTGGAAATGATATACATAATCTGAATCTATTGGTGGAGACGTCAAAGCGAGGATTATTTAAAGCGATACAACAAATTAAAGGGGGCGTAAAAATTGCGGCGATAGGTGGTATAATAGAAGCCGAAGCAAAAAGATCGGGCTATACAGTTATACGAAACCTTTTAGGTCATGGTGTCGGCAGAAGTTTGCATGAAGAACCGCATGAAATCCCATGCTTTAACGATACTTCCAACAAGAAGAGATTCAGGAAAAATTCAGTCGTTGCTATCGAAACATTTATTTCGACAAAAACCTCTTATGCTTATGAAAAAGGAGATGGATGGACCTATGTATCAAGAGACAAAAGTTATGTAGCTCAACATGAGCATACGATAATTGTTACAGATTCAAAACCTATAATCCTTACGGAATCAAATCAGATTTGGTAGCAAAGTGTTAATCCCACTTCCCTTTTCCATTTGAAAGACTGTATTTCCCGGCGCCGGCAAACATTATTACAACGGCGGTCATCATGTACAGAACGTTTGTTTCGATCATCCAACCTCCAAAGTCATTGCGCGAAAACACGACATCTGAATGCGCGATAAGAATAGAGAGCAACATATTAAATGCCACAACCATTGCCGCGAGGCGGACTTTATATCCGATAATCAGCAAAACCGGGGCAATAAATTCCCCTATATAATTTCCGTACGCCATAACTCCCGGCATACCCGAAGCTATTACCATTTCTTTCACGTGATCAATACCATTGAAGACTTTGTGAAAACCATGAAAAAGCAATACACCGCCGCATGTTATTCTTAGAAGCAGTTTCGCAAGGTCGTCCTGTTGTAATCCTGTAGCCATAGAATTGAAGTTTCTGTTATTGTGATAACTGCTTTGTTATTGATCTCGGTTCAAGCCAGGTGAATCCGTACGAAATCATTCACTTTTAGATCATTTCTCCACAGAAATCGGTTTTTCTTCATTTTCCGTGTGAGGATAATCAAACAAACTAAGTTCTTTAATAGCTTCTTCAACTTTGTGCGGGACAAACCGTTCCCAACCTGGCTCACCTTTACGAATCATAGCCAATACATTGTCTGAAATGATATGCAGGTTTCTGATGTTTGCTCCCGTAATTTCTTCAAGCTTATTGTTGTCCATCAAGAAGCGAAACAAGTGTTTTAAGTTAGCGGGAAGACCTGCTTCAAAATCCTTTAAACTGAAAATCTCAGTCGTATCCCTTATCAATGCCGGATAAATATAGAGCTTTACATTTGAGCCAAATAAAGAAGCAAAACATTCAAGGATACCTCCGCGAATATTTTCATACGTCTTTTCCTCAAACACTTTTTGCAAAGCATAAATACCCATCGTGATGGCAATCTTCTTACCGCGGGTAATCTTTGAAAGATAATCTACTAACCTGTAGTACTCGAAATAATTTGAGATCAAAACGTTCTGGCCGAGAGAACAAAGGATATCCGCGCGGTGTAAGAAATCACGTTCGTCAACTTTTCCATCTGAACTAAGATCATTTAATGTCAATTCCGACACCAATACAATATTCGATCGCTCAACATCCGACTCTTGTTTAAAGTGCCTTCGGGATGCCAGTAACATATCCACATTCACATGGGTTGGCGGTCGGAAGCGGCCACGCAGCACCAAAACGTTCTTCTTGTAAAGTTCATCAGATGGCTGCATGACATTGCCATCAGGCCCGAACATCGCAGCCTTAGTCAATCCATTTTTAACCAGCTTGAGGGCCATCAAACGGTTATCAACGTTTTTGAAGTCAGCTCCACTGATCCGAAACATATCAATTTCTATTCTACGTGCAGTTAATCCGTCTAACAGCGACATGAGTATTTCCTCTGGATCTGTAAGAAACATACAGGAATAAAGCATGTTAACACCGACGATGCCTAATGCATATTGTTGCTGTAAAGGATCTGTATCATGCATTTTCAAGTGCATAATACAATCGTTCGGTTCACTTTGAGGACGTAATTGAAACCTGAGTCCAATCCAACCATGTCCCTGATTGGTACGCTCATAGTTCAATACTTCTACTGTATCGGCGAAAGCGAAAAATCGCGTTGTTTCAATTCTGTGCGGAAGTCTTTCAGGTAATAGTACATATTCGTGATCAAGCATGCGTATCAATCTTTCCTCACACACATATCGATCTCCAACACCGTAAATAGCATCGGAAAATTTCATATCATAGGCCGACATGGTTTTCGCCACAGTACCTGATGCGCCCCCTACTTTAAAGAAATTTGCAGCTACCTCCTGTCCGGCACCAATCTCTGCAAATGAACCGTAGATTGCTTTACTAAGATTAATTCGAAGGGCTTTCTCCTGGGTAGTTAGTTTTCTGAATTCTTCCATAGCCTACACGCTTTCAATCGCCAATTTACCGTTAATCATTAACCGTTGAAAGCTAAATACATTAAATGTTCCAACAAACGCATTCATCGATGCAACCTGATGTAAAAGTGTAACACATTTTGTACATGATTTGATAATTAAAGTATAACATCTATTTTGCCGCCTTTCAAATACGTGTCTATGGCAGCCAGAGGTAATTTTTCAGGTCGTGTTGGGTTTATTTTAGCTGCTGCTGGTTCAGCGGTTGGTCTTGGAAATATTTGGCGTTTCCCTTATCTGGCCGGTCAGAATGGTGGTGCGGTATTCTTAATGATTTATTTAATTTGTATTTTCTTATTGTGTTTTCCAGTGATGGTCGGTGAAATCGCAATTGGACGGGCAGCAGGGAGTGACGCATATGGTTCATACACAAAATTTGGCGGAAAACGCTGGGGTGCGCTAGGAATTTTTGGAATATTAGCAGGCGTATTTATTCTGTCATTTTACAATGTGGTTGCAGGCTGGGCTTTTGGATATTTTCTGGAAATATCTTTCGGCAGTTTGCTCGATGAACCAGATTTTGGGAGTTTTTTCGGACTGTATGTCAATGACGTCAGCGATAACCTCTGGTTTTCATTAGGCTTCATGGTTTTAACCGCACTAATTGTTTCCCAGGGCGTTCAGAAAGGTATAGAGGTTGCCAATAAAATCATGATGCCGACCTTGTATGTTCTCCTGATCGCGTTAATCATTTACAGTCTGACGCTTCCCAACGCGATAGAGGGTGTGAAATTTTACCTTGTTCCAGACCTTAGTAAGATAAATGCACAAACTATTTTTGATGGATTACGACAGGCATTCTTTTCCCTTTCAATAGGTATGGGCGCGCTGATCACCTATGGTTCTTACCTCGATAAAAAGCAAAATATCACTTCATCTGCGGCTGTTATATCTGTTGCTGATGCTTCTGTCGCGTTCTTATCAGGCTTGATGGTTTTTCCATTGGTGTTCTCACAAGGTATGACACCAACACAAGGCCCTCCTCTCGTTTTTATCGTACTGCCTCAAATCTTTCATGACATGGGACCCATCCTAGGGCGTTTCGTAGGGGGTTCCTTTTTTCTTCTCCTCTGCTTTGCAGCACTAACCTCAACAATATCTTTGCTGGAAGTACCAGCTGCCTACCTCGTTGACCAAAAAAAGATTCCTCGGAAAACCGTAGTCTGGAGTATGGCGCTGTTAATTTTTGTTTTAGGATTACCAAGTATGGCAAGCCAGGGTATGATCCCTGCTTTAAACAAACTATCCTTTTACAAGGGGCAGGACTTTTTATCGTTTGTTTCCGACATGTGCGATATTTCTTTGACAGTAGGAGGCTGCCTGATGTGTATATTCATTACCTATCAATGGAACATCAGAAACATGGACGAAGAACTGTCACAGGGCAGTAAAGGCTACATGGATTCGTTCGTAAGAAAATACCTGAGTTTCTCGATTCGTATAGTCTGTCCTATCTTGTTGGGTATATTGTCAATACTGGTTATTATTGATAAGTTCTTCGGACTTGAAAAAGTATTCTGACGTGTGTTGGGGATGATCTTATCCAAGGTTAATTTTCGTGTAGTGAAATTTTGATTTCTGAAACTAAAAGTATATTAAACTACATCGACCTGGCTTGGATTGTCAAACCTTTCATCCGGTCATTCGTTTGAAAATATTTCATTTAACCGTATTTTTCAGTGCATTGCTAATTTAAACTTTCTTGTTATGAAGCTAATGATCCGTTCGTTTTCTATTATCGCCCTGGCTGGATTTTCAATTATAGCTTGTAAAACCGAACCGAAATCAGAATTGGTCTCCGGTGTTATTCTTGAAAATATCGACTCAACGGTTCGGCCTGGCGACAATTTTCATCACTTCGTAAATGGCGTGTGGATAAAGAATACAAAAATTCCAGCCGATAAATCGAGCTACAGTACTGGTGCAATACTACATGAAAGATCGCAAGATGATGTGAAGGCAATAATTGAAGCATCAGCTGCGTCCAACCCCGCCGCAGGCTCAGACGAACAAAAAGTGGGCGATCTTTTTGCCTCCTATATGGACACGGAAAAACGAGATAGCCTTGGAATCGCACCGTTGTCAAATGATTTCCTGAAAATAGATGCTATCAGTGATGTAAAATCTCTGGTAAACTATCTTGGATATGCAGGGTCGGTTGGTTATGATAACCCGATTGGCCTATTCGTTGATTCTGATTTGAAGAAACCAACAGAGTATGCGTTGTACGCTTGGCAAAGTGGTTTGGGACTTCCTGATCGTGAATACTATTTGGATAACAATGAAAAGTATACCGATATACGAAATGCATATTCAGAACATATTTCAATTATGCTCGAACTGGCTGGCCTCCCAAACGGAGCAGCAAGCGCCAAAGAAATTTTGGCACTTGAGACCAATTTGGCGAAACACCATCTAAAAAAAGAAGAAACTCGTGATGTGAACAAGATGTACAACCTGTATTCCGTTGACTCTCTCTCGGAGGCGATGAAAAATCTGGACTGGCGGGCATACTTAACATCCGTGGGTGCACCCGACCTTAGTAACATTGTCGTAAGCCAACCCACCTACATGACTGGGCTTAATGAAGTGCTCGCTACAACAAAGCTAGAGACCTGGAAACAGTATTTGAAGTGGCAGGTTATTCATGCCAACGCTTCAAGACTCACTACCGCGCTGGATAAGGAGAATTTTAAATTTTATGGCACAAAGTTAAATGGCACACCAGAACAACTTCCTTTATGGCGAAGAGGAGTAAATGTTGTTAATAGTAATTTGGGTGAAGTGGTGGGTAAAATTTACGTAAGCAAACATTTCCCTCCACAAGCCAAGGAACGCATGGTATCGTTAGTGAATAACCTTATAAAAGCGTATGAAGAAAGTATTAAGGAACTGGATTGGATGAGTGAAGACACGAAGAAACAGGCACTGGATAAACTTTCAAAGTTCACTCCTAAAATTGGTTACCCTGATAAATGGAGAGATTATTCGGCGCTCACGATAGACCGCGATGATCTTGTCGGTAATATTCGGCGATCAAATCTCGCGGAGCACGAACGTCAGATAAAGAGAATAGGTAAACCTATAGATAAAACAGAATGGGGAATGACGCCTCAAACCGTAAACGCTTATTATAACCCGCCGCAGAATGAAATTGTATTTCCGGCCGCAATTCTTCAACCACCATACTTCAATCTCGATGCAGATGATGCCGTGAACTATGGGGGAATTGGTGGTGTGATCGGGCATGAAGTTGGCCACGGATTTGACGACCAGGGAAGTTCATTTGATGGAGATGGTGTTTTACGCAACTGGTGGACAGACACTGATCAGGAAGAGTTTAAAAAAAGAACCAGTGCTTTAGTGAACCAGTATAGCGCATTCAAAGTTTTTGACGATCTGAATGTGAATGGCGAGTTTACACTTGGTGAAAACATTGGAGACCTTGGCGGATTAAGCATTGCATTGAAAGCGTATCGGTTGAGTTTGGCTGGGAAAGAAGATCCTGTACTGGATGGATTTACCGGAACGCAACGTGTTTTCCTCGGGTGGGCTCAGGTCTGGCTTGGAAAATCAAGAGAACAATCACTTCGGCTACAAGTGGCTACAGATCCACATTCGCCTCGTCAGTTTCGGGTGAATGGCGTGGTGCGCAATATCCCTGAGTTTTACGAAGCATTTAATGTAACAACTTCGGATTCTTTGTTTCTGCCGCCGGATGAACGGGTGAAGATTTGGTAGTTCCGTAATTGCTGATCACTTATTAGTGTTGTGGCGTTGAGCTAAATAACAGAAGTCATCTTTGACCTACTAAGGAATTTTTCGTCTGCTATTTTAAAAGGAATTTTTCCCGGGCCTCCTGTTTAATTTCCTCCCATTCATCAGGAGGTGGAGGGGTTCCTCTTTCAAATTCCGCGAGCAACCACGAAACCAGGTCTTTTTTCATACCGAATTTTTTTACGGCTTCTTCACAGAATTCAATCTCATGCTTGTCGACCACATCATCTGCATAAACCATAAGTATCAGATCATATAGCAGATTCATTTTGTCATTGTGGTTGTCAGGAACATTCATTTCAACCTTTTCCTCCTGATCGATCAGAAGTTTAACCTGCCGATCTTTTAGCCCATAACGCGCAGCAATTTTATACAGCAATGCTTCTTCCTTCGGGTGCATCGACCCATCAGACTTTGCAAGTGCGAGCAGATTTTTAATATGATTCTTTTTATAAGAAAGATATTGGTGTTCAAAAAAACCCATCATAAAAAAACATTTTAGGTAAAATGGTCAAACTCGATTAAAATAGATTAAACTAAACTGACTTTGCTATAGCCGCTTCTTCCTCCTTTAAAGCCCTCCGTAGAATCTTCCCAACATTGGTCTTCGGTAATTCCTTTCTAAACGCAAAATGTTTCGGAACTTTATAGTTAGTAAGATTCTCCCGGCAATATTTCTTAAGTTCTTCTTCTGTCAGGCTTTGATCCTTTTTTACGACAAATACTTTGATGACTTCGCCGGATTTTTCATCGGGTATACCAATTGCTGCAACTTCAAGAACCTTGGGATTCCCCGCAACAACGTTTTCAATCTCATTTGGAAAAACATTAAATCCGGAAACCTTAATCATATCCTTCTTTCGATCTACAATTTTAAAGAACCCCTCTTCGTCCATCGATCCGATATCCCCTGTGCGAAACCATCCTCCCGGGAAGAATACGCCTACATTATCACTTCCCCAATATCCCGACATCACTTGAGGGCCTTTCGCACAGATCTCCCCTACTTCACCTTGTGCAAGCTGATTTCCGTCCTCATCAAAAATGGCCACTTCGGTACTGGGCATGGGTAAACCAATGGTTCCAAGCTTGTGGGTGCCATCCAACGGATTACAACACAGCACCGGTGAAGTCTCACTTAACCCGTACCCTTCAACTAATGGTTTGCCAGTTACCTCTTTCCAGCGTTTTGCAACTGCGTCCTGAACCGCCATCCCTCCTCCTACACCACCATGAAGGTAGGAGAAGTCCAGACTTTTAAAATCCGGGTTATTTAATAACCCATTGAATAACGTGTTAACGCCTGTAATGATTGAAAACTTATGTTTTTTTAATTCCTTAACGAATCCAGGCATGTCACGCGCATTGGTAATCAACACGTTTTTTACACCGGTATTAAACATTAGCACACCATTCACGGTAAGTGCAAAAATGTGGTACAGTGGCAATGCAGTGATAATGATATCACTACCTTTGGGATTCATATAAGGTTTGAACCACTCCTTAATCATTGAGTTATGCGAAACAATATTGCCGTGTGAGAGCTGAGCTCCTTTAGAAATACCTGTGGTTCCGCCTGTGTATTGCAGCACGGCAATGTCGTCATTGGAAACTTCCACCGGCATTAACTTCATGGCGGCTCCTTTCCTCATAACTTCGTTAAATGATAAAGCATTGGGAATATGGAAAGGGGGAACCATCTTTTTGATTCTCTTCACCACAAAATTTACAATCATACCTTTTAGCCCACCCAGCATATCTCCCAGCTGCGTAATGATAACATGCTTTATGGAAGGAAGGAACGCAACCTTCTCAAGATTGTGGGCAAAATTCGCGACAATAACCAAGGCCGAAATACCTGCATCCCTAAATTGATGTTCCATTTCCCGGGGCGTATAGAGCGGGTTTGTATTAACAACGATTAACCCTGCCCGAAGTGCACCAAAAAAAGTCACGGGAAACTGAATACAATTGGGCATTTGAATAGCTATTCGGTCCCCCTTCTTTAATCCCAGTCCTTGTTGAAGGTAGGCTGCAAAACTATTTGCATGTGCGTCTAGCTGTCCATAGGTGAATGGAACTCCCATGTTTTCAAAAGCTACCTGATCGTGGTATTTCTGACAGCTTTCATCAAATAGTTCTACTAAAGAAGCGTAATCGTAAAGTTCAATCTCCTTCGCTACTTTTTCGGGATACTTCTTTAACCAGGGAAACTCTTTCATAGAAATTGCTTGTGTTGAAAAGTGATTTGTATACTCTTCAAAGCAAACGATTGTTTGCCAGCAAATCAATAGCAAATTGAGAGAAATAAAAAAAACCCGCCCCGGTTAAGGGACGGGCAGCTCTGAATAACTCATTAACCTAAACTGAGCTAGCTGTAGAGGAAGGACTCGAACCTCCAAGGAGCGGTTAGGTTTAGACCAGATCCTGTTTCGGTTTCAATCGAACCAGGATCTGGGAGCTTCACTTTGTTCCGTCCCTACCCATTTGGGTCGGGAATCTCCACCCCCGAGAACGGAGGGCTTGTTTGCCAATTTCAACACCCTACAATGGTTGTCGTGTGAAGTGCGTTGTGTGTGTCAATTAATCCCGAACCGTTCGGAACTTGCTGTAGAGGAAGGACTCGAACCTCCAAGGAGCGGTTAGGTTTAGACCAGATCCTGTTCCGGTTTCAATCGAACCAGGATCTGGGAGCTTCACTTTGTTCCGTCCCTACCCATTTGGGTCGGGAATCTCCACCCCCGAGAACGGAGGGCTTGTCTGCCAATTTCAACACCCTACATTGTGTTTTAGTCGTTAGTATGTAGTCCTTAGTATTTAGACTTAACTCATAACTAATTACTACGTCTAACGACCAAGTACTAACGACTAAGTACTAATTCTAAAGCTGTAGAGGGAGGGTTCGAACCTCCACGGAGCGGTTAGGTCGCCAAAGGCTGGACTTTATTCCGTTTTCCCCACCCCCGAGACCGGAGGGCTTGTCTGCCAAATTTCAACACCCTACAAGGTTGTTGTGTGTGAGTGATTGTGTGAGCGTGTTGTAAAATCTTTAACAAAGTAACAACAAAACTGTCCTACCAATCAATGAACCTTTCGAATATTTGTATATTTTTTAATTTTATTTCATATTTTTGAATAATCATCAAAACTAAAAATTCAATATGGCTGAAAATTATAAAGTTGATAATGTCGACTTGAAGATCCTTGAAATCCTCATGCAAGACGCGAAGAAACCTTATACGGAGGTAGCAAAAAAAGCCTTTGTTTCGGGAGGAACGGTTCACGTGCGTATGAACAAGCTCGAAGAAGCAGGTATCGTGGAAAAAACAACGCTAAAAGTCAATTATGCGAAGTTAGGATACGATATCACTGCTTTTATCGGTATCTTCCTGCAAAAGAGTGCCTTATACGACCAAGTGATGGCTAAACTCAAAGCAATTCCGGAGATTACCAATATCCACTACACCACTGGTAACTACAGCATGTTTACAAAAATCCACTGTAAGGATACAAATCATTTGAAACTGGTTTTGCACGATAAAATCCAGCAAGTTGAAGGAATTGAACGAACAGAAACCATGATTTCTCTCGAAGAAAGCCTGGACAGAAGTCTTAACCTCACTTAGCTAATAGCCAACGTTTTACAATGGAAAGTCACGAAAGAACAAGTCATAGATTGTTACAATGGTGATAGTGAAAACTTCTATAGTTAAATAATACCTTTTCAGAACCTAAGAATGCCTTTTTTGTTATAGTTTTGTAGGTTGTTTAAATTTAGTCTAAATAGACATCGATGAGTAAAGATAATCAGGTATTAGAAGAATTAACCTCGAAGGAATACGAGCACGGATGGACAACGAACATAGAGACAGACTCGGCCCCGAAAGGCCTAAATGAGGATATAATTCGGTTTATTTCGGCCAAGAAAAATGAGCCTGCATGGCTCCTTGACTGGCGCCTGGATGCTTATCGTCAATGGACAAAGATGAAGGAGCCCAAATGGCCCAACGTCACTTATCCTACTATTGATTATCAGGATTTGATTTATTATTCCGCGCCCAAACAAAACGCGAAAGCCAAAAATCTGGAGGACATCGATCCTGAACTTATTAAGACTTTTGAGAAATTGGGTATTTCTTTAACTGAGCAAAAACGTCTTACAGGAATTGCTGTTGACGCCGTCATTGACAGTGTATCTGTAGCAACAACCTATAAGGAGACATTGGGAGAACTGGGGATTATTTTTTGCTCCTTTAGTGAAGCGGTGCAGAAGCATCCGGAACTTGTAAAGAAATATATGGGCTCGGTCGTTCCGGTGAATGACAATTATTTTGCAGCGCTTAATGCTGCCGTCTTTACTGATGGGTCTTTCTGTTACATTCCTAAAGGCGTGAGATGCCCAATGGAGCTTTCGACGTATTTTAGAATTAATGCAGCCAATACCGGACAATTTGAGAGGACGTTAATTGTCGCGGATGAAGGTTCATATGTAAGCTATCTTGAAGGGTGTACAGCGCCAATGCGTGATGAAAATCAACTTCATGCCGCGGTAGTTGAAATCTATGCCATGAAAGATGCCCAGGTAAAATATTCAACCGTTCAGAACTGGTATCCTGGAGATAAAAACGGCAAAGGGGGTATATACAATTTTGTTACGAAACGAGGCTTATGCTTCGGTGATGGTTCCAAAATTTCCTGGACACAGGTTGAAACCGGTTCTGCCATCACGTGGAAGTATCCATCCTGCATTTTAAAAGGCGATAATTCCATGGGTGAATTCTATTCTGTAGCGGTGACTAACAATTACCAGCAAGCTGATACAGGATCTAAGATGATTCACATTGGAAAAAATACTAAATCGCGTATTGTCTCTAAAGGAATCTCCGCAGGTCATTCACAGAACAGTTATCGCGGGCAGGTACATATTATGAAACGCGCATCCAATGCTCGTAATTTTTCGCAATGCGATTCTTTACTTATGGGTGACAAGTGTGGCGCGCATACATTCCCATATATCGATGTTGAAAACAATTCAGCAAGAATTGAACACGAAGCGACCACCTCGAAAATAGGTGAAGATCAGATTTTTTATTGTCTGCAACGCGGTATTGATGAAGAGTCAGCAGTGGCACTGATTGTAAATGGTTACGCGAAGGAAGTGCTCAATCAATTACCCATGGAGTTTGCTGTAGAAGCGCAAAAGCTTCTTGCCTTGACGCTCGAAGGAAGCGTTGGGTAAATTTTTTCAGCACATTAATGTAAATTTTGAAAATTGGAAATATGTTAAGTATAAAGGATCTACAAGCAAAAATCGGTGATATACAAATTTTGAATGGTATAAACCTCGAGGTCAAACCTGGAGAGGTTCATGCGATCATGGGACCAAATGGCTCAGGTAAAAGTACTCTGGCATCCGTTCTTGCCGGCCGTGAAGAATACGAAGTGATTGGTGGCGAAGTGGATTTTCTGGGTAAAGATCTTTTGGAAATGGCACCAGAGGATCGTGCACGGGCAGGGATTTTTCTGGCCTTCCAATACCCGGTTGAGATACCCGGTGTAAGTACAATAAACTTTATGAAGACTGCCGTAAATCAGATAAGGGAAAGTCGCGGACAGCAAACTCTTGATGCAGTTTCTTTTCTTAAAGTAATGAAGGAGAAAATGAAGTTGGTGGATATCGATCAGTCTTTACTAAATCGTTCATTGAATGAAGGATTTTCAGGTGGTGAAAAAAAACGCAATGAGATTTTTCAAATGGCGATGCTTGAACCTAAGCTCGCTATTCTTGACGAAACTGATTCCGGACTTGATATTGATGCCTTGAAAGTTGTATCACAAGGCGTTAACAAGCTTCGCTCAAAATCGAATGCCGTTATTATAGTAACACATTACCAACGCTTGCTGGACTACATAGTTCCTGATTTTGTCCACGTACTCTACAAAGGAAAAATTGTGAAGTCCGGACCAAAAGATCTTGCCCTTGAATTAGAGGCTAAAGGTTATGACTGGATAAAAGACGAAGTGGCATTAGCATAAACAACGGACGATGAGTGTAGCGGTGAATGAAAAAAACTCGACGGAGGATGTTGTTGGGTTAGTTAATAAGAGTGTATCCCTCAATCCTTCAATTGCAGAATTGCGAAAAGAGGCGCTGGAATCCTTTCGTAAGATCGGCATGCCCGAATCTAAAACAGAAGAATATAAGCATCTTCCCATCACACGGCTTCTTCAAAAGAATTTCACCTTCGACGGTGCTTTATCAGCAAGCAGTGAACTGGATTTAAAGGACTTCATGATTCCTTTGGTTGAGGGCAATCTGATTGTCCTTATTAACGGGCTCTTTTCAGAAGAGCATTCCGTGATCGTTTCACCAAAAGATGAACTTCGAATCACAAATCTAAGTGAAGCTGTTGCAGCACAAGACAGTGTTGCACTACAACATCTTGGCAAGTTTGCTGATTTCAAATCGGACGCTTTTGTTGCGTGGAATACAGCATCGTGGAATCAAGGCGTATTCATCCATGTACCGGATAACGCTACAGTAAAAGAGCCTGTACTTATCTACAACATTCACGACGCAAGACACGGACAGGTAATAACCACTGTGCGTAACCTGTTCGTTGTCGGTAAAAATAGTGATGTTACTATAATCGAAAAATTCGACTCGATCGGTACATACAACCACTTCTCCAATACTGTAACCGAAGCTGTGGTAGCAGATCATGCACGGCTTAATGTTTATACGATTCAAAATGACCATGGCAACCGGTATCAGTTTGGATTAACGCATATCAATCAGTCAAAATCAAGCCGCGTAAATACCTTTACGTTTACCCTCAGCGGAAAGCTTATCCGGAATAGCCTTCAGCTTGCGCTGGATGGAGAAGGAATTGAATCGCATATGTTTGGATTGTATCTGATCAATGATGAAACGATTGCAGACAATCATACTGTCGTGGATCACAGGAAGCCAAATTCGTTTAGCAACGAAATTTATAAAGGCATCATGGATGGAAAATCCCGGGGAATTTTTAACGGCAAAATATATGTGCGTCCTCTTGCACAAAAGACAAATGCTTTTCAGTCCAATAAAAATATCCTGCTATCCGATAAAGCCACGGTCAATACAAAACCACAACTTGAAATCTGGGCCGATGATGTAAAATGTTCCCACGGATGTACTACCGGCCAACTCGACGAAGAGGCTTTGTTTTACCTGCAGTCGAGAGGCATTCAAAAGGAAACCGCGAGGGCGATGATGCTATATGCTTTCGCAATGGAGATATTAGATAATGTGAACCATCCTGAACTAAAAGCATACTTCAATCAGTTGGTAAGTGAAAGACTTCATAAGAACTTCTGACGATGGAAACAACAGAGACACAAACCATTAAGCTGGATATTGAGAAGATAAGAAATGAATTTCCGGTACTGCACCAGCATATCAACGGAAGGGATCTTGTTTATTTTGACAATGCAGCCACTTCACAAAAACCGCGTGTAGTTGTCGACGCGCTGGTGGGTTATTATAATGGGTACAATGCAAATATCCACCGCGGTATTCATACGTTGGCAGAGAAGGCCACAAAAGCGTATGAGGAAACCCGTGCAACGGCATTGAATTTTATAAATGCCAGTTCGGTAGAAGAAATAATATTTACACGAGGTGTTACCGAAGGTATTAATCTTGTCGCTACGTCCTACGGAAGACCTTTTATTGTAGAAGGTGATGAAGTCATTATTTCAGGCTTGGAGCATCACTCAAACATTGTTCCGTGGCAGTTTCTTTGCGATGAAAAGAAAGCAATTCTGAAAGTGATTCCTGTTTTGGACAACGGTGAACTTGACATTCCTGCTTTCCGGAAATTACTTTCGGCGAAAACAAAAATTGTATCGGTAAACCACGCCTCCAATAGCCTGGGAACAATCAATCCGATAAAAGAAATCGTCAGGCTTGCACACAAAGTTGGCGCTGTAGTATTTGTTGATGGCGCTCAGGCAGGTGCTCATCTTGAGATCGACGTACAAGATCTGGATTGCGATTTTTACGCTGTGTCAGCCCATAAGATGTACGGCCCAACAGGTACTGGCTTTTTGTATGGAAAGAAAGCGCTGTTAGAAAAGATGGTCCCTTACCAGGGAGGTGGGGAAATGATAAAAAATGTAACGTTCGAAAAGACCACGTATAATGATTTGCCGTATAAGTTTGAAGCAGGCACGCCGAATATAGCGGATGTCGTTGCCTTCAAGTTTGCGATGGATTTCATCAAAACATTAGGAAAAGAAAATATTGCAACACACGAGCATACTTTACTCGAATATGCAACAGAACGTATATCGAAACTCAAAGGTGTTAAGATTGTCGGGACTGCTGCTGAAAAGGTCAGTGTCGTTTCATTTATTGTAGAAGGGATTCATCCTTTTGATATCGGACAAATGCTTGATGCGCGGGGTATCGCTGTTCGCACCGGTCACCATTGCACGCAACCTCTGATGGATCGCTTCGGAATTGAAGGAACTGTAAGAGCATCATTCGCTGTTTACAATACAACGAAAGAAATCGACAAGCTGGTAGAAGGTCTTGAGCGCATAATTAATTTCATGGAATAACGACGTTACATGAGTATTACTAAAATACAAGACGAAATCATTGAAGAGTTCTCTATGCTTGATGGAGATATGGAGATGACTGTATTTTATATCATGGAACTAGGGCAAAAGCTGCCTCAATTGTCGGAAGAAAAAAAATCGGATGAGAATATCGTGAAGGGCTGTCAGTCAAAGGTATGGCTGACCTCGACATCTGAAAAAGACAAAGTGCATTTTTCTGCTGATAGCAACACAGCGATCACAAAAGGACTTGTAAGTTTGTTGATTCGGATTTTTGACGGACAAACGCCGGAAAATATCTTACAGGCAGATTTATACTTCATGCATAAGATAGGCATGGAAAGATTCATTGGCACGCAGCGTTCAAACGGCTTTGCCGCGATGATAAAACAAATGAAATTGTACGCACTGGCCTTTAAAACGAAAATGGAAGTATAGTTATGAGTGAACAGACAATAAAGACTGATCAACAAGTATCAACCACTGCAATCCCGGATTTGCAGGAAAAAGTTCTGAATGCAATAAAAAGCATTTATGATCCTGAAATTCCGGTTGATATTTACGAACTGGGACTCATCTATGAGATTAATGTTTACCCTGTAAACAACGTTTTTGTCTTGATGACATTAACATCTCCCTCCTGCCCTTCAGCCGAGGTGATCCCCGGGGAAGTAGAACAGAAGTTAAAGGCTATTGAAGGTGTCAATGATGTTAAAGTGGAACTAACCTTCGATCCCCCTTACTCTCAGGATATGATGTCGGAAGCGGCCAAACTTGAACTTGGATTTTTATAAAAAATTAAGATAGATTTAACAGTAAAACATATGTATCCCGAACAACTCGTAGCTCCCATGCGCACCGACTTAACCAGCGCAGGCTTTACCGAACTAAAAACTTCTGAAGAAGTTGAAAAAAATTTAGCAAACCAGAAAGGCACAACCCTTTTGGTGATCAATTCAGTATGTGGATGTGCAGCAGGTGCGGCTCGTCCTGGTGTTAAATGGGCATTGCAAAATTCCGGAAAGAAACCTGGCAGCCTCGCTACTGTGTTTGCCGGTGTGGACAAGGATGCTGTGGCAAGAGCACGTGAATTTACGTTGCCTTATCCTCCGTCCTCTCCTGCTATTGCGCTCTTCAAAGATGGCGAGTTGGTTCACTTTGTTGAACGTCACCACATCGAAGGAAGAAATGCACAAATGATCGGGGAACACCTGGTAGAGGTTTTCGAAGAGTATTGTTAATATTTCATAGAGAAAAACTCTGAAAGTTAATTAAAAGGGGTTCGACATGTCGGATCCCTTTTTAATCAATTGCTTCGTTCTAATATCAGCCGGGTCTCTTCCAGGTCCAGTTCATACTCTATCCTCCTCATCACCTCATCACTTATTTTAGCCTGAGCCCTTAGCTGAAGGATAAAATTTCTTTCCTTGTCCAGTAACTCCTGTTGAATCCGGTGAAACTCATTTATCTGTTCCGCATCAAGGCGCTGCTTCACAACATCCTTTCGCAGCCGCTGTATTCGTATTTCATACTTCGTTTTAATCTGATTCAGCACCTCATCGCTCAACGCCAAAGAATAGTTTTCTTCGATGTGTTCAATGACCGTGGAAGCAAGTTTTAACCGGGCTTCCTGTTCATTACGGTATTCCTTTTCGTCAGGCTTTATTCCAAACCATTTGATCAACGGCCTTAGTGTAAGACCCTGTAAAACCAGCGTCGAAAAGATCACACAGAATGTAATGAATATGATAAGATTCCGGTTTGGAAAAGGTAATGATTCTGCAACGGTTAGAGGAAGGGCAAGAGCCGCGGCAAGTGATACCACCCCACGCATACCCGACCACGCTACAACGCTAACCAGACGTATATCAGGAAAAGGTTCTTTCTCCCTGATATTTTTACTAATCAACCTGGGTACATAAGTACCGGGATAAACCCAGATTATTCGGCCTATTATGGTGGCAAGACTTACCACACCACCATAAAGAAGTAACGTAGAAAAAGAGTGTTCGCCAATATTATCCAGAATATAAGGAAGCTGCAGTCCGATCAAAATAAAGATTGTACCATCAAGAATAAAGATCAAAGTATTCCAGGTGCCGGTAGCCTGAAGCCTCGTTTGTTGTGAAAATATCGTAGACGAATTCCAGCTTAGAAATAATCCGGCAGCCACAACGGCCAGGACCCCGGAAACTCCCACTTCTTCGGCTAAAAGATAGCTAAGGTATGGTGCAAGAAATGTTAAGGTAGTGTCTGTTGTTGGGTTATCCGGTGTTATTTTATGAATCCATTTGAATATAAATCCCATGAACAAACCCAGGGCAATTCCACCCAGTGCAACAACAAAAAACTGAATACCCGCCTGCCAAAAACTAAAAGAGCCTGAGACGACTGCGGCAACAGCATAGCGGTATGCAATAAGTCCGGTTGCATCATTCACAAGACTTTCCCCTTCCAGGATTGTAATTATTCGTCTGGGCACGCCTAAACCTTTTGTAGCGGCAGTCGCTGCGACGGCATCAGGTGGAGAGATGATCGCACCCAGCACGAATGCTTCAGGCCAGCCAAGACCGGGTATAAACATATGTGCGATCCACGCAACGGCACAGGTAGTGAAGATAACACAGCCAATCGCGAGTAACGTAATGGGTCTTTTTGCTTCCTTGAAATCTGCCCACGAAGTATTCCATGCCGCCGCGTACAGTATCGGAGGAAGAAAAACAAGAAACACAACTTCGGGATTCAGACTGATATGAGGCAGTCCTGGTGACAAACCAATGCCGATACCCGCCAGAACAAGCAGTATCGGATAAGGGATCTTAATCTTGTCAGTGATCTCAGCGAGCGCTGTGACAATGGCAAGCAATACTATGACTGTAGCGATGTTTTCCAAGCTAGAGTAATTTCAAGGATAAATTTTACATGGCGATAAAAATCAGAAACTAAACCGCGATAAAAACTCCTGCAATTCTTTTTTTAATACCCTGGGATTATCAATCCCTAGCGTTTGGTTTACAAGCATGTTTTCCTTCACATTAAGTTCGCGCAATTTTAGATGCTGGTTGATAAATATAAACTCCAGATCGGGTACAAGCTGCTTTAGTTCATCAACAATATCAAAAACCTTGATACTTTTTTCAACCAGGTTATAGGTTCCTCCAGGCAATGAACTCGAGAGCAAATTATTAAGCGCTTTCGACACCAGGTCGATGTGAATGAAAGAACGCGATTGCTTTCCATCGCCTTGAATCGTGACCATTTTATTGAAGTTGGCTTCAAAAACAAATTTGTTAATGACGGAGTCGAACCGCATACTTTTACTGTACCCATAAACATTTCCACAACGGAAAATATAGGTATCAATCTTGCCGATAAGCCTTCTTACATGTTCCTCACCACGCAGTTTGGAGATAGCATAAAATGTTTTCGGATTGGGTGCAGTAGTTTCATCAACCGCCCCGTCTGATGAACCATAAACGCCGGAACTACTGGCATAGATAAATTTTTTAACATCACTCTCTTCAATAGCATAGACCAACTCAGCTGTACCCCAATGATTAACTTGCTCATATGCATGCGAGTCTGCGCTGGCAAACGGTGTTGTTACTTTCGCGGCAAGGTGATAAACTACATCAATGCCTTTTAATACTTTACGAAGTGATCGTGAATCCAGGAGTTCGCCTTTTACAAAAGATAACTTTTGGTGCTTTCGAAGTTTTAGGCCCAGAAATAAATTATAGTTCATCCTACTTAAATTGTCATAAACGATAACTTTTTCTACAGCAGGGTTTGCAACGAGGAAATTGACCAACTCAGTGCCGATATATCCGGCACCACCTGTAACTAATACCTTCATTTTTTCTTACCTATTTATTGATTAAATCTGTATGCAGACCGCATTCCACTTTATTCATACCGAACCATCGCGCTTCACGCTCCTGCATTTCGGGATCCAATTTACGAGTACAAGGTTCACAACCTATACTCACAAATCCCTTTTCTTCAAGTGGGTGTTTTGGAAGAGCGTACTCCTTTTGATATTGCCATATCATTTTCGCATTCCAATCCAGCATAGGATGAAATCGAATGCATCCGTGCTTGGCAGGCTGCTCTACCTTCATTGCAGCTCTTGTTGCGCTTTGGTCAGCACGTACGCCATTTATCCAGATATCGTGCGACATCAGGATCGCATCAACGGGTTGGGTCTTGTTCAAGTAACAGCAGTGATCAGGATCAGATGTAAAGAGTAATCTTCCGTCAGCATCACGTTGCATAAACTTCGGAACGTCTGATCTAAGGTCGATCGTGTTAAGTCCAAACTCTTCAGAAATGCGATCTTTAAAACCTACTGTTTCCGGAAAATGAAATCCGGTATTAATAAAATAAACAGGTATCGTTTTATCAATTCGGCTTAGAATATGAAGTAATACAAGGCTGTGTGACTGGAAGGAAGAAGTTGTAAACATGCTCTTACCTCCCGCTTTGAAACGCTCAAGACTTCCCTTGATTTCATCGAAAACCATGCAACTTATCGTTTAATCAAAACTATTTAACTATGTATTAATCAACTTATCTAAATCCAATCCGCCAATTATAACTTGAAAATACTGTAAATGCTATATTAGCTCACCTTAAACCAAACCATTCTTTACCTTGACTTCGAAATATCGGTTACTTTTAGCTGTGTTACTTACTCTACTGGCGATTTGCAGCAAAGTTGTTCTCGGTTAACCTTATATTTTACCGAATCAGTAATACCGGCAGCCAGAAAAAAGTGGTGACGTATCACAAATTTTCAAAAGCTGACAATCGCATTGCAACACGCTCTAACTTTTTATCGATTGTATTTTTTGGAAGTTAAACGTCAAAATTGAGGTCAATAGTTTCGATCCACTTTACAAGAGCAATAAAAAGCCTGGCTTATATTTCCGATTTGAGGCTTGTAAAAAGTAAAATGATGGAGAATTTCCAACAATTTAGAGTAAATTCAAACATGTCTGAATTTACGGGTTTGCCATATCGCGATAGAATATTGCTGAACCTTTTGTTAATAATCATGTTTAAGATTACAGCATGAACGTAAAGGTATCCAGAAAAGAACATTTTAATGCCGCACATCGATTACACAACTCAGAATGGTCTGACGAAGAAAACGAAAAGGTTTTCGGGAAATGTAATAACCCTAACTATCACGGTCACAACTATGAATTAATAGTTAGCCTAATTGGAGAACCTGATCCGGCAACCGGATACTTATTTGATTTAAAAATATTGAGTGATCTTATAAAGGAAAATGTTTTACTGAAATTTGATCACAAGAACCTCAACCTGGATACTGAATACTTTAAAACACTTAATCCCACCGCTGAAAATATAGCAATTGTCATCTGGAGGATTCTGCGACAAAAGATTGATGACCACTTAGAACTGAAAATTACATTGTATGAGACAGAAAGAAATTTCGTTGAATATCCTGCCTCTTAAGGCATTAAATGAAGACTTTGATGATGACCATGTAGCTTCATCTATCGAAACACCATTACGTCCCGATGCCTTTGACATAGATGATGATGTTAAGATCGAGCGAATTGAAAAACACTTTCGTGAAATTATGACTATCCTCGGCCTTGACCTAACGGATGATAGTCTCAAGGGTACTCCACACAGAGTTGCGAAAATGTACGTTAAAGAAGTATTTAGCGGTTTGAATCCCAAGAACCGGCCGACGGCACGCCTCTTTGAAAATAAATACAATTATGATCAAATGCTGGTTGAAAAGGATATCACCTTTTACTCCCATTGCGAACATCATTTCGTGCCCATCTATGGCAAAGCGCATGTGGCGTATTTCTCAAGTGGAAAAGTTATCGGCCTTTCTAAAATCAACAGAATAGTACAGTATTTTTCAAAAAGACCGCAGGTTCAGGAACGCCTGACCGTTCAAATTGGCAAAGAAATGGAACGCGTGTTGCACGCTGAAGATGTGGCCGTTGTGATTGATGCGAATCATATGTGTGTTGCATCCCGGGGAGTTGGTGATACAAACAGCAAAACCGGCACAGCCTACTTTTCTGGAAAATTTAAGGATGAAAACATTAAAAGAGAATTTCTGAACTACATTAACAGCAAATAGTTAATTCGTCGCAAACGTTCTTTTCACTAAATAATAAATTGGCTACTTTGGTATTCCTAAACCTTAGACCAACTTCTTATGTATTTGGAAAAGAAACCTATGTTTTCTGATGCTCGCACCAACCATCAAAAGACCATTACCAACATCTTTTTCACCTACTATCACCTGGTGGACAAGATGAATAAGAGGTTTAAAAAGTACCACGTGACGCGCCAACAATTTAATGTCCTCTACATTTTAAAATGCCATCGACCACATCATGCGTCCGTGAACTTAATTAAGACACGTATGCTTGATAAAATGTCGGATGTATCAAGAATAGTAGAACGGCTCAGGCTTAAGGGGTTAGTACTACGTCAAAGTGGTACAAAAGATAAACGAGAGGTTGAAGTTATTATCACGCAGAAGGGACTAAATCTCGTGGAACAAATTGACCCTGAATTGGATAACCTCGGGGAAATTTTGGGAAATCTGACTGCACAAGAATCTGCCACTCTTAATAGCCTGTTAAAAAAAATTCAATGCCGGGAGACGTCTACAGTGCTGCGCCGCATAGCAGACCTGCATGAGACAAGCGCTTAGGTCGCAAATGTCTAAATCCGAAGAAAAAATCACTATTTTAGCATTGCTAAAAATTAAAAACTATGGTATTCGATTTAGACATGATCCAGGCGTTTTACAAGCAAATGCCCGCGCGCATTGCAAAAGCCAGAAAAGTTGTAAACAAACCGCTAACGCTATCGGAAAAAATATTATATGCCCATTTGCATGAGGATCAGAACGTTGAAAATTTCGGGAGGGGAAAGTCTTATGTAAATTTCGCTCCGGATCGAGTTGCTATGCAGGATGCAACCGCACAAATGGCTTTGTTACAATTCATGTCTGCCGGAATTCCTAAAGTCCGGGTTCCCTCTACCGTGCATTGCGATCACCTGATTCTCGCGAAAGATGGCGCTGTAAAAGACCTTTCTGATTCGATTACCGCAAGTGGCGAAGTATTTAATTTCCTTGAATCTGTATCGGATAAGTTTGGTATCGGATTCTGGAAACCAGGCGCTGGAATTATACATCAGGTAGTTTTGGAAAATTATGGGTTTCCCGGAGGGTTGATGATTGGAACTGACTCCCATACCGTAAATGCTGGTGGGCTCGGTATGCTTGCCATAGGAGTAGGTGGAGCAGATGCTGTTGATGTGATGGCGGGCATGGCGTGGGAGTTGAAATGGCCGAAGCTGATAGGCATAAAACTCACTGGGAGACTAAGCGGCTGGACTTCATCCAAAGATGTAATCTTGAAAGTTGCTGGTATTCTAACCGTTAAAGGTGGAACCGGCGCTATTGTTGAATATTTTGGCCCTGGCGCACAAACGCTCTCCTGCACCGGAAAAGGTACTATCTGTAATATGGGTGCTGAAATTGGCGCAACAACATCTACCTTCGGATATGATGAGAAAATGGCTGAATATCTGCGTGGCACAGGTCGTAAGTCAGTAGCAGACCTTGCTGATAAAATTAAGGACCATCTGACAGGAGATCCAGAAGTCTATGACGCTCCCGAAAAATATTTTGATGAGGTTTTTGAAATTAACTTATCCGAACTAGAGCCACACGTAAATGGACCTTTCACTCCGGACCGCGCTATTCCTATTTCGCAGTTTGCAGAAGAAGTGAAAAAGAATGGCTGGCCTCAGCGGCTGGAGGTAGGTTTAATCGGATCATGCACGAACTCATCTTATGAAGACATTACCCGGTCTGCATCGCTGGCACAACAAGCAGTTGATAAGAAATTGCAGGCGAAGGCTGAGTTTACAATAACACCTGGCTCTGAGCAGGTTCGGTACACTGTTGAACGCGATGGGTACCTCGATACTTTTGAAAAAATGGGTGGTGTTGTATTGGCTAATGCCTGTGGGCCATGTATCGGTCAATGGGCACGTCATACAAATGATCCAAACCGAGCCAATTCCATTATCACTTCTTTCAATAGAAATTTCGCAAAACGAAACGATGGTAATCCTAACACACATGCATTTGTAGCTTCACCAGAAATCACTACAGCATTTGCCATCGCTGGTGACTTGACGTTCAATCCCCTTACAGATACTCTGGTAAACGAAGAGGGCGCACCCGTGCGGCTGGACGAACCTACCGGTCACGAGTTCCCTCCTAACGGATTTGATGTTAAAGATGCCGGATATCTGGCTCCTGCAAAAGATGGTAGTCAGGTAAAGGTGAACATTGCCGAATCTTCAAGTAGACTACAGGCATTGAGCCCGTTTGCGCCGTGGGATGGCAAGAATTTGTTGGATTTAAGATTGCTGATAAAAGCAAAAGGGAAATGTACCACAGATCACATCTCTATGGCCGGACCATGGCTTCGTTTCCGCGGCCATCTGGATAACATTGCAAACAATACGCTGACAGGAGCGCTAAATTACTTTAACGAAAAAACGGACACTGTCAAAAACCAACTTACAGGAGAATACGGACCTGTACCCACCACCCAGCGTGCGTATAAAGCAGCCGGTATACCCACCATTGTCGTTGGCGACCACAATTATGGAGAAGGTTCATCACGCGAGCATGCTGCAATGCAGCCACGCCATCTGGGTATCCGGGTTATTTTAGTAAAATCATTTGCCCGTATCCATGAAACCAACCTGAAAAAGCAAGGGATGCTTGCGCTCACATTTTCTAATGAATCTGATTATGACAAAATCCAGGAGAACGATTCAATTGATATCATTGACCTGATAGATTTCACACCAGAAAAACAACTAACACTGGTGCTAAATCACGAGGACAGAAGTGTTGATTATATTAATGTAAACCACACCTACAATGCAGGTCAGATAGAATGGTTCAAAGCGGGTTCGGCATTAAACCTAATGGCAAAGCAAATCACAGCGAGTAAAGCGAAAGCAGCTGCAGACATTGCAAAAAAAGCTGTCGCGAAGACTTCCGACAAATCGCCGGTTAGAGCTGCAGTGCCAGAAAGAATTGCCCCGAAAAAAGTGAGCAAACCGGCAGCATCTGAAAAGGCTGCTCCGAAAAAAGCGGTTAAAAAAGCCGCAAAAAAAGCAACTCCTAAGAAGGCTGTGAAGAAGGTAGTCGCTAAAAAAGCAGCATCGAAAGTGGTTGCTAAAAAACCGGCTAAGAAAACTGTGGTCAAGAAGTCAGCAAAGAAGGTTGCAAAAAAAGCAACCACTAAGAAGCCCATGAAAAAAGTTGCCAAAAAGGTAGTTGCTAAGAAACCAGTAAAAAAGCTTGCGAAAAAAGTGGCTACTAAAAAGCCTGCAAAAAGGATGACCTCAAAAGCGGGACGGAAAGTTGTCGCTAAGAAGGCCGTCAAAAAAGCAGCAAAGAAAGTGGCAAAAAAGAAAAAATAACCTGATCGTTTAGATCAGAGAATCGAACTAATACAAAAGAAACGCCCCGCAAACACGGGGCGTTTCTTTTTCTTTTCCGGGACCAATTCACCTTAATTACTTCGGAATTTTAATTTTCTGACCTGGGAAAATAAGGTCAGGATTCTTGATCGTTGATTTATTCATTTCGTGAATCTTTTGCCAGGTCGTACCATATTGCTTAGCAATTTTGCCGAGGGTATCCCCTTTTTGGATCTCATATACCTCCTCAAAATCGACCGCCTCAATGTTCAATACCAGGTCACCTGCACGCATGTCAGGATCGATTTTTCCATATGCATCCCACATTTTTTGCTTTACCTCCTCCGATGCTTTTGCAGTAATGTGGAGTACACCTCCTTTTTCCTCAACAATCAACCTAGAGGCTCCGCTCTGATTAGCAATGTCTATTATCGGCTTGTATTTATCTTGAAGTCCCATAAGCGTTTACTTGATGTTCATTTGATTTTCAACCTTTTTAGGTGCGACTTCCATAGCGGCCTTCATGGCATTCGCCAGGTCACTACGTTTGATATCCCCCGTTAACGTGACAACACTATCAGAAACTGCGGCGGTGACTCCGGTAACGCTATACTTTTCAAATGCTGCGTTTACTGATGCTTGAAGAGCGCTATCAGCCATTCCCCTCAACTCTTCGGCAGTCGGACCCTGAGGTTTCACGGTGAGGTTATTAACAACACTTTTAACACCTTTGACATCACTCAGCGTGGCTTCAGCCAATGATTTCAATTCATCGTTCTCTACTTCACCGGTGAGCGTCACCACGCCATCCGTGACGGAAGCTGTTACGGGGCTAAAAGCGGGATTAACGGCAAGCGCCTGGTTCGCAGCTTCGGTGATTTTTTCATCGCTTGGTGCGCAGGAGGAAAGGAATGTTACTATGGCAATAGCCATAAAGAGCGTTTTTCGATTCATAGTTGTCGGGGTTTATTTTTTAAGAAACTGAATGTTGAAAATAAGGCATTATTAGATCATGCCAACTTCAATACATTAAAAGTACGCCGAAATAACCTGTGATGCTACCTTGAATAACGAAGTTCAAAAAGAAACCCGTGGTACTGGTTCAGTCGCCTAGCGCCGAACGTCTTTTTCTTTCTCACGAAGCTTTCGGTCTAGCATAAGCATTCCAAAGGGAACGAGGGATGCGATGAATGCACCTGCAAAGAAAAGAAATGACCACCGAAATGAAATTTGCCCGATCACTAATGCAACGGCATATACAATGAATAGTATCCCGTGGATCCAACCCACGATTTTGACAGCCTCCGGAATCCCCATAAAATATTTAAGGGGCATCGCGATGAGCAACAGCGTTAGCAGCGAAATACCCTCAGCGAAACTGATAATTCTAAATGTTTTTATTTTAATCATGGATTGAATAGAAATTCATGTAACAAAATCACGCTGCAAAATACCCGTTCACCACACACGATCTTGCCTTAGGTCCAAAATAAATAATTTATTTTAACAGCATTTCGGCATCTTCCAGAAACGAATCCTGGGAATGTCAAGGATGCAGTTGAAAGTATACCTGGCGTTTTTGTAGATTTGGAGAGAAGCAGTATCCTCAATTACCTTTCCTCCGGCTACTTCATGTTCAATATTCAAGATAGTTTCCGGTCGATATGTTCGATCTTAATATGACTTTACTTGAAGTGATTTAAGCCATACTAGGCAGCTCGAATGTAATGTGACAATAAAATTGGATAGAAAAAATTATCAAATCCTCCAATTCCATGACTACCGTAGAAGCGACTCAAGGCAGGAGATACGATCTTGACTGGCTCAGGTTTATAGCTATCCTGATTTTATTGTTCTTTCATACTGGAATGCTCTTTAACAACTGGGGATGGCATATTAAGAACTCAGAGACAAGCACTGCTTTCAGATATTGGATGATCTGGCTTCATGAGTGGCGGATGCCT
This sequence comes from Chryseolinea sp., assembly GCA_041747735.1. GTDB lineage: Bacteria > Bacteroidota > Bacteroidia > Cytophagales > Cyclobacteriaceae > Chryseolinea. The sequence goes on from JBGTEP010000002.1 coordinate 42,550, forward strand.
TTGCTACTTTTTATTTCCGGCGCGGGAACATATATGGCACTCGGCAAGCGAACACCCAAACATTTTGCAATAGAGCGGGTCAAAAAGCTATTCATACCACTCGTGTTTGGAATGTTCGTCGTTGTTCCCCCTCAAATTTATTTTTAACACGTAACTAGCTACAGTAGTTACTGGTCGTTTTACCAAACCGTGTTCGATTTTATTCCCTACCCAGAGGGAAGTTTCAGCTGGCATCATCTGTGTTTATTCTTTACCTGCTAATCTATTCTTTAATTGCGATACCGCTTTTAATGTTCCTGCGATCACCGAGATCTGAAAAGTTTAAGGCCAGAACAAAAAGGTTTTTCTCGAACCCTGCTTCCATTTTGATTCTTCCGGCTTGTATCATTGCAATAACGCAGGGAATTCTTCGGCCACATTTCAGTGAGGAAACGCATACACTCTATAACGACTGGACATACTTCACACTTTACTTTTGTTTTTTTCTTTTTGGAATGATTTGCTATTCAGCTCCGGTACTCTGGGATATAATCGGGTCAAGCCGGAAGTATTTGCTCGCCGGTACGGTCATAGTCCTTATTCCATTCTATGCCTTATACCTTCATCTTTTAAAATTTTATCCATTGCCTTTATCCGAATTTACCGCTGATGTTAAGTTTGAGGTTATTTCGGTTTTTGTAAGTTGGTTTACCGTAATCACTGTAATTGGTTTTGGCCAACACCATTTTAATAAAAACCACTCGTGGCTATCTAAAATTAACGAAGGAGTTTACCCTTTTTATGTTCTCCACCAAACCGTAATCATCTGGCTTGGTTATTATATTTGCCAGACAGACTGGAGCATTGGCGCCAAATATTGGAGTGTGAGTTTATTAACATTATTGACGTGTTTAGCAATTTACCTGCTTTTCATACGCCCATTTAATATGCTGCGTCTTTTGTTTGGTATGAAACCCCACCCGCGATCTTGAAAACCAACGAAAGTAAATCATTTTGTGTGGCATTGCTTATACTCCGTCTATTTCTATCTTCGGAGGGATATAATAACGTTAAATCTTTCTCTACCTAAATCGATAAACCAAATGACAATATTTATCATTAGCTCGTTAGTAGCGATCGTTTTCTCATTTCTTTGCTCCCTTACGGAAGCCGTCCTTTTAAGTTTAAATAGCGTAAAAATAGAAACTGACAAAGCCAAGGGAATGAGGTATGCTATTATAATGGACAAACTGAAAGGCAACATAAACAAACCCATCGCAGCCATTTTGATCTTAAATACCGTCGCCCACACCGGGGGTGCCACCGTTGCCGGTAGTGCTTTTGATGAAATTTATGGCGATCAATGGATCTGGGTATTCTCCGTAGTATTTACCATTGTTGTGCTCTTTGGAACTGAAATACTTCCAAAGGTTATTGGGGTTTCCAGTTCGGAAACGCTGGCTAAATATATTGCTGTGCCTTTGAATATTACCGTCAAAATACTCTATCCATTTATTCTTGTGACTGAGCTCTTCAACAAGTTAATCATCAGAGGAAAGAAGGACGCCGCAAAATATTCACTGGAAGATATTCAAACGATTGCCAAAGTAGCGCATTTGGAAAATATTATTAGTAAGGATCAGGCAGAGATTATCGTTAAGACTTCAAATTTAAAAACCAGAAAAATTGCAGAGGTAATGCTCCCCATTTCAGCAGTCACATTCTTCCCTGCTACGATTAATGTGAAAGAATACTTTGAGATGGCGGAAAAACATTTACACACGCGTTATCCGGTCAGCAAAACAACCTCTCCGCAGGACATTTTTGGTTACTTAAACTTTAAAGAGATAGCGCTTAAGGAAGACGATATTAAATCAGGCAATCTGGAAAGTTTTGTAAGGCCTATACTTTTCGTAAAACAAAATCAAAGCATCATACAAGTGCTTAAAGAATTGAATGTAAAACGATACCATTTGGCTTTTGTAAAAAATGAAAAAGGTGAAAACATTGGCATGGTTACTCTGGAAGATATTGTAGAGGAAATCGTTGGAGAAATTGCAGATGAGTTTGATACTGAATAAAAAGTGGAACTATGCATCTACTGATCGCCGCATGCACGACCGCTCCCGTTGGAGACACGGTACGCCACGAAAGCGAGTGCGGCTCAAAAGAGCAGGCCGTCATCTTATGTAGACGGCCTCACCGGGTTTTTCAAAAGCAATATGATCGATATGCCCATTCTTCGTGGAGCGTATATCAGCCAATTCCGTTTCCGGCATCTGATATAACTCTATGATTATGTTATCCCTTTGCACCATACACCACCTCCCACTCCCACCCTCATGTACAAACGGGTCATCCATCACGACCTCAAACCCAAGCTCCGCATAAAACGCTACCGATACACCCAAATCCGTAACCGGTACCCCTACATGCTGCACCCCATTAATCTTAATACCTACTGCCATAATCTTATTCCTTATTCCCCCCTTCCCCCCAATGATCATACTGCATATACCTCGCCGTCTCATCCGCCACGCTCCTACCCATCAATTTAGAAATCACATACAATGACATATCGATACCCGCCGACACCCCGGCGGAAGTAATGATCCTTCCGTTATCCACCCAACGCCCATCATACACTAACTTTGTGTCGGGAGCTACTTCTTTAAGTTGATCCATCGCTTTCCAGTGAGTTGTTGCTGACAGTCCGTTAAGAAGACCTGCCTTTGCTAGCATTAAAGATCCAGTGCAGACAGAGAGCACCAACTCGGCCGTAGCATTATGCTTTTCGATCCAGTTTAAAATAACCGGGTTATGCATTTCTTTGCGGCTACCATAAGGTGAACCATCTTCATAAAAACCACCACCACCCGGGATAACCATGATATAAGGGATAGGGCAATTATCGAGGGAAAACTGAGGGTTGATGCTCAGACCATTCCTGGCCAAAACCGGAGATTTTTCAGCAACGGTATAAACATTAAAGTGACCTGGGTTCGGACCACTTGCACCGCAGACTGAGAACACTTCGAACGGTCCTGCGAAATCGAGTACTTCGATTTTATCGAATAGCAGGATGGCGATATTTTTTTTTATGGTCATGATAAACGAAAAAAATAGGCTTAGTATTTTTTGTAGCTGGTTAAAAGATAGGCAAATTACCGGATTTCGAACGTTATTGCGAGTGGGGTGATGTACGTATATTAGTATTTTAAAAGAAAATATCGGCATTCATTTATCTCTTATGTGGATACCGGGAATGCGTTTGTTTACTTGTTGTGTGCCATTGCGTTGGACAGACCGATTATGGAATTAAAAGAAATAATTCAAAGACAAAGAGAAACCTATTTGAGACAGTTGACCGAGTTCTATTCAACACGGACGACTGGGGTAAAAGAAATACTTTTGGAATTGAACGGCGAAAAAAAAGAAAGAACGTTCAAATTGTATCGACTTGACTACTTCGAACAAGTTAACGGTGAGAGCGAGCCGACCGAATTAGCACCTTACACTTATGTAAGCCATCCTCCTGTAATCTACACTTTAGGACAACTGGAAATTGAGTTAAATCCATTTTATTGGCATGGATGTGAATTCGTTCTTGACAAAGAGACGAACGACATTGACTGGTTAAAAACTTGGACAAAGAAATGGATTGATGAAGAAGATAAAAATCCAATCGACAGTAATGGATTTTCAAGTGTTATTCACAATGTGACACGCCCGAGCAATAAGGAAAATGGTTTTACATTCTCCGTTGACTTTGGGACAGCGACTGATGCCTGTTTTATGGATTTAATAGAAGAAATCGAGAAACAAGAAATAAAAAAAATAAGGATTGGATCATTTGAGATGATTCCGTGAAACGCAACGGCACACAACAAAATATATAAATCATATGCAGGTTCATTTTGTTATCATATGTTCTGCAAGTAATTTTATTCATCAACGGTTGACAAGGTGATGTATTTAAACTGCATACGCTTTATATACAAACGTTGGCGGCAAGGCCTTTCGACAAAAAGAACTAAGGGACAATTTTAGACAACAACAAGAAAGGTACGTCTATTATATTATTGCTCTTGCAGTGACAGCAATTGGATTCTCCATTTATACAACGACAGGACAACCACTTAAATGGTCACAAGTTGGGACTATCTGTTTTAGCGTGGGGACTAAGCATTTATTGCGGACTGACATTTTTGAAGTATGTGATAAGCACTCTTTTTGCCAACAACGCATACTTCGACATTATAAAAGGACAATTTCCAGAGGTCGGCTCCGACCCGGAAAGAATTAAAGGAGCGACAAAAGGAATTAAGACGGCAATAAATAGCAATGTGAAGACAGCGGAGAAATTTTTCAATTGGCAACAAAGACTATTCTACATCGGAGTAGTAAGTTTTATTATTTGGCACGTGACAGAAATGTATCTGACGACAAAGTGTTGACAACGGGCCCAGCCGCCAACAAAAATGTTTATGCCAGCTTGGGGTGATGTGTAAATTGCAAGTTTCGTTTTCTTAATTTCGTTCGGCAACGTGGGACCCGTTCTAGCGCAAGCGTCCCGCTTGCGTCTAATAGAACTGTACGACAGTTAAAAATATTAACGTCAGCTGCCTAAAAGATTCCACGTACTTAAATTGCAGGCGTGTGTTGTTAGATTTATCGTCAGCGGACGCTGACAACATTATGCGTCCAAGCGTGACGCTTGAACGAGACGCTTGCGCTAGATTGGGGTAGTAAGGGAAACAAAGCATTACGCTGTTTCAAAGGATTTTGGCGGTGAGAGTATAATTGTTAAGTTGCGTATGTGCTTCTAACTAAACTACATATACCTGCTCCAGGAAAAAATTTAATTCATCGTCCACATCTTTTTGATAAGTTAAACGAAGGGCTCAACCGTAAATTAATTCTTATTTCTGCGCCTGCTGGATTTGGCAAGACGACCCTTATAAGTGATTGGATCAATCAACACAAGATCCAAGCAGCTTGGGTTTCGCTGGACAAAGGAGATATTGATCCTGTAGAGTTTTTGAGCTATATAATTGCAGGTATTCAAGGTATTAGTTCTGAATTTGGACAAAGTGTACTCAGGCTTTTAAAATCTCCGGACAAAACTACTTATAATTCTGTTACCGGCTTACTAATAAATGATATGCTCCAAATTAAGGAGGATCTTTTACTGGTACTTGACGATTTTCATTTGACTGATACAAATGAAATTTCTACAATTGTAACTTTTTTACTGGAGCGTATTCCTGTCAATATTCATGTTGCAATCTCAACTCGATCAGACCCTGCATTGCCTTTAGCGCGGCTAAGGAGTCAACATCAGCTTGTTGAATTACGGTCATCAGATCTTAGGTTTACAGCCAATGATATTTCTGTTTTGTTTAATAAAAAACTAAAAATAGGTTTATCCTATGATGATGCTTATACACTTGAAACAAAAACTGATGGCTGGATAACGGGCCTACAACTCACCGCACTATCTATACATAACAGTAAGAATGTTTCTGAATTTATTCAAAACTTAAGAGGAGATAACCGATATATTATGGATTATCTGATTGAGGAAGTACTAAAAACTCAATCAGATGATATCCGGGAATTCTTATTGCAAACATCAATTTTGGAGAAATTCTCCGCCTCCTTGTGTAATGCTATTTTAAATAGAAATGACAGTCAATTTGTAATTGAACAGCTGGAAAAAAATAACCTTTTTGTTATTCCGCTTGACTCAGAAAAAAAATGGTACCGATATCATCATCTCTTTGCAGATCTTTTAAAGCAAAGACTTTTACTTAAGGAGAAAACTTTAATTGAAGATCTTCATAAAAAAGCCGGAAAATGGTTTGAAGATAATGAGATGTATGACTTAGCCATAGAACATACGTTAGTTATTGAAGATTATGTAAAAATTATTCAATTACTTGAAGAAGTAGTTGAGGATATGTGGAAAAACGGCCATCATACTGCTATTTCTAATTATGGTGATCTAATTCCTGAAGATCTGATAAAAGGCAAACCTGAGTTTTGTTTATATTATTCATGGATATTAATTAATACCGGACAAATTCAAAAAGCTGAACCTCTTTTGGAATCTGCTCAAAAAACAATCCATGAAAAAATACTTGATAAAAAAACTAAAAAACATGAACCTGAGAATTATATAATCCTGCTTGGTAAAATTGCGGTTGCCTTTGCTCATTTAAATTCAAATCAACAGAAACCAGACAAAGTATTAGATTATTGCCAAACAGCCTTTGAAAAACTTTCCAGAAAAGACCCTTTATGGCTGGGATTAACCTGGAATTCCAAAGGTAATGCGGAGTTACAGAAAGGAAATACCAGGCAGGGAATAGAAGCATTAACCATTGCTTTAGAATACGGAAAAACATCGGGTAATTTATATCTTATTTCATCAGCAGCTTCATCGTTATCCTACCAGGAGTCAATTTTTGGTCAGTATAAATCTGCATATAAACGCTCTTCCGGTCTTTTAGCTTTTATGAAAGAAAAAGGATATTCCGAGTTTGCAAAAGCAGAATGGACCTATGCAGGAATATTTACTATGATGTCTGTTACAGAATGTATTTGGGCAGATTTTGATAAAGCTTTAGAGAGTGTAGAAACGGCTTACGAATTAACTAAAGACGAAAAGAATATCTTTCAAAAAATAATAGCCTTGCTGGCTTATTCATACATTTTACATGCCCGGGAAGATAGAATTGGAGCCGTGAATAAATTGACTGAATTAGAGGGGGTAATGAAACAGTTTAAAATCTCACCTTACATTGTAACCACTTATGTTGGATGGAAAATATACTTGTTTATTGAAGCATCTCAACTTGAACAAGCTAATGATTTTGTAAAAGAATACGGAATAAAAACAGAGGGGATAATCTCCTACCAAAATGAGCATATGTATATAAATTTTGCCCGTTTGTTGATTGTGCAATATAAATTTGATGAAGCAACATCTGTCCTCTCCAAAATTTTCGAATTGGCAAGCGCTAGTGGCAGGCTTGAGACGCTGGTTCAGGTTGAAATTTTATCTGCTATCCTGAATAATATGAAAGGTTTTCAGGAGAAAGCTGTTGAAAATTTACTTGCCGCTATGGGATATGCAGCTGATGAGGATTTAATAAATTATTTTCTTTTTGACTTACCTACTACGAATAATCTATTGGTTGAAGCTTATACAAAACATGCAACCACCAAAACAAAAATCCCTAAGGCATTTATCGATAAACTTAAATCTGCAATTAACAAAAAGCAAAATCGCGTTAAAATTCTTTCAAATTTTGAGTTAAGCAACCGTGAGCTGGATACACTAAAGTTTATTGCTGAGGACTTGACAAACCTGGAAATTGCTGATAAACTGTTTGTTTCTGTTAACACCGTTAAAACGCACTTAAAGAATATCTTTCTTAAACTTGGTGTTAACACTCGTACCAGAGCTGTTGCGAAAGCAAAAGAATTCCAATTGATTTAGGAAACTGCCCGTCACCAACTCCTCATACAAAATTATCTTTTCCCAATTTATTTGCTCATAAATCACCCGAGCGGGTGATTTATTCTAAATGGGCGCTCTAGACCTTTGTCTTGTAGTTAATTCATATTTATATGAAAAACATGACAAGAATAAAGGTCAAAGGGCATCTTGATAAAAATTGGGACAAATGCTTTGAGGGGATGAATATCAACTATGAAGGAGACAACACAATCCTTTCGGGAACTGTAAAGGATGAAGCACATCTGCATGGGATTTTAAACCGGATAAGGGATTTAAACCTTAAACTTATCTCTCTGACAACATCTGAAGAAAATTAATATTCATCAATTGAAGATCATTTAAAAAATTTTTAAACCTAAATAAGAAAAAATGCAAAAGAAAATTCTATTTATTGGCTTTGTCTTAATGATGACAAGTACGCTGCCCCTCAAAGCTCAAAATGCCAAACAAGACAGCTCGTACAAACGGTGGTTTGTTGGGAGTTCATTGTTGATGTTAGGAAATTTTTCCAAAATAAGCCCTGAGTATGTACAATTAAATTTTGGTTATAGGATAACACCTAAAGATGTTGTTTCCCTTGATTTTAAAAGATCCATTTATTCTTTTCCAATAGGTCTCCCTTTTGGACCATCATTTGATAAACCGGGAGAAAATTATCCTGGACATGCCCGCATACTTGCACCTACAGTGGGATACCAGCGTTTTTTGTGGAAAGGAGTATTTACATCCGTTCATGCATTGAACGCTTTTGAAAAATATATGGATGAGGATAAAAAAAGATTGGAAATGGATACACCTTATATCTGAACTTCCATTTGGGTTACCAGTTTAAGTTTTTTAAAAACCGGTTCTTTTTTGAACCCGCTATTGGATGTAGTTACTGGCCTGTAAGAACTAATGTTCCAGAATCTTTTAAAGTAGTAGAAAAAAAATGGCCTAACTACTTTATTCAACCTGGGCTTAATTTTGGGTTTAACTTTTAGCATCCTAATCGGGAAATTAACCGGATAGTTTTCAACATAATAGAACTCCCAGCAGCAGCATCCACTGTTTAAGAATAGGTTTTTATAAAACCTTCATACATGTATAACAATAAATAAATAATTACTACAATGAAAAAAATCAGAATTTATTCCGTCTTGTTATTACTCGCGGCAGTTCTTAGTTCATGTGGCTTCGGCCATGCCCTTGTTACCAACCACAATCAAAACGCCACTGAGGTACACTTACGTGAGAACAACTTCAAAGTAATTGATCAGATAAGCGGAAGTTCGGAGACGTCTTATGTATTCGCCATTGGAGGTACGAAGCAAAGGCAATTGTACGAAAATGCGTATTCAACCATGATGAAGAAAGCCAACCTGCTGAATGGTTCCAAAGCCATTATCAACGTGGTGACAGAGGAACACTTCAGTGGTTTTGCCCCTTTCTTTGTCAGAAGAACTATAACTGTGAGTGCTCAAGTAGTTGAATTTACTAGGTAAGTTCAAAGAAATGGGTTTAGGATTGGCAGTTGGGGCTCAATAGCACCCACTTGACTTGTATAGATTAAAATGCAAAAGATGAAGGCCATTGTTTACAAATAATACGGTGGACCGGATGTACCTTACAATGGCAGTTGTTGAAAAGCCATAGGTTGAAGTTGAAATCAATTATGTAAAAATAAATTGCTTAAAAAAACAGTATGAATTTTATAAAAAAATTTATGGAGCTATCATTATTTGTATGTATCCTATTATCTATTTCATGCGGTAAAGATGATGCTACTCCCGCCAAAAGCAGAGAAATAAAATTCGAAGTGACCGGTACTTTTTAGTGGAGCGTTAGATGCAACCTACATTACTGAAAATGGCGGAGGAACTAATGAAACTATCCCATTACCTTGGACAAAGAATATCACCTACACTTCCTCGGCTTCTAGCACAGGTATTACAGTAGGTGGTAGTGGTGGTTTAGCAGGCGAAACGATCAGTGTTAAAGTCTTTGCAGGTGGTGTATTAGTATCAACTACATCCGGGGTAGCAAATAGTTCTGGTACACTAGTAGTCGCCTCACCCTCCTACGTTTTCTAAATTTAACGATGAGTAGATTGATTCGTTACTATTCTTTTATCGAACTTCATACCAGGTATGCTTATCAAAGGTTTTTTTGGAAAGGTCTTTATGTAGCAGTACACGTAATGCCTATATGGCAAACATTTGTGAATGACAACGGTAATAATGTGGGTAATGGTTTCATGATATTCAACACGAATCGAGTTGGCTATCACATTAAACTCTTTAAGGATAGGTTTTTTATACAACCCTCAATTGGTTTTGCTGGCCGTCCTTGTTACACTGAAATGCCTGATGGTTTTAAACAAAAAGATGACAAGTGGCCAAAATACACGTTTGAACCAGGGCTGCATTTCGGGTTTAATTTTTAATTGATAATTGTGAATACGCAAAATGAATTAGAAGACATCAAAGTCAGTTTGAAACTGAAGCTTGCTTCGCTTTGGGCGACTTTGATGTTTCTCATTATCTATCTTGATTATTTCCACTTATATATGCCAGTTTGATGGAGGAGTTAAAGCGTTCAAAGATTTAGGTTTCCAGAATTGTTTAACATAAAAAAAAAGAAAGATATGCGAAAGAGAATTCTCTTCATTGGTTTTGTCTTAATGCTGACAAGCACAATACAACTCAAAGCTCAATATGCTAAAACAGACAGCAGCTACAAACGGTGTTTCGTTGGTAGCACACCAATACCATAATCTCTTGGTAAGATAGCATATATTCAGGCAGGTAGGGTGTTTGAATTTGATATTACGCAAGGATTTCTTTTGGCAGCACTCGCCTCAGTGACAATTCCGGCACTGATGATTTTCCTTTCTGTTGCCCTGTCGGCTAAAGTAACTCGCTGGGCAAATATCATTATTGCCGCGGTGTATATTCCCTATATGTTGTTCAATTTGGCAGGAGAGGCTTGGATGCACATGGTGTTTGGCGCTGTTGTAGAAGTCGTTCTTTTTTGTCTAATTATCTGTTATGCATGGAAATGGCCCCGTATTGAAACATGAAAAACCTACGAACGAAAAATTTTATGAAAAGTATGCATAGGTAGTTTTCCTAATTATTGGAGCTTATGGTTTTGATAGGTGCAATCCCTCACACCTTCGGCATTAATACGGACCCGGCGTTGGTTCGGGTTATTAGCGCCCAAACTCATCGTCCCTATCAATCAACAATGCCTGATTCGTTTAAACAAGATTGACGATAGATGGCCAAGATTGGTGGCAATTTGTGTGCTCTGAATGAATCTAAAGACGAGAGTCAGGAAGTTCAATGTTGTAAATAAGATGATTAAACTACTACGGAAAGTTTAGGCCATAGCTGAACGGCTTCGGGACAACTTGAACTTTGAAAAACATAAAACTTTGGACAGATTAAAAATAAGACAGTCGCCAAGAAGATTGTGCTTCGAGTTGACTGCGCATTTGGCACATGCCATAGCTCAAACCCATCGCTTCACCAAAGCAATGGCAAGAAATTACAGCCGCTGTAAACAATATAGGAATTGTATTCTTACCAAACGGAGAGTACTTTATCATAAGTGTTTTTGTAAGTGAATCAAAAAAAAAATTTGACACGAACGAGAAAATCATAGCTGACATCGCAAAAGCAGCTTATGACTTTTATACCACAACAGAAAAGTAGAAAAACTGCCACCAATCGAGTAGACGCCCCGTTGTAGATTAACCACAACGGGGAAGCCTCTCACACCACTGTACGTACGGATCTCGTATACAGCGGTTCATTGAGTTGTGGAGATACGCTTTCGTAATAAGAGAGCAAGGACTCGTAACCTCTCTTGATAAGCCTTTCCAAAGTGATCGTTGTCCCAAGTATAGGGCTTTGGGCGACTGCCCAGCCTCCCATTCGGGTTCTGCTCCACGCATAGGCTTGGCCGTAATGAATCCCCAAACGAATAAGGTTTTTCCTTATCCGTTGATCCAGCCCCGATAGATTTCTTTTAGTTTGGCGATACGTTGGTCAAAGGTAAGTGGCGCAGTTTTTCTGGTGATTAGTTTAAGTTCCCGTTTCAGTGACTTCCATTTGTTCTCAACCACCACCACCTGGTATTTACCTTTCTCTCCTTTCTGGTAGGTGGATACAAACTGATGTCCGAGGATTTGGAATTGCACAGGTTTCCGGATACCGCTTTTCTCGCGGTTGATAGGTAGTTTCAGTTTGTTCTTCAAGAACAGGTAAATACTATTTCCTACCCGTCGTGCTGCCTTTTTGCTTTTGGTATAGATACTAAAGTCATCGGCGTAGCGGACATATCGGTGTCCTCGCTTTTCCAATTCCTGATCCAACTCATGCAACATGATGTTAGACAATAGTGGACTGAGCGGGCTCCCCTGTGGAACTCCTTTTCTTCTCTTAACCAGTTTTCCATTGATCAGAATTGGGACGGTTAACCATTTACGAATTAATCGTAACGTGGTTAGGCATTTTACCTTCCCATACAGAAGCTCTAGCAGGATGCCATGATCCACTTCATCGAAGAAGCTTTTCAGGTCGATGTCTACAATGCAGTCAAAACCCGCATGGATATTCTTTTGTGCTTCTTGAATGGCGTGGTGGGCGTTTCGATCTGGACGAAAGCCGTAGCTGTGTTCTTTGAACTCTAGCTCAAACCTGGGACTGATCACCTGATGGACTGCTTGTTGCAGTAGACGATCTACAACGGTCGGGATACCTAATAGGCGGGTTTTCCCGTTCTCTTTTGGAATTTTCACACCGAGAATGAATTGCGGAAGATAATCACCTTTTACAATCGCAGTAGCGATACGGGTTTGATTGGCTTTCGGATAGGTGGGTAGTGCGTAGACGCTCATCCCATCTACTCCAGCCGAGCCCTGATTGGACACAACCTGTTTGCATGCTTTGCCAATGTTCTTCCGGCTTAAAATCTTTTCAATCATGTCGATGTCTTTGTATCTCTGTTCCGCTCAGCGCAGGCTAGTCAGCAACTCGGATACTACCTTTAGCATTGCTAACCTCCATGCACCATTTGGAACAACTCAATGTTTGGTCCTTCGTTGATTTGTGAGTCCTCCGTAGTGCTTACGGCTCGTTACAATCAATTACTACGACCTGCTGACCTCTCCTGATATCCTCGATATCAGGAGATCTCCCCGGGTAATAGCGTATTCCTTCCTTCGATTCCTGCGGTATCTACTACTCAGGATTTGTTGGCTACGGACTTTGTGAAGTTGTGCTCACTTATCCATCTTGAATAGCCTCAGTATACCGTTTCTGTTCGTCAGTACCGGAGTTTGCCGTTTGACTTCCTTCAGTGTCTACCTCACGGTAAACCACCTTGTCACTTGCTAATTGGCTTCACCAACTCGCCAATGAGAGACTTTCACTCTCTGGAATATTTCGGTACCTTTCGATACCTTGCGCTCATGCCGGGCGCACACAATGAGTATAATTCATAAGGGTTTTAGAGGTTTTTGAGTGTTATCATCCGCATCATATTTGGGTAGTAAATTGATAGGTTTGAATTCCGCAATCCCTTACGAAATCATACACTACTCGTTGGACGAAATCTCTTGAAACTCAATAATCAATTATGACATCTTTTGGCAGAAGACATTTTTTGAAGACAGGGTCTACTGTTTTGATCCCCTCTTTTCTACCAGTAGGCACTCTTTTAGCATCTGATGACCGCAAAAAGCAGCATCAGACTGCCGGTTTGAAACCAATTAAATTTTTCGGAGATGGAGAAATGTTTGAACCGGAAGATTATATGAATGAGCTTCTGCAAAGCTATGCAGTAAAAAAAATTGAAAGAGATAGGTACGGTTTTGGGGGCATGGTAGCAGCACTGGAAAATAGATTTGCAGAAATAACGGGAAAGGAAAAAGCCATTTACATGCCGAGTGGAACCATGGCTAACCAATTGGCACTTTCAGTCCTAAGTGGAGAGAATTCAAAGGTATTTGTTCAAGACACTAGCCATATTTTTCGTGATGAAGCCGATGCCGCTCAGACTATTTTTAATAAAAGATTGATGCCACTTGCTGCAAGTGAAACATTTTTTACTGCCCAACAATTGCAAAACAGCATTGAATCATTAGAACATGAGGAAGTATTTAGCTCAGGCATTGGTGCGGTATCCATAGAAAACCCGGTTAGAAGAACGAATGGCAAAACAGTTCCTTTAGAGGAAATACGAAAAATAGCCACCTATTGTCGTGACAAGAATATTAAACTTCACCTGGATGGTGCGAGAATCTATATTGCTTCTGCCTGGACAGGTATATCCATAAAGGAGTATGCATCCTATTTTGATACTGTTTATATTTCACTATATAAATATTTAGGAGCCAGTGCCGGTGCAGTTCTGTGTGGAAATAAAGATGTAATTGAGAAAATGCCTCATCTCATTAAAGTACATGGTGGTTCAATGTATAGCAATTGGATCAATGCAGCTATGGCACTTCATAGAATGGAAGGATTTGAAATTCGGCTAAACAAGGCTATTAAAATGTCAGCTGAAATTTTTAGTGTCATCAATAAATATTCAGGCATTCAAATAAGCCCATTGCCAGGAGGCACGAACATTTATTCCCTTCAATTGTCACAAGAAATTGATGGAAAAAGAATGCAGGAGAAACTCAATAAGAAATACAATATCAAGATTCCCCGCCCAGATAATGAAAATAATATTCTATTGACAGTTAACGAAACGCTTCTTTATCAAAGCACAGACTATATAATTAATGCCTTCAAGGAAAGCATTAGCTAAGAAGGTTAATAGACTTCGCCCAACAGGGTATAATTAATTTCACCTATACAAAATCATTAAAATTATATCATGAGCAATCAACTAATCATAACCAGACCAACTCTTAGTTTTGTAAAGTTGGCTGAAACCCTAATTTGTATCTTTTGCATAATAAGTATAACACAAGGGCAGAACAAGGTAAAGGCGCTCCCTGATGAATCCCTTACTACTAACATAGACAGACAATATATACGCAAGGCCTATGAAATTGCCAGAAACTCGGTTGTCCATGGCAATCATCCCTTTGGCGCTCTGTTGGTACATGAAGGAAAGATTGTGGCAGAGTTCGAAAATGATGTTGTTACTTCTGGGATATAACCAAACATGCAGAGACAGGATTGATCGGTTATGCATCCTAAAAAATATCGCGGAAAATATTATCGGAGAGTACGCTTTATACAAGCACGGAACCATGCTTAATGTGCAGCGGGGCCATTTATTGGGCAGGCATTACGAAGATTGTTTTTGGAACATCAGATGGATGTGCTTATTGATGCCGAAAGTAAAGGCCATCGTATTTCAAGTGAAGAAGTGTTTCAAAAAATAAGACCAGAAACAATCATTATTGGTCCTGTATTGGAAGAAGAAGGACTTGCTATCCACGCATCGTTCTGGTCTGAATTTAGAAAGCGCTCTCAAAAGTGATACTTTGCACTTATAGTTTTTAACCCAACAAGTCAATAAAGTTTACAAGGGCTTCGAATGGGAGGACAAGAAAGCATTCAAATCCCTCACTTGCCATAGCCAGGCGTTGGGCATAATAGCGTATGAATTACAAAACCAATATTTATAATATGAAAACTAAAAATTTACTATTCATTACTTTACCTATTTTGTGTCTTTTCCTTTCATGTACTCCTAAAGTTGATTCGGAAACTGAAAAATCAGATGTAACAGAAGCAGTTAACCGATTATATCAGTCCTTTGAAGATAAGGATATAGACCTCATGTCAGAAGTAATGGCTCATGACGAAAGTATGCTAAGTTTTGGTACTAGTATATCCGACCTCCACAATAGTTGGACAGAATGGAGAAAAAATCACATAGCTCAATTCGAAGCATTTGATAAAGCCAAAATCAACTCCAAAAATATGAATGTCTATCTAAGTCAGAATAGCAAAGACAGTAAAAGGTAATCGAATTGTTGAAGTAGGCTCAGAAGTTAAGATACCACAAGGCAGCAAGATTATTGATTTATCAAATTATACAGTATTACCCGGACTCATTGATTCGCACACACATCTGCTATTTAGTACAAAAGCTAATGGAGACATTCACTACGAAAAACTAAGAATGACATTATTTGAGGGTGATGCCCTCCGCGTATTAAGAGCTAGTAATAGGGCAAGGGAATATTTAGGCGTAGGAATAACCACAGTAAAAGACTTAGGTAATTCGGGGCAATTTCTTGATGTAGCACTTAAGCAAGCAATTAATGAAGGAAGTATAGCTGGTCCCAGAATGTTTGTTTCCGGTCCTATACTCAGTTCCGAAGGTGGGCAATTTCCCCACCTCATCAAAGGTTTCCAAAATATTGTTAACCTCGAATATCGCGTCATCAAGGGGGTCGATGATGCCACTGTAGCGGTTCGGGAAAACATTACTTATGGTGCAGATATAATAAAAATTTGCTCTTACAACACCCCACTTAATACGTCACTTCTACCCGAAGAAATGGAAGTAATTGTAAAAATATCTCATAAGTATGGAAGAAAAGTAACGGCACATGCTACAAACAATCAGGCCGTTTGGGAAGCTATTCAAGCCGGCATTGATGGCATTGAACACGGTTCCGAAATATCGGATACCACGATGCAACTGATGGCAAAAAAACAAATTTTCTTGGTACCCACTGATCATAGTTATGAAGAATATTTGAAACTGTTCAATTATATTGGGATTAAAGGAGATCCCGAAGAATGGGCAAAAAATAGGTTTAATCAAGCAAAAAACCGATTGATAAGAGCCATAGATTTCGGAGTTCCCATAGTTGCAGGTTCTGATGCCTTTATAGATTTTGGAATTCCGATGGGACAGGCTTCAAAAAATGTTTTAAAAGCATATGTAGAATATGGAATTGACCCTTTAAAAGTGCTACAATTTGCAACATACAACGCTGCTCGATTTATGAGTAAAGAAAACGAATTAGGTGTCATATCAAAAGGTGTCTTTGCTGATATTATTGCTGTCAGAGGGAATCTTGAAGAAGATTTTAATAGAGCTATTGATCAAATTGTGTTCGTGATGAAAGATGGGAATATCTATGTCGGGAAGTAAATGACGGAAGCTAATCGAGTAGACGGCCTCACCGGGTTTTTCACCGATGAGGTGCAATGGCGGGGTTCAGTGTAAATTTGTAGTTTAGTTTTTCAAAAATACGTTTGGTGTCGTGGGACAGTGACGGGCTTCGAATTCCCGCCACTGCTTATGCACAAACGTAGGCAAGGCGCTTAAAACCATACGTATCTAAAATGAAACAACGAATTTATATTGACACATCGGTTGTCGGCGGATTCTTTGACGAAGAATTCAAAGACCCAACACAGCTACTTTTCAAAAGACTTGAGGCTGATGAAGTAAAATTCATTATCTCCGATTTACTTGAATTGGAACTAATTCACGCTCCACAATATGTAAGTGAGCTTTTACTTAAGTACCCCCGCGACAGATTTGAACGAATAGAGTTGACAGAAGAAACGATGACCTTGGCGGACAGATACATTACAGAAAAAGTAGTAGGGAGATCAGGCCTGGAGGATTGCCGCCATATTGCGTTAGCTACAATAAATAAGGTTGATGTATTGTAACCATCCGGTAAACTACACAGTTACTTAGACGCTACCTGGCCGGTTTTTTAATTTTGATTTTCAGTTAATTCTTCCTGCAATATACTTTTTTTCTTTCTCATGGATTCGCCCATTAGTTCAAGGCGATGAAGTGGAGTTTGTCATGAAGATAGAGAATTGGTTCCACTTATTCGAAATACAGTTGCGTTGCTTCCTCTATTTCTAAGATCTATTCTTTGTATGCGGATATTAGTCTTTATTTAACAGTCGAAACATTTTCACAACATGGTCTTGGTAAATCCCCTGGTACCGACCGAGCTCCATCATCTCAATATCGGAATAATTTGGAAGGATCGTTGCAATATCAATTGAATCATCGTCTGCTAATCCATTGAATTCTTCGAGGACATTTTCCATATAATGAAAGCGTTCAATCTCATCCGATGAGAAATGCTCAAGTCGAGTTTGAAGCTCATAGCATGGTACCTTCTCATTTCATCAGCCTCAGCTAATATAAGGTAGACGCGGAAAGCTTCCATGTCCTTGGCCGGATAGCATGACTCGTCTGTTTCCTGATCACGTTCTGTTATTTGCTCATCAAGATCAGCGTACATCTTATTGAACTTTTTGATTTAAGAATCTCGATACCCGCAAATACGACTGAGCTTTTTCATAAGTTACCTTGTAACTCGAAGCTACTTAATGAGGTTGACAAGTGCTGTCATCGATAGGCTTGACTTTCTTTCCATTTGATGCAATTACATTTAGATCACTATCATAGCACTGGTATTGGCCTGTCTCTTCATTCCAACACCCGTGAGACAGGACTGCTGCTGGGTTTCGTTTATCAACAACGTTCCCACAGGTAGGACATGTTAAGAAGTTCTCAGATTCCATACCCCAAATTAAGGCTAATATGACTTTCAACGTACCAAATTGGGACTTAAATGCGATGAGGGTGGTAAGTATTAGCAGCTAAAGAGCTTTTCAAAGCTGAACATGTGCTAATTTTAAGAATGCTATTGGCGGTAGTATATATGTACCTTTATGCATATCTCCGCTAGTTGGGCGCAAGCTCAAAATCATGCTGTCGTGGACAGACGAACAGTTAACTTAGTCATTTTGGCTTGGCATCATTCTTGGATATTTTATTCAATTAACGAACTAACTAATGAAAAAATCTATCCATTTATTACTCCTATTTATCCTCTGCTTTACCACAGGATATGCACAGCAAGTAAAGCCATTGTGGTCCAAAACTCTTCCCGAAGGAGTAAGCTGGCAAATGGTGACATCACTCGGAAATTACGTGGTGGGTACACCGCAAGGTCTTGCAGGTATTGATCCTGAGAAGGGTGAAGTAATGTGGAAAAATAGCAAGTTGGGTCTACTAACGCCAGATAAGGTAAAGCAATTAGGATCTTCCGCACTGCTTATGATAAACAATGGCACCAACATCAGCATCCTTGACCCATTCTCGGGGGAAATTAAGTTCGATGCAGGAAATGCAGGAATAAGTAATATAACAGATCAGAAAATATTATATCAGGCAAATGGCATTTTGATCTCCGGTCGCAATGCACAAGGCAAGGATATTCTATTAATGTCATCGATGGCAGATGGTAAAGTGAAGTGGAAAATCGAGGATGATTTTGGCAGATTCATTACGGCCAGTGAAATAGCGCCAAATGAATTATTAATTGTAACCATGTTCTATAACTACAAAGT
>JBGTEP010000003.1:0-7599 GCA_041747735.1 Chryseolinea sp.
CCCAGACCGAGAAATGATCTGTTTTGGTCAAAATAATTGTAAACTATATTCTTGCCAGCACTAATAAAAACCTCATTATTAAAAAACAAGAAGGGGGTTTTTGCTTGGACAACGTCTCCTTTAAGCGGAATAGTAAACGAAATGTTATACCTGAATCGCCAGTTGAAATTGTAACTATCCGTCAGCTCACCGTTAACTACTTT
Source organism: Chryseolinea sp. (assembly GCA_041747735.1). Taxonomy (GTDB): domain Bacteria; phylum Bacteroidota; class Bacteroidia; order Cytophagales; family Cyclobacteriaceae; genus Chryseolinea. The sequence continues at coordinate 204 of JBGTEP010000003.1, forward strand.
TGTCCTGAATCGTTCATCAATCCTAAACCACTGCATCATGGTGAAACCTTTTTTCTTTTCAATCCACTGAATCTGTTGCCAGGGGCGGTGTTCAGGAGCATCGGGTTCAGGTTCTGAAAGTCCGTAATGCGTAACGTATGCGTAACCAGCAGTCAGTTTAACGTGATCATTTACATAGTAAGTATAGCCCGCGCGTGCAATGCTCAGGTTGACTTGTTCCACGAAGTTATTGGTTAGCCTTAGATGAAGATCCAGCCACATACCCGACCGTTTCGTAAACCGGGTTTGATTAAAATATCCAAACCAGGCTTGTTCACGTGATTCAAAATCCTTCGTTTGGGCCAATGAAAACTGTACTGATATTATTAGTACAATAAACATGCACGACAAGTGTTTCCGTTGCATAAAAAATAAAGTCTTCCCAACTCCTAAATTAGAAACCCTGGAAGACAAAAGTTTAATTTTTTTCTAAATTATTAAAAAGAATGACGAAGTGTAACACCATAAGTTGATGGATCGCCCAGGACACCTCCATAGTGTCCTGCATTTCCACCTGCCGGTAACAGCTGCTCGTAATAATCTTTATTCAACAAATTGCGCCCCCATACAGACACCGTTGTTCCACCTGATAACCGGAAGCCAGCTCTTGCATTAGTCAAAACATAGCCATCGATATTAAGAAATTCCGAAGGCGAAGGGCTCGAAGAAAACTCAGAGCGGTAGTAAGTATCAATCGCCAGAAAGAGTTTGCCTTCTTTTCCAAGAAATTTTGCTTTGGTAGTAAATTCTCCACCTATGGAAGTTGCCCATTTGGAGATACCGGGAAGTCGTTCACCTGAAATATCCTGGAAGGCTACCTGCACACCGTCAATTACCTGTCCGGTTAATTCGAGCGGAAGCGGTGCATTTCTGAAGGTTACATATTTGCCATCAGTATAAGCGAGTGATCCATAGAATGAGAAATGTTTACCAGCCCTGAGGTTAGCATCGATCTCAACACCTTTCACGTTAACCTTCTCGGCATTGGCAATGTAACCACGATTGACTCCCAACTCCGCTGATTGAACATTAGTCTGATAGTCGGTGATGTCTGAGTTGTGTAAGGTTACATTCAAGGTCAAGTTGACGGTTGGCGAAGTTTTAACACCAACTTCAATGTGCTTCACATCTTCAGGTCTGATTACTGCCAGGTCTGTTGCCGGCTGGCCACCAACATTCGGAAGTCCAGCCACATTAACACCAACAGGCTTGAAGCTTGTTGAATAAGTTGCAAAAGCATTGAACCGTTGGTTAAGTCTGTAAGCCAATGTAAGTTGGTATGTGAAATTATTCTCATCTGCATCGGCAACATAATTTTGATTACTGTAGACTCCGTTTTTAATATTCTGTAACGCCACCTTATCTGCCTGACTACCTTGATATGTTGCAGTATCGAGACCACCATATACGCTGCGATCGTATGATACATCTTTGATGTCGTTGTTATAACGGATACCTGGTAAAATGTGCAAACCTTCAATGATTTCCCAATCGAGGTTGGCGAACACCGACGCACTGGAAGACCGGATCGATGCATTTGTTCTGATACCGTATCCTTCAAGAAGACCTGGTGTTTGCCATAACGGACTGGTTGTGCTCTGCGAAAAACGCCATTGTGCTGTGCCCGATTCCTCCGTGCCATCGATCTTAACTTCCTGATCGATATAGTATAAACCAATCACTCCGCTTAAGCGAGAAGAAAATTCACCGGCATATCTGATTTCTTGCGACCAATTTCGATGCTCTGCTGGGTTCTGTGATTTTGCCAATGCTTGCAAGCCTGTGAAGTCTCTGTCATTTGAAGGATCCCAATTCCAATAACGCCATGCTGTAGTTGATGTAAGTGTGCCCGGACCTAATTTTGTATCAATGTTTAGTGATACACCACCTAATTCATTGCCTGATCTCCAGGGAGTGTCATGATCAATCTTACGATCGAATGCATTAAGGGTTGGTACACTGTAGTTCAGATCGCTGATGATGTTGTTAAACTGACGGTATGCAGGACGCCTTGTTTCTACAACACCGGCAATTGGTTGCGCAAAGCCGTCGGGATTCTGACTGCTTGCGTCACCTATAAATGTTATGGCGAGATTGTCTGATGGTTGAAAGAGTAACTGGCCACGAAAGCCGAGGTTGTTAATCTCGTTAGTTGGTCTGCCTGTAACGATGTTGTCGATGAGACCATCGCGCTGAGTGCCCGAGAAAGATACACGAGCTGCAAGTGTTTTGCTAAGCGAGCCAGTAACCGAAGTCTTAGCCTGAACATATCCGTAGTTTCCAAAACTTACCTCGACATCAGCACCGGGCGTGAAGCTGGCTTTGCGGGTAGTAATGTTGAACGCTCCCGAGGTGGTGTTCTTACCAAACAATGTTCCTTGAGGTCCGCGAAGCACTTCAATTTGTTCGATGTCAATAAAGTCAAGCGTTGCAGCAGCGGGGCGTGCATAATAAACACCATCCACATAATACCCTACCCCTGGATCAAGACCATCATTGGTCAGTCCGAAGGGAGAACCCAATCCGCGAATATTGATTCCGGTATTACGAGGATTTGATGAATAAAGCTGAACGGACGGAACAAGTTCTTTCAGACGGTTGACATTGAATGCACCAGCATCGTCAATTTGCGCACCACTGAAAACAGAGATCGGAATAGGGACATTTTGTGCAGACTCTTCTCTGCGTCTTGAAGTTACAACAATTTCATCCAGAAGGCTATCGTCGACCAGGGTAATATCAACAGGCTCATCCAGCAGTTCATATACCTGTACCTCCTGGGATTTGTATCCGACTGATCTGATAAGGATGGTAAAGGGTAACCTGGCTGGGGCAGGGATACTGAACTTTCCGCTGGGATCCACCACCGCAGAAATAGTAGTACCTTTTATTATAACTGTGGCCCCTACGAGGGCTTCGCCGTCAGCACTTTTTATTTCGCCGTACACAACGCTTTGCGCATACGCCGAATTGCCAATCAAGATAACGATAATGATTAATTGAGGTAGAAATATTTGTTTCATATGTATGAATTAGTAGTTAGACGTGAGTATTGAGCATTGAGACGCGCCTTTGCCGAGGACATTTCATGTAGTAGTTTTTTGTGATGAAGTTTATCAAGTCGGGTTCGAATGAAGTGCTTATCTGGTTTAGATTTCAAATTGTTCACATAAAGACTATAGATTTTATAGTCTTTAACAACACAGTTTATTATTCATCTCTTCATAGTGCTTAATTTTCAAACGTATCGGCGGGAATCGTGGGCGTGATTGTCATCTTATTGGGTGTCCATTGCAGCCATGACGATTTCATCTTGATGTTGATGAGGTTTCAGTTGAGCAGATTACTGAGTTTGTTTATCGTAAGGCTTAGTAATTAATTAAGCTGTTTGGACAAAAACTTTTCGAACTTATCAGGTTCAAAGCGACCCGGCTCTGGTTTCAGATACCCGAAATCATGGAGGTAATTTTGTCCGTTTCGCACCACCCAACGCAGGAACTCAAGTGCATCTGTGTTTTCGCTGTTCTTATCGATCGATATATTGATGTATTCCAATGGAACGTTGTTGATATCCTTTACCGGTTTTTCATCTAGTATCTGAATAACTTTTGAGATGTCGCTATAGAATTTCTCTTCATCACTTACTTTTCCATTTCCATTAAGATCGACCGGTAACACGGTGAGTCCGGTTACTGGTTTTTTTGAAACAGGATCATATATAAGATTGACCGGAAGATATGAAACGGCGGTAGAGTCGCGGAGTATAGCTTTGAGAAGATGTTCGTCTGCCCCGGCGATAGCGATACCTTTAATATCCTGATGTTGGTACCCAAAGTATTTTGTAAAAACAATTGGTGTCCCTGCTTTTTTCAGGCGGGTGTAAATTGTGTATGGCGATTTAATTACCTGCTCATCTTCTTTGTCGGCAAACACATCATTAAAGTAAAGTTGTTTGATGAGATTTTTCGAAAGTCCTTTGTTGCTATAGGTTTTCGCGAAGTCAGATGTGCTGTTTGCCACCGGTAGAATTGCATACCTGGCGATGTAAATGTATTCGCGATTCTTGGCCAGCGCGGCGTCCTGACCATGTGCTTCCACGAGGATATCATAATTGGCAGGATCGGCGGATCCCCGGGATTCAATTACGATCTGAACATCGGGGTTTTGTTTATTGTAATCGTCGATCCATTTCTGCACGAGAGGATAAGCGAAACGCACACCTGTAACCAAGACAATTTTTTCCCTGTGCGTTTGAGGTGAAGTCGTTGGGTTGGAATTTTGCGCCTTTGTGGAAATCGAGCCGAAGATGAAGGCCAGAACAAGAAGGCTGTGGAGGAAAGTTTTCATTTATCTTAATGTCGATAGTGTTAGTAGATAAAAACTGATTGGCAAATATATTTTTATTCTCTATAAAGTCAATAGAGTTTAAGGTTTTTAGATGGTTTTTTTATTTTCTGCTCATTTTATGCTGGCCGAAAACGTTTTCGGGATAGTATCCGGCGGAGAAACTATGGGTGATGACGTACGCGGAGGCACAGAAGTAGTCGAAATAGACCGATCGATAATCCTCTTGCGTGACTGGTTTCCTTAGCTAAATAAGAGGCTGGCTATAACAAGAGTGATTATGATGTTAAAGAGTTGTGCTATCAGAAATGCATATAACGGACGCTGACTGTTGGTATTAAAAATGTCGGAAAACTTTGTTTCCAATCCAATGCTGGTAAATGCCAGGACAAACCAAAGTGTCTGAATGCTTTTCAGACTTTCCTTTACAGCCGCGATAGTCTCAGCGCTCAGGAAAAATGAAAAAAAGACGGACGCCATTACAAAACCGATTACAAATTTAGGGAACCTTTCCCATATCAGTCCGAGGGTGGGTTTGGCCACTTCAGCATTCCCGGTCTCTCCTTTATTGGTATAGGTCCAGTAGATACTAATAGCAAATGCCGCCAGTCCGAGGAGTACGTTTTGAGAAAACTTAACGATGGTGCTAATCTTCAAAGCCGTATCCCCTACTAGTGTACCTGAAGCCACTACCGCACCCGTTGTATCGATGCTTCCACCAAGCCAGGCCCCGGTAACGGCTTCGGGAAAATTGAAATACTTCGCGATGAGTGGCATGAAGATCATCATGGGAATTGCCGTGATCAGTACCAACGATATAACATAAGAGAGTTTTTTCGGATCTCCTTTAATAGCGCCGGCGGTTGCAATCGCTGCTGACACACCACAGATAGAGACTGCGCTGGAAATCATCATTGTGAGCTCATCGTCGATCTTTAGTTTTTTGCACAACCAAAAGGCAAAATACCACACGCTTAATACTACGACCAATCCCTGGATTAATCCCAAAGAGCCGGCTTTTAAAATATCTCCAAAAATTATACTCGTTCCCAACAACACCAAACCAATTTTAACGAATACTTCTGTTGATAGTGAATCGCGAAACCATTGAGGCAAATGAAAAAAGTTACCGATAATCAATCCGATGGCGAGACTGAAAATTACAGCCTCCAGATTTAATGCTTTCACCTCGCTATTCCCGGCTAGTATGAGTGCAAGTACAGTTAGCAAAAAGACTACCGGAAAAACCAAAACCAAATTCTTTAAAGGCTTATTGGTCAACAAGGCCCCAAGAATAGAAATACTAAACACAAGCAGGAATTGTGCGCCTACAGCAAGAAGATTACCAGTGGCCAATACCTTTGTAAGTAGTTCCTCAGAATTTTTCCAGCCGAAGGACGGAACAGGAATAAGAAACCCTGCGATGGATAAACTAATAATTAGAAACCCCAGAACAACAACTGCCCAGTCTTCGTGAAGTAAACTTTTTTTTGCTGGTGCTAGCGATACTTCGTCTTCCATAAAATCTACCGAATTTGAACTACAATCGAATGAGCTCGTAAAGGTATAAGAATGATGTGGTTCATTTGCTATACCATCCCTAGTCTTCTTTTGTTCCGTAACTAATGCGTATTAAATACATTAGACTTTTCGTTGTTTGGAAACATAAATTCCAGCAGGTCAATATGCCAAGGCCTTCACAACCGATTCAAAAAGGCTTTCCAACCGAATACGTTCGGCATCATTATGAAAGTTTGGTGTATCACCTTATCTTTTCGAATGAATAGTAATCAATTTAAAAAATAGCTCATACGATATGAACCTATCCGCTCCATGGCCCTGGTACATCGCAGGCCCTTTAATTGGTTTAACGGTCCCGTTGCTGTTGCTGCTGGGCAATAAGTCTTTCGGAATTTCTACTAACCTTCGGCATTTATGCGCCGCAATCCTTCCGTCGAATAAAATCGATTTCTTTAACTACAATTGGCGAAGTGAGTACTGGAATCTCAGTTTTGTCGCGGGTATAATTGGTGGTGCTGCACTTGCCATGCAAATTCCGGCTGAACCACTAACCGTCCACGAAAACCTGGAAAAAGAACTCCTTGCATATGGGATAACAGATTACAATTTTCAGTTGCCGACACAGCTATTCAACATCGAAAATGTTTTAACACTTCCGGGATTTATTGTGGTCGTAGTTGGCGGGTTTTTGGTTGGCTTCGGCACACGTTATGCCGGAGGCTGCACATCTGGCCATGCGATCACAGGGCTGAGCACGTTACAATTGCCCTCCCTTATAGCAACCATTTCTTTTATGGCTGGTGGAATTCTGACGGCCAATTTTGTCTTACCTTATATTTTACGCCTTTAAACTAATGCAGAAACACCTTACAACAGATTTTGAATTCGACGCTACAACGGAAACTGCAGCCGTGTCATCTTTCAGTATCGCTAAAATTGTAAAATATGCAAGCGCAGGTGTTTACTTCGGTGTAGTCCTGGTTCAGGCTCAGGTAGTATCCTGGTTCCGGATTCAGGAGATGTTTCGATTTCAATCGTTCCACATGTATGGTGTAATCGGCTCGGCGGTGGTTACCGGAGCTATTTCGGTCTGGATTATCCGCAGGTTTAAAATCAAATCAATTGAAAAAGAATCCATAGCCACACCACCGAAAACATTTCACAAAGGACTGGTTGCAGGCGGGCTTTGTTTTGGTGTAGGCTGGGCGTTGACAGGCGCTTGCCCGGGGCCGATATTTGCGCAGATTGGAATGGGATTCAGTACTTCGTGGATTGTTCTGATCAGTGCTTTGATAGGCACCTTTGTCTATGGAGCCATACGTGAGAAACTTCCGCACTAAAGAGGTAACTTTAAAATCAGTACAGTGCCAGCAAAATAACCGATGTTTTGTCTCTAGACTGATAACTGATCGTTAATTGATTTCGCTGACTGTCAATTATAGGATCTCTCACATTCATCCAATCAAACCAGTCCTGCTTTCATTTTGTTTCC
>JBGTEP010000004.1:0-12057 GCA_041747735.1 Chryseolinea sp.
GCAACCCAGTCTGGTACTTATTCCGTAGTGGTAACGGTTAACGGATGTACCACCACGGCAGCGCGTGAGATGCTGGTAACGAGCGCAGAAGTGTTGTTTAGTTCGAATAGTATCAACATCTATCCAAACCCTACCACCGAAAAGGTGACGATAGAAGTTAAAACAGACAAACCAACGATTCAGGTGCGCTTAATCAGTGCTGTAGGTATAGAATTGCAGACATTAACGTTAGAAGGTAATCAGGCCATTAAAACAGGTGAATTCAATTTACTCGAGTTTCCATCCGGAATGTATTTGATTCGTATTCAGGACGGACAGGAAACCTATACCAAAAAGATCTCTAAGAAATAATGATTTTAAGTCGCATAGCTTTAGTATTCGTATTTTCATTTCTTACGTTAACGGTTTGGTCGCAGCCGGGCGATCCTGGAGGAAATCCAGATGCTGTGCCCATTACGGGTATTGAATATCTGCTCATCGGCGGAGGTGCTTACGGTATCTCCCGCTTACTTAAAAATCGAAACAAAAAGGATAAGGAAATTTGATCCAGTCACTGTTCAACAGGCTTACCGTACTTCCCCGCGGTGTGGTTATCCTCATCGATCAGCTGTTGATTATCTTTTCCGTAGGGCTGGCTTTTCTCCTGCGTTTCAATTTCGATATTGATGAAATCCTTGAATTTAAACCCCACATAGCAGCAGCGCTGTGCATGGCAGCCGCAATACTATCCACGCTAATCACCAAAAGTTATGCAGGCATCGTGCGATACACCGGTATTCAGGATGGCCTTCGTATCGTAGGCACAGAGCTATTGAGCCTCGCTCTTGTAGTGGTGATTAACCTCATATACTATTATAACGTCGGCAAAAATATCATTCCTTATTCTGTTGTTTTTATTTCTTTCTTCATTTCATCGCTGCTGCTTTATCAATACCGTTTGCTCGTAAAGAACATTTTTTCATTTGTCAAATCAGATAACGGCCATCGTACCCCCGTTGTAATTTTCGGAGCCGGAGTTGCAGGCTTCCTCACCAAGCAGGCTATCGAGGCGGATGTTTCCAGCGTCTTTAAACTCGTGGCTTTCCTGGATGATGATGCCAAGAAAAACAATAAGGAAATCAACGGTACCCGTATCTATAACTTTGACCGCCTGCCGGAGTTGGTAAAGAAGCACAATGTCAAGCAGCTTGTCATCGCCACCAAGAGTATTACGATCGAACGCAAGAATGAAATCGTAGACCAGGCGCTGCAACATCATATTAAAGTCAGCTACGTTCCTTCTTTTGAAAAGTGGCTGCGCAATGAGTTCGACTTAAAACAGATCCGGGATATCCACATCGAAGACTTGCTGGGACGCGAAGTGATCAGCCTTGATAATCCGAAGATAGAAATGCAGATTCAGAACAAGGTGATCTGCATTACGGGCGCAGCCGGCTCCATCGGCTCTGAACTGGCACGCCAGGCATTAACCTATAAGCCCCATACGCTTATCCTGATCGATCAGGCGGAGTCACCCCTTTATCAGATTGAACGCGAGTTAAGAGGTAAAGGCATGCAGACAAAAATATTTGTTTTCGTCGCCGATATCTGTAACAAGCTCCGCATACACAGCATCTTCCGCGATTATAAACCGGAGATCGTCTTCCATGCTGCTGCCTATAAACACGTACCGCTGATGGAGAGTAATCCGTCAGAAGCCGTGATGGTCAACATTTTCGGAACCCGCATGCTTGCAGACCTTTCCCTGCAACACAAGGTGAAGAAGTTCGTGATGATCTCAACAGACAAAGCCGTGAACCCCACCAACGTCATGGGTTGCACCAAGCGTATTGCCGAGATCTATGTACAGTCCCTCGACCTGCACTACAGCAAGATGGGCATGGATAAAACATCCTTCGTCACCACGCGTTTTGGAAATGTATTAGGTTCCAACGGATCGGTTATACCCATCTTTAAAGAGCAGATCATCAAAGGCGGTCCGGTAACCGTAACCCACCCCGAAATTACCCGCTTCTTCATGACCATCCCCGAAGCCTGCGAACTGGTAATCGAAGCCGGATGTATGGGACAAGGAGGAGAGATCTTTATTTTTGATATGGGCAAGCCCGTCAAGATTTATGACCTCGCCAAAAAAACCATCATGCTCTCCGGCAAAGAACTTGGCAAAGACATCGAGATCGTATTCACCGGCCTCCGCGACGGCGAAAAACTATACGAAGAGTTATTAAACGACCACGAGAACACCATCCCCACCCACCACGAAAAGATCCTCAAAGCTCAGGTATCAGAATATTTCTACGAAGAGGTTTGCCAAAACCTTAACCTTTTAGAAGACCTGATGGGCGATAAAAACGAGCTCAAGATGGTAGCGCTGATGAAAGAGATTGTCCCTGAGTTTAAAAGCAATTATTCAAGGTTCGAGGTTCTGGATCTTCCGTGAAGCTAGTAGTTGAGTCTTTAGTATTGAGCATTGAATATTGAGCATTGAATATTGAGTATTGAGCATTGAGTATTGAGCATTGAATATTGAATATTGAATATTGAATATTGAGCATTGAATATTGAATATTGAACATTATAGTTGTCACTGTGCATGAAACAAGGCACAAGTGAACGCCCCTCGCCACAGCGCACAACACTTGCGCCAGCTCGGGAGTCTTTAGTATTTGGTCTTGAATATTGAACATTGAACATTGAACATTGTATATAGTTGTCAGTGTGCATGAACATGGCACAAGTGACCCTCCCTCGCAACAACCCACAACACTTGCGCCAGCTCGGGATATTGAGTATTGAATATTGAATATTGAATATTGAGCATTGAGTATTGAGCATTGAATATTGAATATTGAATATTGAGTATTGAATATTGAATATTGAGTATTGAATATTGAGCATTATAGTTGTCACTGTGCATGAAACAAGGCACAAGTGAACGCCACTCGCAACAACGCGCAACACTTGCGCCAGCTCAGTTGTCAGTCTGCATAAGCAGGGCACAAGTGAATAAGCTCGTCATGTCGAGACTACACAATTTTTTGATCCGCACGTCAGCAATCCGAGACGAACGACTTCGCAAATGCAGAGTAGTGCAAAATTGTAATCCGGCTAATATTGCTACGGCGCGCAGGCACCCCCAGATTTCGAGTATGCTTGATTTGGATAACGTACACACTATTTGCAACGAATCTTCCAAGTACATATACACCAAAACATCAAATAGTTATGGGTGGTCTAACATTTACCATCTGCGGATAGAATTGTGTGGGATGGGACGTCTTTGGAATTTCATTTTTTGCAAATGGTTAACATGACTGTGTCGTATCGGCTTTCCTTCTCCGCCGAAGGGCGGACCAGTCTGGGCCTCGCACATGGCTCTTCATGCTGAACCCTGTCCCCACATGCCACTGCCAGACTCCGCCAAAAAGGGCGGAACTGGCTTCCGCCAAAGGGCGGACACGGTAGGCATGAATAACCATGTGCTGGGGTAGGTGTGAGTGGGATAACCCATATTATTCAAGACCCAAGTCTCCTCAAAGCACATATGCACGTCTCAACTCAACTAAATTTAGGCTTATTAGTGAATAGCTATCTTCCTGCCCGTGTCGACTAACACCGTTAGGGGTCTAATATTGGTAGAAACGAATTCCCTACCAATTCTCTGCGCGCCACGGGGGTGATTGTTCGTGGTGTAAACCTGGCTTGGCGCGGAACTTGGAAATGATTCGGGAGGGATGAACTTATATGTGAATGATAACAATGCGCTTTTTTGCGTGGGAGGGCCAGATCACAATTCAAGTCCGCTTCAGGGGATTTAGGGGGTCGACGGTGAACCTGTAGAATGTTTGTAGAAAGATTTCTCCTCATATCATTCAAAAAAAGTTTGCTTAAACATTAAATAAGGGAGTGTAGGTAGTTAGCAGAATTTATTAATCCTCTTTTCCGGAGTATATCAAGCACTTGATACTCGTCTAAACATGGATTTGTCCTGTGTGCAACCATAGTTGTGAAGGCCTCTTTCGCTAATTTTGTATTCAAATCAATGGTATCAGTAATGAAATCGTCAGCATTTTTTGCGGAAAGTCCAAACTTTAATAAGTATTCATTATCGAAATCTTTTAAATTGTTAGTGACAATTAAATTTGCATCCGATTTGATTGCAGCTGCCAACACGTGGCAATCCTTTTTATCGGGGAGGGAGAGTGTTTCAATTAGCTCTTCATAATTATTAACCATTGCGTCTGGAAATGCTGCATTAATTCTTTCAATCTGTTTTTTGGCTTTCTCCTCGGTCATCCCTTTTCCAAGCATTACTTTAAATAGTTCGTCAAAAATGGTTTGACTCCATTTTGGTCTATACAAATCAAAATGAGCAAACCACAATAATATATCGCGAATATCAATAGGATAGATTACACAGGTGTCAAGGACACAGGTAAAGCGGGCACTATGAATCATACATATTAAACTCTTCGTCCTGCTTCATAATTTCAATCAACATTTTTTTCTGCGAAGCTTTCATTACCTTCTTGTATTTCTGTAGATCTTCAAATTTTACTCTTCTGTGTCTCCCCACAGTTGTAAAAGGGATTATTCCTTCCTCCAATAGTTTAACTAAATGCGGTCTTGAACAACCAAGAAAATCCGCTGCCGACTGCGTGGTGACCTCCATCGCTAAGGGCATTATTGATATTGGTTTACCCTGAGCCGTTGCATGCAGGATTTTAGATAAAAGTCGTAATGCCTGAATAGGAATCTTTATTCGCTCCCCGGTTTCTTCTATTTCGATCTTAGGGTTTAGAGATGAAATTTGATTGAGCGCTGCATCCAAAGCATTGTATGATTCCAATGCGACTTGCTGTTCTTCTTTTGAAGGTTTCTTAATCTCATCGATTGAGTTCATAGCTGTTTAGTTTTGCTTAAATCTAAATTAATAAACGAAATAAACGAAATAAAGTTATGCCAATATTCTATTAAATAACATTAAGTCAATGATATACAAATGAATATACATAATATTTATACGAAATAAACGAAATAAGATTTCTGCAGCAAGTGATAGGAGCAGGTTTAGCATTTAGTATATAGTCGTCACTGTGCATGAAAAAAGGCACAAGTGACCCCCGCACCTGCAACGAATCTTCCAAGTACATATACACCAAAATATCAAATGGATGCATATAGTCTTATCTGCATAGATTTTTTGTGTGGGAGAGGCCGCGCATGAATTTCGTTTTCCTGAAAACTTTTAACATCGTTGCCCCGATTTAGCTTTCTTTCGCCTCACAGGCCGGCTGGGCCTCGCACATGGCTCTTCATGCTGAACCCTGTCCGCGCAAACCCACTGCCAGGCCAAAGACAGGCTTAGGCATGAATAGCCATGTGCTGGGGGTAGGTGTGGGAGTGAGTACTGAATATTGAGTATTGAACATTGAATATTGAACATTGTATATGGTTGTCAGTGTGCATAGAATGGCACAAGTGAACCCGCTCGCAACAACCGCACAACTTGCGCAAGTTCAGGTGCCCGCGTCTGGAGTGCCAACCCCCTGGCCCCCTTAAAGGGGGAAATTTAACCTTGGTTGGATTCGGTATTAGAACATTGCGCCAGCACAACGATTAAGATGCTGTTCAATTCTTAAACAATTCTTAATTCACAGATGCATTCAAGTCCCCTTCAGGGGATTTAGGGGTGGACGCGTAAACTAAATTAACTTATCATGTAGAATGGTTTGGCCTAGATGATCTTTGACATAAGAATGATATAGTTTACCCAGTCAATATTTGGGGTACGTATTCCGAAGAACGGTGCAGCTAGCGTGACATAACCCCGAAGGGGCGAAATGTTTATAGCAAACGGTCATCCCTACATAATCCCGCGCGCCAGCAGGATGATTGTTCGTGGTGTAAAAGTTAGCTTGGCGCGGAACGTATGGAATGATGCGGGTGAGATGAGATGATGTTACAATGATATGGTTTACCAATTTGATATTTGTAAAGGCCCATGCATGTAGTGTAGACGTACAAACTTCTTAAGCCCGCGTCTGGAGTGCCAACCCCCTGGCCCCCTTAAAGGGGGAAATTTAACCTTGGTTGGATTCGGTATTAGAACATTGCGCCAGCACAACGATTAAGATGCTGTTCAATTTTTAAACAATTCTTAATTCACAGATGCATTCAAGTCCCCTTCAGGGGATTTAGGGGTAGACGCGTAAAACTATGACTGTTATAATGAAGCAATTAACTTAACATGTAGAATGGTTTGGCTTAGATGATCTTTGACATAAGAATGATATAGTTTACCCAGTCAAGAACGGTGCAGCTAGCGTGACATAACCCCGAAGGGGCGAAATGTTTATAGCAAACGGTCATCCCTACTTAATCCCACGCGCCAGCAGGATGATTGTTCGTGGTGTAAAAGTTAGCTTGGCGCGGAACGTATGGAATGATGCGGGTGAGATGAGATGATGTTACAATGATATGGTTTGCCAATTTGATATTTGTAAAGGCCATGCATGTAGTGTAGACGTACAAACTTCTTAAGCCCGCGTCTGGAGTGCCAACCCCCTGGCCCCCTTAAGGGGGAAATTTACCTTGGTTAACATTGGGCCAGCACAACGATTAAGATGCTGGTCAATTTTTTAAACAATTCTTAATTCACAGATGCATTCAAGTCCCCTTCAGGGGATTTAGGGGTAGACGCGTAAACTAAATTAACTTAACATGTAGAATGGTTTGGTTTAGATGATCTTTGACACAAGAATGATATAGTTTACCCGGTCAATATTTGGGGTACGTATTCCGAAGCACTGTGCAGCTAGCGTGAAATAACCCCGACGGGGCGAAATGTTTATAGCAAACGGTCATCCCTACTTAATCCCACGCGCCAGCAGGATGATTGTTCGTGGTGTAAAAGTTAGCTTGGCGCGGAACGTATGGAATGATGCGGGTCGAATGAGCTTATCATGGTTGCATCTTTATCACACAGCCCTGAAGGGGCGATATACATAAGCGATGGGTGTAGCCCATCGAAGCCAAAAATGGCTTTTCACCCAAAGCCCCGGAGGGGTGACATATGTTATTTGTACATCCCCGATGGAATTATTCTCTCACCCTTTCAGGGCTCATCTAATCATCCTACACGTAATCATCCCGCTGCACGGGATGTTGATATATCTCGCCCTTTCAGGGTTGTTATTAAGTACCATGGTTTTTCGAGGGCTTTCCTTTGTTACATACGAGAATATCTGGTGACGCAAAAAGGCATCCACCCAAGTCCAACTTCCCCCTTTAGGGGGTCAGGGGGTGGCAACATTCCCAATTTTTACCTACCTTCACCCTATGTTATTAATCTTCAGGAAAGTCAGCTTTCTTGTTGGATTAACGTTGTATGTTATTTGTGCACATAGTCAAACCGTTACTTCGACGAGAAATGGTGTATGGTCTGATGTTTCTACCTGGGAAGGTGGCGTCATTCCTTCATCGGAAAATGCAACTCAGATTATTATCGACCATGAGGTAGAACTACCCGAACCGTTCGCGGTATCTGTAGTTGAATTGGTTGTTAATAATAAGCTTACGCTTAAAACGGGGTCATCCCTGGAAATCCTTACTGCGCTTCGGGTGGTGGGTACACTGGTAAACGAGGAAGGTACCACGCTTACGGGTACAAACTCATCCAATACTGTATTTGACGCCGGCTCGCTGTATGTTCATCAGCAAGGTCCGATGGGTACGATTCCTTATGCTACCTGGCATCGTACCTCTACGTTTGAAATTGCGGGGTTCAAAGCCAGCGGCTACATTAATCTGGCGAATGGTGACAGTTGGTCGCAGGTTTTTGGTAATGTGGTATATGATTGTCCGGAGCAAACTGTTTTTGCTGTTGAGCTTAACGGTCACCTGAGAAATATTCAGGGCGATTTGATTTTTAGAAACACTAATAATCAAATCGTTGAACTTGTCAGGAATCAAAACATCACAGTCTCCATTGGAGGTAACCTGATTGTAGAGGGTACTTCCCGAATTCGTTTTAATGAGAGTGGAAATTCTCCGGTCATAAATATTCAGGGAGATTTTCAATATCGTTCAACTTCTTCAGGGATTACCTATTTCACAACATCAGGTGCGGTTACGGTAAATGTATGGGGTGATATGGTGGTGGATACACCCGGAACATTACGCATGACATCGCAGCCCACTATTGCTGACGGTCGCCAGGCATCACTGAACCTGATGGGGAGTCTTTCAATCGTCGCCGGACAAATTATCGCACCACCGTTGGGGAAGGGTAGAATAACATTTAATGGATCAGAAACACAATTCGTGGAAACGTCACCAACCGGAAATTCCTTTGTCGGTGATCTGGACTTTACTCTTGCACAGAGTGCTGTTGTCAGCCTGGGGAATTCGGCATTGTCGAACACATCGGGACAGCTACTGGTAAGCGGAACCCTTCGCGTTGGCTCGTCTGATCCGGGTGGTGCGATTCAGCTTGCGGCTGCCGGAAATATTCGTATTGCAGGCAGTCGTGTATTTGAAGAAGGTGCTCGTATTGTTTATGACGGATCGGCTCGGCAGTGGATTGGTGACGGCCACCCCGCTGACCCTGGAGTAGATTTGGTTTGTACCAACCCATCCGGTGTTTCTCTTTTACAGGATGTAGTGGTGGGTGGTGATTTTTCGGGATCGGGAAATATTGATCTGCAGAATTTTACATTGAATGTCGGCGGTGATTTTTCACTTGCTGGGGGAATGAACTTCCAGTCTGGTACCGTGCGTCTCGTAGGAAATCAAAACCAGGAAGTCTCCGCTGCCGGGGTTACACTCAGAAATCTTAGTATCAATAAAACAGGTAATACGAGCGTCGTACTGACGAGTCCGTTATCTATCCGTGGCGTTGTAACTATTGAGACCACTAACACGGCGTTGAACACCAATGGAAACCTTACCCTTCTGTCAACAGCAGATGACGGTACAGGAACCGCTTCTGTTGCGTCGCTTCCATCGGGATCATCCGTAACCGGCGACATTACGGTGCAACGATATATGAGCGGGGAGGGCAGGATCTATCGTTATATTTCTTCACCTGTTCAGAATGCAACGGTTGCATCATTGATGGATGACTTTCCGGTAACTGGTACGTTTGCTGATCCCAGTACAGGTGTTGGTATTGTTTCGCACTCACCTTCGTTTTTCCTTTACGATGAATCCATCGGCGGACTACAGGCAGGGTGGAGGCCTTATCCAACGACAGGGCTGGCAGCAGTAAATCCTTTATTACCCGGAAGGGGATATGCTGCCTTTATCCGCAAAGGTGTAGGTGAAACGGTATGGGATGTAACCGGAATTCTGAATCAGGGTGATATTTCACTGCCGGTTTTTTTTACCACTAATGACGATCCATCAAACGGTGTAAATCTGGTGGGTAATCCTTATGCCAGCACGATCGACTGGGATGTAACCGGCGTGAACACGTGGACAAAACAAAATATCTCTCCCGTCATCGCCATTCGCGACAATGGTGGTGGCGGGTTCTTTCATTACTGGGATGGTGACGACGGTTATCCAGTCATCCCCAATGGCCACATCGCCACGGGACAATCGTTCTGGGTACGGGCAACCGGACCAAACCCAGTCCTTACCATTCGGGAAGGTGCAAAAGTTACCGATGATGCCATTTTCTACCGATCAAAGCCAACTCAGATTCCCGGTTTTGCATTAGTCCTGAAACAGGATGATGGGCTAACCGATGTAACTTATTACAAAGTACGCCCCGATGCCAGCACTGGCCTCGATGATTGGGATGCAGTAAAATACGACAATGACCATTTTGATATTGCCATCAAAACCGAAGGGAGTATTACAATGGCCATCAATGCCGTTGATAAACTTCCCTGTGACGCGAAAATTATCCCTGTTGAAATTAAGGATATGAGAAAGGGAAGCTATCAGCTATCCTTAACTACCCGACTTGAGTTTGATCAATATCGTTATACGGTAATCGACAAGTTCCTGCAGAAAGAAACCAATTTGTCGGGTGCAGTGCTTCAGTTTGTCGTAACAGATGATCCGGCATCCTATGCACCCGATCGGTTTGCCCTGATGTTGGATGAGACGTTACCCCGCATTGACCTTACTACTGAGGCACCGCTTGTCATTTGTCCGGATAAGAGACTGGAAGTTATTGTCCGAAAGACGCAGCCGGGCATTTACTATTCTGTGTGGGATGTTGATGGAAATCAACTGGCGGAAGCTCAAATCGGTACAGGAAACGATCTGATTATCCGGATCCATCCGGAAGACCTAAAGGCAGGTGAACAAGCACTGACCGTGAAAGCAAAATCTGCCTGCCAGGAAGTTGAATTGCTGGAGAAGGTTTATGTAGTTAAGGAGTTTCTTCCTGAAGTAGAAACCAGCAGCACGCGCGGTTGCCAAGGAACCAACGTAACATTGACGGCTTCATCGGCAGTCGAAGGCCTCACATACACGTGGTTTGAAACGGCGACTTCGACCGATACCTTGTCAACAGTGTCTTCTTTTGAAGTCCCGCCGCTGTGGAAACCCAGGACCTATTTTTTTTCCGTTGCGACATCGTCGGGCTGTTTCCACAAACGTCTTCCAGTTCTGGCAGAGATAATTGTACTCGATGATGTTCAAATTAGCTGGGAAGATGCGACTACACTTACGTCGAATTATGAACAGGGCAATCGTTGGTATTATAATGACGAATGGTTGCCGGAAGAAAACAGTCAGCAACTGACCGTTCAGTTGCCTGGTGTTTACACCTTGAGGATCGATACGCTGGGTTGTATAACGTCGGATACGGTAGAATTTTTTATTGCATCACGCCAATTAATTGAGAAAGCATTCAGTCAGCTTTACCCTAATCCGGTGAAGGACTGGCTTTACATTGTGGTGGGTTCAGAAATGCCGATTGATGTTCGTATTGCGAATTCCAGTGGAGCAACCGTGGCGGTATTCAACGATTTTACGCCGGTGCCTGATAATGGTACGGTGGAACTCTTAATCGATTACCTTTCGCCGGGAACGTACTACGCTACATTAGCTAACGCGAAACAGAAAACTGTATTCAGGTTCATAAAAGAGGATTGATTGCTTAGAATAATAAAAATAGCGGTGAACAAAGTCACCGCTATTTTTATAAAACCCAAAGGGCTATAATACTTTCTTTATTGAACGGTTAGTTCAATCTCACCGGGTTCCCGACTTGTCGGAAATTTAAGCGCCGAACAAGTTCTTCTGAATATCAGAAGCTTTATTCTCGATCGCTTCCTTCGCATCGGAAAAAGTGTCGCTTACGGCTGTAGCCACATTTGAAGCGGTATCAACAACAGCATCTTTTACCTCAACAGCTTTTTCGGATGCTGCTTTGGAGATAGCTTTTGCTTTTTTGACAACGGTCCTTTTAATAGACTTTGCCTTAGCGGAAACTTTCTTAGCAACAGATTTAGTAGCCTTTTTCGCTACTTTCTTCTTTGCTACAACTTTCTTAGCGGTTTTTTTGGCTGCTTTCTTAGCGGCCTTCTTCACCGCTTTTTTTGAAGTCTTCTTGGTCACTTTCTTAGGAGCCTTCTTGGCCACTTTCTTAGGAGCCTTCTTGGCTACTTTCTTAGCAGGCTTCTTCGCCGCTTTCTTTGCAACTTTCTTGGATGTCTTTTTAGCTTTTTTTGCCATAGCTATAAAATGTTTAGTACGCAAAAGTTAAAGAATAAATACACATAATACAATTTGTTGGAAAATATTTAGAAGAGAAGAGCTCGACATGTGGTGTCATGTCGAGCTCTTCTATCTAAATTTCATGTTGAGACTAATCGTCATTTTTATGCAGAGGATAAGCTCGTCATGTCGAGGCTACATTATATTTAAAATCGTACGCCAGTAATCCGAGACGAATGCCTTCGCAGATGAATAGGAGTGCAAAATTGTGTTCATGGATAATATTGCTACGGCACGCAGGAACCCCCAGATTCGAGCTTACCAATTTTGGATAACCTACGAATTAGCTGCAACGAAATCTTCCAAATACATATGTCC
>JBGTEP010000005.1:0-2096 GCA_041747735.1 Chryseolinea sp.
TTTAGGCGTTCGGCCATACATCCCAATACGCCAACCAACAAGTCAGGATTTTTCTTTTTGAAACCATTGAGGTGCATTAACCTGTTGCGCACCGTTTGCTCTGCTTTATCGCGAATAGAGCATGTATTTAAAAATACAACATCGGCATTTTCGATAGTGGAAGTGGTATCAAAACCTGCTTCACTGAGTATGGAAGCCACAATTTCACTATCAGAGAAATTCATCTGGCAACCGTAACTCTCTATATATAATTTTCGCGTTTTACCCGTATTTTGATCTTTTGAGACATGCACAACCTCACAATTTTCAGTTTGCTGATCCAATAGTCCGATGTCTTCAATTAAATTTTGCATTCTATAAAATTCAAGTCGCAAAAATACAACTTTTAGTGTATTGGAGTGACATCTTGTCAGCATAATATTCAATGATTTTATATCCTGATAACACCTATTACGACTTATTTTGTAGGTTTATTAGAAAAACAGCAAAATGGCATTAATTAAAACAGTGCGCGGGTATGAACCTCGATTTGGACAAAATTGCTTTCTGGCCGAGAATGCAACAATAGTTGGGGAAGTAATCATGGGGGAAAACTGCACCGTTTGGTTTAATGCAGTAGTGCGTGGGGATGTACATAGTATCACCATTGGAAATAATACCAATATTCAGGATGGGGCTATTATCCATTGCACGTATCAAAAAGCAAAAACAATTATTGGCAATAATGTTTCGGTTGCGCACAATGCCATTGTCCATGGCTGTACTATTGGCGATAATGTACTGATCGGAATGGGCGCGATCATTATGGATGATGCGGTGATCGGATCAGGATCGGTGATTGCAGCGGGTGCTGTTGTATTACCAAAAACCGTGGTGGAGCCCGAAAGTATTTATGCCGGTATGCCCGCAAAATATATTAAAGATGTTGGTGAAGAAATGAAGGAAGTAATTGTGCGCACAGCCAAAAACTACCCGATGTATGCTGATTGGTATAGGTAATCACCGACTCGGCACCGGCATAATAATCTCACTTAACGCTCCATCTTTCCCTACTGTCTGAACAGCAAAAAAGTAATTGTCTTTTGAATAGGGAAGTTCAGCAGTTGTGCCTTCAACAAAAACTTTCTTCGACCAAAATGGCTCGTACGTTTCGCGCATCAGAACATTATATCCTTTTATGGTTGGGCCGGTTGTTGGCGCTTCCCACGAAAGGTTGGTGATGTTACTAAGATTAATTTTCATTTTCACATTTTTTGGAGCAACGGGAGCCATGGCCAACATAGACATTCCTACTAAATTCATGCGGGCAACGTTCGCAGCATATTCATAATCAACAAACTCAGGCAAGTCGCCATACTTGATTCCATTTTCCTCACGAAGATCTTGATGTTGATGTGCAAAGTTTTCGTTGAATTCGGTAAAGCGAACCGCTGTAAAACCCAGTTGATTAAAAGGTGTGTGATCACCACCGCGTAAAAATCGATCCGGTCGCGCGTTTAAGGTAGCTGTAAATCCTTTTAGGTAAGGCTCACTTACTTCTTTTATATAGCGTGCAAGTTGCCGTGATGGACTGTCGTTCTCAGACTTCAATGCATTTCGTGCTGAAGTCTCATCACTCGTTTCTAAATACGGAATCATCTCGCTGAAAATCCTGATGGTTTTGTCATTCTTGTTTCCTGTTTCACTCGCGATGGAGTTACCAACAATATCATTGTTGAACATCGCGATCAGGTTTACGCTATCCTGCTTTAGTTTGCCCGCCATGTGACGCGCCCCAACCAGTCCTTGTTCTTCACCTTGAACGGCCATAAAAATGATCGTACACGGAAATTTCTTTTTTGACATGACCCGCGCCAACTCAATAACTACCGCTACTCCGCTGGCATCATCGTTTGCACCCGGTGCCAGGTTTACGCTATCCATGATGTTGCTATTTCTGGAATCAAGGTGGCCGCTAACCAGAATAACACGGTTATCATTTTTATCGGTGCCAGACAGCGTTCCCAACACATTTTTCATCGTAACAGTATACGGTATTCGTGATGATCGGGGACCGGGCTTTAGTATGTATGGATCAAGTTCTACTTTTATGGGTG
>JBGTEP010000006.1:0-7844 GCA_041747735.1 Chryseolinea sp.
AATTGGAATTATGTGTTTACGGATTTGGAGTTTTATCCAGCGTATTTACTTGAGATTTTCACATTCCTTTCATATGCTCTGATGCTGGGCATATTTGTACAGCGTTCCGGGCTTACAATAATTTTGCTTTTGCTATCATTCATGCTGGAAGCAATTATAAAAGCTAATATTGACGATTATGTACCTTGGTTAATTCCGTATTTCCCAATGGAATCAATAAGTGCTTTGGTACCGATTCCTTTCTATCGTTATGCCTTTCAGGAAATCCAGGATTATGTAGATCCGGTTTCTGTAGCCATCGCATTTGGTTGGGCGTTTCTGTTCAACTACTTCAGTTATCTAAAATTGAAGCGTTCCGATATTTAAAAGTTCACAACATCTTTTGCCAAATTTTATATGGATGAAAGGTAACCATCGGTTTCAGGTTCTTTCGCCAGAGTAAACGCACTTACCGCTAAGTAATCAGTTAGTCGGACTAGTGGTAAAATTTGCCGTTCAAAGGTTACGTAGCGCGTTTCACTACTATGTATAGGTCATCGATCCTAATGTGACTATGGCGATATAAGCTTCACGGTACGGGTGAAATTGTATCACCTTTAACTACACAAAATGCGAACGACTATGAAAACATCACTTCTGGTTCTTGTCAGTCTTTCAGCAGTTCTTTTAGCTTGTAGCGCTGAAGACGAATTATCTTCTATTTGGGGGATAGACTATTCTGCCGAGACCGCATCGGCTTTCGCCATGGGTTCGGTCAATCAGTACAATGGTGAGTCGAAGTCAATATACATTGTAAAGAATGCAAGTATGCGATGCACGGGTGGCGATGCGTTTTCATTGCACTATCTTTTTGAAAACGGAGAGACTTTGGAAATTCAGCTTGTAAAGAAAACGGTAGATTATAATTATACTTTTCCTGGAAGCGAAGGAAGTAATCTCCTTTTGTCTGTTCAGTTCAATGGTGAAAAATTAAACCTCAAAGAAAGCAAAGTAACCATCCAACCGCGAACTGCTGAAAATAAACTTGCTACGCTTACCAAGGTCTACACACTGGACAAAGGTGTTTTTGATGGTGCTATTGGCAGAGTACCGTTATTGAAATAGTCGGCAAGTAAGATCGACGTTGCTTAGGGTTTTAGGAAAGCTCCACGCCCATGCGTTTTTGTTGATGTAATGAAAATGCCAAAATCCAGAATAGGATTGAGCCTTCGATGATTCTCTGATAAAGTCCTGCGTAGCTGGGGACTGGCTCGGAGGTTAGCATAAACATAAACAGAAAGGATATCACGGCACTTGCAATGGCCAACTTACCCATGTTCGAATAGTCCTCACTTTTGAGGAAGCTGATGCCAATAACAAGTAAGCTGATGGGCACAAAGATATACGTTAGCATTCCTGTAAGGCTGTGGATAAGCTGAGCGATACTGGGGTCTATTAATTCTTTATTACATCCGGCATCGCATGGAAATATGCTTACAATGATAGTGGCTACGCCATAAAAAATGCCAATTCCCCAAAACCCAAGTTTTGTTTTTTTCTCACGGAAGCTGCTGGCGTTAAGAATCGCGAAAAGGGCTAACAGAAAACCACTGGGTATAAAAACATAATAGCGTAGTGCCGGCCCATACGGTGTACCAATAGCATAGCTTTCGCTTATGTATTGAGAGAGGTGACTATAACCCGGAAGCAGAAGACCTCCAAGTACGGTTGCTATAACAAAAAGTACTACACCTAACAGGCCAGACCAGGCCGCAATTTTTTTTATCATACACTATACAATCTAATTAAATAAAATACGAAGGCTATTCACTGCGCAGAGAGTCTGCCGGGTTGGCGCGGGCTGCCCGTAGTGCCTGCGTGGTAACGATGATCAAGGCGAGCAATAGTGCCACACCTCCCGCAAGTGGCAGAATCCAGAGAGGAATTTCGATCCGGTAGGGATAGCGTTGAAGGAAGGAATCCATAACCCACCATGCCAGTGGGGCAGTAATGGCGAAGGCAAACAATACGAGTTTTGAAAAATCTTTGGAGATCAGGAGTACAATCCCCGTTAATGAAGCGCCCAGTACTTTTCGGATACCAATTTCTTTTGTGCGTTGTTCAGCAGTAAAAGCCGCAAGCCCAAAGAGCCCAAGACAGGTGATTAGAATTGCCAGCGATGCAAATACATTTGAAAGCCGGCTGATGAGGTTGATGGTAGAAAACATTTTTGCGAACTGGGTGTCAGCAAACGTGTACTCAAAAGGATATGCAGGATTATATTTTTTAACAATCTCTTCAACTTTTCCAATGGAAGCAGGAAGATCATTGCCCCGAGCCAGACGGATTGAAATATACCCGGTAATGTCGGGCAGAAGCACCATAAACATGGGTGGAACATCACGAAAGACAGACCCCATTAATACATTGTCTGTTATACCGATTATTGTGTAGGGTTTCTCCCAAATCTTCAGCGTCTCACCAATTGGTTCTTTTAATCCCATGATATCAATCGCTGCCTGGTTCACCAACACAGCTGTTGAATCTCCTTTAAAATCGGGTGAGAAATCTCTACCTTCAAGTAATGGTATGCCCATCGTTTCGGTAAAATCATACTCTGTACGCAGTGTTGTAAATAAAACATTTTGATCTTCTGGTTTTCCAGGCCAGTCCACAAAATTGTTGGAAAATATGGAAGTGATCGGAGCTTGTGATTTGGTGATTGAAACCGCTACACCCTGACTAATCATTTCTTCCTTCATAGTTTGGAAGTGCTTATCAAGGTCGGCTGTATTTTCAACCACCATCAGATTTTCCTGATCATAACCGAGGCTTCGATTCTGTATATGCTCAATCTGCTGATGAATAACCATCGTGCCGGTGATGAGCAGGATTGAAAATCCAAATTGAAGTGTGACAAGAATTTTGCGTGGTGTACTGGCGCTTTTACCCACATTGATTTTACTCTTCAATACCGTAGCTGGCTGGAATGCAGACAGGTAAAATGCAGGATAGCTTCCCGACACAAGCCCGGTGATGAAAACGACCGACGTTCCGAAAATCCAAAACAAAGAAGAGGTATAATTAACGGCGAGTTGTTTTTCTACCAGGGTATTATAAAAGGGTAATGAAACTTCTACAACCACAAGCGATAGGATAAAAGCCAGAACTGCAATTAACATCGATTCTCCCAAAAATTGTAGTATCAATTCACTCCGCCTTGATCCTACACTTTTCCTGATCCCTACTTCACGTGCTCTCCGTTCCGAACGAGCTGTCGCCAAATTCATAAAGTTAATGCAGGCAATGATTAAGATAAAGATTCCAATCGTCGCGAAACCTTTTACATAATCAATCATACCACCGTCTTCTAAACCTGCTTTAAAGGAACTGTACAACCGCCAACGACTCATAGGGTATAAAAAGACGTCACGTTGCGTATCCGGCGTTGCATTTTTCATAATTAAGTCGCGAACATTTTTGTTCACGGACGCTTCATCAGTGCCGGGCTGCAACTCTGCAAACACCTGGAATGAAAACTCTTCCCACTCGTCTTTTGTATTTTTTATCCATTCGGCATATTGTTCATAGTATGACCAGGGTAAGAGAAATTGAAATTGTAAAGAAGAGGTTTTAGGAATGTCTTTTAATAATCCGGTGACTTTCACATCACCATAATTATCCACACGGATAACCTGATTAATGGGGTCAGCATCACCGAAAAGTGACTTAGCCAAATTTTCTGTGATTACGATGGACGATGGATCGTTTAAAACTTTATCAGGACTTCCTTTCAACAAGGGGAACTGGAACATTTCCAGGAATGACTCACCAGCATAATGCCCGCCTATCATCAGGCGTTTCTCACCGACGGTCAGCAGATGCTCTGATCCCCAATCCAATTTGGCAGTCCTGATGATATTTGCATCTGCCGACTTTAGAGCTTCAGCTAAGGGTTGAGGTGCCGAGGTAAAGGAATTTATTGTTCCGTCATAATGTCCATTTATCCATGCTTGATAAAGTTGGCGATATTTAGGTTGGAAACGATCGTAGGAAATCTCATCATGAACCCAAAGTAGGATAAGCATGCTGCACGCAAGTCCAATTGAAAGACCACTAATATTGATAAAAGAGTAAACCGAGTTACGCTGAATATTTCGCAGGGCTATTTTTAGGTAGTTCTTGAGCATAAAAATGGGCTGTTTCAAAAGACTTCCCACAGAACCCAAGTTCAGTGCCAAGGTCAGAATATACGTTTTAGCGGCAAATTCCGACAATGTAGGGTGCGTGTACGGTCATTAGTGAACGATGCTGTTCGCATGCGGGCAGTCGAATCCTGAACCAGTTCAACCCCTGTCCTCATACGCTTCGTCTCGCGTAAATTCTTCTGCGCGTTTGTTGATCAGAGGAAGTTTATCCATCCAGCTTATTTCTATCATTGCCACGCCGAAATCTTCCACGACTTTTCCCTTCAGTGAATAAAATCCGCGTCCCCGGAACGGGAATTTCCGGGCAACCTCAGGGAAGTGAACGGTATCAAAAACGTCTCCGCTGGCATCATAGAAAGTGCCAAAATACATATGCTCCCCTTTAAGAGTACTTGTGTTTTTGGTGGTGACCACATAGCCAACAATATGAACCTGTTTTCCAAGCTTGTCGAGCAGTTCACGAGCATGTACATCACCACGTTCCGGAGAAGCTATCAAGCGAAAAGGATCATGCAGTGGGAATCCAAGTAATTCTATTTCATCAAATGCATCTTCCAACTCACCGCGCTGAAGTACCGGCAGTGGATATTCAGCCGGCTCTGTATCAAATAAATCAATCGTGGTTTTGTTCCTTGATTTAATATCGCCAAAAAACAACATCGATTGCCAAAGTAGTTGCTGCTTGCTCTTGCCGGTGAACCGAAATGATCCCATCCGTATAAGGATACGTATTTGCTCCAGGCCAAGAGTTATTCTACGCAAAAAGTTATTCAGACTTTTAAAGGGTCCATTACGGGTTCTCTCCTCTCCGATTTGCTGTGCAACTTTCTTTTCCAGACTTTTCAGATGAATAAAGCCTACGTAAATATTAGTTCCATAGATGGTAGTAAGGTATTCACTTCGGTTAATGCAGGGAGCTTCGATGGTTGCGCCATTCATCCGGGCTTCGTGAAAATAAAATTCAGTTTTATAAAATCCGCCAAAATTATTTATTACACCTACCATGAACTCGAGCGGATGATGTGCCTTAAGATAAAGACTCTGATAGCTCTCAACGGCATAGCTGGCTGAATGACCCTTCGCAAAAGAATAGCCGGAGAAACTTTCAATTTCATACCAAACGCGATTGGCTACAGCTTCATCGTATCCTCTCTCACGACAGCATTCAAAAAAGCGCTCCTGCACCCGTTGAAACTCGAGGCGCGAACGGTATTTCCCCGACATTCCCCTACGCAGTATATCGGCCTCTGTTAAGGTAAGTCCTGCAAAATGATGGGCGACTTTAATCACATCTTCCTGATACACCATCACACCAAACGTCTCTTTCATCAACGTATCCATTAATGGATGGATTACTTCATACGTTCCCCCTCGCCGTACAGTATGAAAACGTTCAATATACGTGCGCATCATCCCTGATCGCGCAACACCGGGCCGGATGATTGAGCTGGCGGCCACCAAGGTTAGATAATCTTCACAACGTAGCTTACCCAACAGCATTCTCATCGCGGGTGACTCTACATAAAAGCAACCCACAACTTTACTGTTGCGCATCAGGTCTTTAATTTTTTCATCTTTTGTAAAGTCCCTGAACCGGTTGATTTCAACATCGATGTTCTGGTTTCTCTTTACATGACGGACAGTTTCTTTCAAATGACCCAGTCCCCGTTGACTGAGAATGTCGAATTTGAAGATGCCCATATCTTCTGCATTGTGCATTTCGAAATGAGAAACGGGATACCCCTTTGGGGGAAGCTCAACTGCGGTATAGGTGTAAATGGGTTTTTCTGTAATCAATACACCACCTGCGTGAATGGAAATATTTGAAGGTAAGTCCTTGATACGTTCCGCATACTGAAAAATCAGTTTGGTAATGTGGTCCCTGTCTTTGTTCCGGGGTTCTTCAACGAGTTTGTCGATTTCTTCTTTAGGCAGACCAAAGACTTTTCCCAATTCACGAATCACCGACTTTTTTTGGTAGGTGACGTGAGTCGCCAGCAGACAAACATGTTCTTTTTTATAGTGCTGAAAAAGGTAGTCATATACAGCATCACGGTTATCCCATGAAAAATCGATATCAAAGTCAGGCGGTGAGTTTCGTTCTGTGTTGAGAAATCGCTCAAAGTATAAATCCAGTTCAATCGGATCCACATTAGTAATACCCAGACAATACGCTACCACGCTGTTTGCTCCACTGCCCCGCCCGACATAAGCGAACCCTTGCGAATTTGCATAGCAGATAAGATCGTAGGCAATCAGATAGTAAGCACAGAAGCGTTTTAGTTTGATTATCTCTAACTCACGTTCGATACGTTCCTGAAGAATTTTATTTTTTTCTGAATACCGTTTTGAAAATCCCTCCCATGTTTTTTCTACTAAAAAATTCCAATCACTTTCTTCGCTGCCCGTAATGGTTTTTTTGTTTTTATCTGTCCCTAAGTCAAAATCGATGGAACACTGATCAATTATGTTTTTCGTGTTTTGAATTAATTGGGGATATTGACTGAATAGTTCCTCGAGCTTATGCTCCGGCATCATCATTTCGTCGGGATGTGCCTGATGATGTTCAGGAAGCTTGCTTAGCAAAGTATTGTTATCAATTGCACGAAGAAGGCGGTGTGTGTTAAAGTCGGTTTTAGAAGCAAAAGTCACCGGATGCCAGACAACAAACTTGAGTTTGTATTGTGAATAGGGCTTGTAAAAAGCAAATTGATTCAGTTCATGATTTCGGATACCAATGAACTCATTATCGCGCAGGTATTCGGGCTCTACTTTTTTAAAAGGATAAAGAATCAAAACATTCTCAAACTGCGGCGCACGATTTGGAAGTGATTTGTTCTGCAGATTATGATGCGACAAAAATCGGTTGATTTCCTCAAAGCCAGAGTTGTTTTTCGCGATAGCAATGTAGAGAAGTTCATTGCCCTTCCTGAATTCAATACCCAGTGCAATTTCAAGTTGAAAGGGCTCCCTGTCAGATTGCTTGAGCTTATCCTGCTGGGGAGCACTTTCAGCACATAGCCGAAGCATTTCTATGTATGATGCAGTGTTGTTGATTTCCGTCAACACCAGTTTATGCACACCACACCGCCGCGCTTCTTCAAAAAGATCTTTTATCTGTAGCGTGCCATACTTAAAACTGTAGGCTGTATGGCAGTTGAGGTACATGAGACAAAATTTAATGATCAGTACCTATGCAACAGTTGTACTCTGTAACTCCAGGTATGCTTTCACCATCCTGATTTCTCCAAAACTGTATTTATCGCCCAAGGATTCTTTGATGGGTGTAAGCGCCTGCCCGCCGATCTTTTCTATTGCATTTTGGATAGGTAAAATTTTAGACGGATCAATGACCTGATCAATGCTGATTTTTCCTTGCAGAACATAAAATGCAAGGTGCCCTTCAATCGTACTTACACTGAGTTCACGTTTTTCAGCAATTTTTTCAAGTGAGTTTCCCAGTTTGAAGAGTTCGAAGCTTTGCTGTTTGGTTTCTGTTTCTCGTTCCGGTCGTTCCCTGCGCTGGCGCTTTGGTGCCTTTAATTGAATGCGTGAATTCAAGTGGTGCAGCCGGCAATACGCGACTATTGCATCGACAAAATGGCCTCCATATTTCTCGATCTTTACTTCTCCAAATCCTGAAATTTTATTCAGCTC
>JBGTEP010000007.1:0-3301 GCA_041747735.1 Chryseolinea sp.
CATTTTAAAGGCGGTGATATCGAAGCTTGGAATAAATGTATTTTTTTGAAGCCAGCTCTTCTGATCGTCAGGATTGTTTAGGTTGGCATCCAACCGTCCATTCTCATATTGCAGTCCGCTATAAGTAGTCTGTACTTTAGCAGTAGCGTCGCCTGTAATTTCCACGAAGACATCTGCACTTCGAGAGAGTACGTTTTTATCAGCGGCATACCGTGTCGTGTGAACAAGCTTGCCGCCCTCCTCTGTGATCATGAGCCCCTTACGATCACCAGTAAATGTACCTAAATATCCGAATGGGTTACTTTGGTCAGTACACTCCAGCCAAAGAGTATCCTTATCATTTGGTACAGCAACTATAATATGATTGGACTGATGGCTGGGAAAATCAGAAATGACATCGCGGGCATTAGGACCAGCATTAATTTTTGTGTAGTATGATTTTACCCCAACTTCCCGCAGCATTGCAACAGTATAATTTGATAGGGCTTTACAGTCTCCATAACCGGTTTGGTCAACCAAAGTCGCATCAAAGGGCTGAAGCCCACCTATTCCAAGTTGTACACTCACGTAACGAGTTTTATTCTGCAGATACTCATAAATTGCTTTCGCTTTTTCCTCAGTGGTTACTAGATCTTTTGTGATCTCCCTGACTTTTTGCTTTGTGCTTTCTGGTAATTTGTCTCTGTCCTTAATTAAAAGGGCTTGCCACTCACCGTATTCTTTCCAGGTATTCATCGAGCCGGCATATCCGCCATATTCAAATGAGGAGGGAGCGGCCAAAATAATCGGAACTATTCTTTCAGAAGGGGGACCCAGCGGTTCAAAACTAATGGGTTTTAAGTTTTCAAAGGACCACGACAACATGTGAAACCCATCAGGAGTTTTTTCCTTTTTTGGAGAAACATCTACATTGTGCGTTCGGTAGCGAGGCTCAAGACCCTCCGGATATATTAGCGAGTAGCTAGCGTGTTGTACCGAGGTTTTTTCAGCTGGAATAATAGTAGAACTTGGTATCGAATACAAGAATTTATGTTCTGTCTCATATTCAAATTCTACGGTGTATGGGTAGATATTTTGCGACAGATCAGCGGACTTAAACCTGTTATCACTATATAAACTTCCATCAAAATCACTTTGGTCATAGATTTCATTACTTCGTAATTTTTTGATCACATTGCCCTGGGCGTCATACGCGGTGCCTTTAAAAGATGTAATCTTGGTAAGCTTATCATAGCCAATATCATTGGTAGCCCAATGTTTTCCATTTCCGTTCATTATAGTAACAACCAGTAACACCTTCAGTGTCGATCTGCTCTTGGAATGAATCTTAAAAGTCATTTGATCCTCTCGTACAACGACGTTCACATCCTTTCGGAGTTCTTCAGGAATACTACTTACAGGGTATTTCGGATCTGCTCCGTAAACACTAGAAAACAATACCGTAAGAACGATGCCAGCGATTTGCTTGATCATATTATTTCTTTTTTAACACAATTTGTTCAGCCTGTTTAGCCACAACCTGACTGTAAAACTCTCTCAGGTTAGGATATTCATCCTGAGAAAATAAACTATTGTTAATTTGTAGGTTGCTCGTTACCATCAGGACATCACCGGTCTGCGACACATTGTAAGTGTACTTAGCAGTATTTTCAGGCATCCGTATTATCCGGCCTTGAGGAAGCTCATCGACGATGTAGCCAGCCGGGATTGTTATTTTGCACATGTACAATTTTTCCAACGGACTACCAAAGTCAACCGGGTATTCACGCTTTTCTAATTTGAATGGATTTTCTTGCTCCTGTAAAGCGACAAACGGATTTAAATATATCACATTGTCTGTCGCTACGACGTGATCGTTAATTACGACTTCATGCACTTCCTTGAATGACTCAGATATTTCTTTGGCATTAATGAATTCACTTTTTCCTATCGTCCAAGACTTGCTACCTACAAGGGCTTTCACATAATCAGATTCTCCCTTCGAGAAAAAATCCTTTCTTCCAGAGTAAGCCGAGTAACCGGAACGGTCCGCTAGAAGTTTGCCCTTTAACTCGCCCTCTGAATTTAACGTGAGGTCGGCGTTATAAAATGTTTTTGATTTGTTTGGAGAGCTTAGAGAAACCCAACTGTAACCATCGGCCTTAGAAATAACAAGCCCTCGGCCATTCAGACATCGCTCCGGCAGAACACCGGCGGGCAATAGTCTGTCCGTAGCGTCCAACAACATAATCTTGTCGCCCACTCTCACCAGGCATAAGACATAATTAAACTGGCTGGAGATAGGCGAGCTTTCGCGCACAAAACCATGATCACGTGTACTCACTAAGACGGGAGAAACCTTAAATCCTGCTTTGTCAAGCATGGACGCAAGCAGCAGGTTAATTTCTGCGGAACTTCCTTTTTGCGTTTCAATCACTTTCTTCAAGGCGTTGTCGACAAATTTTTGGCTCGAATGGTTCCACTCAACGTTACTCTTTACGTAGTTGTTTATTGCGCTAATTTTTTGCTCCGGCGTGGTTAATCCAGCTGTAATTTCCTCTACCGTTTTTTTCAGAAAGCCATTACCGGTAACGTGGTCGCCGAAGTTTTCACTTTCACTATACTGCTTATTTATATCAGCCCACGTGCCCATATAAGTTTTAATGGGCTGGTTTGGAAACTTTGTAAAGCTCAATTCAAAATTCATTTTTGAAACATAATCTTTACTTGTTGTAATAAAAGGCTCGGCTTTAAATGCAGGTACATCTTTTGCAACCCAACGGGAGCGATACTCTCTGAAATCAATTTTCTCTTGCTGGTAATCTGTTTGGTTAATTCTGCCTCCGGTTCTCTCTTTGTAGTTCAGCGTTATTGAGGTTTGTACATCTTTTGTTTCATTTATACTCAACACAACATAACCCTGCATAAACTTGTCGTAGTTAAAAAACTCAGGTATGTGGGCTCTGTATTCACTCCACCGCACAGGAATGGTGTTTTGAAATTCCCAGTCCTGAAAATTGAAGAAGAAATCAGAATTGACTTTATAGCTAATTTCAACAATTGATCCCTCTTTAACGTTAGGGAGCGTGAACTTCATTATGTCAACGTTGCTATTCAACTTTTCTTTAAAAACAGCGTCATTTCTTAGTTTGGTTTCTACAACCTTATCATTTTCAAGGTTATAAGTAACAGCTTTTAATGAGGTAAACTTCTCGTTGTTGCCACCGTCATGATAAAGTGGAACACTGAACGTAGCCCAGTCTAAACCGTCCTTCGTAAGAATTTTTATTCTTGTTATCCTTTCAAAGTTTAAACTGAATCC
>JBGTEP010000008.1:0-32980 GCA_041747735.1 Chryseolinea sp.
CTACTTTTCTCAAACCCACTTCACTTGCACGTTTTATTGACCGCGCAATGGCCAAATTCATATAATTCACGCAGGCAAGCAGCAACACGATCAGTGCCACTCCGGAGTAGACATAAATAACTTTCATATTTCCTCTCTGCCTAATATCGAAATTGACACCAGATTGGAAGTAGGCTTCCGTTATGGGTTGTGCGAAATACCGATCCTTAAATGAGTAGTCTGCATGGTCTTCAGGAAGTTGATATTTCTTTAATAAGGCCTCGAATTTTTTCTCGAGCGTCACCCGGTCAGCACCTTCGTTCAGTTCAAAAAAAGTGTAGTAAGAGTTGTTGTTCCAGCCAGTACGTTCGATCTCTTCTGCGTAACCTTTGTTATAAAAGATTTGAATAATGAATGAATATTTTATAGAAGAGTTTGAAGGCGGGTCTGCGACAATCGCTGTAACGGTATAATCCTCATCTCCATCCTGATACCGAAAAGCTTGTCCAATCGGATCCTGCGTTCCAAAAACTGTTTTAGCAAGTGTCTGCGTTAAAATGATACTCTTGCGATCCACCAGAGCGGTCTTAGGACTACCTTCAATCAGAGGAAGTTGAAACACATTGAAGAAATGATGATCGGCTGCAATACCGTCCTGCCAGAAGCTGTTGTTACCAATAGTTAATAAACCAGAGGTGTAAGATACAGTGGTTGCGAAATTCACTTCAGGGCATTCATCCATCAGTACAGATGCCAGTTTAGCAGGTGTTAACGCAAAAAAGTCCGTACCCATAAATACATTGCCTGCCTGCTGTTGATACACCCGGTGGATCCTGTCAACGTTTGGATAGAATCTATCATAGGAAAATTCATGTTGGATGTAGAGCAGAATAAGGATGAAACACCCCAATCCCAGTGTGAGGCCGCCGATATTAATTATGGAATAACCTTTGTTTCTCAGGAGATTCCTCCAGCCGATTTTAAAGTAACTTCTATACATATCATATGTAACCGGTTGATAACTTTTAAAAGACTTAATAAAATCCGGTCGAAAGTATTTTATAACAGACCAGGCAAACTTCCACTTTGCTTTTCGTGATGAGATTAAAGAATGTTTTTTAAAAACCTCCGTCAAGTCTCCTTCAATCTCTTCGAGATAATCTTCGCGGCAGAACCAGCGGAGGAATTGAAGGGCTCTTTTGGGTGGATTGGTTTTCATTCTCCTTACTCTCTTCTCAAACTCGTCACAGGATTACGCATAGCTGCTATAGCAGATTGGTAAGAAACCGTAAGTAAAGCAATCACTAACAATGAAACACCCGTGACGATGAAGGTCGAAATACTCAAATCTGTTCGGAATGCATAGGAAGCCAGAAATTGATTTCCCAGCCACCAGCCAATCGGGAATCCAATCATCAATGCGATGACAACCAGTACCACAAAATCGCGGCAGAGAAGTGTGATCAATTGTGAAACATTGGCTCCTAATATTTTTCGTATGCCCATTTCTTTTACTCTTCTTTCTGCAGTGAATGAAGATAGTCCGAATAACCCAAGACAAGAAATGAAAACTGCTATAATCATAAAACACGTAGACAGTTTTTCGATCAGGATTTCATTTTTATACTGTGTATCAAACGTGTCATTGAGGAAGGTGTACTCCATCGGGAAGTCCGGTTCTATTTTTTTGTAGACTTTGGTTGCATATTCCATCGTTTCCGTAAGTTTCCCTGATTCATAATGAATAAAGAATTGATTCGATTCATCTGGGCTCATGCTGATGATTACCGGCTGAATGGGTTGATCAAGTCCCGCACTGTGAAAATCTTTAACTACACCAATGATTGTTCCTTTCCGAATCACCTTTAATGTTTCTCCCACCGGAGAATCAAAATTCATCTGCCTTGCAGCTTCTTCATTAATGACAAAGTTGTTAGAGTCTGCCGGGAACTCCATTGAAAAATTTCTTCCTGCTACGAAATCAAAATTAAATGCACTCAAAAAATCATGATCGCATTTCAGCCATTGAAAAGCCACATTGTCTTCTTTTTCTTTTCCGCGCCAGCCATCATCCCCTAATTCCAATCCACTCTGAATGTTCATCGGCTCAACGGCAGCACGGGTGACAGAAAGAATGCCGGGATAATTGACAAGTTGTTGTTTAAACGATGCATAGTTTTTAATGAGGTTATCGCTGGCTCGGATATAAAAAACATTGTCTTTATCAAATCCAAGTTCTTTTTTGCGCATGTATTCAATCTGTTGATAGACAACCAACGCACAAATAATGAGGATAACAGAAAGGGAGAACTGGAATACGACCAGAGTTTTCCTCACACTGGCTCCGCTTCCGCCTGAGAATTTATCCTTCAATATTTGAATTGCTCTAAGAGATGATAGAAAAAAAGCAGGATAGCTTCCAGCCAATAGCCCTGTAAATAGTGTAATCCCCACAAAACCCGAAATCAATAATGGATTGGTGTAATCAATGAATAATCTTTTGTCGGTGAGTTTATTGAACAACGGCAATAACAAAAGCACTAATCCCAATGCAGTGATTGAGGAAATGATCGAAATAAGAACTGACTCACTTAAAAATTGCCCAGCCAATGACTGACGGACTGCACCAACCACTTTACGAACACCAATCTCCTTAGCTCTGTTCAGCGAGCGTGCCGTTGCCAGATTCATAAAGTTCACGCAGGCAATCAACAGAATAAATGCAGCAACTAATCCAAAAGCCTTCGTATATTGAAGTCGTCCACCAGACTGTTTTCCATTCTCATAATTAGATCGAAGGTGCCAGTCGGCCAAAGGTAGCAAAACGTGTTCTACTGTCTCGCCCCAGCGCGGCCAAATTTTTGGATGAGTGATTTGCCTGGAGATTTTGTCTTCCATTTTAATCTTATCCGTTCCTGCTCGAAGCTTCACGTAAGTATTGCCGCCTGTCCATGCACCCCACTCTTCATTGTAAGGATCGGTCTTTTTATAAATTGAGTAGGGAAGCAGAAGTTGAAACTGAATAGTTGATTGTGTAGGAATATCTTCCGCTACAGCGGTAATGCGTACATCCGTTTCATTATTGATGCGAATGATTTTCCCGATAGCACTTTCACCATTGAAATATTTTTCTGCCAGTTTTCGGGTAATAACTGCTGAGTTCGCATCTGGTAATGGGTTTGTTACATCGCCTTCGATCAAAGGAAAAGTAAAAATAGTAAGCAGTGAAGCGTCCGCGTAAGCGCCCTGTTCATAAAAAGATTTGTCTTTGTAATTAAAAAGAATGCGTTGCCTGAATGACGCCCTGGCCGATTCTTCCACTTCTGGAAATTCCCTTAAGCCTTCGGCCAGCCTGCCCGATGTAGCAGCAAATGTAAATGTTCCATCCGTATTTTTTGAATTCGTGCGAAAAACAAAAATCATCTCTTTGTCCTTGTGGAAATCATCATATGCGAATTCATCCATAACCCAAAGCAACGTGAAAATACTGCAAGCGATTCCTATTGCCAGTCCACTTATGTTGATGAAAGAATACCCTTTGCTTCTCCACGTAGTGCGCACAAAAATTTTGAAATAATGGCTGAACATATAGTATGAATTTAGTTGATACGAACTTTTAAAAGACTTTATAAACTCCGGCCTGCAATATTTTATCACACTCCAGCCAAATTTCCATTTTGCTCTGCGCGGAGATGTTTCGGCTTGCTTTATAAAAACCTCCGTCAAATCTCCTTCAATCTCCTCGAGAAAATCTTCGCGGCAGAACCAGCGGAGGAATTGAAGTGGTTTTTTAGGAGGTTACATTTTCATTCCGATTTCAAACTATTGACTGGGTTGATCAACGCGGCCTTGATTGCTTGATAACTTGTTGTGAGAAGAGTGATAGTAATGGTGCCTGCTCCTGTAGTGATTAATATCCAAATAGAGATTTCAGTACGATAATTAAATTTTTGCAGCCAGCCTTCCAATAAGTAATATGCGACCGGTATCGCTGTAACACATGCGATGAATACCAATACTACAAAGTCTTTTGAGAGCATCCTCCAGAGACCTGCTATTGATGCACCTAATACTTTCCGTATAGCTATCTCTTTGGTTCTTTGTTCAGCTACAAATGAAGCGAGACCCAACAAACCGAGACAACTAATAAAAATGGCAAGCACGGAAAACACCGAAGCCAATTTTCCGATGCGTTCTTCTTTAGCAAACTTTCTTGCATATTCCTCATCCACAAACTTATATTCGAAGGGAACGGACGGAGCAATTTTTTTAAATACAGCTTCAATCTTTGGAAGTGCTTCACTTGCACTTAGCTGCGGATTTATTTTAATGTTGATCCAATTTGGCGTGCCATTGTGTCCCTTTAAATAAAACATAGTGGGCTCGATAGGCTCGTAAGGCGAATCCATCACCATATCTTTAATTACGCCAAGAATTTTATAATTCATCACAAGACTTTTGTCCGCCCACCACGTCCAGCTTACAGGTTCATCAACAGGATTTTGAAGTCCCATAAACTTAGCTGCCGATTCATTAATAACAAGACCAGACGAATCGCTTGAATTGGACAAATCAAAATCTCTTCCGGCTACAAACTTCCAACCAGCCGCTACACCATGCGTATGAGATACCGCGAGTGTCGCAAAGCTTTCGTCAATATTTGGAATACGGCCTTTCCAATCCCATCCATTGTTTCCGGAGGAAACTTCGGTAACTGCTCCCATCGATTCAGATACTTCCAATACAACTCCTGTATTCTTCAACTCATTTCGTAGTACCGCATACTTGCCATTGAAGTCGGCGGATCGTTTATAAATCATTATTAAACCTTCGCGATCATAGCCGACAGGGCGATTCTTTACAAATTGGATTTGTTGATAAATGATGGCTGTTCCAATGATCAGCATAATGGAAATTGAAAACTGAAATACAACCAATACCTGACGAGGAAGCGAAGCCAATCTTCCTAAGCGAAATGTTCCTTTCAATGCTCTGATCGGACTGAAAGAAGAAAGATAAAGCGCCGGATAACTTCCTGCCATTAAACTGGTGATCACAATAAACGTGAATCCTGATAACCAAAAGCAGACATTCGTCCACGGTATTACAACTTTTTTGCTCGCGATATCATTAAACCATGGTAAGAAAAGACTTGCCAAAAAAAGCGCAGAGAAAAAAGAGAACAAAACAACAAGGAATGATTCAGTATAGAATTGATTGATCAACTGACTATGAACAGAACCAATTGTCTTTCTTATCCCGACTTCTTTCGCGCGCTTTTCAGACCGTGCCGTACTTAAATTCATAAAATTGATGCACGCCAATAGTAGCACAAATGCTCCGATAGTACCTACGAGTATGATCATCGTTACCGGATTGTAACGACTTGTCCGGTATGATGGTGGATACAAATGCCAGCGACTCATGGGATACAGATACAATTCCTTGCTTTCTCTCGCAGCGCGTTCCTGATCAGCCGGATCAAATTTCAATGCACTTTTTATTTTAGCATTCACAGGTTCGAAAGAACTTTCAGCAGGAAGCTCCACATATATTTTAATGAAATGATTTCGCCAGTCGGTCATGGCGCGTTCTTCTATCCATTTGTTTTCCGAAAGGAACAAACTCCATGGCGCAAAGAATCGCATTTCATAAAATTCAGTGTTCGAAGGAAAGTCTTCGTAAACGCCAGTTACAGTAACATCAGTGCTATTGTTCATGCGCAACGTTTGATTTATAGGATCGTCCGTACCAAAAATGGATTGTGCTACAGACTCGGAAATAAGTATAGATGACATATTCTTTAACCCCGCTCTGGTGCCTTTGATCATTTTGAAAGTAAACATCTCAGGTATTGTCTCATCGGCATAAAAACCTTTTACTGACATCATGTTTCCTTCTGTTGACAGAATCCCATCAACTTCCCATGACACTCGTGATATTCTCTTAAAGTTTTGATGATGATGCTCCAACAGTTCCGTACTTAACGGATAAGTCATTGTTACTCCAATCCATCGTCCGCCTTCCTCTGGATCAATTCCTGTTTCAGACACTTGCGCAATGTGATTGTAATTGGCGAAATACTTGTCGTGCGAAAGCTCATCCCAAATCCAAAGACCATTGAGTATAGCCACTGTCATTCCAATAGCCAGCCCACCGATGCTGATGACCGAGTATCCCTTATTCCTTAAAAGATTCCTCCATCCGATTTTAAAATAACTCTTATACATACCGTATGCATTCGGTTGATAATTTCTAAATGACTTCATAAACTCGGGCCGGAGATAGTTTATCACGCGCCATGCAAAAGTCCATTTTGCTTTGAGCGGAGAAGTTTCGGCTTGCTTTATAAAAACCTCCGTCAAGTCTCCTTCAATCTCTTCGAGATAATCCTCGCGGCAGAACCAGCGGAGGAATTCAAGAGGTCGTTTGGGAGGATGAATTTTCATATTAGGTCATTGTTCAGTAGTAATCAGTAGTGGATACCGTCAACGATTTGGTCCTTAATGCTTACTGATTTCTCGTCACTCACTTCGCAAACACTCCGATGGATTTACCCTTGAAGCTTTGACTGTAAGCAGCCCAACCGTTAACCAAGCGATCAGCAGCGCAGAGAGTCCTGCACCAATGAAAAACCACCATTCCAGTTCTATCTTAAAGGCAAAATTGCTGAGCCAGCTTTTGGCGATGAAGTAGCTGATGGGTAAGGATATGAATATCGCTGTCAATACCATCTTGGTATAGTCGGCAGTGAGTAAGCGAACGATAGCAAACTCAGTTGATCCTAAAACTTTGCGAATACCGATTTCCTTGATACGCCGCTCCGCTGTAAAAGCCGCGAGACCAAATAAACCTAAACACGAGATAAGAATAGTCAGTCCTGCAAAATACTTAGATAGTATCGAGACCTTTCTTTCAGTCGCATAGAGCAACTGATAATCCGCATCCAGAAAACGATAGTCAAGGGGGAAACCTGGATTAAACTCTGCACAGAATTCCTCAAGCTTGGAAATTACCTCTTGTTCTTTGCCCGCTTCAATTCTAATCATGATGTTGGATCCATATTGATTCATCCAAAAAAACGCAGGCTTTATTTGTGCATGGAAAGATTCAAAATTGAAATCTTTTGCAACTCCAACAATTTGCATGTTTCTTCCCCAAAGTTTAACCTCTTTCCCAATTGGATCGGTGAGGCCCATGAACTTGATAGCAGCTTCGTTAAAGATGATACTCGAGGAGTCGGAAAAGTCCTGCGAGAAAGACCGGCCTTCTTTTATTTCAATTCCCAGCATTTCAATTAATCCATAGTCTGCTGGCATTCGTTCAAATTCCGTCCTGTTTTCCGGATCTTTGCCAGGCCATTCAATGCCATAAGTACCTCCGTTATGTCCGGTCATGTCGTGTCCGCTGCTGGAAGCTGCCATTACACCTGGTATCTTTTGGATTTCGGCAGTAAAAGTTTCTCTCTTTTCATTTATTTTTCCCTCACTTCCAATGATGAGGATATTGTCCTTATTGTAACCAAGGTTTTCGGTTTGAATGAATTGAATCTGCTTGTATACTACCCAAACCGAAACGATGAGTATAATCGATAATGTGAATTGAAAAACCACTAGTCCTTTTCTTGGCCATACTTCACCCATGAAGTTGTTCAGCTTTCCTTTAAGTACGGTTGCCGGTGTAAATTTTGAAAGATAAAATGCCGGATAGCTTCCAGCTATCAATCCAGTAATGAGAACAATACCAAGTAATCCTAAGACAAAATTCAGATCAAAAGGTAGTTTGAGATTTTTTCCGACAATGGTGTTGAATTGAGGAAGGGACAAAACAACCAGTAATAAGGCGATAAAAAGTGAGAGAAAAGCAATTAAGGTAGACTCACTCAGGTATTGAAGGACCAGTGTGCTCTTTCGTGCGCCAACAGCCTTCTTCATGCCAACTTCTTTTATTCTTCTCGAAGCCCGGGCTGTAGAGAGGTTCATGAAATTAATGCATGCGATAAAAACAATGAAAATTGCAATGATGGAAAATAAGCGTACATATTCAATACGGCCACCAGCTTGTTTTCCATTTTCATATTTTCCAAACAGATACCTGTCTACGTATCGTGCAATGAACGGTGTACGGTGATTTGCCTTTCCTTCGGTCTTTGTTCGAACGAGCTCAGCTATTTTTTTATTAAACTGATCCACGTCCGTTCCTTCTTTTAACAGAACGAAAGTCTGCGGTGCCGTGTTAAACCATGTCAGCACCCAATCATTGTCTTCCTTAAAAGCTTCAAATGTTAAAATGAAGTCAAACTTTATAGACGAAAAGGACGGTAAATCCCGAAGAACGCCGGATACCTGATATTGTTTGTTGTGTTGCCATTCAATGGTTTTGCCAATAACGTTTTCGGTTGTTCCAAACAGTCGCTTTGCAAGAGCTTCTGTAATAACAATGGATTTTTTATCCGAAAGAACCTGATTCCTGTTTCCTTGCTGGAGATCAAAGGAAAATAGCTTAAAAAAATCTGCACTGGCATAAAGCCCATCTGCTTTGATGTCGTTGTCACCGAAAGAAAGTACTTCATGGAAGATACGATCAAAGGTATTTGTTACTGCATACTCTACTTCAGGCATTTCACTTTCTAAAGCTTCCGCGGTAGGACCAGCTGTTGTAATGCGTGTGATCATGCCGCCATCCTGATCCACATTTTCCATCACCTGGTATAGACGGTCGCCGTGCTGGTGGAATTTATCAACATGCCATTCGTCGTTTACCCACAAATAAATTAAGAGGGCACAGGCAAGCCCGGACGATAGCCCAATGAGATTTATAAAAAATGAACTTTTATAGCGGAGAAAATTGCGGTAGGCGATTAAAATATTGTGGCGAAACATAGCGGTGGTATTAGTTTGATAATTTGATTTAAACGATTTGATAAACTCAGGTCTGAAATATTTAATTACACTCCAACAAAACCTCCACTTCGCTTTTCGAGTAGAGGTTACAGAATGTTTTAAAAAAACCTCCGTCAAGTCTCCTTCAATCTCTTCGAGATAATCCTCGCGGCAGAACCAGCGGAGGAATTGAAGGGCCTTTTTAGGAGGATTTATTTTCATAAAATATTTATTCTCTCTTTAAGCAATCCACGGGGTTCGCACGTGCGGTTTTAATGGTTTGAATTCCAATAGTAAACCAAGCTATTAATATGGTGACTAATCCAACTCCAACGAAGAACCACCATTCCAACTCAATTCGATAAGCAAAATTTGCCAACCAGCTTCGCGCCAGAAGATAACTGGTGGGTAATGAAACAATAACGGCCAGCAAAACGATTGCTGTAAAATCGCGGGATAACATTTGAACGATTTTCCACTCACTGGCACCCAGGGTTTTTCTAATACCAATTTCTTTGGTTCTTCTTTCTGCAGTAAAGGCTGCCATACCAAAAAGACCAAGGCAGGAAATTACAACACCAATCGACGCAAAGCATTTGGACAAAACGGCAATTCTTTGCTCAGAAACATAAAGAGCATTGTATTCGTCATCCAGAAATGTTGTCTCAAATGGAACTCCAGGATTAAACTGATGCAAAATTCTATTGAGTTTTGCTATAGTTTCACGTTCCGCCCCAGCTTGAATATTAACAAGAACTTTGTCGGTGTATTGCGGATTGCAAATCATGAACATAGGTTTTATTTCTTCATACATGGACTGGAAGTGAAAGTCGTTGACGATTCCGACGATTTCTCGTTTAGCTCCAAAAAGATTCATCCATTTGCCAACAGGATTGGCGAGTTGCATTGTTTCAACGGCAGCTTCGTTAAGAATAACGGTAGACTCCTCGTTCCCAAAATCGCGGGAAAAGGAACGGCCTTCTTTTAACGATATTCCCAACGTTTCAATAAAATTATAGTTGGTAGTTGCTCCGGTAAATTTAATTTCGTCGGTTTTAGTCTGGCCCTCCCAGGTATGTCCCCACGAGGTGCTATTAATATTGGTAATATCTCCCCGAACGCTTGACGCATTTACAACACCAGGAATATTCCTGATTTCAGTTAAGAATGATTCGAGGTTTTGTGAAAGAGCGCCCTGTATTTCAAAGGTAATAGTGTTGGCTTTGTTATAGCCAAGGTTTTTTGTTTGTAGGAAGTTTAATTGAGTGTAAACAATAGCAACAGCCATAATCAATAGAATTGAGACGCTGAATTGAAAAATGACAAGACCATTGCGCGCCCATAATTCGCCGGATGACGTTGTTTGTCTTCCTTTTAGTACATCTACCGGTTTATATCTTGAAAGATAAAATGCAGGATAGCTTCCGGCAACGAGACCAGTGAAGATTACGATAATGCATGCCCCGGAGATAAGTTTCCAATCCAGCGTGAGTACCATTTGTTTCCCGGTGATAAGATTAAACTGAGGAAGCAAAGTGATAATCATCAATACAGATACAATCAACGAAAGGATAGCCATCAGCATCGATTCACTTAAGTGCTGCACGATAAGACTTCTTCGAAGGGCACCTATTACTTTTTTTATTCCAACTTCTTTGACTCTTCGCGAGGCACGGGCGGTGCACAAATTCATAAAATTTATGCAAGCGATTATAAGAATAAACAGAGCAATGATCGAAAATAGTATTACATAATCAATTCGCCCACCAGCTACTATTCCATTTTCATAGCGGCCATATAAATACTGATCTGAATAGCGTTTAATGAACATTTCACTATCGGTTTCGCGCTTCGAATGATAAAAGGTATTGAGCTTACTATTGAACTCATCAATATTCACTCCGGGCTTTAATGTCAGGTAGGTGAAAATCGGATTGCTGTCCCAGCTAACATCCATTCTGTTTTTTTCGAGAAAAAGTTCGTGTGTCAAAAGGAAATCGAATTTTTCGGAAGTGTTTTCTTTTGGAGTCTTGAAAACTCCTGAGATTATATGCGTACCTCCAAAGTGATCGAGTTCCCAAATAATTGCTTTACCTACACAATTGTCAATTGTTCCAAATAATTTAAAAGCAAGTTCCTCGGAAACAACGACGGCATATTTTTCACGAAGAACAGTGTTATAATCGCCTTGCAATAGCTCGTACGAAAAGACGTTAAAAAAATATTTCCCGACAAACCACCCGCTGGCCTTCACTTTTTCCTTTTCAGCGGAAATGATTCCAGGCGGAGTGGGCCTAACAGGTAAAACGTATTCGACATCGGGCATCTCGTTCTCTATCGCGGATGGCAACAGCACAGAATTACTTCCATGGGTCTCCACTCCGAGTGCTGGATCTGGAGTATGCCTCATTACCTGAAACAGTCGATCGTTCTTTTCATGAAACTTATCGAACGACATCTCATCGTGTACCCATAAGTAAATCAGTAATACTGCAGTCAACCCACTTGATAAGCCAATCAGGTTAATAAAAAATGAACTTTTGTAGCGTAGAAAGTTTCGGTACG
This sequence comes from Chryseolinea sp., assembly GCA_041747735.1. Taxonomy (GTDB): domain Bacteria; phylum Bacteroidota; class Bacteroidia; order Cytophagales; family Cyclobacteriaceae; genus Chryseolinea. The sequence continues at coordinate 11,427 of JBGTEP010000008.1, forward strand.
TAATTAATAGATTGTGATGGAACATATCTATGGGATTCAGTGGAGAAGTTGCTTTAAAAATACTTATGAACTCAGGCCTAAGGTATTTGATTACACTCCAACAAAACTTCCACTTCGCTTTTCGCGGAGAGGTTACAGAATGCTTTTTAAAAACCTCCGTCAAATCTCCTTCAATCTCTTCGAGATAATCTTCGCGGCAAAACCAGCGGAGGAATTGAAGCGGTCGTTTGGGAGGATTTATTTTCATTTCCAGTGTAACCCGTTGAAAGTTTATGTTCTTTTTTGAGACTGGCTTTTATAATTATTTCACCTTTTTTGATTCTAATTTATGCTCCCCATAGTTAATCCCGAAGGGATGTAATGGTTATAGAACCCGCGTTAATCAAAATATTTAAAACCCCGTAGGGGTGATATAATTATTCTATCCAGTCAAACAAATACTTTTCATCGTATTGAAGTTCGAATTTCTGAAGCAGCCTAAATACTCCTTTTTGAATGTTTTCTTTTTATGATGTTCCGCCTGATTCAGGATGTAAATTTGTAAAAATGTGCCTGGCATAATTTTATCGGGGTTTATTTTACTCGATATTTACGTTCTGCATTTTATATCACCCCTTCGGGGTTGTTTTGTATTGAAACAGGATAACTTTCATCAGCCAAAGGATATTTTCGGGATTTGCTTATAAATGCTGTTTCTTAATTCGTATTGAACATCAAGCATCCGTTTTCCCAGTGCTGTAATGACATAGAATTTTTTTCGCCTGCCTCCCCTGTCTTCAGTAATTCCGCCAAACCTTGATTTTACGAAGCCTTTGTCTTCAATGCGTTTTAAGGCGACATGAATAGCACTGATATTCACCTTCTTTTCGAGTTTTTCTTCCAGGCCTTCGAGTATAGCTACTCCATAGGCCTCATCGTGCAGGGCTGCTACCATTAGTAGCACCAGCTCTTCAAATTCACCGAGCGAATGTTGTTTCATCTTTTAACAATTCTTTTAAAGTGATCAGACACCTCCCCAATTTGCCGACAGGAAATGTTCCGCATTATTTATCAATGGCCATTTTGTTTGATTTACTTAACAAACGTAAATGTAATAAATTAGTTTTACTTTTGTTAAGTAAATATCTCCCTAATTTTTGCTCCACAGGTCAATCAGAAAGTAAATGGGAGAGTGCTATCTTTGCAACATGCCGGATAAGCCAAAACCAATCTTTAATAAGCGTATTTTTTGGGATGTAGTCTTTGAAAACATAGACTACGACGCTAAAGCCAACTTCGTGATTGAGCGGGTGTTTGAGCGTGGTGATGTAGATGACATACGCAATTGCCGCCGGTATTATGGCGATGAAAAAGTGACTTCAGCTTTGTTGAACGCAAAGTTTTTACCGGAGCACACCATGTACCTGGCTAGTGCAGTAATTGACAGGCCAATAAAAGATTTTAGATGCTACACCTTAAGACAGTTGAACCCCACACTTTTTCCGTATTAAATGAGTTGATGAAATTGCCTAAGCTAAAGGGCTTTTCGTTGGTGGGTGGCACTGCGCTCGCTCTTTTATACGGCCATAGAAAGTCGGTTGATCTGGATTTATTTTCTAACAAGTCATTCGAGAATTCGGAAATCATCCAAGCACTTGAACAAAAATTCAAATCGTCTTTTGATAATAAAACAACCAATCCGCGCTTCGGCATTTTTTGTTTTATAGAGGATGTTAAGATTGATTTAATCCGTCACCCACATCCATTGATAAGACCTGAGCAAAAGTTTGGAGACGTGCGTATGTTTTCAACCGAAGACATTGTTGCCATGAAAGTGCAGGCAGTATTAGGCCGGGGGAAAAAGAAAGATTTTTGGGACATATCAGAACTCCTCAACCATTTTTCTGTCGCCGATTTCATTAAGTTCCATAAAGAAAAATACACTACCCAAAATTTAGTCATCACGGTGCCGCAAGCCATCACCTATTTTGCTGATGCTGAAGAAAGCGAAGATCCAATCAGCCTGAAAAAGCAAACGTGGGTAAGCGTGCAGAAATCCATCAGCGTAAAAGTGCGGGAGTATTTATCGTAAGACAATTGTTCTCTGAATGATGCAAATCAGGGTTTATACTATTCTGATCTAAGACTGTTAACTGGATTTGCCAGCGCAGCTTTGATCGCTTGAAAACTTATCGTTAATAAAGCTATCGCTACAGCTCCACCCGAAGCAACAAAAAATATCCACCATTGAATACTGATGCGATACTCAAAACCTTTGAGCCAATTGTTCATGACATAGTAAGCAACAGGTGTTGAAATTAGTATTGAGATCACTACCAGCTTTACAAAGTCTTTAGACAATAGGGTTACAATTTGTGAAACACTCGCACCTAATACTTTTCGGATACCTACTTCTTTAGTGCGCTGCTCAGAGGTAAAGATCACCAAGCCTAACAACCCTAAGCTGGAAATGAATATTGCCAGAAAAGCAAAGTATCCCGACAGTTGCTTAACAACTTGTTCGCTCTTATACAAGGAAGCGTATTCTTCATCTGCAAATTGGTAATTAAATATGAAGTCAGGATTTAGTTCTTTATGAAGTTGCTCCAGGTCTGCTAAAGCAGCGGATATTTTTTCCGGTTCAATTCGAATCAGAGCAACACCCCATGCGTGTCCTCTGTTTAACCTGATAATAATGGGCTCGATGGGTACGTGAAGGGAATTAAAATGAAAGTCTTTTACTACGCCAATAATAGTTCCTTTAATACCCCAGAATGTAAGCGGCATTCCAATAGGATCCTTGTACCCTATCACCCGCAATGCTTGTTCATTGATTAAATAGTTGGCGGAGTCCGCCATGTCTTCGGAAAAATCGCGACCAGCAATTAAAGTTGCCTGCATAGTATTTACAAAATTGTACCCCACTGCTACTTGAACAAATAAGGGATCTGTATCGGGAGATTTACCTTCCCACTGCACGCCCCCGGTTGTGTTTTCGATTTGCAACGGTCGGTGTGACATTTGGCTAATCTCACGAATGCCAGACACTTTTAGCGCTTCTTGTTTAAATGTTTCAAAATTGGACGCGATGCTCCCCGATAGCGGTAAATAAATCAGGTTATTTTTTTGATATCCGAGGTTTTTAGTTTGGACGAAGGTTACTTGTTCGTGGATCACAATCATGCCGGCTATAAAAATCATCGATAACGCAAACTGAAATACAACCAGTCCTTTTCGGAAAAAAAGTGCGGCAGAACTGGTCTTCAGATTTTGTTTCAATACCAGGATTGGCTTAAAAGAAGATAGCAGCAGAGCGGGATAACTACCAGAAATAATACCCGTGACTAACGTTAAGGCGATCATGCCCAACCAAAATGTTCCAGCTGTCACCGGAAGCCGGATGCTCTTACCGGTTAACAAATTAAATTGTGGCAACAAAGTTACCAACGCTACTAACGCGATCACTACAGCAATGAAAGTAAGCATAATGGCTTCCAGCATGAATTGACCAATCAATGAAGCTTTAATTGCGCCATTTACTTTTCGCACGCCAATTTCCCTGGCTCTCTTTAGCGAACGCGCTGTACTCAAATTCATAAAGTTGACACAGGCAATCAGCAGAATGAAAATGGCTACCAGACTAAAAAGCCGAACATATTCAATTCGGCCGCCTGCCACTTTTCCGTCTTTGAAGTTGGAATAAAGATACTTCTCTCCAAACGGCTGTAAACTCAACTCAAGACGATACATGTTGCCATAATCTTCATCATACGACTTTAGAAAATGCTGAAGCTTCGGCTTTAGTTCTTCAGCATTCACGTGCTCGCGCAATTTGATAAACGTGATAGGTCCACTATTGCCCCAATCTTTCACCCACTCATTTCTTTCAACAAAAAAATCCCACGTGCAGACGTACTCAAATTTTTCAGAAACGTTATCGCCCAGGTCTTCAAATACCGCAGTTACTTTTAGGTCTCTGTAATTTTCATATCGTATTGATTTGTCCATAGCCAGTTCAGGGCTTCCAAAAAAAGCGGTTGCCATTTTTCGGGAGATAGCTACACTTTCGGGGGTCTTCAGTGCAGTCTCTTTTGAACCTAATAGTAAGGGATAAGAAAATATTTTGAAAAAATCTGCACCGGCAAAATTGCCAGGTTGTTTAATTTTTTTTTCTTCTAGGCTGAACACTCTGTACTCAATCCAACCATAGTTGCAGCCATACTCAACTTCGGGAAAAACCCGTTTTAGTTCTTCGCCTAAAAGACCGGGTGTATCATATCCTCCGTATGTGATTTCCTGCCCCGAATATTCAGTACTGGTAATAGTGTAAATGCGATCCAGGTCTTCATGAAAGGCATCCATGTTGTATTCATCCTGAACCCATAATGCAATTAGCACACTGCAGATCAATCCCAGTGATAAACCTGAAATATTTATAAAAGAGAATACTTTGTTTTTAATCAGATTTCTCCATCCAAGGATAAAATAACTTTTATACATACCGTATGTGTTTATGTTTTGATAACCTTCTGCCGGTCGGATAATGCCTGGCCGGAATAGCAATATCACATCAATAATAAATTTTATATCTGCCTTTCGTTTCCCAAGCGTTCTTACACGTGTTGCATACACTTCCATCAAGTCTCCCTCAATGTAATCCCTCATCTTCGGATGGCAGTACCAGCGGAAGAAGCGGAGGGGAAATCCCGGTGGATGAATTTTATCCTTCATCTTCGATTACCGTTAACAGTTCAGTAAACTGACATTTTTGCACGAACACTTAGCAGTTACTGAATTTAACATCCTCTCTATTTCTTTATTGTAAGGTTAGCACAGTCTCCAGTTAACCCTTGAGCCCAAATTCCAAATAGTCCACCTTTTCGAGTATTAAGCTTGTTAACCGTTAGCGACGGGGAAGAAGAATTGTTAACGTACACCGTAATCGTTGAATCTTTCACTTCTATTCGAGCATGAAACCACTCCGATGAAGAAGGTGGTGGATCTATTCCCTTTTCGTAAACTCCGTTTTTCTCGCTCCGCAGTTTGTGCCATGGATGATCAGGTTCACTGATGTACTGTACAGCATGAATTTTTCTAACAGGATCAGATGATTGAAAATTAAAGGGACGGAAGTAGATCGCGTCATAAGTAACCGTGTCCACACCATGAAAAGCAATACCGAGGAAACTTTGTTGAAACACATCTTTTCCTCTCAGGTCAACTTCGATAATTCCAGTAGAGAATTCGATATCTTTTAACCAAACAATACCATCGCTGGAGATACCTTGTCTTTTTCCATCTGTCAGCAGAAGAACTGTTTTTGCGCTAGTCGTTAGTTTCTTATTCTTTAACAGTTGTTGAAGATTAATTGATTGAGTTAATCCCTGGGTGTGAACGGTCGCGAATATGGCGACTAGTAGAAAATACCTTTTCATATCATTTTAAATTTTATTTGAAAACACATATAACTGTAGCTGCATACCAATTTTTTATTCACTTCTCAAGCTCTTAACCGGCGCCATCATTGCTGCTTTTAAGGACCAATATCCAACGGTAATAAATGCAATCATGAAAGTAAGGCCCAGGGTCAGCAGTAAAATCGCGGGGCTAATCGTTATTTTATAGGCAAATTCGTCCAGTACTTTGTTCATTACCAATGACGCCAACGGTGCTGCTAAAGCAAAAGCAATCAAAATCAGCTTGATGAATTCTTTTGAAAAAAGGAACACGATACTCTGCACCGAGGCACCTAATACTTTTCGAACGCCAACTTCCTTGGTTTTCTGGTTAGTCATGAACATAACCAGCCCAAGTAATCCAAGGCACCCGATGAAAATAGCAATACAGGCGAAAACGTTCAATAACAACGATATTTTCCTTTCTCCATTGTACAGATTGCGGATTTGTTCATCTATAAACTCGTAGCTGAAAATAAATTCCGGATAATGTATTTCCCATTGCCTTTTTATCTGTTCGATAGATTCCTGCATATGCAGCGGTGCCAGCTTCACGGCAAGATGTTGGTAGCCACTCGTATTATTTACCAGAATAACAGGCTCAACTGAGTGACTTAACGATTGCGTATTAAAATCCTTCACTACTCCTTTTACCAGCAAGTTCTTTCCCCAAAGTGAAATTTCTTTGCCAACTACATCGCTGCTGTTCTCAAAACCAGCTACCATTGCCAACTTTTCATTAACAACAACGCTTCGCATGGAGTCGTTATCGGCTAATAGTTCCCCGGAAATCAATTCAAATTGAAATAACTGAATGTAATCGCCATCAACCTGTTTCACCTGTGTACGATATTCGTTTTCACTTCCGGGCAACGTAAAGGATGAGGAAAATACGGCCTTATAAGTAGGAGGGGCAAAATTGAGACTTACTTTTTCTACGCCAGGCAGACGGAGAAGTTCGCTCTTTAAGGTTTGTTTAACGGTATGGGTATTGATTATTTCGTCTGATTGCTCCGGAAGGGGGATGGTAATGATAGCATCTTTTGCAAAACCCATCGGCTGACTTTTCATAAAATCCATCTGTTGTGTTAGGACAATTGTTCCGATGATAAAAAACTGGGAAATGAAAAATTGCACCACCACCAAACTCCTGCGCAATGTAAACCCCCGCGAGTTGGTATTGCCAGTCAGATTTTTTAGAGCCAGAACCGGTTTAAAGCCTGAAACGATCCACGCCGGGTAAAAGCCTGCAAAGAGTGTTACTGATATAAGCAGGGTAGACAGAAATACCCACACGTTTCCGGAATACAGATCGAGAACAAGGGAAGAATCGAGGAAGGAATTTACAAAGCCCAATAAAAATTGTACTGCAAAAAGTGAAAGTCCGATGGAACCCATGGTTACCATAGAAGCCTCTATAATAAATTGCAGTACCAGGTGCTTTCTTGTACTGCCCAGCACTTTCCGAACGCCAACTTCCCGCGTTCTTTTCACAGCCTCGGCTGTTGCCAGGTTGATAAAATTGATGCAAGAAGAGGCAAGCAGAAAAATGGCAATTGCAGCAAAGGTAATTTGTGCAGCAACCGGAAGCTTGTTGTTGTAGTTGCCAAAGCGCGTGTCGGAGTGAATCTGATGAAGGTGTTGTATGACGTAAGGGCTTACATTTTCATCATCCTTTCTCTCGGGCAGGTACTTTTTCACCAAGGCTGGTATTTGGTCTTCCACGGAAGAGATAGAAGCACCTTCTTTCAAAAGGATATAGCAGTTGTCAGAATCGGATACATGACCCCATCCTAATTGCTCATAGTCTTTTTTAATGGTAGCGTATGATAATACAAGATCGAATGGAAGATCGGTATTGGTCGGGAAATCTTCCATTACACCCATTATCTTATAGGGTATGTTTTCATATTCGATCATTTCCCCCAGGACATCTTCCTTCCCAAAATACTTGAGTGCCCACTTTTGAGAGATCAGTGCTTCGTTCGCATCGTCAAGTCCTTTATCGGCAGTACCTCGTAAAATTTTCCGATCGAAGATTCTGAAGAAAGATGGTTCAGCAAAAGCAACCCCTTGTTTCTCTTTGTACTTCGTTACCTTATTCTTATCGATGACAGTAATCAGATTATCTCTTCGATAAGAAATGAAGACCACTTCATCCACCTGGGAAAAATCTTCTTTGAATGCAGCAGGGAGCGCATTGGGTATACCTTGATTATAACTATAACCATTGTTGCCTTTAGACATTGACACCACACGGTAGATACGATCGCCTTTTGAATGATACTTATCGTAACTCCTTCCGTGATCTACAATAAGGAAGAGAATAATACAACACGTGATGCCAGTTGAAAGGCCAGTAATGTTGATTGCAGTGTAGCTGATGTTTCGGATAAGATTCCTCCAACCAATCGTAAAATAACTTTTATACATACCGTATGTGTTTAAGTTTTGATATCCTTCTGTGGGCCGGATAATGCCTGGCCGAAATAGAAATATCACATCGACAATAAATTTTATATCTGCCTTTCGTTTTCCCAAAGTTTTCGCGCGTACCGCATACACTTCCATCAAGTCACCCTCAATGTAATCCCTCATCTTCGGGTGGCAGTACCAGCGGAAGAGCCGGAGGAAGAGTTTGGGTGGTGTTGATATATTTCTATTCATTATTCCGACCGTAAACTTTTTACCGGATTCATTAAAGCAGCTTTGATAGATTGGTAACTCACTGTTAATAATGTAATTGTTACCGCGCTTATTCCCGATATAAAATACACCCACGAGGAAATGGTTGTGTGATATTCATACCGCTGTAACCAGTCAGAAGAAAAATAATACGCTATTGGGATTGAGATGAAGCATGCGATGACAACCAATATCACAAACTCTTTTGATAACATTTTCCAAATATTAAGAATTGTAGCCCCCATAACTTTGCGGATGCCTATTTCTTTGGTCCGCTGCTCAGCTATAAAGGATGCCATTCCAAACAACCCAAGACAGCTTATTATAATAGCAAGCGTGGCGAACACACTCGTGAGTTTTCCAACCCGTTCTTCAGTCTTGAATTTTCGAGCATATTCCTCTTCAGCAAACTTATATTCAAATGGTACTGAAGGAATTATTTTAGCATAACCTTTACTAACCAGTGCCAGTGACTCTGATAACGACTTATGGGGATTAAGTTTTAGCAAAAACCAACTAGCGTAATCCTCATTATCTATTAAATAAATTGTTTGCTCAACTGGTTTGTAGGGAGATCGCATTAACATGTCCTTTGCTACCCCAACAATTTCATAATCCCTATCATTCCATGTAACCGTTTTTCCAATCGGATCTTCAATGTCCATGAATTCAACCGCTGCCTGATTGATTATAATAGCACGGGAATCCGATGTCACATTCGGTGATAAATCGCGTCCTTCAATAATTTCCCATCCCACAGTCTTTCCAAATTGTGGGGATACCCAAACCATTGAAAAATTTGCTTGAAGTGAAGGGTCTTTTCCGGCCCAGTTAAAACCACCGTTACTATTCCATATGTCGGTTAATGGGCTGGATGACTCCGTCATTTCTTCAATTGCATCTCTACCTTTCAATTCATTTCTCAGTGCGTGATACTTACCATACTGATCCGGAGAATTCATTTCAACCATGAGGATTCCGCTTTTATCATAACCAAGAGGACGATCCTTAGAATATTGAATTTGTTTCTCCACAACCAGCGTTCCTATTATGAGGGAGATTGAAATAGTGAACTGAAAAACAATCAATGACCTTCTATAAGCCTTAGCTGATGAGACCGCTTTAAAAGTACCTTTGAGTGCTTGAATAGGATTGAAAGAGGACAGATAAAAAGCGGGGTAACTGCCTGCGAAGAAACCGCTAAGCAGCATAAAGCCAATACTTATTAACCAAAATAATTTATCTGCGAGCGGAAGCGATAGCCTTGTATCTGTAAGGTTATTAAAATAGGGCAGCAACAGGTAAGATAGAGCAAGGGAAAAAATAAATGCCAGAACAACTACCAAAAATGATTCACTAAAGAATTGCAGAATTAGCTGACCCCTATGTGAGCCGATAGATTTACGCACACCTACCTCTCGGGATCTTCTTTCCGAATGAGCTGTGCTCAAATTCATGAAATTGATACAAGCAAGGATCAGTACAAAAATGCCAATGATCCCAAACATCCAAACATATTGAATATCACCTCCCGTTTTGATGCCATTTATCCAATTGGATCTTAAATGCCAATCCTTCATTGGATGAAGAAAAATTATAGGTTCGAATGTCTTTTCAAATTCGTTAACGTTATTGTACTTGATCATTTTAATTTTTTCACTCACCTGTTGCACGTCAGCCAGATCAGTAATTTGTACAAACGCTTGAAATGAATTGCGATCCCACTGCGGGGAGTCTCGCGAATCTGTCAACCATCCTGCGGATGAAATATAAAGATCCCAGGGCGCTATAAAGGATAAATTGCTAAACCTGGAATTGTAAGGCAGGTCTTCATATACACCCGTAACTTCTACGCTAAGATTGTTGTCAATTTTCAATGCTTTACCAATTGGATCTTCACCACCAAACAAAACGTTAGCGGTAGATGATGATAATAAAATGGAGCCGGGTTCTTTCAATCCATCGGCACTTCCACCGAGTATTTTAAGCGATAAAAGATGAGGTGCCTGAAAGTCCATGAAGCCTCCTGATATCGTAAACTTTTCTTCATCGTGAGAGATTATATGATCACTAAACCAGGAGCTCATCACTATGAATTTAAAATCACCCCCAAACTTATCTTTTAATTCTCCGCCAATGGGATAAGGAATTGCTTCATTGGTTGCTATCTCACCATTGTATGTTTTATGCTGCATGACTTGGGCTATCTGGTCATATTTTTCGTTATCCTTATTGAAAGAAAGCTCAGCTTTGATCCATAAACCTATCAACATTGCTACACTCATGCCCAATGCAAGCCCACCAATATTGATAAGAGAGTAGCCTTTGTTCTTCAAGAGATTTCTCCATCCGATCTTAAAATAACTTTTATACATACCGTAATTGTTTAATTTCTTATATCCTTCTGCCGGCCTAATGATGCCGGGCCTGAACAGCAATATCACATCAATAATAAATTTTATATCTGCTTTTCGTTTGCCAAGAATTTTCGCACGCATAGCATACACTTCCATCAAGTCACCCTCAATGTAGTCGCGCATCTTCGGATGGCAGTACCAGCGGAAGAAGCGGAGAAAGAGTTTAGGTGGAAAAGTATTTTTGGAACTCACTTATCTGGTTTAAAGTATTCTATTGAAAAACCAATTTTCCTGCTTTGATATCACCAATCACTGAATCAAAGTAGGATTTGAATCCAGCGTTAGTTGCTACTGCTTTTCCTTTCTCTCCGAATTTTATGGCCTCTTTGTGATCGTTTAGAAAGTAGTAGCCCATCATCATTCCGAGGTAGGAATATGTTTCCTTCGGATTTTTTTCATAATTAAACTTGAAGATTCTGAATGCCTCCTGATGCTTTTTCATTTTGTTCAGGCTGCTTCCGTACATTACGAGCTGAACAGGTGTTCCCATCGGCAACGCAACTTTCATCACAGAGTCAGCCTTTTCTTTTTTATTTAGTTTCTCAAGCAGGCCTGCATAAGTGGACAAGGTGAGGAAATTAGTTTCGCCAAAAAAAGTATTGATGGAACGATCGGCCCAGGTTAAGCCCTCTTCAAGATTGATATTGTTTTCCAAACAATATTGCGCGGCAGTTTGCATATTCTGCCAGTAGCGATAAAAACCACCTGAATTAAATTCTCTACGGAATGACTCAATTTGGAGTTTTTGTAAATCTACCGATATTTCAAAAGGCACTTTTACCTTTTCCCATTGCAACGATACTACGGCACTGCTCGCAGTCTGTTGTTCAAATTCGTATTTCAACCACTCTACACTCTCTTTTAAATTTTGTACTGGTACTTCTACACGAAGGGCATCATCTTTTGCATCATAATAGAAGCTTCCCCACGCTGTGTTGTATTTTGAAAAAACCAGCGTTGCTTTTTCTGGGCCCATGGCGATGAAGAATCCATACTTCCCGGCGGGTAGTGGATTTTTTTCTATCAAAACATCTGTACTGAATTCAATCGTAGTATTTTCATTGGCTCCCGCGCGCCATGGTGCTGACTTGCTTGTACCATATCCGAGGTCAGCAAAACCATAGTGAACCAAACTTCCCCATATTTTTCCTTCGCGTCCCTTTACAGCGGGTCTGTTGTAGTCGATTTTTACATTCGTGATTCCTATCCATTCGGAAACTGAAGCTTTTTTATTTCCTCCTGCCGCTGGCATTGTAATCTGACCAAATGCCATATGAAAGGATAAGGCAAACGCCATGTATGCTATCGTGGTTTTCATTTTCAAGTGGTTATATTTTATAGTATTCAAGACAGTTATTCTAATCGAAAGCTTTTTACACCAAATGTTTGATTACTCTCAAGCGGAGTAATTACGTTTCTCACTACCTATTCGGAACGGAGGCCATTCACCGGATTCATCATGGCAGCTCGAATGGATTGATAACTAATGGTAATCAATGCAATCATAATCGCCGTACCACCTGTAATGGCAAAGATGTCCCAACTGATTTGTGTTTTGTAGGTATAATCTTCCAGCATCTTAGTCATCAGGTACCATGCCAGCGGGGCTGCAATTACAAACGCCACCACCACGAGTTTTAAAAAATTCCATGTGAGCATTTGAAACACGCTGTTCACCGTAGCACCCAAAACAATACGAACACTAATCTCCTTGCTGCGTTGCTCCACCATAAAAGCAGAGAGTGCAAACAAACCGAGACAAGCGACGACAATGGCCAGCACAGCAAACGAAGTAAATATCCTGACCATACGTTGCACGTCAGCATACATCGCTGCATAGCGCTCATCCAAAAAACTGTATCGAATGGGTTGATGTGGTGCGAACTTATCCCACACACGCGTGAGCGATTGAATACTTTCATTCATATTCCCGGAGTGTAATTTCACGGCTAGTACCGACGCCTCGGTTCCCAACGTCATTCCCAGGGGTATAATATCTTCTCGCAATGATTCGAAATGAAAATCTTCAACAATACCTACCACAGTCCAAAGGCCCGCATAATTGTAAATTCGTTTGCCAAGCACATTGTTGCCTAATTGTTTGGCCATTTTTTGGTTAATGAGAATGGCGCTTGAATCGGAAGCCAGATCACCACTCAAATTGCGGCCCTCGACCAACCTAATTCCAAGCGTGTTCAAGTAGAATGGATCGATTCTCCAAAACTGACTTCTCACTCCAGGGTCGATATCTTGCCGACCTTCATTCCAAAAATTATTACCGTTACGTTTTGATCCTCGCACAGGAAGGTAATCGCCTGTGCTTACCTCCAGCACCGTCGGGAGAGCGCGCAGTCCTGCTGCAAGTGTTTCAAGTTGACCCCCTAATGTGTTTGTACCTTGCAGCAGCAATACTTGTTCTTTATCGTAACCCAATTTTGTATTCAGAATAAAATTCATTTGACGATAAATCACAAGCGTACCGACAATCAGAATAATGGATGTTGCGAATTGAAAAACTACCAGCGTGCTGCGCAATGGTGAGCTTCTTTTGCCTTGCGTTAAGTTTCCTTTCAATACCTGAATGGGTTTGAAGGCCGACAAATAGAGCGAAGGATAAATTCCAGCAAGAATACCAACAGCAATGGCGAGTACAATAAAAGACGGAACAAACCAAAACGCCGTCCACGGTAGTTCGATGGATTTACCTGAAATCATATTGAAGTAAGGCAAAAGCAAACCTGCGACGGCCAACCCGATTACAAACGAAATCATACTGAACAAAACAGACTCATATAAAAACTGACACACGATGTTGGAACGTAATGAACCCACTGCTTTTCTCAGACCAATTTCCTTTGCACGGTTTGCCGACTTTGCTGTGGAAAGATTCAAGAAGTTGATTACCGCAATCAGCAAAACGAACACTGCAATCCCACCAAACAACCAAATGATTTTGATATCTCCATGCACAAGGTTATCGTCAACACCACCGGAGTAGAGATGAATTCTGCTAAGTGGCTGAAGTACCAGATGTGCATTTTTTTCTTTAAAGAACTTATCAATCTCGGCTTGAGGCATTCCGTCCCTCACCATACTAGGAATCAAATATTTTTCGATAATGCCTTTTGAAAGCTTTGCCTCGAGTGCTTCTATATCTACACCATCCTGTACCGTTATATAGGTAGCATAGTTACTGGCGCCCCAATCCTTTTGTTCACCGTTCCAGAACTGTAAACCCTCAGTGCCGATTAAAAAATCGAACTGAATATGTGATGTAGGTAAAAAATCCTCAATTACACCTGCTACGGTATAAGGTTGCGCAGCCTGGTTGTTTACAATAAGCAACTTGCCCACCGGGTCGGTATCAGGGAAATACTTATCAGCTTTTCTCTTCGTGATCACAATGGCCCCAGGCTGACTTAACGCAGTATTGGGGTTTCCGTGAATGAACTTCAACTGAAGCATGTTGAGCAGTGCCTGATCGAAATAAACAAAACCTTCATCGTAAGCATTATCTTCCACACCATCGGGACGCACCTGATTAGGACCTGCACCAAACAGTTCACTGTTATTATAGCGACCAGATTCTATAATCTCAGCAAAATCTTCTTTTAATGCAGCTGCCATCGGTGCAGGAAAGGCAACTCCTGTCTTCACATCGCCTTCTAACGTTATTACCCCAAGCACACGATAGAGTTGCTGTGAGTATTGCTTATCGTATGACAGTTCTTCTTTAATAAACAACACAATCAGCAGGCACGCCGCAACGCCTACAGCAAAGCCTCCGATCTTTATAGATGAATACATCTTCTGTTTCACCAAATTTCTCCAGCTGATTTTGAAATAATTTTTTAGCATTCCATAGTTGTTTAAATTTTGATAACCTCCTGCTGGTCGAATAATGCCCGGGCGAAAGAGCAACAACACATCAACAACAAACCTTATGTCCGCTTTTCGTTTCCCAAGCGCTTTCGCACGTACCGCGTACACCTCCATCAAGTCACCTTCAATATAATCCTGCATCTTCGGGTGGCAGTACCAGCGGAAGAAGCGGAGAGGGAGATGGGGCGGATTTTGTTTTCCAGTTTTCAAACAATGTTATTTGAAGGACTACAGTTACTTCGGTTTGTTTAATTAAGATTAATTTCCAATACAGCTTTCGGTATTGCTTTCCATAACTGTTCACGCGTTTCTTTTGCATAATGGATGGCTTTCTTGCCAAGCGCCGTTATTTCAAAATAACGTTTGGGTCGCCCTGCTCTTTCTTCCGTTGCTTCTCCTGCAAATGATTTCAGGTAGCCTTTGTCTTCAAGTCTCTTCAATGCAGTATGAAGCGCACCCATGCTTACACTTCGTGAAAGGCGTGATTCGATTTCATCTTTTATCGAAACGCTGTAAGCCACATTATTCAGTATCCCTACGGTCAGCAAAACGATCTCCTCAAATTCACCGAGTTGGTAATTCTTCATGTTTGAATATTTTACTCTAAATGTAGGAATAACAACTGTGCCAGAATGAAAAGCACGTTTAAACTAACCTGTAAACGCAATTTGCTTTATTCATCTAGTCCGATAACGGACGATTACTTTTCAGAAACGGTCAACGAGAATACATACCGAATTGGCAAGTGATCATTACAATCTGAAACTCGGGAGTGTATGGTTAAGTGGGATAGTTGTTAAAAGTTTAAAAATAATAGGCAAGAAATATTGCCTATTATAAACTTCTATTTCTCTATTCAGACCTCAAACTATTTACCGGATTCATCAAGGCAGTTGTAAGAACCTGATAGCTGACAGTAACTGCAGCAACAACAAGTGAACAACCCATTGCCCAGACAAATGGCCAACTGCTAATCTGGGTTTGAAATTCAAAATCCTTGAGCCAGTTGCTCATAAGCCACCAACCTAATGGTGCAGCGATTAAAAAAGCTATGACAATTAGCCGAACAAACTCTTTCCCGAAAATCCAGACTATGTGATGACCTGTACCGCCTAAAACTTTCCGAATGCCGATCTCCTTTACTTTTTGTGATACCATAAAAGATACCAAACCGTATAAGCCCAGCGCACCAATAAAGATGGCGATGAAGGAAAAAGTCTGAATTAGTCTGAGCATAGTTTCTTCGGCTTCATAGAAGTGGGCAATACTTTCATCCAAAAATTCATACTCAAAAATCTGATCAGGATGTTGTTGTTGCCAAAGGCTTTCAATATCCGACAAAACACCTTTCGCATGAGCCATGTTAAGTTTAACCGCATAGTTCATATAGTCCCTGGTATACGTTGTGATGAGTATCGGACTAATTTCTTCATGAAATGATTTATCATGAAAATCCTTCACAACCCCCACAATTGCACCATTCATAGAACCATTGTTTGCAGAAATCATGCGCCCGAGTGCCTCTTCGGGAGATTGCAGATTTAGTTTGTGAATTAATGTTTCATTCACCAGTATTTCTTTAACCGTGTCAGATGGGCTTAGGTTTCTTCCAGCCACCAGCTCCAAATCGAATGTTGATAGGTAATCCGCATCAGCCAGCTTCATACTGGTTCTGAAATTTACTTCTTCAACACTGTTATCAAACCTGATGGAATTACCCCACTCATATTCAGATGATGGTGCCGCAAAACACAGTGATATCTTTTCGACGCCGGGTATACCCGTGATTTCATTTTTAAGAACAGAAGCACGTGTTCCGGTAGAGTCGCGACCCATAGTCACCATCACAATAGCGTCTTTGTCAAACCCAAGATGTGATTGCGTAGCAAATTTCATCTGGTGCATGATTACAATCATTCCGATAATCAATACCTGCGAAATTGCAAACTGAACCACAATTAAGGTACGTCGTGTGTTGAACCCACCAACGTTTTGTTGTGAAAGTCTACCTTTTAATGCAGCCACTGGTCTAAATCCGGATAACACTAATCCGGGATAGTAACCGGCCAGAAGTGTAACAACAATACCCAGTACCAATACGAAAAGCAACAGCCACTTATCAACAATGGAATTAACATCGATAGCTGTATTGAAGAACGTATTGATCATCGGAAATGTAACATAAGCAATAATACAGGCTGCCAGTATCGACATAAAGGTGATGATACCTGTTTCGAAAATAAACTGCCAGAAAAGTTGAAACCTAAAACTACCCAGGACTTTTCTTACACCTACCTCTTTAGAGCGTCTTAATGCTTGTGCCGTTGCGAGATTGACAAAATTCAAACATGCGGTAGCAATAAGAAAAACACCAAGGATGGTCAAAATCCATAATTTATTTTTTCCCATAGGACCCCCATATTGCGCATTAAAATGTATATCGTTCAGGGGTTGCAATTTATAGTGATGTACATTTTTACTTTCCGCCCGGTGAATTTTTACGTATGCAGAGAGTACTTCCTCTACTTTGGCAGCAGATGCGTCAGCCTGAAGCCGGACATAACAGTACATGCCGCTCCTAATACCACCCCAACCACCCGTCTCATCTGCTAGCCACGGACTGTGTGCTTTAAGTGTAACATAGGACACAAAGATTTCACTTTTGATATCTGTGTTTGATGGTAAGTTTTTGAGTACACCCTTTACAGTAAATGGAATTTTGTTTTCCAGCCAGAATGTTTCGCCGATAGCATCCTGATCCCCAAAATATTTCCGCGCTATCCTTTCTGTAACGATGGCTGCATTGGGTTCCGTTAATGCCGAGGCCGCATCACCGTATAAAAGTGGAAAATTAAAAATATCGAAAAATGAAGTTTCGGCAAAAGCAATACCATCTGTTTCTTTAAACTTTGTCAATGTATTCTCCCTCTTTAATGTAACGAGGGCACCCGGCTCCATATATACACGAGCTACTTTTTCGGCATAGGTATAGTCGTTGCGAAAATATTCCCCCAGCGGCGAAGGTACGCAGTTGGTATACCCAATATTGTCGCGATGCATCTCCGTGACAATTCTATAGGTTTGATCTGGATTGTGATGAAAATTGTCGTAGCTCAAATGCTGGCTGACCAGAGAGAAAATAAAAATGCCGCAAGCCATGCTCAAAGTCAATCCGGCAACATTTATGATGGAATAGCTTTTATTCCTTACCAGATTTCTCCATCCTACTTTTATATAACTTTTGTACATACCGTATGTGTTTAATTGTTGATATCCTGCAGGTTTAATAATGCCGGGTCTGAAAAGCAGCAGCACATCGATACTAAAGTTTATATCTGCATTTCGCTTTCCCTTCTCCCGAACCCGCTCTTCGTACAACTCCATTAGATCACCTTCCACGTACTTCGCCAATGACGGATGACAGAACCATCGGAAGAAGTGCAGGAAAAATGAAGGTGGTGTTGATTCAGGATTCTTCATAGGGGCTGGCCGGAAAACTTGGGACTCAATGCAATTTTCGGAATAGCACTCCAGAGTTCCTCCCGGGTAGCCCTGGTATACTCGATGGCTTTCTTTCCTAGTGCTGTAATCATAAAGTAACGCTTTGGTCTCCCCGCTCTTTCCTGGGTAGACTCTCCTTCATGTGACTTTATATAACCTTTATCTTCCAACCGTTTTAGCGCAGTTTGCAGTGCACCGACACTCACTTTACGTGAAAGACGTACTTCAATTTCCTTTTTTATGGATACGCCATAGGCTTCACTATAGAGGATACCTACCGTGAGCATAACGACCTCTTCGAACTCACCCAATTGAAATTTTTTCATAGACTTAATTAATTCCTAAATGTAGTATTAATAATTATGCCAGAATGAAAATGCAAGGTTTTTGAATTTATGAGGGGTTAGAACATTACCGGTTGTTCGGAATAAGTCACTTCTTGTTCAAAATCGGTCATTTGATTCTGCTATAAGACTCAAGAAAACAGAAGTTATCCGTACTGTCCAGATAATTGGCTAGTGTTTTTGCTCCTTTCCTTCTTACTTTTAGGGTGAATCAATTTTACCAGCTAACATCATGAAGTTGAAGTCCTCAACATTAATCCTAATCTCCATAATACTGTTTGCCTTTTCCAGTGAACACAAGCAAACCAGGTCATCAAACAAATGGGTAAAACTTTTCAATGGGAAAAATCTGGACAGTTGGACGATGAAAATTGCAGGTCATCCACTGGGAGAAAATTTTGGAAACACGTTCAGAGTTGAAAACAAAATACTCAGCATCCGGTATGATCGATACGGTGATAATTTTAACGACAGATTCGGTGCCCTGTATTTTAAAAAGAAATTTACCAACTACAGACTTAAAGTTGAATATAGATTTGTAGGAGAAACTGCACCCGGCGCGCCAACGTGGGGATATAGAGACAGCGGCGTTCAATACCATGGGCAAGATCCTTCAACTATAGGATTGGCGCAATCCTTCCCGGTTTGCCTTGAGTTTAATCTCCATGGTGGAAATGGAAAAGACGAGCGACCTACCGGAGAGATTTGTACACCTGGTACTACTGTAGAGATCAACGGAAAGAAAAATGAATCATTCTGTACACCTCCCGAAATAAAAAAGACATTTCATGGAGATCAATGGGTAACGATAGAAATCGATGTGAAGGATGGAAAGATTGCACACTTTGTAAACGGTGAAGAGATCATGCGCTTCGAAAACCCGGGATACAACCCTGCTCACGAGGTAGCAAAAACTTTTATTGCAAATGGCAATGATGTGATTAAAGATGGTTTTATATCACTTCAATCAAATAGTCACCCGATTGATTTCAGGAAAATCGAGATCATGGAATACTAAAAGTGGTTGCAAGGTTGACGAATCGCGTTTTTTTATTTTCAGAAATCCCGCTGGCTATCGAAGGTGTGCAGGAACCATTTTCTTCTCAAGAATTGTAAATAACAATTCTACCGTCAGAGCTAACAGCGCTGCCGGAATTGCACCCCGCAGAATCAAGGTGGTATTATTAAGTGCAAGACCTGTAACAATAAACTCACCTAAACCACCAGCACCGATAAAAGCTGCAAGCGTAGCCGTCCCGACATTGATTACTGCCGCGGTCCGGATTCCAGCCATTAGCATGGGAATCGCTAAGGGAAATTCAACAAGTTTTAATTTCTGAAACCGGGTCATTCCGATACCATCTGCTACTTTTTTTAACAACGGGTCAACGGATTGTAACCCTGTCAATGTATTTCGGAGGATCGGCAACATCGCATATAAAAAAAGAGCGATTGTAGCAGGAAGCTTTCCGATTCCAAAAAGGGGAATCATCATTGCCAATAGCGCTATCGATGGAATGGTTTGTAGTAATCCGGTAAAGTATAAAATCGATTTTGATAATCCAGGGTTCCAGTATAAATAGACTCCCAGAGGGACTGAGCACAAAATAGCAATCAGCAATGCCAGAAAAGTAAGTTGTAAATGCGTCGCTGTTTTCCGTAAAATATCTACGACTACGGACGGATTTACGGTCGACACACTTTCAATCAATCCTTCCTCCTTCAGGAATGAACCGGCTACCACAGCAAAAGTTTTCTCTTCATAAAGCACCGAGGCATTCATTTTTTGCATCTTCACCTCATCAATTTTTCCATTCAATCTTGCCAGAATTTCCTTTACCTGTTCAGATAGATCAGTTCGATATAAAGAAGTGGCTTCATATAATGAAAAGAAGTTATGGTTGTCCGTGAGTACCACGAGATCGTACCGGGTGATCTCTCCATCGGTGGAATAGGCATCCGTTACATCAATTGTGTTTTGATCCAGCGCCTGATACGCCAGTCCATGTTCGAGGCCAACGGGTCGCTGTGGAAGGGAGTAGCTTTTCGCGAGGTTATCCCATCCATCCTGTCGTTTTAGAAACTCATAACTCAAACCAATTTTAGCATTGGGATGATTTTTAAGATCTGTAATGGTTTGTATCTGATTTAATTCACTCCACTCCCGTTTTGCAACCAGCGTATACGTATTGTTAAAACCAAACGCCCCGGAAATCTCCATTCCGAATTTTTTCTGCAATGCTCTGCTTATTTCATCATAGCCAAGTTGATTTTGTTTCAACACTTCGGCCGATAGTGTTCCGCTATATTCCGGATACACATCAATCTGATTATTCCGCAAAGCCTCAAAACACACTAAGGTTCCTCCAAGATTAAAATTTCGCTCAACTTTATATCCATTGCTTTCCAAAAGCTGTGAAATAATCTCACTTAAAATATACCCCTCATTGAAGTGCTTTGCACCAACGCGTATAGTCTGACTCTGGCATACAACCGAGGATAAAGTAGCGATGATGATAATAAATGATTTCACGATAACGAAGCTTCAATAAGTTTTTTTACAATTGCATTGACTGGTTTTTTAAGGACAGTTTGTGTAGCATCGAATTGCTGAACTTCACCTTCATCCATAATTAATATATAGTCTGCCAGTATTTTTGCTTCACGCATATCATGCGTCACGAGGATTACCGTTCTGGGCTCCAGTTGTTGAAGTCTCAAAATTTCATTTTGAATTTCCTGTCGTGTAAGAGGATCCAGTGCTCCCAAAGGTTCATCCATAAGTAAAATAGGTGGATCTAAAAATAAAGCCCTGCAAATTCCAACGCGTTGTTGTTCGCCGCCCGACAGCTCAAAGGGATATTTTCTCTTATACGTTTTTGGTAAACTAACAAGATCCATAAGCTCATCAACCCGCGCTGAAGAAATATTTTGACGAGCGACAAGTTTTCCCGCAATCGATATATTTTCATCAATCGTCAGATGAGGAAATAGTCCGGTTCCCTGCACCATGTAGCCCATCCTTGTACGCACAGAATGGATTGCATTGTAATCTAACGCTTTTTTAAAAAGTGAAACCGAACCCGAGGAAGGGTTAATCAGTCCATTCAAGAGCTGTAGTAATGTCGACTTTCCACTTCCGCTTTTACCAATAATCGCGGTGATCTTTTTTTCTTCAAACCCCACATTGATTTGATTAATGGCCAATTTCCTACCATAAGAATGACTCACATCAATAATTTCTGCAATTGTCATCTTGATGACAAAGTATTTGAAAACACAGAAAGTGT
>JBGTEP010000009.1:0-1815 GCA_041747735.1 Chryseolinea sp.
TCAGTTTGTCGCGAAATGAAGTGGTCAGTTTACGCGGAATTTCCAATCCCGAAATATACAGAAAATTTCGGTTGCTGGTCCCTATAGAGTCCCTAATAGCTGTAACTCATTGATAATCAAGTCCCTAGAGCCCCCTGTCGGGCGTGAGTACCTTCGTTTTTATGCAAAAAAGCTCGTTTTTGTTCAGGTTTGAAACTTAACGACACAATTCTGACACAGATTCATTATCTAAACAATAATGAACAACCTTTAACGAAGATACACCGAATTTTTTATCCGTAAAAAAATTTAAATACCATATCCCACTAGATGAATCAGGAGAATCTCAGGCCTTTTTGATGGATATATTTTTATATTACTTGTAGGTGCCAGTCCAATTGAACACCAAACTGAAATTTTCCTGTAACTTCTCAGTACTTTAGCAATAAGGTCCGTTCCCAGCGGGATTGTCCCTCGTTCACAAGCATACAATAAGTATCAGAATGTATTTCTTGATATTGTTAAGAATATTTGACTTCGATTCCACTCCTCCAGCGTTAGTCCAAACTATTTCTTATGAATCCGATAAAGTTGGTACTATGTTGGTTCAAACTGAGGCGAAGCACATGCTGCCGACCATACATGGTTGAAACGAGATTCCGTGTTGTCACTCAAAGCTCTGAAAGAGCTTGAAAATATTTCGCAATTCAGTCCTAACTATTAAGGCGGACTGGTATGATCCGACTCTGGGATTTTTGGAACACATCGACCAGTCCTCCTTTATTATTTGAGTCTATTCCAATCAAATGCGTAAAAGGATCCCAGATTAGAATTGAAACATCCGTTTTCACGTACCAACTAATGTTTGAATTGTAAATCGCGCTCGTTACTTAGTCGCCCACCGAAAGAGCGGAATTCTCTCCTGCATTCTTACAGGTTGACCAGTATACAACACGCACTCGCATGTTAAGACGGTCCTCAATTCTGTACAGTGTGCAATTACCGTCAGTGGCAACCACTGTTAAGCGATCGACGGTTTCTCCTGGTTTTATCCCTTTCTCTTGGGAGGATGCCGATGTGAAACACACGACAACAAATAGGAGCAATAGAAAAAGTACTGATAATGTTCTCATAGTTCCTTTTTTAAAGGAAAGTTACATATTGGATTGTACCAAGCCAAAAATGACTATTGCTCTTAACCGGATCCAATGCGGATCCTTACCCTGTCGTGATAACTGATTGTCCTAATGTCAATTGTCATCAGATTGCTAATTGAATAAAATCAACCAGAAGCCCTGTCCTGCTGATTTCAAATCTAGAGGTATTGGATAAAATAGTTTTGAATTAAATTCCCTAATTTCCAAATTAAACATCGCACTTCATGGATCGAGATCAAGTAGAAACCCTTGTTAGAAATTATATTAAGCAATCACTCGAAGGTCAAGACACTGAAAATCCAAAATTTGATTTTTAAATCGAAATGGTATGACCTTACTAAGGATAATGAAATAAACGAGTTTCTAAAAGATGCTTGTTCAATTGTTAATACCGTCGGGCCTGATGGATTTATTGTCATTGGCTTTAATGAAAAAGACAAAGAATTCATCCCGGTAACCTTTCAGAACTCCAACCTAAAAGATTCATCGCAGTTAATGCAAATACTTGCAAGGCGGGTTGTGGATATCTTCGAAATTAATTCATACGACATCACATATGAAGGAGCAACTCTAAGCATCCTGCACATACCGCCATCATTAAATAAACCGCATGTAATAAAACTTTTTTCAAAAATACGATGGCAACGGCAACATCAAGGCGGAGGAACAAAGAGTGTTC
>JBGTEP010000010.1:0-2873 GCA_041747735.1 Chryseolinea sp.
CCTTTCGGTGATTCAGGACATACCACTTTCTTTATTTCGAATGAAGAAGAATTCAAAAAGCATGAGGAGGAGATTATCAAAGAAGATGAGGTCAAGATTATGAAGCGTATCCGCTGCAAAGGATCTGCTATCGAAGCATGCGTAACGAGACATGGAACAATCGTTGCCCCTTTGATGACAGAGTTGGTAGGATTCAAAGACCTCACTCCATATCAAGGTGGCTGGTGCGGAAACGAGATTTACCCAAATGCATTCACTCCGGAACTGCGCGCAAAAGCAATAGAAAACACACAAAAGTTCGGTAATCAGCTAAGGAAAGAGGGTTACAAGGGATATTTTGAACTTGATTACCTGATCGATCTGGATAATGGGGAGATTTATCTTGGTGAGTTGAATCCAAGGGTAACAGGAGCAAGCTCTATTACAAATCATGCGGTATTTGCCCTTGCAGATGCGCCGCTGTTTGTTTTCCACATTCTGGAATGGATGGACATTGAATATGATCTTGATGTTATAGCGCTCAATAATCGTTGGGCACATCAGGACAATATTGACGGATGGAGCCAGTTAATAGTAAAGCATACAGAAGATACAATTGAATATGTGACTGAAGCTCCAAAATCCGGTATCTGGAAAATGTATGATACAGGTCACATTCAATTTGACCGGATGGATACCCACAGGAGAGCTGTGGAAAATGAAAAGGAGGCATTTTTCTTAAGAATTACCCGAAAAGGCGATTACTTATATGAAGGTGCTGATATGGGGATACTAGTGACAAGAGGCCGTATGATGACGGATGACTTCGGTCTGAATCACCGTGCAAAACACTGGATAAAAGCGATAAGATCACAGTACAAAGCAGAGATGGTAGAGGATAAGACAAAGCCTAAACTTACCGGTTCGCTGACCAAATAAAATAAATTTTCCTAAGGTGATGCCCGCAATATAAGGTCTATATTGCGGGCTTATCCATATTAAATTTTCAATCATAAATCAATAAATGAATTTACATTTCAATACAATTGCAGAACCTGGCAAACCGGGGCTAAAGTGGAAAAAATTATTTAAAACGCACTGGGCAGCCTATCGCACTTGGTTTGAATCGAAAGGAGCAGCATTTAATCCTGACCTCAAAACTTCACAGGAAGCACTAAAAAAACACATGCCTGAAATGTGGCCTACTTACAAGAGGCTCTGCAAACTGGCGAATGCCGATGAAGTATCAGCCCGTTTTTTGACGGGTTTTCAACCACCCGCTTATATAAGTGGATGTTCACAAGCTGTGCTTCCGGGAAATAATATCAAACTGGTCCGAAACTATGATTACCATCCGGACCTGACAGAGGGCACACAACTCCTCACTGCCTGGAATGGCAAAAAAGTGATTGCCACAAGCGATTGCCTCGTTGGAGTGGTCGATGGGATGAATGAAGATGGCTTGGCGATTTCCCTGACCTTTGGCGGTAGGAAAGTTGTAGGTGAAGGCTTTGGTATTCCTTTTATACTGAGGTATGTGCTGGAGTTTTGCAACAATGTGGAAGAGGCAGTTGCGGCGCTGACACGTATTCCTTCACACATGTCGTATAACGTCACTGTCATCGACAAGAGTGGTACTCATAAGACTGTTCAGATAGCACCGGACAAAACACCGCTGGTTACTGATGCCACCTTTGCCACCAATCACCAAGGGGCGATTGATTGGCCTGAAAATGCCGCCTTCAATAAAACTGTAAAAAGATATGAGTTTATAGAAAACATGTTATCCGAAGGAAAAGCAAGTTCCAATGAAATGGCTGATGCTTTTCTTCAGCCGCCGCTTTACAATACCATGTTTAAAGAAGGATTCGGTACACTTTACACAGTGGTATATAGCCCTACGGAAGGAACAGTGCATCTGCGCTGGCCAAATGAGGAAATCCTCCAAAGCTTTAAATATTTTAAGGAAGAATACAGGTTAATTGAATTCGATCAGCCTTCAGTTGTTCCTGTTTTGGTGGAGCATATTCATGAAACATTTCCTCAAACCGCTTATAAAGTTGATCGAATATATCAGGAAAAGCAAGTTTCACAACCTGATTGGCAGGAAACGGTAACTGATACGCTTGTGAAAGCCATGGCTCAGGCGAATCCTTCAGCAGATAAAGAAGAATTGGAAGCCTTACGGAACAAACTTATTAAAAGAGGCCAAGTCTCTTGGGAAGTGCTGGCAGATTTCTGGTCCAAAATGGGCACAGGATATTCTGGTTTTTGGAAGAACTGATTTAGAATAGAGAATTTATGTTGTAATGGCATCTCTTACAATACATCCGGTTCATTTATACGGATTAAAAAACACAATTAACAATGGAATTTAAAAGCATCAATCCCTATAACAATGAAGAAGTAGGGAAATATAAAGCACATACTTCAGATGAGATAGACAAAATTTTAGACAAGTCGGAAGAGGCTTTCAAAATCTGGAGCCGCAAACCGCTTTCTTACCGTACAGAGCTGATCAAAAAGGCAGGACAGGTATTGAGGGATAATGCGGAAGAATACGCGCAAATGATCACTGCTGAAATGGGCAAGCCTATTTCAGAATCAAGGTCTGAAGTGAATAAATGTGCCTGGGTTTGTGATTACTATGCCGATAATGCTGCTGATTTTCTCGCCTCAGAAGAAATAAAAACAGATGCAAAAAAGAGTTTGGTAAGATATGATCCTTCAGGGACAATTCTTGCTATAATGCCCTGGAATTTCCCGTTCTGGCAGGTGTTCAGGTATGCAGCCCCAACACTCACTGCCGGCAATACAGGTTTGCTAAAACATTCTTCCAATGTATTTGGATGTGCTACTCAAATTGAAGAAATATTTAAAAAGGCAGGTTATCC
>JBGTEP010000011.1:0-22411 GCA_041747735.1 Chryseolinea sp.
AGAATTGGCTCGCATTACACCTTTGTACGACTCCGTATAAATATACCCGAAGTCTCCATTGTCGGGCAACCAAATAAAATCTACGTTGTTATCACTTCCCTGGCCTCCATGTCGACTGTCGTCAGAGGGTCGCTCAATGCCGTTATAGTGCCCCCGACCATTTTGGTCAAAGTAAAAATTCAGCATCGTGCTGTAAGGCCCCAGAGAGGCCGCTTCAAACTCATCGAATGTCCTGTAAAAAGTCTCGGAATTAAGCTCACCCAGCGGTGCAAGGTTAAGCTTGTCTTCGCACGATACTATCAAAGACACTGATAAAGTAATACTTAATATTCCTATTTTAAACGCTTTCATTTTATGATCTATTTAAAATGACAATTGAATACCTACTTGAAAA
Source organism: Chryseolinea sp. (assembly GCA_041747735.1). GTDB lineage: Bacteria > Bacteroidota > Bacteroidia > Cytophagales > Cyclobacteriaceae > Chryseolinea. The sequence goes on from JBGTEP010000011.1 coordinate 395, forward strand.
ATCCTGGGCTGTGGCATATTACCACGATCCGTACCTGACCCGATCTGATTATCATTCTCACGATATGTCATTACCTCCGGATCCATGCCAGAGTAGTTGGTAAAGGTCAGTAAGTTCGTAGCAGCAACGTATACACGTGCGCTTTTAAATCCATCCAATCTCTCTCGCAGGCTTTGTGGCAGGCTATACCCCAACTGAATATTTCGAAGTCTAAGAAAACCGGCATTTTCAACAAAGCGGTCAGAAAAGCGGTTGTTAGCGTTAAAGTCGGTAGCCGCAGCTCTGGGAATGGAGTTACTTGTGCCCGGCCCTGTCCATCTTTCCTGCGTTTCTATCAGCATGTTTCTGCCGCCGCCATTTAGATTCAAGCCATTTCTTCTTACTTCATTATAAACTTGAACATCACCTACTCCTTGAAACAAAAAGTTCAAGTCAAAGTTTTTAAAACCAAAATTGGCACTAAAACCGTAAAAGTAGGATGGAATCGTTTTGCCCAAGTATGATCGGTCATTAAAGTCAATGATTCCATCAGGCGCACCGCTAAATTGGCTTTCCTCCCCCTCACCCGGACCATTTACATCGAGGAAACGAACATCTCCAGGAACCGGACCTACCGGAGAGTTCACATCGCGGAAATCCCCGGTAAATACCGCATCTATCTCTTCCTGCGTTTGCCAGACTCCATCAGTCTTGTAGCCAAAGAAATAGCCTATGGGTTGTCCTATTGCCGTCCTGTAAATGTCACTAGATGTAAATTCCTCTAAACCCGGAGCCAGTTCTACAAGTCGATTTCTGACGGTAGTGATGTTCCCGGATAACTGCATAGTCAATCCATTTTTAAAAGTATTATTATACCCTATTTCCAATTCAATTCCTCGATTGTTGACCTTACCCAGATTGACCGGGGTATTCTGAAATCCAGTTAGAGCAGGTAAGGGAAGTGAAAACAGAAAGTCCTTGGTAGTTCTATCGTAAAAGGCCGCCAAGACGTTGATTTTATTGTTGAACATTGACATATCAAAACCTACATCAATGGTTTCAACAGTCTCCCAAACTACATCTTCATTCACAAAATTGATGGGGACGGGTGCCTGTACGGTATTACTTCCCCCAAGCGCATAATCTGGCGTTGTTGATACTCTGAATATATGTGGGAAGGCAGAGGTATTGGAGTTCCCTAATCGACCCCATCCAGCTCGCAGTTTCAATTCGTTGATGAACCCTGTATTGAAGAAATTTTCTTCACTTATGCGCCAGGCGGCTGAGAATGAAGGAAAAGTACCCCATCTGCGATTATCGACCGGTGAAAAGTTGGAGGTTCCATCTCTCCTCACCGTACCCGTAAACAGGTATTTTTCTCTAAAATTATAACTGAGGCGGCCAATATATCCGACAAAAGCGCCCTGCCCTGCACCTGCCGTTATAAACGGATCGGCTCGGCCTGTACTAACTACCCGGTAGAAATCAGGACTGGTACTTATAAAATCAAAATTTTCAACACCTATGCTGCTGCTTCTACCAGACTGATACTCTATTCCGGCAAGGACGTCAAAAGAATGCTCTCCGAAGTTTTTGTTGTAGTTTAAAGTGTTCGTGAAAACTTTGCTTGTACTGTGACCTCTATTATCAACAAATTCATTTAATGGTCTATTCAAACCCATTTCAGGAGCAAGATATTCAGGCCTATATCTATCATTCTGGCTGGTTGAATAATCAACTGAAGCAACAGTTCGGAAAGTCAGCCCTGAGACAATATCGACTTCGGCATAAACACTACCAAGCAACCTGGTTTGTCTGTCAGTAGAATATACTATTTCGTTAATTCCAACCTGGTTACCAATTACTAAACCAGCCCGGTCAAGGTTTCCATCATATCCATACCGGTTCCCGGGAATAGGATCATTAGGGTCTTCTAAAATATTGAAAAAAGGAGGCATTACTGTTGCATTTTGCAATAGGAAACCGTCTCCACCTCCGTTCATACCCCTGTAAACTTCCTGATATGACGCCGTAAAGGTTTGCCCCACTCTTACGCGCTTATTTACCTTAAAATCTGCATTGGCTCTGAATGTATAACGGTCGAGATCCCATTTACGAATAGTAGCTTCCTGACCAAAATAGCCACCTGAAACAAAATAATTGGAGTTTTCGCCACCGCCGGAAATGCTAATATTATGGTTCTGAATTGGTGCAGGGGTATTTAACGCCGCCTCTCTCCAGGCCAACTCATTGCTTTGATTTCTTAGAGGACTTCCGGGTGCTAAATCCGGATGAAGAAATTGAAAATTAGGATTACCGGGTTGAAAGTTGTTTTGTGCGTTTGTGTTGTCATATGCCTCCTGAGTAAGACTTAGCCACTCTTCGGTTGAGTTGTATTCATTAAACTTGCGAATTTGCTGAACACCATAATAACTATCGAGACTAATGGTAGGCTTGCCAGTTTTGCCACGTTTGGTAGTGATGAGTACAACGCCATTGGCAGCGCGCACGCCATAAACAGCGGACGCAGAGGCGTCCTTTAGTACAGTTATGCTCTCGATATCTGCAGGGTTTATGGTAGAAAGGGGGTTGGTAACTTCGTTTGAATTATTACCAACCGGCACACCGTCAATTACAAATAACGGCTGTGTATTGCCAACAGTACCGACTCCTCTAATCCTAATGGCTACCGGAGCACCGGGTGTTCCATCAACTGAAGTTACCTGAACACCGGAAACTCTACCTTGGATAGCCTGGTCAGCGGAAGTTACCGGAACTCTGGTAATTTCCTGAGAACTTACGGTCCCAATAGACTCAGTCATTAGTCTGCGGCTTTTTTCTCCGTACCCAATAACAACTACCTCCTGCAACGATTTTATATCCTCAGCTAACGTAACGTTCAACGTAGTCTGCGAGCCTACCAGCACCTCCGTAGAGGCGTAACCGATGAAACTAAATACGAGGATACTATTTTCACCTTCAACCGACAACGAGTACTGTCCGTCCGCACTTGTCGTAACACCATTGGAAGTTCCCTTTTCAATTATATTGACACCGGGAAGCGCAGCCCCATTTTCGTCCGTCACCGTTCCAGATACCTGAACAGCAGGGACGCTGACAGAGATTTCACCGGTTTTTCCCCCAGCTGCCGGGCTTTTATATATAAGAATTCTACCATCAATGAGTTTATAGGAAAGAGAACGTGGTAGCAATAATTTATTTAGGACCTCCCCTAACTTTTCCTGGTTGGCGGTGACCGATACAACCTGGCGGACACGGATCATCCGAGGGCTATACGCAAACTTCACCAAAGCAAGTTTCTCAACTTCTTCGAGAATCTGCCGCAATTCTACATCTTCAGCATTCACAGTAATCTCGCGCTCTAATAAGCCTTGCCCATTGCTCGAATTGGCAAGCGCCACCGAACCCAGGATCATTGAAATCACTAGTTGAATGCTTGAAATTTTCATAATGAATAGTATACGATCATACCATTGCTGATACAGCTTTAATTTCATAAATTGTAAGGTTTTGTGAAAACGACGGAAAATGTTTTTTAGCAAAAACGCTTTGCTTTTATCTGACCGGATAAAGCAAAGGTCGAGGCCAGCGGTTAACAACTGCTGGCCTTTTTTTTAAGTAGAGTTTTTATTCATATTTTCTTATCATTTAAGGTTAGTAAAAAATTAGGGTTCGCATCCATTTCCGGTTACAAGGATCTTAGATCCTTTGACCTCGTACCGTGTACCAATTGATTCGCAAATAATAGTAAGCATATCGTGAAGCTCCATTTTGGAAACGTCGCCAGTAAAAGAGCAATTCACTGCAGCATCGTTTTCGACGATTACCTCTATCTGGTAATACTCAGCTATATGATTGATTATATCCTTTAAAGGTGTATCGCTGAAAATAAAATCGCGATCCCGATCCTCGATTATGACCGGCTGTGGTTTATCGATAAGTCCGGTAACCCAGTGCTTGTGCTCAATGTAGTACTTTACTTTTTCATTAGGCGTCAGAATAACACCGTCAGTCGTTTCATCGATCTGAGATTTGTTACTGCGTTGGGCATTATCATGAACACTTACCTTCCCGGTTCTCACCATCACTTCAACACTCTTTGAACCTGCTGGAGCTGAGACGGAAAAACTGGTACCTAATACTCGTGTGACGACGCTACCACTATATACCAGAAATGGATGCTCAGGATTTTTACGAACATCAAAAAAAGCTTCTCCGGTTAGATAAACCTCGCGGGTTGGACCCGTCCAGCGCTTGTCATATCTTATGACACTTCCTGGAGAAAGTTCAACGCGGCTGCTATCGGGTAATATTATTTTCTGAATTAACTCACCGCTATTGGTGATTTCATTTTCTAATTCTAATTCGGGTAACTGATCCTTTTCTAAAATAGCAACCTGTTGGTAGTCGGTTCTAAACCAGAGATAACCCACAACAACAAGCAATGCGAGTGACGCCGCCGCTTTCAATCCCAGTGATATAACAAAATCCTTGTTTTTTTGCTTTTTCTTCACCGCCAGAATCTTCTTTAGCACCTCCGCTTCCACCTCATCTTGTTCATGTGTTGGTAGTTCTAAATCCTGGTCAACAATGTCTTCAAACCATTGGTCCACTACACGGATTTCCGCTTCGGTACATCGACCCATAACGTATCGGCTTAGCAATTCTTCGAATTTGTCTTTCATAGAAAAAGTTACAATTACCGGCCCCCATCTTGCGACCTTGCATATAAAGACGACCAACGCCGAAAAAATCCTCAATAAAAAATAAAAAAATCCTGGGAATTAAGATGGCCGGAGAGTAAAGAGAGAACGATGCTACCAGACGAAGATAAAAAACGTGAAAATAAACTCTTTCAAATAGGTACGCATGAATTTTAAAGCCTTGGTGAGGTGGTAACCAACAGTTTTCTCTGAAAGGTTAAGGTGATTGGAAATTCTCTCAAGAGGCCAATTCTCGAGACGGTTTAATTTAAAGACAACTTGGGTCTTCTCTGGCAACTGAGAAAGGCCCGTTGTAATAGCTTCTTCCAGGTCAGTAAACTTTACCGCTTCATTGGTTGACTCTACCATCTTATGCACGAAAGTCTGGTAATGTTCGGTATACTTGTTAAACCGGATACCTGTCCGAATATGATCTATTACAGCGTTTTTTATTGAGCAAAAAATGTATTTACCCACATCGTCTACTTTTAAGGTATCACGTTTTTCCCATAGCTTTAAAAATAAATCCTGCGCTAACTCTTCTGCTATTTCCCTCGAACGAACGCGCTGATAGGCAATCCTGAATACTTTTTGCCAATAAAACTTATAGATTTTAATAAAAGCCTCTTCGTCACCATCGTTCAGGTCGATCATCCATGTCTTCTCTATGTCTTTTTGCGCTTTCAATATGAACACCTATTGTTTTGCGTACGTAATAATATTAGAGGCTGAGGTAATATATACATAACAAATATATAAAGTTAATCGAGTTTTCATTCGATTGCATGAACAATTTGTTTTCACTATGGCCACCCTTACGGCCTTTGATTTTCCCTTCCATTTTGGTGATTCATCTTTTCAATAACATCTATCTAAGAATTTTACCGATGAATGACAATGAAGAGCTAAGTATTCGCCCGCATTGTCTATCTAATTCCTGACGAGTCACTTTTGGATAAAGAATTACCGATGAATTCGGTATTGCCAGAAATAAAGTATAAAATGAGATACCCACATTTATGCCGAATCATTTCTACAAGGATTGGGATGTTTTAACTTATCGGTTGCCATCTGTCGTGAATACCGCGATGCCCTGTTTTAAGAATCAGGCCTTATTCCGGTAGAGGCTGGTCATAAAAACCCAAAAGCTAAGACGCATATGAAGCGGTTGACTGTTTTAATGCTATTTCAACCAATACCTAACTCATTCTCGAAGCCACGAATGCGTCATCAGCTGCAAACAAAAAACACAAAGCTTTAGAGGCAATCGGTTAGGAAGCTACTGTTTAGAGCTTCTGTCTTGCACCTTCATTTCGTACATCGCTTACTATGGATGAGAGAAATTTTTCAGGTAATTTTCCACTTTTTTGCAAGCCGGAATATGAATGCAACTAAGGTTATTTCGATCGGGATTCTCATCACACCCATCACGATAACGCAGTGATCAAAAAATTTAAATCTCCGACCAAGCCCGATCACCTTTTGTATACTCAATGCATCCCACGTACTTTCCAGGAACAGGCAAATACCGCAGAGCTTTTTCCGACCCAATCTTTGACGTAAAATATCCCCATAATGTCAACTGTTTGATCATGGTGAAATAATGAGTGTCGTCTTCTTTCTTTTTGTTTTTACTGTACTCTTTTGCTTCCGTATCGATAAATAAAATAAGACTGTGTTTATCCGCTTTCTCCAGGTTATCAAAGGTCTTTCCATACTTTAGTTTCGCACTTTGCTGAAGTAAATCCATCCCGTTCATAAAAATGAGCTGGTCTTTTTCTTCGTAGCAATCAGTCACTATCGTTTTCATAAATTCACCAATGCCTGCTGCTTTGGCGCCTGGTGATGATGCCGTTGCAGGTAAAATGGTTTCACCAACCTCATCCATGACGTAAACTACTTCATTCGAAAATCCAATCCTTGCAACTTCTTCATTTGAACGCTTTGCGCATCCACTCAAAAATGCGTCCGCGCCTATTACAGTTCCTCCTAATAGTAAACCTGCCTTGGCGATTGCTTCTCGTCTGTTCATAAATTGAAATTTATAGATTCATTTTCTTTAACTCATCAACGGCGTGACTAGCTGCGCGCGCGGTAAATGCCATGTACGTAAGGGATGGATTTTGACAGGCTGAAGATGTCATAAACGCTCCATCGGTCACAAATACATTTGGTGCATCCCAAACTTGGTTCCATTTGTTTAGCACCGAAGTTTTAGAGTCGTGACCCATGCGCGCCGTTCCCATTTCATGAATACCACGTCCAAGAATTCCCTCGTCCGCATTGCCACCCACATCCTTTACTCCGGCAGCGGTTAACATTTCGAGGGCATCGGAAAGCATATCTTTACGCATTTTTAACTCGTTCTCCTTTAGTTCACAATCCATTGATAAAACATTCAGTCCCCATTTATCAGTTTTGCTTTTATCTAATGTTATCTTGTTTTCATGATAGGGAAGCACTTCACCGAATCCGCCCATACCAAACGTCCACCGACCCGGTTCGGAAAGTGCATCTTTAAACTCGGCACCGATACTATACTCTGCGATATTTCGACTCCACCCTTCGCGACTGCCGCCACCCTGATAACCAAAGCCACGCAGGTAATCGCGTTTGTCGCCGAACAAATTGCGAAAACGTGGTACGTAAATTCCGTTGGGCCGTCTTCCGTAGTAGTATTTATCTTCATAACCTTCCAGCCACCCGCCTACGCCGACACCTAAATGATGATCCATTACGTTATGACCCAATTCTCCACTGCTGCTCCCTAATCCATCAGGCCAAACATCTGTGGCTGAATTCATCAATATCCACGCACTATTCAGCGCAGAGGCATTCAGGAAAATAATTTTCGCGTTGTATACATATGTTTGATTTGATTCTGCATCCAGTACTTCTACACCTGTAGCTCTTTTCTTGTCTTTATCATATAGCACTTTTGTTACAATACTCCAGGGACGAAGCGTGAGGTTTCCGGTTTTTTGTGCAGCCGGTAAGGTAGAAGACTGAGTGCTAAAGTATCCACCAAACGGACAACCTAAGCCACACTTATTACGATACTGACATTGCGTGCGACCTTCCAACGGGCCGGTAACATGCGCAGCCCTTCCGATAATCATGTGCCGCAGGCCTTTATAATGATCTTTGATTCGGGCTGCAATATCTTTCTCCACACAAGTCATATCCATGCCAGGAAGAAACTGGCCGTCGGGAAGTTGAGGAAGTCCATCGCGGTTACCACTGATACCTGCGAAACGTTCTACATGATCGTACCACGGGGCAATATCTTTATAACGGACAGGCCAATCTACAGCAATGCCTTCTTTCGCATTCGCTTCAAAATCAAATTCACTTAGTCTGTAACTTTGTTTACCCCATATTAAAGATCGTCCACCAACCTGATAGCCTCTGTACCAATCGAAACGTTTTACTTCCGTGTAAGGACATTCACTGTCCTTTACCCACCACTCATTATTTTTTTCACTTACCGTTCTTCTGTACTCCGACTTCATGTCAATCGGAGCTCTACCACGATGTTTAAATTCCCAAGGTGCTTTGTTGGCATTGACGTAGTCCTTAATATGTTCTACATTTTTTCCACGTTCCAACATAATAGTTTTAAGTCCTCTTTCGCAGAGTTCTTTTGCAGCCCAGCCACCACTAATGCCAGAACCAACTACAATTGCATCAAATACATTTTTCGCCATCAGGATGTCTGTTGTTTTTCTTAAATAGCCCTGTGAGAGACCGATTGAATTATTTTATTCACAGATATGTGTAGTACTTTCAGAAGTATATCGTTGCTTCGTTCAAGTAGGAACCAAATATAAATATTATGGGCATAATTGCCATTATCCATTATCTTGATTGATTTGCTGATATATATTCTAAACAACTGCTTGCCCTCATACGGGCGCAACAGTTTCCCTGCTAGGGTACGAAACTAAAGAGAGTATGGGAAACTGAAAGAAGGTGAAATGCGGAGGACAATAATTTTTGTAGTCTATTTAGCATATACCAATTCTAAAACAATTTATGACCATTGTTATTACTAGTTTCCAATTTTCGTTTTGGCCATCACATGTTGCCACTCGGAATACCAGGCCATAACTCTATCAGAATTTAATGGTTTCGTTTTTGTTTTATCGACATTAAGTCCTGCAAGGTGATTCATGTCTTTGAAAATATTCAGGTTTAAGCCCGCAAGATTAGCGGCCCCTAATGCGGAGACGTCTGAGTTGCCTGCATTTACAACAGGTTTGCCCACCAGATCGGCTAAAAACTGAAGGATAAACTTATTAGTACTGATGCCACCATCGACCATAAGTTCATGCAACGTTAAGGTTGTATCACTTTCCATTGCCGCGATCACTTCCTTTATCTGGTAAGGGATAGATTCTAAAGCAGCACGCACAATGTGGTTTCGCCCTGTCCCGAAAGTCAGGCCGGTGATTGATGCCTTGCGATTCATATCCCAGTGCGGAGCGCCTAAACCGCTAAACGCCGGAATAAAACACACTCCGCCATTGTCGGCTACCGACGTGGCCATTGTTTCAGTCTCACGGCTATCGGTAAACAATCCGAGTTCATTTTTTAGCCACTCAATAGTTGAGCCACAGCTTACAATAACGCCTTCAAGTGCATACTGTACTTTATCTTCAGTGCTCCAGCAAATGGTGCTCACCATTCCATTCTTTGATTCTTTGCACGCGTCCCCAATATTCATGAGAATAGAACAGCCCGTTCCCAACGTTGCTTTTGCCGTGCCCGGCGCAAAACATCCTTCGCCGAACGCAGCAGCGTGCGAGTCGCCTATCATGGCATTGATACTAAGCGGCTTTTGTAGTAACCCGTTAAAATTTGTGTGGCCAAAGAAGGCTGACGAGGGTTTTATTTCAGGAAGGTTAATTTTTGACAGTCCAAATTTTTCAATAAGACTTCGATCCCAACTAAGGGTTTTGAGATTAAACAGTAAGGTTCTTGAAGCATTTGTATAATCTGTGCAGTAATGCCTTCCCTGTGTCAATCGATAAAGCAGCCACGTATCGACAGTTCCAAAGAAAGCGTTACCCGCGTCTATGGCTTTCCGAACTTTTTGGTCGTTCTCATACAACCAAACGAGTTTTGTTCCAGAGAAGTATGGATCGATCAGCAGTCCGGTGTTTGTTCTGATTACAGCTTCGTAACCAGCGTCCTTCCAGCGTTCACATATTTCAATTGAGCGTTTGCATTGCCAGACGACAGCAGGATGCAACGGTGCGCCATGATCATCCCAAACTACAAACGTTTCCCGTTGATTGGATATCCCGCAGCCTTTGATAGTAGTAATGTCACCTCCTTTGGTTTGAAAGTCGCGCAAACATTTCTCAATAGAAGATAAAACATTGCGATACAACTCTTCGGGATCTTGTTCGACAAAACCGTTTGCCAGGTAGTGCGTCTTCAGCGGCTCCACCCCTTTTGCAAAAGGCTTTCCCTCCTCGTCAAAAAGAATTGTTTTTGTACTGCTGGTTCCCTGATCTATCGCCAGAATATAGTTCATGGATATCATGCTCTCTTCGAATTAACTTTTCCGATGATGGATAAAGAATGGTGGTTCAAAAGATATAACTCCCATACCACTATTGCCATAAGTACCTTTCATGCAGGGGGATCATTGCGTAGTTTTTAAAAAATTTAAAGCGGTTGTCATTAAACCAGAAGCAGTGATACCGTAGTGGCTGAAAATTTCCATCTGAGAACCGGTTACAGTATACTCATCAGGAATGCCAATAATTTTAAACGGATTTCTATGTCCTTGTTGTAATAGAAAACCGGCGCAGGCCTCACCCAACCCCCCATAAATCATATGCTCTTCAACGGTAATAATTGGACGACCATTATTCGCAATAGAAGCCAACAAATCATAATCCAACGGCTTGACTGTATGCATACTAATAACTGCTGCCTGGATGTTATTGACCGCCAGCATTTCAGCTGCCTGAAGTGCAGGATAAACCGTTTCACCCGTTCCTATAAATGTAATGTCCCCTCCTGCTCTTATGATACGCCCTTTTCCAAATTCAAACGCACTGTCACCATCAGGTTTTAAATGCGGCATTACTTTTTTTCCAAAGCGCAGATAAATCGGCCGATCCATGTTTGCTGCCTTCGTGATAGCTTGTTCCGTTTCAAAGTTGTCGGCAGGTGCTACAACGACTAGATTATTGATGGCACGAAGCACTGCAAAATCGTGTAAGCTGTGATGTGTCGTGCCCAAAGCTCCATAGCTAACGCCTGCACTGATACCGATCAACCTAACAGCATTATCGGAATATGCTACATCATTTTTAATCTGTTCCAGAGCGCGGGCCGTGAGAAAACACGCTGGCGAAACAGCAAATACTTTCTTTCCGGTTGAAGCGAGCCCGGCCGCGACACCTACAAGGTTTTGCTCTGCAATTCCGATCTCCACGATTTGTTCCGGATACTTTTGTCCAAATGGCGTAAGCTTTCCCGAGCCACGTGAATCGCTGGTTACTACAATGATATCCTTGTTGTGTTTAGCGAGTTCCTGAAGTGTATTAGAAAACACATCAAGGTTGGCTTTCGCTGTTCCTATAGCTGATCGGTGGTCTATGACTGTACCCATAGTTTGTCTTCTCCTTAAAAATATAATCGTTTGTTACAGTTCTGAATCATCTGGAGCGGTGGTCGAAGCGAAATCCAATTCTGCTAATGCCTGATTGTATTGATTCTCGTCGGGGACACCGTGATGCCATTTGATCTGATTTTCCATGAAACTAATTCCTTTACCTTTCACGGTATGTGCAATGATCAGACTAGGTTTCCCCTTATCAAAGGGAATTGCACCAAAACAAATTTTTAATGCGTCCAGATTATGACCATCAACGTGTCGCACAGACCATCCGAAACTTTCGAATTTCATGTCGATCGGATCAGTGTTACAAACATCTGATGTAGATCCAGTGATCTGCAACTTGTTGTAATCGATGATCGCACAAAGGTTGTCAAGACCATAGTGCGCGGCCGTGAGCGCAGCCTCCCAGTTAGAACCCTCAGGCAATTCTCCATCACCTAACAATGTAAATACCCGATAGTCTTTCGCATCCATTTTTCCACTAATAGCCACACCAACACTAATTGGAAGGCCATGCCCTAGTGCACCCGTGTTTTGTTCAATGCCTCTCACTTTTTTCGTCGGATGACCAATGTAGTGCGAGTTATATTTACACAAGGTTTCCAAATCCGATTCAGGGAAAAAGCCTTTGTCCGCCAATACTACAAAAAGGGCTTCCACCGAGTGGCCCTTGCTTTGAATATAACGGTCACGATCAGGAGAATCGAAATTTTCCGGACTAACATTCATCACATGATTGTAAAGCACATTGAGAATATCAATACACGACAAGCTACCACCAGTGTGACCCGCACGTGCCTGGTAGATATATTTAAGAATATTCTTCCTATACTGAATTGATCTCTCAGCTAAATTTTTTCCTGTCATTACTAAAATTTAAACGTTCGGCAGACAACTTATTTTTACTGATGATTGTAAACTTCCCATCCCATATAATTACCCATCGCTTCTTTTAAAATGGATGCGGTATTAGAAGCATTCATGACAACGTGGTGTTCAAACCCATTTCGGCAAACAAAATTCATGAGACCTTGCAAATCGGGAATTTGTGCGACTGCACGCGTTCCGAATGTTTGCAAAGGATCGTCCGTCAAAACTCCTTCACCAACATAGGCCTTCATAATCCCTTTGGGATCGTCAGTACTAATTCTTCCAAATGTGAGGCTGGAAGCGGGCGTGCGTCCAGCGAGTGCTCCATAGGTGTTTTCCTCTCCTACGGTTGTGCCTAGAATGGGAGCAGTGGCAATTTCTATGTTTGGTAAAAATGACTTAGCCCAATTTCCGCAGTGGAATAGCACAACTTTTTCATCATCGTCAGCATAATTATTGTTCCAATCCACTAAAGCGCTGGGTGAGCCAGATGCAAGCTGCATGGCATACATACTTAATGTACCCGTGACATCAACTTCGCATGCACTGGGAAGCATATTCTCACTCATCATACTCATGCTCGTGCACACATTGCAGCCGTAATTTTGCTGGAGTGATGTCCAGCACTGGATGGCCGTAGCATCTAACGCGTGTTCTTCCATAAAGGCGTTCAGAGCAACGTCCAGTTTAGCAATCTGCACCAACTTATCTTCTGGTGTTTTGCCGATAGAGGTGTATTCTCTTATCGCATGTATTCTATCGATCACGCTCTTGTCTTGAACAGTTAGTCGATTAGCATGACCAAGAATATGCGACAAGTCGACTGTAACAACGGAGATCCCGTTGCGTTGCAAAATTTTCTCACTGTAACGCACCGTGTTGAAAGCACCAGGCCGTGCACCAACGGCACCGATTCTTACCGTTAGAAGCCCTCTCACCACCCGGCAAATAGCGGCAAAGTTGTTTAAGTCATTAACAAAAGAAGGATCTGAGGGATGAACAACGTGCTTTGTGGTAAGGGTATATTTTATTCCGTACTGGTAAAAATTATTGCAAACGGAAATTTTACCACACCAGGCATCACGCCGCCGGGCAACATCCATTTTGCTCAGATCATCCGGGTATGCCTGAACAAGCACAGGAACATTTAGTCCTGCAAGTTTAATCGTTTCCGCCACGCCTTTTTCATCACCAAAGTTGGGTAGGACGACCACAATACCCATGATTTCGTTGGCAAACCGTTTAAAGAGTGCAGCACATTTCTGCGAATCCTGAAAGGTCTCCACTCCGCCTAGCTCAGTCTCATTTCCGTCAAGCAAAACAGGTTTCACGTTTGACTTTTCAAATGTTGCCAGCAGATCTGCCCTGCATTCGCCTACGAGTTTGTCCGGGAAAAAATCGCGATTCCCAATAATTACACCGAGCGTTATTTGTCGATCGTTATTTTTCATTTTCACTTATTGCTATTATCAATTTCACTTTTTTTAACCTCCGTAAATAACATTTCCTGGAAAACGCTGCCCTGGAATGAATGTAACGGATTTTATTGTTGATTTAAAGACCTGAAATTGTGCTATCTTTTCTGCTTAAACTACCTGTTTGTTGATACAAATATGACGAATTCCGAGAATTTAAACGGGTTTGATGAAAGGCGTGAAGAATTTAAACTCTATGGTCTTACCTGCGAACTCTGGTCTCCCGGCATAATGCAAAAGCCCGACCGGCATAATGAAATTGAAGTCAACTACTTTCCTGAAGGAGCAATAACCTATCTCTTTCAAGACGAAAGAGTAACGATCCCAAAAAAAAGACTCGCGATTTTCTGGGCTCTTGTACCTCATCAGATTGTGGATCACCAGGGAACAACCCCGTATTTTGTCGGTACCATACCCTTCGCATTGTTCTTAGAATGGAAATTTCCTGTTTCATTCGTTGACAAAATTTTGATGGGAGAAGTATTACTGGATGCATCCGATGAGTTTTCAATGTACGATGAATTTTTAATTCAGAATTGGATCAAGGATATCAACAGCAATGATCCAAGTGAAGTGATCTTACTGGAGATGCGTGCACGTTTATACAGGATGGCGCTCAATAATGGATCTAACTTAAGCACAGAAAGATCATCTTTGGATTCGGGTGCGGTAAACAAAGTTGAAAAAATTGCCATCTATGTAGCCCGGAATTATGCGAGGCCAATTACCGTTTCAGACATCGGCGAAGCGGTGGGTTTACACCCGGATTACGCCAATGCAATATTTAAGAAAGCGTTTGGCCGCACTTTAAGCGACTATGTTATTGCAGAAAGAATTTCCTATGCTCAGAGAAAACTTCTGACAACGGATAAAACCATAACTGAAATTGCGTATGATAGTGGATTCAACTCAATCGGTCGTTTTAATGCTGCTTTTCAGAAGATTAACCAATGTACTCCCCGGAGCTTTAGAAAGCGTTACCGGTACTGAAGATAAATGAATTTGCAACGATGGGGTTACACTACCTCAAGCTTGCTACCGACAGTAAACTCAGTTCTCTGTCCTTCCATGTAACTTTTTTATCAGGTTGCAATAAAAATCAGTTCATAGTATAAAGTTTTTTTTGTTCGCTTTCGGGGGATCCAGGACATTAACGGCATTCAAATCGGCAAATGCCATTACAAGACGATCACGCATAGCAATCTCGCCATCGCGAAGCCACGCACGTGAATTATAGAATTTTTTGTTTGGCTCATCATCCCCGTTAGGATTTCCAAGTTGGGATTGAAGATAGGCCTGATTCTTCTGATAGTAGCAATGAACACCATCCCAGAAGGACCACTGGATATCGGTATCGATGTTCATTTTAACCACCCCGTACCGGATAGCTTCATGGATTTCATCTGGTTTTGATCCGGACCCGCCGTGAAACACAAAACTCACTACGTTGTCACGCGTATTGAAATTCCTTTTGAGGTACTCTTGCGAATTGCGTAAGATTTTTGGTTCCAGCTTTACATTTCCTGGCTTATAAACTCCGTGGACGTTCCCGAACGATGCAGCAATCATAAAGTTTTCGCTAATCTTGCTTAGCTCTGCATAGGCGTATGCAACCTCTTCCGGTTGGGTATATAGCTTTGAACTGTCGACTCCGGTATTATCAACACCATCTTCTATACCCCCGGTAATGCCCAACTCCATTTCCAGGTACATATCGAGTTCAGTGAGTTTTTCTAAATACCGTTTACACGTTTCGATATTTGTATGAAGAGATTCATCTGAAAGATCAATCATATGAGAGGTAAATAACGGCCGGCCATATTGTTCTCTGAACTTTTTTCCATGCTCCAGCATGCCATCAACCCAGGGTAACAACTCGCGCCTCGCGTGATCCGTGTTAAGCAAAACCGGAACTCCGTATAGATCGCTTACCTCATGAACGTATTTTGCGGCCGCAACTGCCCCCCTAATGGAAACCTGATGGGTAATATTATCAAGTGATTCGCCCGCATAAAAATGCGCACCACTATGTGAAAATTGTATAATAACGGGGGACTTTGCCGTCCGGGCTGCTTCAAGTGTTGCGTTTATCGCGCATGACGTCACTACGTTTATTGCAGGCAACGCGTAGTTGCGTTGCTTTGCTTTTTCAAAGATCCATTTAGCTTCCGTGTAGTTTTTTACCTGTGACATGATAAGTGATTTTGCCTAATTTCCCGAAGGATGGGGTTAATACACCTGTAACATTCCCCCCCACCGACAGAAATTTGTTTCCAATTAAAAACTTCCCTTTCGATTTGATACCATGCCGGTATGGATGACAAAAAAAAGAAAAGAATAAGAGAGTATTTTAAACATAACATTTCGGTTTACCAAAGCACTTGATAGTTTCCAATCGTCACAGTCCAATTATTAAGACTTCGAAGAATTCAAACGCGAAAACCATTTATCTAAGTATCCTTTAAACACCTGTTATTTCTTTAAGCAAACCAAAAAAGGCTTTCTTACGGGCGGAATTTATACCCCAATCAACAGGAACACTTTGAAATCCGTGATCAAACGATTCATTTTCCTTACGATAGTCAAACAATCCCCACGATGCATGAGATCGCGTAGCAGAAATGAAATTGTTATCGTCTTTATCAAAATCGAAGTGATCGTCCTCGTTAAAAAAGAGAGGTTTCTCAGTATATCCCTCAAGAGCCCGAACTGTTTTTACCATCTCCGTTATCCTGTCAGGATGAGAAACACCATTGCCGTGAAGAATAACGTAGTCACTTTTTTGAACTATTAAAGCGGGTGGAATATGACCACCCTCAAAGCTTACGCTTACCAAAAATCGATAACCATTTTTTTGATTTTTCTGTATCCTGTCAATAACCTCGAGGACGCGTTGCGGACCTAAGATAGCATGATCGTAACTTTTGCTATTGCATTCATTGGCGACCTCTATCAAAATATTTCTGTAATTATTCTCAAATAACCAGTCTATCGTATTATCAACTGCCTTGAGCACAGCGACCTCGTCTTTTAAATGTTGATCCTGTCCGAAGTAGAAAAGACCTAAATTTGGGACCATTCCAAGCTCATCGGCTTTGTCGAGAATAGTTTTGAGCCTTTTAAAATAATCACCTCTTAAGTTTCCGTCTTTGTCAAACCCGGAGTTGATCCATGCTTGGCTTTTCGAATATCCGAACGGACTTCCACCTTGTAAATTGATATTAAAAGATAACAAACCATGGGCTTTCCATAACGGCATATTTTCAACAAACTCAAGTGTATTCCTTTCTGCATCCCATTCGTTAGTATCCGGATATTTCCAATTGTGCGCTGATTCAGGGTTAAGATCATCAAAAATCCCATTAGCCATCCTTGAATTCGGAAGCAGGCCTTCTATTTTATTTCCGTTCCACTTTCTCCCCTTAAACGTAGGATTGCCATTGATATAGAAATCCCCTCCAACAATAGCAATTTCAGTTCGTTTTGCTGGTGGCGATGTCTGGCTATCGGCTGTGCTGCGTACATTGGCGCAACTGAAACATATATAAAAAATAAGACAAAGTAAGTTGTAAAACGATCTTTCAAATACGTTACATCCCATAGCAGATCAAATTTATTTACATCCATAATTCTTGTTATTATGCTCGTAGAACATGCGCTATTAATCGTTTAGAATGATAGATCGTAATACTCTACTTACACTACACCAGCAATTGCATATTGCGCTTTCGCAGCCCATTTTCATCCAAAACTAACGGAATGAAAAAAGAATCTACGTTAACTCTTGTTAAAAATCGGATTGAAGACAAATTTATTATCGAGAACGATCCCGGTGAATAGTATTTTTTTATTTAGCTCGTCAGGCGCAGTTGTTTGTTCCTGCTTGCGTGAGCCAACGCCGGAAAGCTTGGAAACAGCGAGCAAGTAGTCGCGTGAATGTTAAGTTAAAATAAACAACCAATACCTTTTGTCCCGAAATTAGTTGGACCTTAAAACGAACTTCTAGCGTGTAAAAAAACGTCGGTAGCTCAAATAAAAAATAAGATTCAAACTTGCGACTAAGTCAATGCAGTCTTATTTCTTAGGGTAGAATTCCGAACGATAAGTTCCATTGTCAAAATGCGAGACTCGGGCACATAGTGAATCCCTTCGTCTAAAATATCTATAAACATTTTTGCAGCCGTTTGGCCAATCCGATAGGAAGGTTGCAGAAGTGTTGTTAAGGATGGCTCAACAATCTCGGACATTGGCTCGTTTGTGAAACCTCCTACACCAATTTCGTCTGGAATTTTCAATCCGCTTTGTTTGATAACATGCATTGCGCCAAAGGCAACCGCATCGCATGTTGCAAAAATCGCATCTGGCTTAGTAGACTTCCTGAGTAACTCTTTTGTGCACGTCTTACCGCTCTCAAGACTAAAGTCAGAATAAACAACCAGATTTTCGTAAACCCGCTTACCGTTGTCTTTCATCGCAGCAAGAAATCCACGTAAGCGATTAGTACTATTCACCAAAGAACTGGGACCGCTGATATGTGCAATGCGTTCGTATCCCATATCAATCAGATGCTTCGTCATTTTGTATGCTCCGCCGAAGTCGTCCACCATGACCTTTGGCATTTCAAGATCACAGGTCCGATTAAACATCACGACCGGAATGCCTCTTTTTATAAGACTTTGGTAGTGATCAAGATTTTCAGTATCCCGGGAAATGGCCGTAATAAATCCATCTATTCTACTTGCCAACAGGATATCAATATATTTTTTTTCATTTTCGCAACTTTCGTTGGTTTGGCAAACCATGATATGATATCCAGCTTCCATTGCGCCGTCCTGAATTCCACAAATCGCTCTTGAATAAAATAGATTGGTGAAACTCGGAATAATAACACCAATGGTTTTTGTCCTTCTGCTCTTTAAACTCAGAGCAACCTGGTTAGGCTGATAATTCAACTTTTCCGCGAGGTCTCTGACAGCCTTTTTCGTATCAGCATTAACATCAGACCTGCCGCGCAGCGCCCGGGATACTGTGCTCTTTGAAAGACCTAGCTTGGTAGCGATATCTTTAATGGTTACTTGCCCTTCTATCATATCATTGTCTTATGTCGACCCTAACCAATTTAGATTAAAATTTACAAAGTAAGAATGCATGCCCTACCTACGGGCTTCCAAATTTACACCTCAAGTTGAAATGAAATAAAATTTATCAAAAAATCATCTGTGTCGCCCGGCAGATCCGTGGTTTGCATAAGTAACGCACTCCTTCAATTTAGTGTGCACCTCTGCCCTTTCTTGCTTCATGCGTACGATCAAATGTATAGCACGTCGCGGCACTTACCTTGGGTATTTTTGATTGTCTATTCAGGTGCAAACTATGCGTCGGGATCGATGCCATAGGTTTTTTGTTTAAAACTGCACTTCGACGAAAGTAAATACATGGCGAATTAGCTAGCTTGACACTTTCTTTGTAATGGCTCTGGCCTTTCTAAGAGGGTTTATAAAAAGAACTAATATGATAAAAATGGTAGCCGTTGTACTGAGTGTGCTTTACTCAGTATGTTTTTTTTCTTCCGCACGCCATAAACGCGAAAATGATAGCGACCAAAATAAAATCGTGCTTATTGAAGCCGAATCCTTTACACGTCAACACAAAGACCAGATACGCAAATGGCATGTGGTGACAGTAGATACTGATTCTATCGCAGCTACAGCGAGTGGTAAGAAATATATCGAAATCTTACCCGATACAAGAAAGACACACGCTGACCCCTTGATTCATGGCGAAAATTTTAGCAACGAGCCCGGCAAAATTGGTATTGTCGATTACGAAATCAACTTCACTCATAACGGCCGCTATTTCGTATGGGTATCTGCATTCTCCACTGGCACAGAGGACAATGGTATTCACGTTGGTTTGAACGGGCAATGGCCGGCAAGCGGACAAAGAATTCAACTTTGTGAAGGCAAAGGGAAATGGACCTGGACAAACCGGCAACGAACAGAAAAAAATCATTGTGGTGAACCATACTTAATTTACCTGGATGTAAACAAGTCGGGAAAACACACCGTTCAATTTTCTATGCGTGAAGATGGATTTAGGTTTGACAGATTTCTTTTAACCAAAGACAGTACCTTCACGCCTTCAGATATCTGATGATATGACTGCGCTTAGTCTTTAAACAAGCAATACCATTATACAACCACTACCAAAAATTTCTTACGACAATTCAAACTAACAAACTATGAAAAACTATCAGATTGCCGTAGTACCAGGTGACGGCATCGGTCATGAAATTATTCCTGCTGCCATGAAAGTGTTAAAGGCATTAGAAGACCGATTTGATTTTAGGCTAACTACTAACCTGTTTGATTGGGGGGCCGGAAGGTATGTAAAAGAGGGTGCTTTTATGCCACAGGATGGCTTAGAGACTCTTAAAAAATATGATGCTGTTTTTTTTGGTGCCGTTGGCCTCCCTTCTGTAGATGACACATTGCCAGCGAAGCTATATACATTTAAAGTGCGTACAGCATTTCAACAATATGTTAATTACAGACCTGTCAAATTGTTTAAAGGTTTACAAAGCCCTCTGCGAAATAAGACCTCGGACGATATTGATTTCGTCGTGATCCGAGAGAACAATGAAGGTGAATTTGTCCAGTCAGGATCTTTGTTCAGGCCAGAAACTCAGGAAGGTTTTGCTACCGACACAAGTATTTTTTCCCGAAAAGGTATAGAACGCATTGCGCATTATTCTTTTCGCCTTGCTCAAGCGCGCCGGAAAAAAGTCACTAATGTTACAAAATCAAATACGCTTATCTATAGTTTAAAGTATTGGGATAGTATTATTGAGGAAGTGTCGAAAGAATATCCTGATGTAAAATTAGAGAAAATGTACATTGATAATGCAAGCGCAAATTTTATTTTACATCCGGAATATTTCGATGTTATTTTGACAACGAACCTTTTTGGTGATATTTTAAGTGACTTAGGCGGTGGCATTATGGGCAGCCTTGGCTTAGGCGGCAGTGGCAACATCAATCCCGAGCGAACTTATCCATCAATGTTTGAACCCATTCACGGTTCGGCACCAGACATCGCCGGAAAGGGAATTGCAAACCCTGTAGGTACAATTTGGTCGGGTGCCATCATGCTTGATCACCTCGGAGAAAAGGAGGCCGCTAACCAAGTGGTTGAAGCAATAGAATCAGTTTTCCTTTCTGGCTTACGAACAAAGGATCTCGGCGGAACGGCTAGCACTTCAGATTTTTCTGATGCTGTTATTGAAGCGCTTCAAGTTAGTGTATGACCTACATTGACCTGACTCAAACCATTTCGTCGATTATGCCAGGCGTCCAGATTAACCAGTCGAAGTGGCTGGATAAAGATGGATGGAATGCAAACGATGTGACATTATACTCCCATAGTGGTACCCACGTTGATGCCCCTGTTCATTTTGGTATGCCCGGCCCCTTTGTAGATCAGCTTCCATTTGAAAGATTAATCTCAGAGGCCTGGGTATG
This sequence comes from Chryseolinea sp., assembly GCA_041747735.1. GTDB lineage: Bacteria > Bacteroidota > Bacteroidia > Cytophagales > Cyclobacteriaceae > Chryseolinea. Next base: position 21,603 of record JBGTEP010000011.1, read on the forward strand.
TGATCTTTCGCATGTGTCGCCAAGTGCGTTAATCGAGCCAGAAGACTTAGGGAGTCTCGCTGGTGAGTTTAAAACTGGTGACAGCCTTATTTTGCGAACAGGATGGAGCAAATACATCGGTAACCCAGACATATATCGAAACAAGCTTCCCCGAATAAGCGAAAACCTGGCCCGCTGGTTGGTCCAAATGAAAACCAACATTCTCGCTGTAGAGCCACCATCAGTAGCGGACGTGAATAACATTAAAGAAGTAACCACAATACATCAACTACTTTTTTCTGGTCAAATTATTATTGTTGAGGGTATTTGCAATGTAGACCTTATACCTGTCGACAAAGTGGAATTAATGATCTTTCCCCTCAAACTCAAAAATGGCGACGGTGCTCCGGCGCGTGTCCTGGCTAAAATACCCTGACCATAATTTTAATCACTTGATAATTGAACAACATAACAGACCGCTCGCGAAAAAGCTGGCACAGCAGTTTTTACAGCTAGAGGCTACGTTGGTTATCGTTGACGATGATCCGACTGGCACTCAAACCGTTCAAAACGTACCGGTCCTTGGCCACTGGTCCGTCGAATCGTTTGATGCTGAATTTAGAAAAAAAACACCGGTGTTTTTTGTTCTGGCAAACACCCGGAGCTTGCCGCTACAGCTTGCGCTTGAACGGGTCAGCGTTATCGGCACAAATCTCAAGGAAGCATCTAAAAAAACTGGTCGACATTTTTTGTTGGTCAGCCGAAGCGACTCCACGCTCAGAGGTCACTTTCCCGATGAGATACAAACTCTTTCACACGCGGCAGGTTTG
>JBGTEP010000012.1:0-15768 GCA_041747735.1 Chryseolinea sp.
TTGGATTTCTCTATGTCATACGGACTGATCGATGAGGTAAGCATAAACACTTTGCATTTTTTCACCGCAGCAGTTGCTGTTTTCTGAAAGGCTTCTAAGAATTCCCAACCATCCATTACGGGCATATTGATGTCCAGAAAAATTACATCCGGGAGTTGATCGGGTTCGGAATTCAACCACGTGTCGAATTGTTCAACGGCCTTCTGGGCATTTGTATACGCGATCACCTGAAAGTCTGTGCTTTTGGTAATAATCTTTGTGTTTATCAAATTGATGATCGGATCATCATCGATTAGTGCGATGCGCTTAAATTTTTTCATCATGATGTTTTGGGATATAGACCCGGAACGTGGTTCCGATAGCCAGTTCACTTTCTATTTCTACACGACCACCGAGCGACTCGGCATGGGTTTTTACTAAGCTCAGCCCAATTCCTTTTCCGGGCACGCTTCCTTTATGAAATCGTTTATACAGGCCAAAAATTTTGCTTCCGTTTTTGGCGAGATCAATACCCTCTCCGTTATCTTGCACGAACAGGCAAATGAATTTGTCATCCTGAGAGCTTTTTATTTCAATATGTGGTGCCACTCCAGGTCTTCGATATTTGATGGCGTTTGAAATCAAATTGTAGAGTATGCTGTGGAGATAGCTTTTTATAGTAAAAGCACTTTCAATTTCAGAAAAGTAATAGGTGATGGTAGCTTCGCTTTCTTCTATTTCAGTTTCTAGTATTTGCATAACGTTATTCACTTCCTTTGTGAAGAGAACGTACTCAAATTTTTCCTTATCAGTTTTTCGCGCTGATACAATCAGGTTAATATCTTTTACCACCTCATCCAGATTAGCTGATTCTTGCGAAATTTTATCAATCAGTGAATTGTTCTCTTCGTTTTCAGATTGTATGATGCTGGCTAAGCCCATTATTTTTGCAATGGGAGCCCTGAGATTGTGCGATACGATGTACGAGAATTGCTGTAGATCGCTATTCCGTTTTTGAAGATTTTTTATAAGTGACAGGGCTTCTCCTTCCGTTCTTTTCCGATCCGTAATGTCTTGCTCGATGGCCATAAACCCAGTGAGCCTATAACGGTCATCACGCAGCGGCACCACTTCGATATCGAGCCAATACTGACGACCCGATTTGCTATAGTTAATTACTTCCACTCCAAACCCTTTTCCTTCGCGAATGCAATCCCCCATGTGCGTTACGGTGATCGGATTTGTTGCATTCCCTTGCAAAAAATCTCCCGGCTTTTTACCCAGTACATCTTCAAAGGAATATTCAGTAATCCGCTCGAATCCTTTGTTCACCCATGAAATTCTACCTTCTGCATCCGTTACGATCACGGCATTCACCGTAAGGCTGGCAACAGTAGCAAGTTTTTTATTCTCTTCTTCTATTTCCTTTTGTTCAGTAATATCGGTGCGAATGCTAAAGTATTGGAACGGCTTACCTTCATCATTCAAAAATGGGATAATGGTAGTACCCACCCAGTATGTAGTTCCATCCTTCGCCCTATTCTTTAAATCGCCCTTCCAAATTTTACCATTGGCAATGGTTACCCACAGATTGCGGATAAATTCCTTCGAATGGTACCCCGAGCTAATAATGCGATGATCCTGGCCGATCAGTTCCTCTTTGCTGTATTTTGAGATGGTGCAGAAGCTATCATTTACATAGTTAATTATCCCACTCTGATCGGTAATAGCAACAATCGATGATGCATCCAGAGTACGTTTATAGTCGGTAATTATCTTCAAACTTTGGTTTTTTTCAGTGGCATCACGCGCCACACCATACCAAATCCGATCGTTGGCATCCCAGCGAACCGACCACAAGAGTGGTACGCGTGAGCCATCTTTCCGTACGCAGGAGTTTTCAAAACTGCTTACTGGGTTGCCATTCATCACGCGGAGGGCGGCCTCCTGTGTTTTTGCCTGATCTTTTGAATACACAAAGTCGAGCAGGCGTTTACCAATGAGTTCGGCAGCAGTATATCCCAAAATTCTTTCACACGCGGCACTTACGTGAATGAACAGTCCATCCTCGCTGATGCTGCAAATCATGTCGGCCGAGTTTGCATCAATATTGCGTAGCAATGTTTCTGCCTGCTTTATCTTCTCATCTGTAATATTTTTTTCAGTTACATCGCGCGCCACTCCATAACGGACACGATCGTGCTCATCCCAGCGAGTTGACCAGGAAAGTGTAACTAACGAACCATCTTTGCGCACATAGCGATTTTGAAAGTTGTTGAGCAAATTGCCGGCCATGACGTAATTAGCCGAATCGATTGTCTTTTGTTTGTCTTCCGCATACACAAAATCAAAAGGTTTTTTCCCAATTAGTTCTGCGGGCGTATATCCTAAAATAGCTTCGCTGGCCGCACTTACGTGGAGGAAGTAACCGTCTTCACTCACGCTACAAATCATGTCCAGCGAATTTGCATCAATGTTTCGTATCAGCGTTTCAGACTTCTTTCTCTCCCTTTCCAGTCTGTACTTTTCAAGTACGTTGTGTATCGCAACCGGCAATCGCTGCAAACGGTCCTTTAATATGTAATCATCCGCCCCAGCACGCATAGCCGCTACCGCAAACTCTTCCGATACGGCCCCGGTAACTAAAACGAATGGAACTTTAAGGTTCGATTTCTGCAACACCTCCAGGGCTTCTATTGAATTAAAAGCAGGCAGGTTGTGATCGCTCAGGATTAGCTGAGGCTTAAACGATTCCAATGCTTCGGTGTATTGCGCACGGTTAGAGACAAGTTTTAACTCAAATTCAAACGTTGCTTTCAATAACATGCGCGCAACCAGGTCTGCATCAGAAGGTAGATCTTCCAGGTGGAGTATTTTTATTTTGGTATGGCTGGTGGTCATAAGAGGGATAATTTTAAACGGGAGGTTGATTCAACATGACCCAATACATGCCTGAATTGGAAATTGCTTCCATAAATCCAGTAAAATCCACCGGCTTTACGATGTAACTATTCGCGCCTAGCGCATAACATTTCTCTATATCCGGGTTTTCTTTTGATGAGGTAAGAACCACTACGGGTATTTTTTTGGTTAACTCACTTGATTTTATTTTTTCTAATACTTCGATGCCATCAACTTTTGGCATCTTCAGGTCCAATAAAATAACTTTTGGCTTTTCACTTATATCGCGGTCAGCAAAAGCACCGGTGCCGAACAGAAAGTCCAATGCCTGAACGCCATCCTTCAAATGAACTACCCCATTGGTAATTCTACTTTTCTTTAATGCACGGATGGTCATTTCTGCATCGTGCTCGTTGTCTTCAATAAGTAAAATCTCAATGATTGATTCTTTCATAATTTGTTTTTTTAAGCGGCTCCTAAATTTGTTTCACCCAGAAATCGTGTACTTTCTACTATAGGAACTGTGGCGGCATGTTGCTGTTTGGTATTTCTCTCTTCCAACTCAATGGGCAACCTGAAATAAAATGCGGCACCCTCGTCTTTTATTGCTTCTGCCCACATGGTGCCGCCATGCTTTTGAATGATTCGATAGGTCATGGCCAACCCCACGCCTGTGCCTTCAAATTCGCTATCGAGGTGCAGGCGTTGAAAAACTCCAAACAATTTGTTTACATACTTCATGTCGAAGCCCACACCATTGTCGCGTACACAAAATATAAGGTCATTCGCTTCTTCCACACAGCTGATTTGAACTATTGGTTTTTCGCGTTTGGACGAATACTTAATGGCATTGGATAATAAATTAGTGAATACATGTATCATCAGTGAATGGTCCGCCATTGCCATTGGTAGTGGTTCGATAGTAACCTGAGCGTGATGATTAACCGATTCAGAAATTTCTGACAGTGCAGCCTGAGCCACCTGGTTCAGATTGATTATACTCTTGTGCACCTCTTTTCTACCCAAGCGGGAAAAAGTAAGCAGGTCATCAATTAGCATGCCCATGCGCTTGGCATTGCTCTGAATATTTCGAAGTAAGCGATTTGCTTCCTGATCCAGGCTGGCACTATAATCTTCTTCCAGCATTTGAGCATAACCACCCACTGCGCGCAAGGGAGACCGAAGATCGTGCGAAACAGAATAAGAAAAAGATTCTAATTGCTGGTTTACGATTTCCAACTCCCGCTTTTGCATTAAAAGTTTTTGCTCATCAGCAAGGCGCTCAGTAATATCGGCAATGAAATGTACGCTGTAGCGTTCACCACCGGATAGATATTGGTTGGTCGTCATTTCTACAGGAAATTCAGATCCATCCTTGCGAAAGGCACTCAGTTTTTTCGAAAGCCCCGACAACGCACTCGTGATCGGTTCAATGAGCGCAGTTTGTTGGATTAATTCATTGCTGTAGCGTCCTGTTAACGTGTGTGGCTCATAACCAAACAGTAGTTCAGCAAATGGATTTACCATCACAATCTCTCCTGTATCTTTGGTTAAGATAATTCCCTGCGTGCCATGCGAGAAGATGCCCGCCATTAGTGTTTTCTCATTTGCTGCTTTCATCTCGCGCTTGATGTAACGAATGAGAAAGTAGCCCATGAAGCCTAGACCCACCACCGAATACAATCTTGTGATTAAAATGGTGCGGAGTGCTGCCTCATCTTCGATACGGAAAAAGTATAAAGTCAAAAAACCTAAGGACAATAACGCAGAGATGATCGTGTGGCGTTTACTCTCTGACATGAGCGCCACGAGGACTCCTATGATGTATCCCCAGGAAAGAACCACTCCCGCAGGACTTACTAACTCAAGTGTTCCTGTGCTTATGATAATGGCAAAACTTATCCAACTTAATATCCCTACTGAAAAATATTTTTTATTGCTCATCACTATATTAAATTAACTGACAGCCTGTGTAGTAAACCCACTTACGATCTCCGAGATTTTTTCAAACTCATTTGATTTATCTAAAAAGTAATTCGCACCTAAAAAGAGGCAGGTATTGCGATATTGTAAGTCGGTTAGGTTCGTGAGCATAATGATCTTCATATCAATAAATTTTTCGCGAAGAATTATTAACAAATCAATGCCATTGCGCTTGGGCATATCGGCTTCCAAATTGATATCGAGAATAACTACCTGAGGTTGTTCCCGATCGATCAGCGCAAGCGCAGTAGCAATGTTGGTGGCGTTGCCAGCGAAAAATACGGGTTCAATCTGCGCAAGGATAGTTTGTAAACGGTCTGCGATGATCGGAGAATCGTCTACGGTTACTACTTTTAAATTAGTATGCTGGGCTGTCATATGAAGCATTACAGTACAAAATTCGCTTGTTTCCAACTGGCATCGACTAGGACTAATTAGGAAAGCATTGTGGTAGTTTGTACTACACGCTGTTTTTAGCTAATGAAAAACTCCACACGCGCAATTTTCTAAGATGTTTCGGGGGGGATATCCAGTGTTCCGATCCTCTACAGTATAGCGAACATTAAAACTGGTATTCACCTTGTGTTTACTGTACTAACGTGTTAAACCGGTACGGTTCTATTCTTTTACTATTTTCCTTATAAAAGTATTTCCCTTAGTATGTATCATTAGAAAATACATGCCCGCAGCATGGCTTTCCATATTGAACTTTAGTAACGCTTCTGTATCGGTCTGATTTATCGGAACTTGTCCCACATGATTCCCGAGGGAGTTTAGTAAAATGATTGACAGGATTTTATTTTTTCCAGCATCAATGAATACTTCATTTGTTACTGGGTTGGGGTAGACGTTAGGGTAACCCGCCATGGCCTCTTCAATAGCGGTCACTAAAAATTCAGCAGATCCTTCGAGAGTACAACCGCTAAAGTTTACTACAACACTATAAGTACCGGATGTTTCAGGCTTAATACTTGGAAGCGTGGCTCCAGGTATGGGCATATCATTAAAGTACCATTGAATTCCTTCTGTAAAAGGAACTATGAGCGTATTATCTTTTATCTGAATATCTATTGGTGTTGGGGGGTCAAGAATGATCAATGCAAATCGTTCAGCCCCAAACGTAGCCGCATCGCCAGAGACCGTAAACAAATAGTTGCTTTCATTCTCAACCGGGATGGTCTGACTCAAAAATTTATCTATCAGCTGAACCGTTACACCTTCTTGAAAAGAATTTAGTTCTGAAAACGCAAGGTGGTAAGTGCCAGGTGATACATTTTCAACTACTAAGTTAACCTCTTCACTACAAGCAAGCGAAGCGAGAGAGTTAATCGCCAGTTTCATTCCATCGGGTATCACAGAGGAGAGATTGAAAGTTCCATTAGCAAGTTTAACCGCATCGGCATGTGAATCAAAAACTGATGTGGCATCGTCTCTAAAATGAATCACAGTTTCATCACGTACATTTCCTTGCACCAACGCAATCCGTAAAAGATTTTCAGGTGCACCTTCACGGAAGAAAATAGTCTGTGTTCCGGGGGTCTTTACATTCTCATCTGCTTGTAATACCGGTGTTCCAGAACCATTCGCCTTCACCCAAAAGGCCTGGCCTGTTGCAATGTATTGTGATCCTCCGTTTACCCCAGTCGTACCGTTCCATGTAGCATATTGTAAGGCTGTAGCACTTCCATTATCGGTTATATAAATGGCGCCATCCACATTGTTCTTTGTCCATCCATTCGATGCATTCCAATCGATGGTAGAAGGAAAAGGATTTCCGACCAGGTTCCAACCATCATTTAAAATAGAACCGGATGATGTGTACGCGACAGGCAACGTAGCCGCGACAATGTTACCGGCATTGATAACTCCGCTCAAATCCCACAGGGTAGAAGGAAGTATATTACCGCGTGTGAAAAGTGCATACCCTAATCCGGGAGCAAAGTATTCTGAATTTGTCGCGTCTGGAAATTCGATGTACCCATCATTTAAATCTATCGTACCGCTTCCGTTGGTATCCGTTATTACAGTTTCATCATAATAGAATAATGATGGACTGGTTGAACACCCGGAACAAGCACTGGTACCGGTGAATGACCCCGTAACCGGAATTTCATTTTGCATATCGGCTATAGTTCCTTGTTGCACAGGAGAAGAAATGTAACGATATATTCGTTGATCCGTCCCACCCTGACGCGTCATAAACCGTTGCACCGTAACGTTACCCGTAACTTGTGCTCCTGATGGTAGTATGCCAATAGCTGCATCGTTGGTGGGTTCGTCACCGACTGAAATCAATGTAAACACTGCGGTGTTATTGCTTCCATCCGCATCCACAATAGAATTATCAACCAGGGTTAGCACACCCGTCAGGTTTTGGTTACTTTCTATTTGCACGCCAGGATTGGCTGTGTTGTTTGTTACAGTAATATGGTTAAACGTGTTCTCTACTGATCCACTGATGTTTTGCGTAACAGCTCCAGAAAATTGCACAGTCCCATTATTGTGCGCAAAGCTGCCACCATTTGCGATCAAATCTCCTTTAAGTTCTAGCGTAGCAGCCGTTGATGTGAAGTCAGTTCCTGAAAGTGTGAATTCTTCGTCCACAACAATATCAGCGGTTCCACCTAAAAATATTCCCCCTGAAAAAGTGGCAGTGTTGGTCACTGTTATTTTACTTGCACCTTGGGTGATAATACCAGAATAACCCGTATCAACAACCAAATTAGCAACTGTTAAGTCGGTATCAATGGTACTGTTGGCGGTGCTATTGCCGTCAAAGATCAGCGCATCTACTAAGCTCGGAACACCCGCATTGCCCATACCTCCTGGATTCAGTGACCAGTTGGCGGAAAGGTTTGAAGTAGAATTAGATGGTGCCACCCAATAAAGATTAGCACCGAGCATACCCACAATCCACCAGGCATGTAGGTTGGTCGCATCTACTGATGTAACAGTAACCGTATTGCCTGTTGTGTTTAGCGTGCTTTCAAGGATGTTATCTGTCCAACTCGAAAGATTGCTATTAAAGCGATTTGCTCTTATGCTGTTCTCGTTGATGGTATTACCTGTTACTGCGTGCTCCACATCGAGATAGGTAAATATAAGGGATGAGAGTGCTGGCTTGGTAGTATAATTTTGTGCATTGATTTGCCAAAACCGGTCTGCGGCAAAAGCTGAATTATCCGTGCCCGAAGCACCATTCATATTGGCAACACCGGTAGGTAACTCCGCACTGTTCTCCCAGCCTGTATGATAAGTCGAGAAAAGAAAATTACCACTGCCGGTACCAGCCGTTTTGGTAAACGTGATGGGAATGTACGTAGCGCTGTAACCCCACGGAACAAGATACGTGCCGGTAGTAGTAGCGATATTCCACTTGATTCGATTGTCTTGACCTTCGCTAACGATGTACCCCGTGGTGCGTGTGATGGCATTGCTGGCTGGATTATCAATGACAAGGTATGCCCCTTGGGCAATAACAATGGAGGCACCATTGAGCATTACCCTTGTCTGGCTATAGCCGTTGTTGAAATAACAACAACCTAACATAACGCATAGATAAAAACCTATTTTCTTCATAGCGATCAGTCCGTAACCCTAAACTGTAATTCTTCAACCGTAATATTATTCGTATTGGTATTATTTTTTCGTATGAAGACTTCGATATAGTCATTGGTCGTTAAGTCCACCTCGGTAGAAAGTGTTATTTGAAAGCTTTCATTATTGGCAGCTGCCGCCATACTTCCATTGGGTAATGATATTACGGTTCCGTTTTTAGCAATGGCAATAGAAAAATCGGTGTTGTTACCTGGCGCCTTTGCACCTATGGTCACTAATATTTTGCTGGTGATGATATCTTTGCCTGTATAGGTAAACCTGTTCGTGGTTGTCGTGAAACGTTGCTGGCTAATGGCTGTAGTTGTCCCCGCTATTTTATAAAACGTGTTCAGTGTAGTAAGTGATGTAGCAGTTGCATTATTGGTCATATATAATGAACTGAAGGCTCTTGAGTTAGGAATGTTCGTATTTTGTCGCATTTCCCATGCAGGCGTATACGAGTCAAAGCCTGTTATACGCGTTGTAACACCGCGAAACATATTGGTTGTCATTCGTCCGCGATCAATCGTTGCACCCGCATTTACTTTTACACCCGTTTGGCCAGTATAAATAAAATAATTGTTGGCCAGATCGATATCACTGATCGTAAGCCCGGCCAGAAATTCAATGCCGGAGCCAGCACTGATGCCCGTAATGAAATTGAAAGATGAACTAAACTTGCTCACATTGCCTGTGATTTTAACTCCATCTTTGCAATTCCAATAATTTTTATTGATGGTAATGGCTTTGAACCCACTTATTTGTCCTGCTCCCAAACTGGGTGTTACCGCATCGATTACCGAACAACCTGAAAACAGATTACAGAAAAAAGTGCCGGTAGCATCTGCAAAATCATACGCCTTGGAACCTCCACTGGCTGGTATTACTGCCAGGTTTTCAATAAACACCGATACACCTGTACTGCGTAAAACGCCTCCACTCACGGTAGACATCACACCGTCCTTACCAGGATCGGTGCCGCGCAGGCCGGCTCCATTTAGGTTGAGGTAGTTGGGTGAGATATTTACAATGCCTGAAAAGACATACATCTTGGTTGCGTTAAGGGTAATGGCGCTACCGGAAGGTGGTGGTAAATCGGCAAGCGAATACACGTAAACCAGGTTCGATGCCGCACTCAGCGAAGCAGCAGATTCCCATTGCGTGCTCCGATAAACATCCAGCGTATTGGTGGTGATATTATAGATCTGTAAACCATTTGGTGGTGATGCGATAGCATCACGCTGCGCGGTGGTCATGCGCGGGATCAGTAAGCCACTTGTAGTCGAGGTAATGTCGAGCATAGCCTTGGTGTCAGGTGTTGCTCCGGTGGCGTTTATACCGATGTTTTGACCAACGCATAAAAGGCTTACGCAACACATGAGCATTGTGAAGAAGGTTTTCTTTACGTTAAGCTTTCTTAAAAAAAAATTATGTAAAATTTCCATGCATGTTTATGGGTTAAGCTGAGTACAAGTGGCCCTCTTCAAAAAGTTAATCTTGAGAGGAGGAATCTTATAAATCGGCAGAGAATGCGCTGAGTAATGTTCTAATGATGATACAAAAATGGGGACTTGTAGTGCAGCATGCACTAGGATGAATAGTGAAAACACTGTAATGGTTTGTACTACAACCCCGTTAGAGCAAGAATTGAAGCAATACGCTTAGTATAAAATTGGATAATCAAAAATCTTAAATCGATCATGACCAAAACGGGATCTACACCAATTCATGATCGATTGCATAACGGATAAGCTCCGCATTGTTTTTGAGTGACAATTTTTCTAAAAGCCGTGCGCGGTACGTACTGATTGTATTCACACTAAGTGATATTTGCTCAGCAATTTCTGAAACGGTTTTTCCCGCGCCTATAAGTTGCAGAACTTGCATTTCCCGATCAGAGAGAAGCTCCTGTGCCGTTTGTTTACCATGATCGCCCATGGTTTCAGCCAACTTTTCTGCAAGCGAAGGTGTGATGAATTTTCTTCCTGATAAAACTTTATGGACGGCCTCCAGTAACTTTTCAGGAGCAGCATCTTTATTTAAAAAACCGGAGGCACCGGCTTTCAGCACCCGCACAGCATACTGATCCTCAGAATGTGCACTCAACATCAACACAGGAGTCTTACTATTGGTGACCCGAATTTGCTTCAATGTTTCAACTCCATTCCGGCCAGGCATCGAAATGTCCAATAAAATAATATCCCATGTTTGAACAGCTACTTGATTCAGTGCTTCAATACTGTTTGTTACCTCTATGATTTTTGCTGTAGGGAACTCCTCTTTGAGAAGTTGTACCAATCCCTTACGCACAATGGCGTGGTCGTCTGCAATGAGGATGTTCATATTATTTTTGAGGCTAACAAGTTCAGGGGAACTTGTAATGAAACAATTGTTCCCTTTCCATTTTTACTCTCTATGTTCAATTTAGCGCCTACCATCAACGCCCTTTCCCGCATGCCAATTAAGCCCAAAGTAGGCTTATTCTTGATTTGGCATTCATTAAACCCTTGTCCATTGTCTTGCACCGTTAAGATCATGTGCGTATCGGTTTGCTTAAAGATTGATTCCACATGAGTGGCTTGTGCATGGCGCAATACATTGGTCAATGCCTCCTGATAGATCCTAAAAACGGTTGTTGCGAGTGACCTTTCTGTCTCTACATCTCCTACTTCTGAATTAAAATCACACTTTATTTCATATTGCTTTTCAAACTCAGCACTCTGCCACTCAAGGGCAGCCACCAGGCCAAGATCATCGAGAATCCCCGGTCGTAAATCACTTGAAATTTTTCTAATGGTTTTAATGGTGTGATCCATGAGTAAAGTCATTTCCGATAATTTTTCATGCAGCGTTGTTTGGTCTGCACTAATTCTTCTTGATAACCACGAGGCATCCATTTTTAAGCCTGTGAGTTGCTGCCCCAGTTCATCATGTACCTCGCGCGCAATGCGTGTTCGTTCATCTTCGCGCACTTGCTCTAAGTGTGCAGTAAGTCGTTTTATTTCTTCCGTATAGAGCAGCAGTTCTTTCTCTGCCTGGATGCGTTGGGTAATATCAATCCCAACCCCAATCAGGTAGCTGTTTTCATTAATTACTATTTTGTGACCACTGAAATAATAGGGTTTTTTCTTTTTATCCTTCGTGTAAAAATGAGCCGTGACTTCGTCCCTACCGTGTGTAAAAACAGAATCGATCCCCTTTTTCATCAGTAGTTTTTCATCTTCATCATAAAAATCAAGCGGGTGCATATTCTTGATTTCTTCTGCACTGTAACCGGATATATCTTCAAAGTTTTTGTTCCACCTGGAAAAAAGTCCTTTTTCATCATATAGATAAAATATACCCGGCAGGCTATTAATGAGGGAGTCTGAGAAAAATTTTTCTGTTTGGATAAGCACTTCTGCCTTCTTGCGCTCGGTAATGTCCCGGATCGTTACAAACACACCTATAACTTCATTCGTCTCATTCCGTGCGGGCTTATATTTTAGGTAGAATATCCTTGTAGTACCATCACCTAGTGGGAAATTAAGTTCTGACTCTTCTGTTTTTCCAGCCAATACATTTCTATAGATAGCTTTAACGATTTCTCTTCTCTCTGGCTTTGCATAATCCAGAATAGGTTTGCCCTTTTGCACCTTGATGCCCAGGTACTTTTCATTTAAGGTATAGAACTGATTGTTAAAAGAAACTATAGTAAGATCACTATCCACGAGGATAAATGATTCTTCCGTATTGTTAATCATAATGGCTTTTTCAATTTCCGCTACTTTTCGTTCCGTTATATCCTGACAAGTCCCGGCTGCCCGATACGGTTCATGCTGCTCATTTCGGAAGACTCTCCAGCGTTCCTCCACCCATTTTACCTGGCCGCTCTCTGTAATGATCCGATGTTCAACCACACATTTGCAATCATGCTGAAAGGATTCAGCAAATGCCTGATCTACTTTATCACGATCGTGTGGGTGAACAAAATCTAAAAAGGTAGTGTGCGTAGGCTTAAAGGTGGCTGGATCCAACTCAAAAATGGAATAGGTCTGCCGCGACCAAATTACCTCCATGGTTGCCAAATCTGTTTCCCAACTACCCACATTAGCTACCACTTGTGCTTCGATCAGGCGAGCCTCGTTACTTTCAATTAGTTTATCCTTTTCTTTTATCTCGGTAATATCCTGATAAAAAACAGTGAGTCCATCGACTGACGGATAGCATTTTACGGCAAACCATTTTTCCAGTGGTGCAAAAAAACTTTCAAAAGTCACTGTTTTCCTTTTTGTGAAAGCCTCTCGATATTTATCGGCAAAAATAGTTCCATGCAGCTCCGGGTGTACATCCCAGATTACTTTTCCAAGTATATTCTGGCGGCCAGGATGTTCTTTAAATGCCGCATCATTTAAATACGTATAACGCCATTCTGTATCCACTGAAAAAACCTTGTCGCTGATACGTTGTAAAACAGCTTCCTTTTCTTTGTTAACACGTAAGATTTCTTCCTCTGCCTTTTTTTGTTGGGTAATATCCCGAAAGAACACCGATAATCCATCGGTAGAGGGGTAGAGGTGATTCTTAAACCATTTCTTCCGGTTGGGCAAATATGTTTCAACACATACATAATGTTGATCTGCAAGTGCTTTATGGTATGCATCATAGATGGGTTGCCGAACCAGTGCCGGAAACTCTTCCCAGATATTTTTCCCGATCAATTTATTTGCGTTTATTTCGAGTACATCTTCTGCTGTCGCATTGATATAACGATAGCGCCATTCGCGGTCGTAGGAGACAAAACCATCACTGACGCGTTCAAGCGTTGTTCTAAATTGAGTTTGAGAATCAATTACCAGCGCTGTTTTTTTGTCTACTAACTGCCTCAGTTTCTCTGGCTGCCGCACTAAATACCAAGCAAACACACCCCCCGTCAAAGAGAAGAGCAAGCCCACGATAGAAAATGTGATATTAAAAAAAAGCCGCTGATGGCTATTCGCCATTACCATCACTTTCCAATCCCCGGAAGGTACATCTATGCTGCCAAACACCCCACGATTTTCATCAAAAGATTGAGATAAAAAATATTCTTCCTTTTGCGTGGCGGTATTAGTCTTTGATAGTTGATAAGTAAACGCGCTTTGTTGTGTGGTGTCAATGCCAATTGCTTTTAGCAGTGTATTTAGTCTGATGATCACTGCTGCAAAGCCTTGAAATTCATTCCCTTCGAAAATCGGATACCTTCCGACAACGCCCATACCGCCCTGCTTTAACTCGAAAGGACCAGCAAAAAAAAGAGTTTTTTCTTCAATGGCGCGGTATGCTTCATGGCTTCTAACACTGTCTTTTAGAATATCCAATCCCATGGCCGCCTCGTTGCCCTCGATCGGATAGGTGTGTGTAATCACGCCATTTTCGGTGAGTTGCAAGGCATCAATTATAGGGGAGGACTGTAAAATGTTTTGTGCCACACTATCAAATTGTGCCGGCACACCATACTCAGAGACAATAAAGGCAAGGGTTTTTACTGCGGAAAGGCTATGGCCAATTGCGGTATTCAGACGATCTTTTATAACCTGAAGTTCTCTTAAAACATATTGTTCTTCCGCCTCTTTACGGATCATATAGCGTTGGTACGACATATACTGCGTGAGCAGCAATAGGCAGCTAAAAACAGCAATTCCGACAACACCTGATTTTCTCATAAGAAAATAGATTTAAAACAACTTTTGCCTCCTCACATGGGTGAGTCAATAAACACGATAAAACACAATTATTCAGCGCTGCTGAAAAGTCCTGCTACAGAATAGACTTATATCGATAGAAGGCAATGACTAAGATAATAAATTATCATGAATTGTCAGTAAATAATTGCAGGAACGTTATGCCTACTGGTTTCCTACTTAACCATAAAATTTTTCCAGCTTAATAGATCATGAGCGTACTATGTCGTGGGATTATCAAACCCCACATCAGGGTAAACCCTTACTAAAAATGCATCCATAAGCGCTGAAAACAAGGATTGATGTGAAAATATATTAGAATATCGTGTTTTCCTGATTTTTTACAAATGGTCAATCCCCTGAAGGATTAGAGATCAGAGACTTCCACCTTTGTCCTATCATTAATCTAAAAAACAAAAGATATGAAAGCACCAGTTAGAATACCGGAAATTGAAGCAGTACTATTGCTTTTGCTATTCTTGTTTGTTGGTATTTATTCCAGCTTTGGTCAAATAATAAACTCCCAATCACTGCAGCGAGGCGCAAACAATACGGGAGGAAAAATTGAACTATTGGAAGGGGTAAACGAACAAGCAAGTGCCACCCCGTTGAACAATTTCATAAATGGCCCGTATGCTGAACTTAAGCCCGCCCTCACCCCAAATGGAACACGGCTTTATTTTAGCCGCGCACTACACCCCAACAACACAGGCGGAGAAACCGACTACGAAGATATCTGGTTTGCAGAATATGATAAGGACTCTAATGGATGGTCTGAACCTGCAAGGCTTCCTGGCTTTCTGAACAACTTGGGACCTAATTTCATCAACAGTGTAAGCACGACCGGTGACACTATTATATTGGGCAATCAGTACCTGAAAAAAGGCCGTATGCGGGCTGGGCTTTCGTATAGTATTCAATCCAATGGACAGTGGTCTGCTCCCAAACCAATCGAAATTGAAGATGACTATAATATGTCCGATCATGGCAATGCATATGTTTCTCTAAAAAGTGGGATCATTATATCCTCTGTTCAACGGCTAGATACCAAAGGTGAGCGTGACTTATATGTGAGTTTTTGGGATGGTGAAAAAGCATCCGCGCCTGTCAACATGGGTGGCATGATCAACACTGAATTTGAAGAATCCTCACCGTATTTGGCAGACGATCTTAAGACCATGTATTTCGCATCGAAAGGCCATCATGGGTTTGGAGGTTATGATATTTATGTAACCACACGATTGGACGATTCATGGGTGAACTGGAGCACCCCAAAAAACCTTGGCCCTGCCGTGAACGGAAAACTAGACGATGAATTCTTTAGCCTAACACATTGCGGTAAGTTTGCGATTTTCTCAAAGAAGGTAAGCATCCACAACAGTGATCTGTATAAGATTTCGCTTCAAGAGTTAATCGGTCCTAATACTCCATGGGAAAGAAAAAACAAATTGAAACGCGACATCGAAGAAATTGTAGCTTCGCTTTAAGTGTCAGCCACACGATAGTAAAGGCAGCCTTCGGGCTGTTTTTTTTTGTCACTGAGCTTGGTTTTTTTATAGAGTTTCAGGAAAAATTGTACTTGACAAAGTGTTCGGCAAATTCATCA
>JBGTEP010000013.1:0-45523 GCA_041747735.1 Chryseolinea sp.
GAGCAAAAGGTTTCCCGGAACGGGTCGCAAAACTGGTTGAAAGTCATGTGCAAGCCAAGCGATACCTTACTTATAAGTATCCTGAATACTTCAATGCCCTAAGTGAAGCCAGCAAACAAACCCTGATATTCCAGGGTGGAAAAATGAATCAGCAGGAAGCCGAAGCTTTTGAAGCAGACTCTACCTTCGAATCGAGCATCCTCCTCCGTAAATGGGATGAGCTTGCAAAGGAGATCGATGTGCCAATCATCGACCTGAATGATATGAAAGAGCGCGTCAAAAGGACGCTTCTTAAATCAAACCTGAATTAAGTCTAACCTAGAATCCAAAGTAGTTTTTTGCATTTCCGTAGCAGATCGCTTCAACCATTTTACCAACCCTTGGATCATCGGGGATTTCCCCACGGTCGACATCCTTCCCTAATAAGTTACAGAGTATTCTTCGAAAATACTCGTGACGTGGAAAGGAAAGGAAACTTCTTGAATCCGTTACCATACCAACAAATCTGGAAAGCAGACCCATGTTCGAAAGGGTGTTCATTTGTTGCTCCATTCCATTCTTTTGATCGAGGAACCACCATCCGGAACCGAATTGCATTTTGCCCGGTACGGTTCCATCGTTAAAGTTCCCCATCATCGTGGCAAACAATTCGTTGTCGGCCGGATTGAGATTGTAAACAATTGTTTTGGTGAGCTGATTGGTATTGTCGAGGTAGTCAAAGAAGCGAGACATTACCTGACCTTGAGGAAATTCTCCAATAGAATCAAAACCGGTATCAGGGCCAAGCTCACGAAGCATACGCGAACTGTTATTACGCAAAGCACCAAGGTGGAATTGCTGGACCCAGCCTTTACTGTGGTACATGCGACTTAAATTAATAAGCACTGCACTTTTAAATGTTGCAATTTCATCTCCCTCAAGCGCCTTTCCGGAAAGTATCTTCGTAAAAAGAGCACCAGCCTTTTTTTCTGCATCTGCTTTAAAGTAAAGTTGCTCTAGTCCATGATCCGATGCTTTGCAACCCAACTTGTCAAAAGCATCGATGCGATTCTTAAGTGCCTGAAGTAAGTCATCGAATGTTTTAATAGAAGTTGAAGCTGCAACCGAAAGTTTTTCAAGATAAGCTCCGTAAAGCTCAGGATTTTCCACTGCAAACGACTTATCCGGTCGGAACGTTGGGAACATCCGAAAACCAACCTCCTGTGTTGCGAATTGTTTATGGAATTCAAGGGAATCGGTTGGATCATCTGTGGTGCAGACTACCTCGACGTTATTTCGCAGAAGGAGGCTTTGTACCGAAAAGTCATCCTGCTGCAGCATAGCAGAACACGAATCATAAATTTCCCGCGCCGACGTTTCATCCAGTAATACATTAACGCCGAAATAATTTTTCAGCTCAAGGTGCGTCCAGTGAAATAGAGGATTCCTCATGGTATAAGGAACAGTCTCAGCCCATTTCATAAACTTCTCTAAAGGCGTAGCATCTCCTGTACAAAAGCGCTCATGGATACCGTTGGTTCGCATGCCTCTCCACTTATAGTGATCGCCTTCAAGCCAGATTTCAGTAAGGTTTTTAAACTTTCTGTTTTCGGCTATATCTTTTGGAGAGAGATGATTGTGAAAATCGATGATAGGCATTTTAGAAGCATGCTGCTCATAAAGTTCAATGGCAGTTTCTGATTCCAGCAAGAAATCATTTCCTAAAAAAGCTCTGGTTGTTTTTATCATAACCTGAAATTTAAAATTCTTATTTAAGCATATACCCGATGCCTAACTCTAATCCTCGTAGTTCTGCCAGCCCGCGGAGACGGCCAATTGCCGAGTATCCGGGATTTGTTTTTTTATGGAGGTCGTCCAACATCTGATGCCCGTGATCAGGTCGAAAAGGAATAGATACTTCTCGCTTGCGTTGCTCGAGAATGAGCGCTTTCATTACAGCAAACATATCGGTATCTCCCTCAAGGTGATTTGCCTCGTAGAAATTACCTTCTTCATCGCGTGTCGTATTTCGCAAATGGACAAAATTTATGCGGTGTCCTAACCTCGTTACCATCGCCGTTAAATCATTGTCTGGTCTTACACCGAATGAACCCGTGCAAAAACAAAGTCCGTTTGCAGAAGAATCAAACGCGTTAATTAACTGAAGAGCATCTGCTTCTGTACTTACAACACGAGGTAATCCGAAAATTGGAAACGGAGGATCATCGGGATGAATAGCCAGCTTAACACCTTCCTGCTCGGCAACAGGACCAATCGCTTCTATAAACGCATAAAGATTGCGCCTTAACACAGCATCATCAATATCTTTATAACCATCCAGGGCGAGCTGAAATTCTTCAAGCGTATAGCCTTCTTCAGCACCTGGTAATCCCGCAAGAATATTTTTTTGAAGCTTTGCCAAATCCGCTGCGCTGGCGTTGCTAAGGTACGCTTTGGCCTTATTTATTTTATCTTCTGAATAATCCCTTTCAGCACCCGGTCTTTTCAAGACAAAGAGATCAAAGGCAGTAAATTCTATCGCGTCAAACCGAAGAGCCCGTGAACCATCTGCTACTTCATAAGCCAGATCGGTCCGTGTCCAATCGAGCACCGGCATAAAGTTGTAACAAACTGTGCTGATATTGCAGGCTGCCAGATTTCGAATACTTTGCTGATAATTGGTAATATACTGTTGGTAGCCCGGCCGTTGGCGTTTGATGTCTTCATGAACGGGAACACTTTCGACAACCGACCAACTCAATCCTGCAGCCTCGATCATCATTTTGCGTTGCAGTATTTCTTCCGTAGGCCAAACTTCACCATTAGGAATATGATGCAACGCAGTAACAACACCCGTTGCTCCTGCCTGCAGGATATCAGACAAACTTACCGGATCAGCAGGACCAAACCAGCGCCATGTCTGTTCAAGATTAGGGAACGAATTTTCTGTTTTCAATTCTTTTTAATTAAATCAAACCCGCACTTACACTCCACAAAAAACATTGAACCCACCATCAACCGGAATGGTAACGCCGGTGACAAATTTCGAAGCGTCGGAGCACAACCATATCAGTGTACCGGTAAGTTCTTCAGGAACGCCAAAGCGTGCGAAAGGAGTTTGACGTATGGCAGATTCTCCTCGAAGCGTATAGGTACCATCGGGATTTGTTAGCAGGTTTCTGTTTTGTTCTGTAAGAAAAAAACCAGGTGCAATCGCGTTGACACGAATACCTTCCCCGAATTTTTTTGCCATTTCAACAGCAAGCCATTGTGTGAAATTATCAACCGCAGCTTTGGCCGCTGAATAACCTACTACCCGAGTAATGGGTCTATACGATGCCATGGATGCAATGTTAACGACCACGCCACTTTTTTGATTGGCCATCACATCACATAATAGCTGTGTGGGTAAGACCGTACCTTTAAGGTTGAGATCTACAACCTTCTGGAATTCTTCTATTTTCAGGTCAAAGAAATTCTGTTCGGGCATAATTACTGCACCGGGAAGATTGCCTCCGGCAGAATTTACAAGAATGTCGATCGTGCCATATTCAGAAATAATTTTCTCCTTTGCTTTTATCAATTGCTCCGGATTTAAAACATCCGCCTGAACAAAGATCGCTTTGTGACCTTTAGCACGAATAGCATCAACAACCTGATCGCCGGCTTCTTTTCTACGCCCCATTACAACGGTGTTAGTGCCGGCCTCTGCAAGTCCTTTAGCCATTGAACTTCCCAGTACACCTGTACCGCCGGTTACGACTGCGGTTTTCCCGCTCAAATCAAAAAGTTTATTCATAACAAAATTTAGTGTACAAAAGAAGTTTTATTATTTCGATTACAATCATATCGAAGAATCGCGATCTGGCCAACAGTTATAGCGTGATTCAGGAGTTAAATAAGCTTTTCTTTTTTTAATCTTTCATCAAGTTTGTGCAAGGCCCTGTCTGCATCAAACGATTCGGTTCCATTATCGGCAGCTTTAATCTCACGGCCTAGAATCTCAAGCGTCTCCCTGAGCGCCGGTTTGCGATCGATCAAGAGATGAAGTTGGTAAAGATCGCCCTCGCTGGCCTCTTGTTTAAGATAGCGTGCTATTAGCGACCATTCTCCCATACTTAGTCCTTTCATTTTTGCCTATTAATAGAAAGACGAAAATGTTAGGCTCTACCCTGAAAACTAATTGCTGACTGATAAGAACTTTACCTGAACGGTATGGATGTCCGGAGGTGTTTCAACGCCCGACCCATCTGAGTCTCTACTGTTTTAACACTAACCTGAAGGAGGGTGGCAATCTCTTTATACTTCAGACCTTGATCCCGACTTAGCTCATAAATCAGCTTGCATTGTTTGGGAAGTCTCGAAATCGTTTGGTCAAGCTTTGCCGACAATTCATCGCATACTAACATTTCCTGACTATTGGCTGCATCGGTATGCAGATGTGATGCCTTTTCAAGGCCGCAGTGCATCATTTTTTTTACTTTCCTAAGATGATCAAATCCCTTATTTCGGACGGATGTGAATAAATAAGCTTTAGGAGAAGATACAATCATTAGCCGGCCTCTGTTTTTCCAAATGCTGTAAAAGACATCACTGACAAGTTCTTCAGCTACTTCAGGGGATTTTACAAACTTGATGCAGAATTGACAAAGTGGCGAATACATCTTTTTAAACAGAAGCTGGAACGCGGAATAATCATCCTCCTGAATGACTTTCATAATCAATACTTCAACATCTATTTCGTTCTTTTCGAGAATTCCCGGGAACCCGGCATCGTTGCGGGGAGAAGCTGACTCCATAAAATTCACAATCGGTAAAGGTTGGGCCATATCGAAATCGTTTGTACA
This sequence comes from Chryseolinea sp., assembly GCA_041747735.1. Classification (GTDB taxonomy): domain Bacteria; phylum Bacteroidota; class Bacteroidia; order Cytophagales; family Cyclobacteriaceae; genus Chryseolinea. The sequence continues at coordinate 4,827 of JBGTEP010000013.1, forward strand.
CGATAATTTTAAGACATTTTAGGTTAATATTTGCATATCTAACTATGATGTTTTTATGAAATGTTTTCGGACCCGTTCCCGGGAACGGTCTCGAAAAATATTTATATTTGATTTAGTGAACTAATTCAACGCCATGGACAAAAAATCAGTGACCATTAAAGACCTTGCCCGACTTCTCAATATCTCAAAATCAACCGTTTCCCGGGCACTAAGCGGACGCTCTGACATCCATCCTGAGACAAAAGAGAAAATTATTCAACTCGCTAATCAGTTGAACTATGAACCCAACACTCTTGCTATCAATCTCAAGCAGCAGAAGACAAACACCATCGGCGTGATTATTCCCGAGACTGTAAACCGATTCTTTGCCCGCGCAGTTGGTGGCATCCAGAAAGTGGCCGACATGGCCGGACTGAATGTTATGATATCTCAGTCGAACGAGTCTTACATGGCTGAAAAAAATAACCTGCATTCCATGGTATCAAGTCGGGTGGATGGTGTGCTCGTCTCAATATCCCGGGAAACCGACAGATCCGATCATTTCAAACCTTTGTTCGATAAAGGAATTCCATTGGTCTTCTTCGACAGGATCTGTGAAGATATTGATGCGTCTCAGGTATTTACAGACAACTACGAAATTGCATTTGAAGGCACAGAGCATTTAATTGTTCAGGGCTGTAAAAGAATTGCCGTTATGGCAGGCCCTCAACATCTTTACACAAGCCGAAACCGTTTACGAGGATACAAAGATGCCCTCAGAAAAAATAACCTCCCGGTACTCGAATCATATATCATTCATTCACACTACAGCAGTGATAAAATCGAAGAATATGCCCGTTATCTTATTAATCTACCCCACCCGCCTGACGGGATCTTTGCTATCAATGATTATGCTGCAATAGAAATGATGCATATCTTGAAGAAACGCGGCTTACGAATTCCGCAGGATATCGCTGTGCTTGGGTTTAATAACGAAAACATGTGTAGATTCGTAGAACCTTCACTTAGTAGTATTGAACATCCATCCTACGAGATGGGTGCTGCCTCTGCAGAGATCCTGATTAACCACATCCGTCATCACGATCTGAAACCTGAAAAACGTCTGATCAAAAGCAAACTGATAGTCCGGGACTCCACTAGAAAGATCCCTGAACTACAGGTGTTATGACAATACTTCCTACTTCAACTCTTTAATCTTTATACTCCGAAAGGATACATTATCACCGTGATCCTGTAAAAGAATGTGGCCTTTTTCCGCCATCCCAAAGTTCTCCCATTTTTCATACTTGCTGCGTGCAACCAACACGTTGTATATTGGAGTGCCCCGCTGATACTCCACAACTTTATAGCCATTCAGCCAATGCTCCACCCGGTTATCAGGATACACTACTATTCTTCCAAAGTTCCATTGGCCAATCGGACGTTGTCCGCGTTTGATCTGCAGTGATGGGATAAGATCATAGAGTGAACCCTGCGTTCGGTTATTTGCCGCCCCTAGTTTTGCATCGGGATGTTTCTCATCATCCAGAATCTGATATTCGAGTCCGATAGCAGAGCCTTTGTTACCTTCATTTGCCGTGACAAAATACTTCACACCACTGTTGGCACCTTCCGTAAGCTTGAACTCAAATTGCAGATCAAACGCACCGAATTGCTTTTCACTTATGATATCTCCCCCATTCTGTGATTCCGCTCCTGTTGATTTTACAACACTCAGTGTACCGTCCTTTATCTCCCAACCTTTATCCGGAAACTTGTCTTTGTAAGCACCGCGCCAGCCGGCAGCCGTCTTACCATCCCATAGTAATGTAAGACCGTTCTTTTTTTCCTGCTCAGAAAGCACATTGGGAATCAAATTGACCACAAAAATATCATCAGGAGGTGATGGCTTCAGATCCTTGGTCTGGATGCGAATATTTCTCCAGCGTATGGTTTTCCCGGCATCTTCTGCTTTACCTATTGAATGAACCTGCAATGCGATAAATCCTTCAGCAGTAAGGTCATCTACTAAATTTGCAGTGGGCACCCCGTTGAGCCAGATACGGATAACGGAGCCGATACATTCAATTCTGCTTTTATTCCATTCACCCTTTTTGAAAGCACTTTTAGCGGCAGGGTTATAATCCAGTGTATACAACCAATCGCGCCGGGCTTCATCATAAATCCCTCCTGACCACGCGCGGGGTGAAGGATCGATCTCCATTTGATACCCATGAACACGACCATCTTTGTAGTCGGGTTTGCTCAAACTCCTGAACTGGATGCCTGAATTCATGTCGGCATCGAGTTTATACTCAAGCTCGAGTATAAAGTCACCGTAGGTTACATCTGTCGCCAGGAAAGAATTCGGTTCTTTAAAAACAGTGGTGCCGATAATCTCTCCATTTTTTACCTCATATAAAGCCTTTCCGTTCAATTGCTTCCATCCTTTGAGGTCTTTCCCATTAAACAGCTTTACCCACTTCTCCTGTGCATGTGAAAGACTAACACACAAACTCAGCACTACGATTGTAAATAATTTAATTCTATTCATGTGATATGGTATCATTTTTTGTGTTGAAGAATTCACTATAAAAGACGAAAAATTTGGCATTTACCCTTACAAAATGTTGGTGTGGATGCATTAATACTTTCGTAAGAGTCCTATTCAATAATAGAAAGATAATCTGATTAATAAACAAGCTACCTGGTAACAGCAACATTCAGCATGCAGATTATATTTCGGAAAAAATCGTGATGAATCGAGTACAATTGATAGAAGCGTTAAAAGTGTATGATTCACACTCTCCCGAAGAAAAAGTTTTTAAAAATGAGTTTTTGGAGTTGCTTCGTCACAAAGATGCCTTTCAGCGATACCATCTGCCCGGGCATCTTACCGGATCAGCGTGGATAGTCGATCATTCAAAAAATTTCGTTTTGTTAACACACCATGCAAAATTGAATAAGTGGCTTCAGCCCGGAGGACATGCAGACGGCAATGAAAACATTCTGGAGGTAGCCATGCAGGAAGTGAAGGAAGAAACCGGTATTAAAAATCGCGCATTATTTTACGATGGAATATTTGATATCGACATCCATACGATACCTGCTCGTAACGAAGTCCCTGAGCATTTACATTATGATGTTCGTTTCCTCGTTCAAGCTGATCAAAACGAGCCACTAATTCTGACGAAAGAATCTCATGCGTTAGCGTGGGTGCCGATAGATCAGGTAGCATTTCTTACCAATGAAAATACCTCGATGATACGGATGACAGATAAAGTAAGTCTTCTACCGTGAACTGATCAACACTATTCCAAACGCGATCACCACAATCCAGAATTTATAATAGCTTAGTGTTGGAATGATAACCCATTGCAATTGCATAGCAACTGCCAGCAAAACTAAAATTACAGCCAGACCTTTAATTACCGATCGCGTTCTGTTACTCATAACCGAATTATTTTGTGAATATAGCTTTAAGATCTCTCAATACCACTCCTCTATTTTCGCAGCCGGTTTCCATTCAGAATCGCGCTCGAAATAATTCCAAAGTATGCTGGAAACTTTTCGTAACAGCACATATCCTTCATTGCCGCTCGTCCAGCTTTCATCTTTCTGGTTCTTTGTGATGACACAAAATACATAGTCACCGTGAGGAGCTTTAACCAGTACTACCTCAGACCTGGATTGGTTTACAGCTCCCTGTTTAGAAGCAGCCTGAACATAGGGTGGTATTTGTGACAAGGCTTCGCTATCCCAGTAAATGCGATTTAAATTCCTGTGCATTCGTTCGCTTGCCCGTTTACTTACCGCCTTACCCTCACGGATTTGCACCAGCAAATTCGCCATTTCGCGGGGTGTGGTTTGGCCCCATCCATATTTCGACCGGTTTGGCTCGCGATTGGGTGTTCTTGAATTAACCCGTGTTGCTTTATATCCATTTTTATCGAGCCAATTGTTAATCGCTGCGCCTGTTCCGGCAAGAGACTGACACCATAAACTGGCCGTGTTATCACTCGTGGTGATCATCAACATCATTACCTTGCTCAAAGAGATTTTCTCACCACTCTTGAATGATCCCAATATATCTTCACCTGCATACAACAATGAATCCCTATAGGTAAGCATCGTGTCATACGCTATCTCTCCTTTTTCAATTTTATCGAACATAGCGAGCATGATTGGTACTTTCACCATGCTGGCGGTTGGGAAAATGGTGTCAGCATTAATTGCTACAGTCTTGCCGCTTTTCAGATGACGGACGTAAATACCGGCATCACCGTTAAATCCGGAAACCAGGTTTTGAAGTTGAGCCTTCAGTGCTTTGTCCTCGGTTTGCGCAAAAGAAGACAAAACAACTGCAAACAAGGCAATGAATAAAATGCTATATCTCATGTTCATAATTCTTAACCCGAAACTTACAGGTTTATCTCTTCCTGACAAATAAATTTTAGTTTTGCATTCCATGGCTAAAACCGGAACGGATATTCTGAAGGCAAAATCACTTCTCGATGAAGGTGAATTGGTGGCAATTCCTACAGAAACGGTTTATGGTCTGGCAGCAAACGCACTGAATGCACTGGCGGTAGCAAAAATCTTTGACGCCAAGAACAGACCACACTTCGATCCCCTCATTGTGCACGTACCTGACATTGAAAGGGCCAGGGATTATGTAGTAAACATTCCGGAAACGGCACAGCGGCTGGCTGACCATTTTTGGCCCGGACCATTAACATTAGTATTTAAAAAAAAATCAATCATTCCTGATCTGGTAACTTCGGGCCTGGATACGGTAGGCATACGTTGCCCCAGGCATGCTGTGACGCAGGAGTTGTTAGCATCACTTAATTTTCCCCTGGCTGCACCCAGTGCAAATCCATTTGGCTATGTAAGTCCGACAAAACCCGAACACGTAAATGATCAGCTCGGAAATAAAATCAAATATATTCTGGACGGCGGAAGTTGTGAGGTTGGTATTGAATCCACCATTGTTGGCTTCGAGGGGAGTAGTGCAATTGTTTACCGCACAGGCGGATTAAGCATCGAAGCAATAGAAGCAGTTATTGGAAATGTTATAATACAAGCCCATTCGGCTTCCAACCCAAAATCTCCGGGGCAGTTGAAAAGTCATTATGCGCCCGGGAAGAAAGTAATCCTTGGGAACATTGAAACGCTTTTGCAAGATTATTCTAAAGATAGTTCCGGCTTACTTTCCCTTCAAACAGACTTTAATGCACCGTATCAATACATACTTTCACCTTCGGGCAACCTGGACGTGGCTGCGCAGAATCTTTTTGCTGCCCTTCGCGCATTTGATAAGATGCCAGTTGATATAATCCTGGCAGAGCTCGTCCCTGATATCGGATTAGGCAGAGCTATTAATGACCGCCTGAGAAGAGCTGCAGCGGCATCACACTAAAGCGTAACAGGCTTATGGTGTTCAATAAGAAACTTTACCTATTGGTTTTGTAAAAATGTTTCTTATTGCGAAACATCCTGATGACTTCCTGGACGAGAACAGAAACGGACTCCGTTATAAAGGTATCATTATTGAAAAAATCTGAATTGATCCGGGATTTCGGCCAGGGATAGAAGTGGATAGCCCGAAGTGCGTTGGACGGAGTGTGGCCGGACTTGAAACGTATAGCCCGGCCCGAGGTACGAGGGGGACGCAAACTGAATCATCACACTACTGATGCACTTATGCATGTCATCTTTGCCTACTCTAAACTTATTTTATAATATTGACAAATACTCAAAACGAAGTACACATGTCGAAAAAAGTTCTGATCCTGACTGGTGGGGGTGATTGCCCTGGTCTTAATGCAGTAATCCGGGGAATCTCAAAGCGCGCACGAAAAGAAAAAGAATGGGAAATATTTGGCAGTATTGAAGCTTTTAATGGGGTATTGAAAGACCCTCAGCAGGTAATTCGACTCACGAGTAAACGCACTGCGGGAATACATGTTAAAGGGGGCACTATTCTGAAAACGACGAACAAGGATCATCCGATGATGTTTCCGGTTGAACAAAGTGATGGCTCCATAAAATTTGAAGATCGCTCGGATGAATTGGTTCAGAAAATCCGCGATTTGAACATTGATGCCGTGATCAACATTGGCGGCGATGGGTCGCAAAAAATATCTAAAACATTATTTGACAAAGGTGTACCTATCATTGGTGTTCCTAAAACTATTGACAATGATTTAGCAGCAACCGACATGACGTTTGGGTTTCAGACTGCGGTACAGATTGCTACTGATAGTTTTGATAAACTGGTAACGACGGCAGAGAGTCATCATAGGGTAATGATTATGGAGGTGATGGGGCGTGATGCCGGCTGGATCGCACTTCACACTGCGATAGCTGGCGGTGCGGAAATATGTATAATACCGGAGATACCATACGACATTCATAAGCTTGTAAAGCGCATAGCCATGCGTTATAAAAATGGTAAAGGCTTTGTGAACCTGGTAATCGCTGAAGGTGCAAAGCCTAAGGAAGGATCGATTACGTTTTCACCTGGAGAACGTGGGTCAGAGCATGTTCGATTGGGGGGAGTTGCTTATCAGCTATCGAAACAACTTAAGGATGCCGGATGTAGTGCCGAGATTCGTGAGACTGTACTGGGACATGTGCAGCGCGGTGGTAGCCCGGTAGCATACGACAGGGTACTCGCGACACTTTTTGGTGTGAAGGCATTTGAATTAGTGCTTGAGAAAAATTTTGGAAGAATGGTATCGTTCAGAAACAATTCCATCACGTCTGTGACACTGGAAGAAGCAACGAAGGATCACAATGTTGTAAATCGTGATTCCTACCTGATACAAGCTGCAAAGGGGCTGGGGATAAGTTTTGGAGATTGAGCCTTGACGAATAAGCTACACCTGATCTTTAATGCAGCGTGTAGAACATTTTAAGTTTTCACGTTTTCGTTCCTCACTTATTCCGTGCTACGGATCCGACATGATGCTCCTGTTTTCTAGTTCTTATGGAAGTAGCAAAGACCCTTTCGGGAAAATCATGATGGAAGTTTTTTTAGCTGACCTTATGATCTAACAGACATGAAAACAACTTCCCGCATCTCAGTCGATCGAATCGAAGTTGCCTTCAAAAAAATCGATCCTGTTTTTCTACATACGCCGCAGTACATTCACGAATCATTGAGTACGCTTTTCGGCGCACGTTTAATACTAAAAATCGAAACGCTGAATCCTATCCGATCTTTTAAAGGTCGTGGCGCTGATTTTCTCGTATCAGAAGCAAATGCAAACCCACCACTGATTTGTGCAAGTGCCGGAAACTTTGGTCAGGCTATGGCGTATGCATGTCGCAAAAAAGGTATAGCGCTTACGGTGTATGCAAGCACAAAAGCAAACCCTTTAAAAATCGAGCGGATGCAACAACTTAATGCCCATGTAATTTTAACAGGTGATGATTTTGATGAGGCAAAGCTTGAAGCAAAGCGTGCTGCCCAACATTCCGATGCCAGGTTTGTTGAGGATAGTCTCGATATTGAAACCGTCGAAGGTGCCGGAACCATTGCACTTGAACTTCTGGAATTTCCCAAGAAGATAGATATGCTTCTTGTTGCACTTGGAAATGGTGCATTGATTAACGGTATCGGAACGATCTTCAAACGATACAGTCCGCAGACGAGAATCATTGCCGTTCAGGCATCGGGTGCTCCGGCTATGGTAGAATCATGGAAGCAAAAGAGACTTATCACACATCAACATGTGAACACCATAGCTGATGGAATCGCTGTGCGTATACCGGTTCCGGAAGCACTGGAAGATATGCAGGAAATTGTAGACGAAGCGTTGTTGGTTGAGGAAAAATCATTACTGGATGCTATGAAATTACTTCATCTTCACGCAGGTATTATTACCGAACCTTCGGGGGCTGTTGGTATTGCAGCCATGCTCGAAAACGGGAAATATTTTGAAGGCAAAACAATCGCGACTATCGCTTGTGGTGGAAATGTAACAGACCAGCAAATGAGAGATTGGTTTTCATCAATAACACTTTAAATCCATGGATACAGGCTATACAAACGTTTTCTAAAAAATACAGGGATCATGCTACCCTTAACTGTGCGTAGTTTCCTAAATTCGTCCCCGATCTAACAACCAGACCGCTTATGAAAACCATTGATGATTTTAATTTTGCAGGAAAACGCGCGTTGATACGCGTCGATTTCAATGTTCCTCTCGACAAAGCATTTAAAGTAACCGACGATAATCGTATTCGTGCCACAATTCCAACGCTCACTAAAATATTAAATGATGGTGGAAGCTTGGTCCTGATGTCGCACTTAGGCAGACCAAAAGAAGGTCCTGAAGACAAGTATTCTTTAAAACATGCCGTTGCCAAAACGGAAGAGCTACTGGGTCGGAAGGTGAAATTTGCATCTGATTGTATCGGTGATGACGCATATGAACTTTCTGCTGCGTTAAAACCTGGTGAAGTTTTGTTGCTGGAGAATCTGCGTTTCTATAAACAGGAAGAAAAAGGTGATGAAGCCTTTGCCGAAAAGCTTTCCAAGCATGGTGACATTTATGTGAACGATGCTTTTGGTACAGCGCACCGCGCACATGCTTCGACTACTATTGTAGCAAAATTTTTTGAAGACAAATGTGCCGGTTATGTAATGGCTGCAGAACTTGATAATGCTGATAAAGTAATTAAGCGTGCAGCAAAACCATTTACTGCTATTATGGGCGGTGCAAAAATCAGCGATAAAATTCTTATCATCGAAAACCTTCTCGATAAAGTAGACAATTTAATCATCGGTGGTGGAATGGCATACACCTTCTTCAAAGCCTTGGGAGGAAGTATCGGTAACTCACTGGTTGAAGAAGATAAGCTTGATCTTGCAAAAGAACTGATCAAAAAAGCAAAAGAAAAAGGTGTAGAATTTTTGTTGCCCATAGATTCAACCGTTGCTGACAAGTTTGCTGCTGATGCCAACGCCGAAATTGCAAACAACCATACCATTAAAGATGGTTGGATGGGTTTGGATATCGGTCCACAGGCAATAGAAGTTTTTTCAAAAACCGTAAGTGAGTCCAAGACCATTTTATGGAATGGCCCGATGGGAGTTTTTGAAATGGAGAAATTTGCTGCCGGCACTAAGGCGATTGCGCAGGCTGTTGTCGATGCTACTGAGAAAGGAGCTTTTTCATTAATTGGAGGTGGCGATTCAGCTGCTGCAGTAGCACAGTTAGGGTTTAGTGAGCGGGTAAGCTATGTATCAACGGGCGGTGGTGCGCTACTGGAATATTTTGAAGGTAAAGAATTGCCCGGTGTAAAAGCGTTAGGCTAATAAATGAAACAGATACTATCAAAACAAGAAGAGCGTTGACCGCGCTCTTCTTGTTTTGATGTAAAATAGATTAAAAAGCTGCTTTGATTTTCTCAGAAATCACGACCAGTTCTGATTTCGAGGGGTTAAGTTTTGGTCGTGTGAAATTCAAATCGCCGGTCGTTGTCATCGGAACAAGATGGATATGCGTATGAGGAACTTCCAGGCCGATCACTGACACTCCAATTCGTGTACAGGGTATAGCTTTTTTTAGGGCAAACGAAACTTTCTTTGCAAACAACGTAAGGCCGGCTAGGGTAGAATCATCCAAATCAAAGATGTAATCAATTTCAACTTTTGGTACTACCAGCGTATGACCAAGAACCAACGGATTGATATCAAGGAATGCGATGAATCTATCATCTTCTGCAACAATGTAAGCTGGAATTTCGCGATTTATAATTCTTGTGAATATCGAAGCCATCTACTTTTCTATTTGTGAAAACAATGGTTTATAAAAAGGTCGTGTTACAAATCAGCTCGAGATCTTCACCACTTCGAATTCCATCTCTCCCGCGGGTGTTTTGATCCGGGCGACTTCTCCAATCTTCTTTCCTAACAGTCCATTCCCAATTGGCGACATTGTAGAGATTTTGCTCGCTTTTAAATCGGCTTCTTCTTCGGATACCAGGGTATACGTAACCGACTTGCCATTTTTTTTATTCTTAATCGTCACCTTCGACAGGATCGATACTTTAGATGTATCAATATTATTTTCATCCAACAACCTCGCATTTGAGACAAGGTCTTCAAGCTGGGCAATTTTTGCTTCAAGGTGTCCTTGTGCATCTTTTGCCGCATCGTATTCAGCATTTTCACTAAGATCACCTTTGTCACGTGCCTCTGCAATCTGATAGGCAATCGCTGAACGACCTTTTGACTTAAGATGACTCAACTCATTCTTAATCTTCTCCAGTCCGTCTTTAGTGTAGTATGAAACTTTTTTACTCATAACTAAACAAATTTTATAATGAGACTTTTATATGGACAACCACATTTCCAAACTATCATCTCCAAAAAACTAAATTTTAAACTATCTTATTTCCTCTTCACCGATGGAAGAAGAATATCTGAGGCTTGGTTTAGAGATCCCCTGTTAATAGTTCCGCAGTGGTCAAAAAAGAAACAACGGCCTCATGTCTGAGACCGTTGCTTGTTTGCAAATGTAATACAATATTATTTTAATGCAAAAATCAGGTACCTACCAGCTCGGGCAGGTTTGCTTTAATCTCTTCCAGTATCTCATCGTCGAACCTCGCCAGGTAGAGCGTTTTCACTTTTGAAAGTTGTTCCACCGTTAGTCCCTTAGCTCCCCTCAGATCAGCTTTGTATAAACTTGCATTTTCAAAGTCAGCCCCCATCAGGTAGCAATTCTGTAAATTTGATTCCATCAAAAATGCGTTGCTGAAGTTCGCCTTGATTAAAAACGCGTTTTCAAAATCGGCTTTTATAAGAAAAGCATCTTTAAAATTAGCGCCGCTGGCGTATGCACCTTTCAGGCTTGCCTGATTCAGATTGGAGTTCTCGAAGTTTGTCTGGTTTAGACGCGCATTTTCCAGATTGGATTCAATCAATGACGATTGTGAAATATTTGCAGAATTGATATTGGAACCGGCCAGACTAACGTAGCTAAGGTTCGTTCTGGGCAAATGACAATTCACCAAATTGATCTCATGAATATTATGCCGGTTTAATCGCTTGATATTACCTACCGTCCGAAATGCAGCTTCTTCTGATTCCCACAAACGGAAATCATCAATCTCATCTTTATAGGTTCGTATCCGTCGCCGTATCTCACCATTCTGATTTAACCAGAAAATCAATATACCAATGACAGCAATATCGAAAATCATACCGTGAGCCTCCGCCAGAATCTGCGGAATGAACATCTCAAACTCATGTAGATAATACGGCAGACTAAGCCCGATGACCAGGACCGTAACGAGGATCAAAACCAACGTAGAGGTAAGCATAGGCTTCTCAATGATAGAATTGAAAAGCTCATGTAACTTCTTTGTTCGTTGTTGTAAATAACTCATCTGGTCGGGTAAAGGTGTTCTGAAATTAATTATTTAATGGGTATTAAGCCAGTTGAAGGGCCTTGATTTTCTGTACCAAAGCTACATTTATTTTCCTGTGAGATTCAAACGTCCAGCCGGCAATGTGGGGTGTCAATATTACATCCGACCGGTTACGGAGGTGATTGAACGCTTGCAGTTGCACGGCTGTCAGCGTTAGGAGTTTTTCGTTCTCAAGCACATCTAACACGGCGCCGCGTATGCGCCCGGTCTCCATACATCCCACAAAATCTGTTAACGAAATAATCTCTCCACGGGCGGTATTAACGAATATTGTCTTCTTTTTGAATGAAGCGACATAACTTTTGTCCACCATAGCCCGTGTTTCGGTTGTCAGCGGAATGTGAAGACTAACAATATCTGCTTCTTCAAACAGTCTCTCCATTGAAGCTTCCTGACAAAATGCATCCGAAAAACCGGTTTTATACTTATCATAGCCCAAAACATTACATTGAAACCCGGTAAGACGTCGGGCAAAGGCCTGTCCCATATTCCCATATCCAATGATTCCTATGGTCTTACCCATAATCTCCTCGCCCCTGTTACCTTCCCGATCCCAGGTAAACGTTTTAACTTCCTGGTCGGCCTTTGGAATGTTTCTCATCAGACTCAACAACGCCCCAAGGGTATACTCGCCAACAGCATCGCGATTACCTTCAGAAGCATGAAGTACATGTATGCCTTTCTCCGCCAGGAATTCCAGATCAAGAACGTCGAGCCCCGCCCCGGCACGACCCACAAACTTAATCGTGGTCTGCGTGCCAAGAAGGTCGCGATCAATTCTTGTCTTGCCGCGTACAATCAATCCTTGATACAGATGATGAATGTCTTTTATCCGTTCCCGCGTAATTTCTGGTTGATAGTCTACCTCCCATTCGATTTCTCTAAGAAGGGGAAAAATGCTTTCATGCATCGGATCAATGACCAGGCATTTGTTTGTTTTCATCAAAGTAAGAAATGGACTGTGAGGAAATAAACGGTTAGACCTAATAAGTCGTTGGTGGTCGTTATGAATGGACCAGCAGCAAGGGCAGGATTAAATCCGGAGCGATTTAAAATCAACGGCGTAATTGTGCCGATAAATGAGGCAAAAAGTATCACACTGAACAGCGCAAAAGATACAACCATTGACAACTTATACTCGCCAAAAAGCAAAACGTTTGCACCAAAAACCAGAACCGAGAGAAACACCCCATTCAACAGTGCAACAAAAAAAACCTTTATCAGCCTTTTCCACAAACCTTCATCCACGAAATCGTGGTTGGCGAGACTTTGAACGATAAGTGAAGATGATTGAATGCCTACGTTACCACCGGTTGCTTGTATGAGCGGTGTGAAAAAAGCAATAGCCGTTATCCTTGCCAGCTCAGCTTCAAACAGCCCCATAAATTTTGCATTCATCAATCCTCCTGCGATTCCAATTAACAGCCAGGGTAAACGAGCACGTGTATTTCTCCAGATACTATCGTCTTCCTCTACATCCTCGCTGATACCAGCCATGATCTGGCGTTCTTCCTCTGCCTGTTCGGTGATCACATCCACAATATCATCGATCGTAATCCGGCCTACGAGTTTCCCCTGAACGTTTACAACAGGAACCGATTCGAGGTCATACTTCCGCATAATCTCCGCCACCTCACTATCTTCCAGATACGTTTCGATGGAAATAACATCCTTCTCATAGATATCCCCTACGATAGTTTTAGCATCCGAAACAATCAAGTCCTGAAGTGCTACTCTTCCCAACAATACATCCTCTTCGTCGACCACGTACACAGCATAAAATTTATTTACATTTTCGGCCTGTTTCCGGATCTCGTTAACACATTCCACAACGGTCCAGTAGTACCTGGCTTTAATTAACTCCTTAGCCATGAGCCCTCCGGCTACATTGTCTTCGTAGCGGAGGAGTTCAGTTACCTGGATTTTTAATTCCGGCTCAAGCCCGGAGAGTACTTGTTCTCTTTCCTTGATGGGTAACTCATTAAGGATGTCAGCGGTATCATCTGACGCGAGTTGATTCAGAAAATTGATAATCTCAGAAGGAGAATAAATCTTGAGAAACCTTTTCCTAGTGTCAGGATCAAGGTCACTAATTATTTCTGCCTGAATCTCTATTGATAGAAGATCCATAACATACTTGGACTCTGCTGAATTAAATTCATACAATAATTCGGTAATATCAGCAGGCTTCACACCTTCCAACGTACTTTGAATGAAATGATCATCTCGTTCATCCAGTGCAAACTGAAAACGGTCCCTATATTCTTTCGTTAGTTCAAATTCAACCAAGTGTTGCTCCACGACTTTGCTGGATTAAAAATGTGAGATTTACAAATGCATCAACCGACAATTGTTCTGCACGTTTGTCCATTAGAGTAAGAGTAGAAATTTCGGCTGGCAAATTTAAAGGTTTTAGAGCGTTGCGCAACGTCTTCCTCCGCGTATTGAAAGCTTGCTTTACTACTTGCACAAAAAGTGCTTCGTCGCATACAAGTTTCTCAACAGCATTTCTTTTCAGGCGAATAACAGCAGACATCACCTTGGGTGGAGGTGTAAATACTCCGGGAGGAACCCTAAACAGAAACTCGATATCAAAATAAGCTTGTAACAAAACACTCAGTATTCCATACGTTTTGCTTCCGTGCGGCGCAGCGATACGTTCGGCTACTTCCTTTTGCAGCATACATACTAGTTGATCGACCTGATCGCGATGTTTAAGAGCTTTAAAAAAAATCTGTGACGATATGTTGTAAGGAAAATTTCCAATAATGGCGAATTTACTTTTAAAAACGGTTTCAATATCCAATTCCAAAAAATCACCCTCAATGATATTCAGTAATGGAAAATGCTTTTTTAGATAGGCGACGGAATCCCGGTCGATCTCAACGACTTTTAAATCAATCCCTGATAACTCAATCAAATACTTTGTAAGTATACCCATACCCGGACCTATCTCGAGCACTGCGGCGTGATCATTTTCAATACTTAGGGATTCCACAATTCGTCGTGCAATACTCTGATCGTGCAAGAAATGTTGCCCTAAAGACTTCTTCGGTCTTACCTTGTTCATTCGTCCATCTGCATACATCCGGCACAATCTACAAGGAACAAATAGATATTTTCGCTAAATCGCTAAGAATTGATTCTAATCCATGACGCAAACACACAAACCTCGCATCGGTATTACCTTAGGTGACTTCAACGGAATCGGTCCGGAAGTAGTGATAAAAGCACTCGCCGACAATCGTGTTCTTAACATCATCACACCGGTGATTTATGGCTCGGCAAAAGTCATTTCATTTTACAAGAAGCACTTAAACATTGAAGAGTTTAATTATACGCAGGTTCGTAATAAAGGACAGTTTGCAGCAAAAAGCATAAATATTGTCAATTGTTGGGAAGACACCCTGGAGATCACCCCGGGTAAAGCATCTGCCCAGGCCGGGAAGGCTGCATTTGTAGCTTTAAAACAGGCATGCGAAGAGTTGAAAGAAGGCGTAATCGATGCGCTGGTTACAGCCCCGATAGACAAACATTCCATACACAGCGAAGAGTTTCCATTTAAAGGTCATACAGAATATCTCACGCAATTTTTCGGCGCAACGGAGAGCCTTATGTTTATGGTAAGTGATATACTGAAAGTAGGATTGGTGACAGAACACATTCCAATAAGCGATGTTGCCACAGCTGTAACGAAAGAACGAATCGAAGCAAAGTTGAAGATTATGGAGCAGTCCCTCCGAAGGGACTTTGGGATCAACAAACCCAGGATAGCGGTATTGGGACTCAATCCACACGCGGGTGATAGCGGATTGATCGGAAAGGAAGATGAACAAGTTATTAAGCCTGTAATAGGTGATCATAAAAACAAAGGAAAACTTGTATACGGTCCGTTTCCATCCGATGGTTTTTTCGCCTCCGGCAGTCATTTAAAATACGATGCAATTCTGGCTATGTATCATGACCAGGGTCTTGTTCCTTTTAAGTCCATTGCTTTTGAGGAGGGGATAAATTTTACCGCCGGGCTACCCGTTGTAAGAACCTCGCCTGATCACGGCACTGCCTACGGGATCGCCGGTAAGAATTTGGCAAATGAGAACTCACTTCGTGAAGCGATTTATCGGGCAGCCGACATTTTCAATAAAAGAAAGGACCCCTCCACATAAAATAAATATAACTCAGGCGCTAATCTTTACAATTGCTCAACATCATTATATCATTATCTTTATATTTACAAAAAATTTTTAGCATCAAGTTAGTTGAAATGGATATCGTAACGAAGAAGCAGCTTAATATACTAATTCAACTTGCCGAGGCAGATAAACACTTCGCAAAGATTGAACGGGAAATGATTTTTAAGATCGCCCGGGAACGGAAATTCCCGGAAGAAGACGTCAATGAACTCATCAGAAATCCGGAACCTATTGACTCTCTGGGAGCCCTCTCGCTGGACCAAAAGTTTGAATACCTAATGTCTTCGATTGATTTGGTTTTTGCCGACCATAACGTTTTTGAGAGCGAACTGATCTTTTGTAAGAATATTGCCATTAAATTGGGATTCAAAAAAGGCATAATCGACTATATTATAGAGCATTACGGAACGAAAACCGTTCAGGAATTCAAAGAAACAGCCGTAAACGAATTCATCTAGCATTTTCATTTCCTTTTTACTTTCTGATTAATTATCCTAAATTTGCCGACTAATTTTTAATACCCGGTAGGGATTTAGTGTTGGGGGCGTATAGTGTCAATATTATCGGCCTGAGTAACAAAGAACACCAGTTCAACTATGAATTTGGTGACGAGTTTTTCAGGAAATATGGGGCAGATCTCGTGGAAAGCGGGACCTTCCAGGTAGATTTATTGCTTGACAAGCACGAAACATTCCTTGAAGCGAGATTTAAAATCAAGGGTGTTGCGAGATTGATTTGTGACCGAAGCCTGGAGCCTTTTGATTTTCCGATTGAAAACACGCATTTGCTGGTTTTTAAATATGGAGAGGCGGATGAAGAAGTTACGGATGAAATAATGATCATCCACCGGGATACAGCCACCCTTGAACTGGGGCAATATATATACGAGTTCATCGGCCTGTCAATTCCACTTAAAAAGCTTCACCCCAGGTTTCAGGATGAAGCTGATGATGACAATTCTGAGGGAAAGATTGTATATTCGTCTGACTCCACTGAAAATAACGCCGAGAGTAAAGATGGTGAGGACATAGATCCTCGCTGGAATATTTTGAAGAAATTAAAATAAACTGTTCAGAACATGCCGAATCCTAAACGAAAAATTTCGAAAACCCGTAGAGATAAGAGAAGAACACATTACAAAGCTACTGCAAAGCAATTAGTTGTGTGTCCTACTACAGGAGAACATCACCTGCCGCACCGCGCCTTTTGGCTGGAAGGCAAACTTTACTATAATGGTAAGGTCGTGATGGAAAAAGAAGTCCTGGCATAACCTTACATGAATCCTGCTTACCTCCCGAAATTTCACTTCACTGAAACTTCTATCACTACAATGATCGGGTTTGAAGCGAGAAAGGGCGGTAGACGTTTTCCATAAAGGAAGATTTTGTCAATGTGCTCGGCGTTGCTTGCCGGGCATTTTCTTTTTTACAGCGTGAATAAAGCATTGAACTAACGTTAAAGATTACTATGACCAATATCAGAGCTGCCATAACCGGGGTCGGAGGATATGTCCCCGACTACGTCCTTACAAACAAGGAACTCGAAACTATGGTAGAGACAAGCGATGAGTGGATAACAAGTCGCACCGGCATCAAGGAAAGAAGAATTCTGAAAGGTGAAAAGCAGGGCGTTTCAGTTCTTGGCATTGAGGCAGTAAAGGATTTGCTGGCTAAAACCAAGGTCGATCCAAAAGAAATTGATGCTGTAATTTTTGCGACCGTAACGGCAGACATGACTTTCCCGGCTACTGCTAATATTGTTGCCACCTCAGTGGGCGCTGTAAATGCTTTTAGTTTTGATATAAGTGCAGCGTGCTCCGGATTTCTTTACGCATTATCAACAGGAGCCAGTTACATCCAGTCTGGTTTATGTAAAAAGGTGATTGTCATTGGTGGCGATAAGATGTCTGCTATTATGGATTACACTGACCGCACTACGTGTATAATTTTTGGCGACGGCGCCGGATGTGTTTTGCTTGAACCTACGACTGAAGATGTAGGCGTAGTCGATTCAATCCTCAAAAGTGATGGTAATGGTGAGAGTTATCTTCATATGAAAGCCGGAGGTAGCCGCATTCCTGCTTCACATGCCACTGTTGATTCGCGACAGCATTACGTCTATCAGGAAGGATCAGCAGTTTTCAAATTTGCTGTAACCAACATGGCTGAAGTATCTGCACAGTTAGTAGAGCGCAATGGTCTTAATGCTGATAATATCACATGGCTGGTGCCTCATCAAGCGAACAAAAGAATTATAGATGCCACCGCTAACCGTGTTGGCATTACGGAAGATAAAGTAATGATGAACATAGAACGGTATGGCAATACAACGGCTGGAACAATTCCACTGCTGCTATGGGACTATGAAAAACAATTGAAAAAAGGTGATAATCTCATTCTTGCTGCCTTTGGAGGTGGGTTCACCTGGGGTGCTGTCTATGTGAAATGGGGCTATACCGGATAAATTCTGTTTATCAAAGCATTCCGATTGTTGAATGCTGAATTCTTGTAATTAATTAATTCATTTGTAACTTAAAGTCTTATTTTTTTTATGGCGACAGTCTCGGATTTAAGCAAAGGAAACTTCATTCGTTACAACGGTGAAATTATGCAAGTAGAAGAGTTGCAGCACCGCACACCCGGGAACCTTCGTGCTTTTTATCAAATTAAAATGCGCAATTTACGCAATGGGAAAATTGCTGAAAACCGATTCCGCCCTGGAGATGAAGTAGAGATCCTTCGAGTAGAAACAAAAGAATATCAATATCTGTATGCAGATGGAGAAAGTCTCTGCTGTATGGACAATGTCACGTTTGACCAGGTTTATATTGATAGAAAGTTACTCGGCGATTCTGTCAACTTTATTAAGGAAGGCATTACTTTATTAATTGCTTTTGAGAATGGAGAAAGTGCAATTACGGCAGAACCACCTACACATGTTGTGATGGAAGTACAATATACCGAGCCTGGCATGCAAGGCGATACTGCTACCCGCACATTGAAACCTGCAACACTCGAGAATGGTGCCGAAATCCGAGTTCCATTGTTTGTAAATGCTGGTGATAAAATAAAAATTCATACCGCTACAGGAGATTATGTTGAACGTGTCAAAGGATAACTCATGAGTAAAACAAAAATTACTAAACCTGCCGCAAAAAAGGTGACCACTCCTTCGCGCGCTAAACTTGATACTGGAACAAACCAACCTTCAATGAAAACATCAGAGATACGCGACCTTATAGATTTCATTTCAAAATCTGGGTTAAATGAGGTAAACATCGAAACGAAGGAATTAAAGCTCAGCGTGAAGCGCGAGCCAGATCAAAAGGTATTCAAATCAACGCCCGTTGTTTCGCAGGCTGCACCTGTAATGGCAGCAGCGCCACAAGCGGCAATAGCGCAAAGCGCGAAAGATGACACAGCGGCTGCAATTGCCGCGTCATCGGCGAAACGCACAGCTGAAATAAAGTCTCCGATGATTGGCACGTTTTACCGCTCTGGAAATCCTGATTCACCTTCATTTGTGTCCGTAGGTGATAAAGTCACAAAAGGTCAGCCGGTTTGTATTATCGAAGCCATGAAACTCTTCAACGAAATTGAATCGGAAGTTTCTGGTACTATCATTAAAGTGATGGTTGAAAATTCTTCTCCTGTAGAATATGATCAGGTGCTCTTTGTTGTCGAGCCAGATTAATTTTTAATATACAGTGCTTGTCACTGACTCCTGTTCCATTTAAACTGAAATCTGTGTTTAAAAAAATACTAATAGCTAACAGAGGTGAAATTGCGCTACGGGTTATCCGGACATGCCGCGAGATGGGCATTAAAACCGTAGCGGTTTATTCTACAGCCGATCGCGAAAGCCTTCACGTGCGCTTTGCAGATGAAGCTGTTTGTATCGGTGACGCACCGAGTAAAGATTCGTACTTAAATATTCCTCGTATAATATCCGCTGCGGAAATTACAAATGCTGATGCCATTCATCCAGGCTATGGCTTTCTTTCTGAACGCGCAGAGTTCTCGGCGATATGCCATGAGTATGGGATAAAATTTATTGGCCCTACTCCTGCTATGATTGATGCTATGGGAGATAAAGCCACAGCGAAAGATACTATGAAGAAGGCAGGTGTGCCTACTATTCCTGGTTCTGAAGGTCTACTCGACTCGATTGATCAGGGAGTTAAACTGGCCAAGAAAATCGGCTATCCGGTAATCGTAAAAGCGACGGCCGGTGGAGGTGGAAAAGGGATGAGGATTATCAACAATGAATCCGAATTCAAAAAAGCATGGGATGATGCAAAGCGGGAGGCTGCTGCTTCATTCGGTAACGACGGTTTATACCTGGAGAAATTCGTTGAAGAACCACGCCATATCGAAATCCAGATCGTTGGAGATCAATATGGAAAAGTATGTCATCTGTCAGAACGTGACTGTTCTGTGCAGAGAAGGCATCAAAAGCTGGTAGAGGAAACACCTTCGCCCGTTGTTAACCAGGCGCTGCGCGAACGGATGGGAGAAGCCGCCGTTAAAGGTGCGAAGGCTATTAACTTTGAAGGTGCAGGAACGATAGAATTCCTGGTCGACAAACATGGTGATTTTTACTTCATGGAGATGAACACCCGTATACAGGTAGAACATCCCATTACTGAAGAAGTAACAGATTATGACCTGATCAAGGAGCAAATAAAGGTAGCAGCTGGCGTGCCTATATCAGGCACTAATTATTTTCCAAAAATGTTCGCGATGGAATGCCGGATCAATGCGGAAGATCCTGCGAACGGATTTCGTCCATCACCGGGAAAGATTACTAATCTCCATATGCCCGGAGGACACGGCGTACGAATCGATAGCCATGTTTATGCAGGTTATACAATCCCGCCGAATTACGATTCAATGATTGCCAAACTTATCATTACGGGCCAATCCCGTGAAGAAGTAATTACCCGAATGAAACGCGCTCTGCAGGAATTTGTCATAGAAGGTATTAAAACAACAATTCCATTTCACATAGCGTTGATGGATAACGCTGTCTTCAGGTCTGGAAAGTTTACTACGAGTTTCCTGGAAACCTCATTCGACTTCAGCACACTCAAGAAGTAATCAGTAATCGGATGTATTAGCCATTTATCACCATTCATATAAACTATTGCCAATGGATACCTTTTCACGGTATCCTTTTCTTTTTTATTGGCTATTTTACGTTTGTAATAACATTGCAAACACCGAGTCGTTTGGTGCAGGTATACGGGTTATAGTAGAACATGGGGTTTTGCTGCCACCAATACCGTCACTCCAGAAGGAATTAAAAAAGCAACACAGCAAGCCATCGCGAAAGCAAATTCAAAGTTTCAGAAGGAACCTGTAAAGCTCGCTCCTGTAAAATCGCAGGGAGAAGTAAGTTGGAAAACACCCAATCAAAAAAAATGCTTTTGAAAGCCTATCGAAGTTGAAATAATATCATCTCAAGAAAAATCAGTAGTGTTTGCCGACAGTGTACGAATCCCACTACAGGAAGATGTGATGCTCGATAATGTCTGGCATACAACGGTATGGGCAGGTAACGCTGGATGGCACACGTTGCATACCGACAATACCGCGCCATTGCCCTATTACGTATGTAACCATGAAGAATGGTTATCTCTGGCTACAACGAATCAAATGAATGCAACCTCGCGCGCAGCAAATAAAGCTGACAGTAGGATATCCGACAGGGACGATGGAGCAAAAAGAGATACCACCAATCTATTTCTTTATCCTTTTTATACTGGCTACGGGATTTTTGTGGTTGTCACCTAAGCTTTAGATACAGGCGTTTCAATCACCTTTACCAATTCATCGTACCATTCCTCTCCGTATTTTCGGATCAATGGAACCTTCAAAAATTTATATACCGGCACCTGAAGTTCTTTACCCAAAGCACACGCAGGGGAACAGATATGCCATTTATGATAATTCACCGCTTCGAAGTTCTTCTTCTTTGTAATCCGGATGGGATACAGATGGCATGAGATCGGTTTCTTCCATGTAATCTTGCCATCGTTATAGGCTTCTTCAATACCACATTTCAGAATTCCTTTCTTGTCATAAATAGCATAAACACATTCCCGCCCGCCAATAACCGGTGTACAAAGTTCCCCTTCATCATCGATGGTATGGGTGCCGTTCTTTTCTATTTCCTTAATTCCTTCCTTGCTCAGGTATTTCTTGACCTTCGGATAGATTTCCTCCAGAATAGCCAATTCTTCTTCCAGCAACGGTGCACCAAAATCACCTTCAACACAACAAGCACCCTTGCATTTATCGAGGTTGCAGACAAATTCCTTATCGCGAATGTCATCTGAAACCAAAACGTCACCAATCTTTATCATGGCGCAAAGGTAAGGAATGGCAAATGATTAATATAATAGTGAAATTATACATAGAATCTGCCTTGGAGTTGCTTACAAAGCGAGTTTATGATCAGAGAAGACCTGATTAAAATTTTCCTTCTTGATCCTTTTGGTTAAACGAATTCATCCAATGTATCTCCAATAAAATTCAATTCCAGCATGAATAAAGCAATTGGTGATGAATACCTGCACTTAACTCACAAAGTGTTCAACCTTTACTTTAAACCAAAGTTCATTCGAAGCAAAGTTGAATCCATCAGATTTGAAAATTGGAACTGAAGCTGGCAATTTTGAGTTCAAAAGTTCATAAGTTTAACACTTTTACATACACCTAATACAAGTTGATTCCCGGAGTGGTCTGAAAAAACAATCCCGAAAAACAATTAAAAAATCCGAACAATCACGGGGAATGGAAAAATCCGTGTTTTAACTTTTGGCCGATTATGATGGATTATTTAGAGAGCTTGAATGAGCCCCAGCATGAAGGGGTAGTGAATACCGATGGGCCGTGTATGCTTATTGCCGGAGCTGGATCTGGAAAAACCCGCGTTTTGACATACCGCATAGCGCACCTCATTAGCAATAAAGGTGTCGACGCTTTCAACATAATGGCGCTTACCTTTACGAATAAGGCCGCACGCGAAATGCGGGAACGGATAGAAAAAGTTGTGGGTCATGATGCCCGAAACCTTTGGATGGGAACATTCCACTCCGTATTTGCAAGAATTTTACGCGCAGAAGCTCATCACCTGGGTTATCCCAACAACTTTACCATATATGATACAGATGACTCCAAGTCCCTGATCCGAAACATCGTAAAAGAAATGGGCCTCGATGATGCAGTGTACAAAGCGAATACTGTTTTCAATCGTATCTCTGCCGCAAAAAATAGTCTGATAAGCTGGCAGGATTATCAGACCAATGCTGAACTAATGGGAGATGATGCCGCAAATCTACGCCCTGAAGTAGCCAGAATTTACAAGACCTATGCGCTTCGTTGTTTCAAGGCTGGGGCCATGGACTTTGATGATCTTTTGTTTAACACAGACAAGCTATTTAAAGAACACCTGGAAGTATTAAATAAGTATCAACATCGTATACAATATGTATTGGTGGATGAGTTTCAGGATACTAACCTCTGCCAATATTTTATCATTCGTAAACTCGCTGCCGTACGTCAGAATATTTGTGTCGTGGGTGATGACGCTCAAAGTATTTATGCTTTCCGGGGTGCAGACATCACCAATATCCTGAACTTCGAAAGAGATTATCCTGACCTGAAGATCATTAAACTGGAGCAAAATTACCGCTCAACTCAGAATATTGTGAGCGCTGCTAATTCTGTCATCAAAAAAAACAGAGCCCAGCTTCCAAAAAATGTATGGACATCGAATGAAGAAGGTGGACTGATTGAACTAATAAAAGCTGTATCCGATAATGAAGAAGGGAAGCTCGTTGCTACATCCATCTTCCACGAAAAGATGCAGCACCAACTAAAGTTCAGCGACTTTGCTATCCTTTACCGAACAAACAGTCAGTCGAGGGCAATTGAAGAAGCTTTGCGCAGGATGAATATCAAATACAAAGTTGTAGGAGGTCTTTCATTTTACCAGCGCAAAGAGATCAAAGACCTTCTTGCATACATGCGATATGTAATTAACCAGCAAGATGAAGCTTCCTTCAGGCGAATCATCAACCTCCCAAAGCGTGGAATAGGTGATTCTACGGTTGACAAGATTATTGTTGCTGCCAACGACCACGCGATTTCTATTTGGGAAGTATTGCAACATGCGAATTCTTTTATCGGCGGACGATCAGCAGGGCCTATTGATGATTTTGTGGCAATGATCAAGCGTTTTGGTGTGGAGGTAGAACGGAAGGACGCATATGATGCTGCCTTTGAAATTGCAAAAGGGTCTGGCCTGTTGCGCGAATTGTACGAAGACAAAACGGTTGAAGGCTTAAGCCGTTATGAAAACGTTCAGGAATTGCTAAACGCTATAAAAGAATTTGTAGACGATCCCGAACGCGAAGAGAAAAGTCTTGGATCGTTCCTACAAGAAGTATCCCTGATTACCGGCCAGGATGAAGACAAAGACAAGGATCCGGATAAAGTTACCTTGATGACCATTCACATGGCAAAGGGACTGGAGTTCCGGAACGTTTATATCGTCGGACTCGAAGAAGACCTTTTTCCGTCGCAAATGATGCTTAGCAGCAGAGCTGATCTGGAGGAAGAAAGAAGGCTATTTTACGTAGCAATCACTCGTGCCCAGAAAAACCTCTTTCTTTCCTTCGCCCTGACGCGATATCGTTTCGGCCGCTTAAAGAACTGCGAACCAAGCCGGTTCCTTGATGATGTCGATCCATCGTTCATCAAGGTAAGCAGCAAGTTCGCTGGCCTGGAATCAGCACCCCCAAGTTCGCAATATGCTAAAAAGCTGGTTAGCGGTATCAAAAAGACCATTAGTTCGACTCCGGTCGTAAAATCAACGGGATATAAAGCACCTGCCAATTTTGCGCCTAGCGACACCACTTCCCTGCAGGAAGGTATGAAAGTTGAGCATCCTAAATTCGGGTTTGGAATGGTGACACAGATGGATTCTACTGGCCCTGACCGTAAAGCAAAGATTAATTTTAACGATTTTGGAGAGAAGACCTTATTGCTTAACTTTGCTAAACTCAAAATTCACACATAAAGGTTAGCTATCAGCTCAAGGTGGCCCAGACCAACCACAGTTCAATACTTACTTTAATCATTTGAAGAGAAATCATTTATCATGGAAATAGGAGAATATAATTCCGCGCGTCCGCATATTATTTTAAAAGAATACGGTCGTAATGTTCAGAAACTGGTTGAATACATCAAGAGTGTTTCCAGCATTGAAAAACGGACTGAATTATCATATACACTAATTGACCTCATTAAGCAACTTACACCAAGCATCAAAGACCAACCAGACAATCCTCAGCGCTTGTGGGATGATTTATATATCATCGCTGATTTTGATCTGGATGTAAATAGTCCATATCCGGTTCCTGAAAGAGAAATCCTTTTTAAGAAACCGATGAAGATGGAGTACCCTAAGAATGACGTGCGTTTCCGTCACTATGGGAAAAATATTGAGAAACTTGTAAAAGAGGCACTGAAGAAAGATGATCCACAAGAACGTGAGGAAGCTATCATCTACCTTGGCAAACTCATGAAAACCTTTTATGGTAATTGGAACAAAGAAACACTCGATGATTCAGTCATCCTTCGCGACATTCAGGCGATGTCAGGTGGCGCACTTAATATGACAATAGAAAAAGTACGGGAAGACAACCTGTTCGAGAAACTCTATAAGGAACGCAAAAAAACAAGACCGCAAGGGCAAGGACAGGGAGGACAAGGTCAGGGGAATAGTATAGGCCATCAACCACGCCATCAGGCAGGTGGAGGTCACCGTCCTTTTAATAAGAATAAAGGAAACAACTTCAGACGAAGAAGAGATTAATACTATTTTTAATAACAGCTATACACCTGAGAGCACTCAGGAAAATTCACACGATTTTTTTTCTTATCCATAGTTAATGAGTGTTTTCAAAATAAAGGGCGGAAAGAAACTGAAAGGTGAGATCATCCCGCAAGGCGCAAAGAATGAAGCCTTACAAATTTTAAGCGCAACTATTCTCTCCGCAGAACCGATAACTATCCACAACGTTCCAAATATTGTTGATGTAAATAAGCTCATAGAACTTATCGGCTCCCTGGGAAGCAAGGTAGAAAAACTCGGACCTGAATCTTATAGGTTTACAGCCGCGGATGTAAATACCAAATTTCTGGAGACTGAAGAATACAGAAAAAAGGCCGCAGCACTTCGCGGTTCTGTGATGCTGCTGGGACCAATCCTCGCGCGCTTCGGCAAAGCGACTATGCCAAAACCGGGCGGTGATAAAATCGGCAGAAGAAGACTAGATACTCATTTCCTGGGATTTCAGAAGCTCGGAGCAAAATTCAACTTTGATGCTGAAGAACATCTTTTTCATATCGATGCATCGGAATTAAAAGGTTGCTACATGCTGCTGGATGAAGCATCTGTGACCGGAACAGCAAACATCGTAATGGCAGCAGTTCTTGCCAGGGGAACAACGACCATCTATTATGCAGCCTGCGAACCATACTTGCAACAACTGTGTCTCATGCTTAATCGTATGGGCGCAAAGATCACCGGTATAGGATCCAACTTGTTAACCATTGAAGGTGTTGAAAAACTAGGCGGGACAGAACATACCTTACTCCCCGATATGATCGAGATCGGAAGTTTCATCGGCCTGGCTGCCATGACGCAATCCGAAATCACCATCAAGAATTGCCGCATTGATATGTTGGGGATTATTCCTGAGATTTTCAGAAGGCTTGGAATCAAGATGGAGTTCAGAGGAGACGATATTTATATTCCTTCACAAGAACGTTATCAAATAGAAACCTTCATCGACGGATCTATCCTTACTGTTTCCGATGCACCCTGGCCGGGTTTTACGCCAGATCTGATCAGCATCGTTTTGGTGATTGCTACACAGGCAAAAGGTACTGTGCTGATTCACCAAAAAATGTTTGAAAGCCGTTTGTTCTTTGTTGATAAGTTGATTGATATGGGTGCACAGATCATTCTTTGCGATCCCCATCGTGCTACAGTTATCGGTCTTGACAGAAAGCAGAAGTTAAAAGGAATTAAGATGTCTTCACCTGATATACGTGCAGGAGTATCGTTGCTTATTGCTGCATTGTCTGCCAGTGGTACAAGTGAGATTTCTAACATCGATCAAATAGACAGAGGATATCAAAATATTGATACACGGTTGAGAGCATTGGGTGCGGATATTGAACGGGTGGATTAAGGGATTATGGGAAGAAGTTGTAGGCTGTGCTTACAATGCAATCTTCAACCCCACCGGACAATGATCCGATCCCAAATACTCATTGTAGATCATCGCATCTTCCACTTTATTTATTATTGATTCTGAAACCAGGAAATAATCAATTCTCCATCCTGTGTTTTTAGCACGTGCATTCGTAACGTAGTTCCAATAACTGTATTTAACTTCTTCCGGATAAAATCTTCTGAAGGTATCCACGAAACCACTTTCAAGAATTCTGGTAAAACCGTCAATTTCAATTTGCGTGTAGCCGGCTGACTTATTGTAATTCTCCTTCGGGCGCGCAATATCAATGGGTTGATGTGCCACGTTTAAATCGCCACACACAATCACAGGTTTTCTTCTGCTCAACCAGGAAATGTATTCTCCAAAATCCTTATCCCAGGTTGAACGATAATCCAATCGTGCAAGACCTTCACCAGCATTTGGCGTATAGACCGTCGTGATGAAAAAAGTAGGATACTCTGCGGTAATTACCCTGCCTTCCTGATCATGCTCTTCAATACCCATATCATAGCTTATGGACAGCGGTTCAACTTTGCTGAGTATTGCTGTACCCGAATACCCCTTGCGGGCTTTCGACGAATTCACAAAGGTTTTATAACCCGGAAATAATTCGAGCGCTGATTTTACTTCCTCTACCCCACCCTTTGTTTCCTGAAGACAAAATACATCGGGATCCATGGCTTTTATATCCTGAATAAAATCCTTTTTGATGATAGATCGTATCCCATTTACATTCCAGTTAACAAGATGAAGAGACATAGGGCATGAATACGTTAGATATTATGAAGTGATGAAATTCTTACCTGCATCGAGAGACACTCAGCAGGATGCATTTTAACCTAAAGTTCAGAAACCGGCAACTTTTCTCTTGCAGCAAAACGAATGAAGACCTGGTGAAACTGCAGGAACGGGCTTATGTGAAAATAAAAAAGTCCCGCGTTGGCAGGACTTTTAAATATTTTTGAGAAAACAGGTTAAGCCTTTTTACCGGCGTTAGCCTTAAACTCTTCTTTAATCTTTTCAATGTCCACGTTCTTAATAACAGGTTGGAAATTCTGTATTTTCAACGATTGGCGTCTGATTTCTGATTTAGCCTTGTCTTTGCGGCCTTTTCTCTTAAGTCTGGTTACTGACATGGTTTCAATGCTTTAAAAGGATTGCAAAAGTAACCGGGATTTCCGGGATTACAAACAGGTTGTCCAAAGTTTTTTGAGTAACACCTGATTTTGGTTTTCTCCCGGTTCCAGGGCAGGTAAGATGGTTTAAACTTGGAACTTTAAAGTTTGCGGCCAACCTTTGCGCCAGATTATGGAAAAACCCACTTTACCCAAAGGAACACGCGATTTTGGACCGGCTACAATGGCCAAAAGGCAATTTATCTTTGATTCCATCCGAGAAGTATTCCGGAAATATGGCTTTCAACCACTGGAAACTCCTGCGATAGAGAATCTGTCTACGCTGACCGGAAAGTATGGTGAAGAGGGTGACCAACTGCTGTTTAAGATTCTCAATTCCGGAGATTTTTTAAAAGACAATATCAATCAGAACCTCGAAAACCGCGATTCCAAACGGTTTGCATTCGATATTTCCGAAAAAGGACTTCGCTATGACCTCACCGTTCCTTTTGCACGATATGTGGTGATGAACCGAAATGAAGTAAGCTTTCCTTTCAAACGTTATCAGATTCAGCCGGTATGGCGTGCCGATCGTCCTCAAAAGGGAAGATACCGTGAATTTTACCAGTGTGATGCCGATGTGGTTGGAACAGATTCGCTCATTTGCGAAACGGAAATCATTCTTATGATCAAGGATGTCTTTCAGAAATTAGGTATATCAGATTACACTATAAAAATTAACCACCGCGGCATACTTTCAGGCCTGGCTGAAACCGTTGGAGCAAAAGAAAATGAGACTTCTTTGTTTGTTGCCATCGACAAACTCGACAAGATCGGAGAAGAAAAAGTAAAAGAGGAACTGCGGGAAAAAGGGTTTTCCGAAAACAGCATTACATCCTTATTCGAAATTCTGAATGTAAAAGGATCCACTACCAACAAAATGGCATTCCTTACTTCACGGTTTGATACCAGCAAAAGAGGCGAAAAGGGATTAAGGGATATTCAGGAAGTATTCAACATGCTCGGTTATTTCGGGGCATCCGATGAGCACATTGAGTTTGACGTTGCCCTTGCCCGTGGATTGAGTTATTACACAGGCTGTATCTTCGAAGTTAAAGTTAACAATGTCGGTATTGGTAGTGTAAGTGGTGGCGGTCGTTATGATAACCTGACTAAAGCATTTGGTGATAAGGATAATCTATCCGGAGTCGGATTTTCTTTTGGTGTCGATCGTCTCTATGACGCCATGGAGGAACTTAAAATTTTCCCCATGGAAACACAGTCGTCTTCAAAAGTACTGATTTGTCATTTTGATGATGCAAGCCTGGTGTATGGACTAGGTGTATTGGCCAGGCTAAGAGAAGCTGGCATATCGTCAGAAATATATCCGGATCAGGCGAAGATCAAAAAGCAGCTTGACCTTGCAAATAAAAAAATGGTGTCGTTTACGATTGTGATCGGATCTGATGAAATGCAAAGTGGCCTGCTTGCGCTTAAGAAAATGGACACTGGAGAACAAGAAAAACTTTCGGTCGAACATATCATTTCGAAACTTCAATAAGCTTTACGACCTTGCAGGTTAATAGCATTTCAAAAGCTGCCATGTCGAAGATTACTCAGAATTGCATGACATGATGCGAAGAATTTTATTACATGGTCATGCACACAATTACCGATAAGCCTCTTACCTTATCCGACCTTTCCGGGATCGCATCAGGAAAGGTATCGATCCAGCTTTCGGAAGAAGCGCGGAAAAAGGTGACACGGTGTCGTGACTATCTGGATAAAAAGCTCGAAGAATCCGGTAATCCGATTTATGGCATCAACACCGGATTCGGATCTTTATACAACAAACACATCAGGCCGGACCAACTTGGAAAACTGCAGGAGAACCTCGTGAAATCGCATGCTTGTGGTACAGGACCTGAGGTTCCGGAAGAGATTGTGAAGCTGATGCTTTTTCTAAAAGTACAATCCCTTGCTTACGGTTATTCAGGAGTTCAACCTATTACCGTCGATCGGTTGGTTGATATGTTCAATCAATCGGTCCTGCCACGCATTTTCGAAATGGGTTCATTGGGGGCTTCAGGAGATCTTGCACCTCTCGCACATATGACGCTGCCCCTGATTGGGTTGGGTGACGTTAATTATGAAAAGCAGATATTTTCATCGGAGGAAATCAATCAAAAACTAAACTGGCCTTCGTTACAGCTTCAGCCTAAAGAAGGTCTGGCGTTGCTTAACGGAACGCAGTTCATGAGTGCATACGGTGTATGGTGTACGCTTCACGGTCACAGGCTGTTGCAGCTTTCAAACATCATTGGAGCACTTTCGCTCGATGCCTTTGATGGGAGGATAGAGCCGTTCTTACCTCAAGTTCATTCGATTCGGCCCCATCCAGGTCAGGTAAATACAGCAGCGCAGATCAAAAAAATTCTGGAAGGAAGTGAGTTGATCGGACAAGCCAAAAAACATGTACAAGACCCCTACTCATTCCGTTGTATCCCGCAGGTTCATGGAGCCAGTGCAGATACTATCAATTATGTGACGAATACATTTCTGATTGAGGTCAATAGCGTGACCGATAATCCAAATGTATTTCCGGAAGAGGATATGATTATTTCGGCTGGAAATTTTCATGGACAACCACTTGCGCTGGGGCTTGATTTTTTAGCGATTGCATTGGCTGAACTAGGAAGTATATCTGAACGAAGAACCTTTCAGCTTATTTCCGGCGTCCGCGACCTACCAAATTACCTGGTGGCCAATCCCGGTATTAACTCGGGATTGATGATACCCCAATATACTGCAGCTTCATTGGCGAGCCAGAATAAACAACTTTGTTCCCCTGCATCCGTCGATTCGATCGTTTCATCGAATGGCCAGGAAGACCATGTAAGCATGGGCTCTAATGCGGCGACAAAAACACACCGTGTTGTAAAAAACGTTTATTCGATTCTTGCCATTGAATTGCTGACCGCAACACAAGCATTAACTTTTCGAAGACCCATGAAAACTTCACCTTTCCTGGAAGATTTCGTGCATAATTTCCGGCAGTATGTGCCGTTTATAGAAGATGATCGTGTGCTTCACCAGGACATTATATTAGCAGAAGAATTTCTGAAACAGTGGCAACCGCAGAATGAATTTTAAAACCGTAATCATCTTTCTTTTCCTCACTATCCCAATGTACGGGCTGGCACAACCTTATGTGAGCAATCTTGGAAGATTTGAAGTTGACCAGGTACAGGGTTGCGCTCCGTTTACCCTTAACGTAACCATCCGTGCACCTTTTATTTGTAACGGGGCAAATCCATGTGATATGGATTATGAAAGCAATAATAATTTTGAGTTTTTGAGTTTCTCGCATACTTATACACAACCAGGGACCTATACCCTCCGGATACTATTTCAAACTTCTGGTTTTGATCAGATTACCGTGGTGGTAACACCAAATACCCAACCCATCTTTGAAGTCTATACCTGTGGCGGAAACGAAGCCCAGGTTAAAGTAACTGATACAGAATACAATCAATACGTCATCAATTATAATGACGGTAGTCCGGATGTAGTTGTCCCGTCAGGAAGTTTGGCAACGGACAATCATACATTTGCAACGTCAGGTAACAAAACGATTACAGTCCGCGGAAGAAATCTTGGTGCAGATGATAATTGTAACCCTATGAATCAATCCATTAACGCGGTCGCTACACTACCTGCACCTGTCATAACGCAACTCGCTGTACTGGATGATGCAACCATTCAGCTGGATTTTAACAATCAAAACAATATTTTATACAAACTGCAAATTGCCACCAACTCAACCAACTTCCAGCAGTTTCGGGATATTTACAATACCAGTACCACAACCGTTGAAAACATCCGGCCCGATGTTAATTTTTATTGCTTCCGCCTTGGCGCCTTCGACCCTTGCAATAATACTACCGTCTACTCTAACATTATCTGTAGTGCTGATTTCGACCTTTCTAATTTAAACAATCTGAATCGTCTAACCTGGAATACATCTTCGGGCGGAGTCAGCAATTACGCCATAAGCAAAACCGATAGCGCACCGTTAGCTGCAACGTCGGCAGCAACGTCGGTTGATGACACCAATATAATTTGTGGCACGGCATACTGCTATCAACTGACGACAAACTACGCAAATGGTAGTCAAAGCATTTCTCTTGAAAAATGTGGTACCGCCATTTCTACAAACATTCCCACTACAGTGGAAAATATTTCAACGATTACGTCTGATAACGGACTTGAATTGGTCTGGACCCAAGACCCAGCTTTTAACACGTCATCTTACACTATTGTAAAGTCTGGTATCCCTGTCGGCACATCCCCTTCCGTTGCTTTTATTGATCCGGAATATTCAACTAATTCGGGGTCGTGTTATCGAATCTCATATACCGACGTCTGTGGTAACAATAGTCTGGTGAGTGCTGACGCTTGTCCGATGGTACTTTCCGGAGTCGTACAACAAGACAATGTCATCAACCTCACCTGGACAGCGTCAACAGGGTGGCAGAATGGTGTAAATCATTATCTGGTAGAAAAATTCGATACCGACGGTCAACTGTTACAGTCATTTGATACAGGTCTCTCTACAACACTTATCGACGATGAAGAAGATTTCGAAAACCAGGTGTACCAATACAGGATCACAGCCTTTGCCAATGATGCCGGCATTGTAAGTTCTGTTTCAAATACCATTGTTATCATAAAAGAACCTAATCTTTTCCATCCGTCTTCCTTTACACCGAACAATGATGGCTTAAACGATATCTTCAAAGTGTTCGGGCAATTCACGGCCGATGTTGAATTTAAAATTTTCAACCGATGGGGCGAACTGTTGTTCATCACGAATGATCTTAATCAGGGATGGGACGGAACATATAAAGGCAATGCGATGCCTGAAGGAACATACGTATTCAGAGCAAACTTAACAGACCAGGCAGGAAGAACTTCAGAGCGGTCGGGCACTATACTCCTGCTGAGAAAACGTTAATATGTACCTGTAAATCTTTACCTTTGGGTGCTTGATTTGTTTATAACGAGCAACCAGTGTAAAACGGCACAAGTTCACACGTACCAAAACAGAAATAACGCGTAACAAAAAGAAGATATGTTTGACATGATGAAAATGATGGGCAAGATGAAGGAAGTTCAGGCCCGCATGAAAGAAGCACAGGATAATCTTTCCAAAATCTACGCACACGGTGAATCCGGCGCGGGTATGGTAAAGGCTACTGTGAACGGGAAGAAACAACTTGTTGCTTTGGAAGTTGATCCCTCGTTATTAAAGGGAGATGACAAAGTAATTTTACAAGACCTTATTGTTGCCGCTGTGAATAAAGCTAACGAGGAGGCTGAGGTATTAGCCAAGGAAGAAATTCGCAAGAGTACAGAAGGAATTCTTCCCAACATACCGGGATTGGATTTAAGTGGAATGATGGGATGAGCCACACGGCTGTTGTTATTCTAAACCATAATGGAGAGAAATTACTGCAACAGTTTTTGCCATCCGTACTATTATATTCAGAAGGTGCCGACATTGTGGTCGCTGACAATGCATCGACTGACAAATCCATAGAAATTCTTCAGCAAAAGTTTCCACACGTACGATTGATTCAGCTCGATCAGAATTATGGCTTTTGTGGGGGCTATAACCGTGCCTTGAAAGTTATTCAGGCAGACCAGTATGTACTCCTCAATTCTGATATTGAAGTTACACCCAACTGGCTTGTACCTATGCTGGCATTGTTGAAAAGTGACAACACTATTGCAGCTGTTCAACCAAAAATTCTTTCCTATCACCAAAAACATAAATTCGAGCATGCCGGTGCCGCCGGTGGATTTATTGATTCTTTAGGTTATCCTTTTTGCCGGGGAAGAATATTCGATCACATTGAAACGGATGAAGGACAGTACGACGACGAACGTGAAATTTTCTGGGCAACCGGAGCATGTATGATGATTCGCTCGGAAGCCTTTCATCGATTTGACGGATTTGATGAAGACTTCTTCGCCCATATGGAAGAGATTGATCTTTGCTGGAAACTTCACCGCGTAAATCAGAAGATATTCTACTGTGGTCATAGTACTGTATACCATGTTGGCGCGGGAACATTGGGATATGGTAATCCCAAAAAAACCTATCTCAACTTCCGCAATAGTTTATCGCTCGTTTATAAACACCTCCTTTTTTCAGAACTGATTTATAAGTTTCCTTTAAGGATCTTTCTGGATTGGATTGCAGCAGCAATTTTTTTATTAAAAGGAACCCCAAAAAATTGTAAGGCCGTCTTACGCGCGCATGTCGCTTTTATCAGAAACGTGCATGTCGAAACGCGGAAGCGAACTGAGATCCAGACCAATTATCCTATGTACTCCGGCAGAATGATCAAATCTGGATTAATCTTATACGACTATTACATCCGGGGCAAAAAAAGGCTGGATTGACCCCGAGTGTGGAGGCTTAAAAGTCCCAAACCTGGTTCCGTCGGCGTAAATGCTTTCGCATATTCATCACAAATGCCAGCGACAAATAAATCAAAACGGGCGATCCAAAGGTTATAAATGAGGCATAAATGAAGAACAATCGTATGCTAGATGTTGCAACACCTAATATTCCACCCACGTGTGTACAGACTCCGAAGGCATTGGATTCGAAGAAATCCTGAATTCTATCGGTTAATCGCTCCATAATAACAGGCTTTTTTAATCATTCGACTTGTCAAAAGGTTGATTTATCGACCAAAAATCAGGCTTACAAATATAACGTGCAGACCAAATCAAAATGTCGGTGTCCTTCATAAATTTTTGAGTATTATTGCAAAAAAATACACGTAAGTATAGTTTTGCAACCTGTTTAAAATAAACCATAAATCAAAAACCAATGAGAAAAGTAGTTTACTCATTTCTGATCTTCGGAGCATTGACCCTTGCGGGCTGTACACTGCCCAAGATGGTGAAAATGTCTAAAGAACAACAGTTAACGGTTACACCTAACCCACTGGAAGTTCACAAGGATACCGTTGCCTTCGATATGGCCGCGAACCTTCCTGTTAAAATGTTAAAAAAGGGCACTGTTTACACTGTGAACAGTTTCTATAAATCCGGCGCCAACGAAATTGCTTTGGAGCCAATTCCATTCAAAGCTGAGGATTACCCAAACAGCAAAGTTGAACAACCTAAAGTTACAAAGAGCTTCTTCTTCCCTTATCAGCCTAATATGAAGACTGGTACCCTTGAAGTTGAAGGTGTTGCCTCTAAAGGTACAAAAACGAAAGCTTCCCCTCGTATGCCTGTTGCTACAGGGTTGATCACAACTTCTAAACTTGTTAAGCCCGTGTATTTCGCTGCTTATGCAGAACACGGTTACAACAATCAGGAAGAACTTGTTCCGGTTGTTATTCCTGATTTCATCTTTGAACAAGGCAGATCAGTATTGAGAACAACCGAAATCAGAGGTGCTAAAGGAAAAGAACTTGATGCTTTCATCGCATCAAAAAATGCTACCCGTACAGTAACTATTACTGGTACCCACTCTCCTGAAGGTGCGGAACGTATCAACAGCAAGTTGTCTCCAGATCGTGCTGCGGCAATTGAGAAATTCTATCGTGGTCAAATGAAGAAGTATGATTACCAAGGGAAGGCTGACTCTATAAACTTTATCCTCAAGCCTGTTATCCAGGACTGGAACGGATTTAAGGATGCTCTTGCTGCTTATGATGGTATTTCTTCTGAAGAAAAAGCAGAATATCTGAATATCATTAATAGTGGCGGATCCTTCGAGGCCAATGAAAAACAAATGAAAAGCCTTAAGACTTACCGCAAGGTGTTTAAGGATGTTTACCCTAAATTAAGAACTGCTAAAACCGAGATCCTTGTTGTAAAAGACAAGAAAACTGATGCCGAAATTTCGGTATTGGGCAAGCAAGTAACACAGGGAGCTGTATCAGCTGACACACTTTCTTTTGAAGAAATGATGTACGCAGCGACGCTTACTCCTTCTCTGGAAGAGAAAGCTTCTATTTATGAGGCCGCTACTAAAAAAGGCTCTAACTGGAATGCGCACAACAACTTAGGTGCGGTATATATCGCTCAGGCTATCGAAAATGAAGGAAATGCTTCGGACCTGGCTGACAAAGCTCTTGCACAACTCGAAATCGCTGCAAGAATCAAGGAAGCTCCTGAAGTACACGCCAACCTGGCTTCTGTACACATGTTGAAAGGAAATGCTTATGCTTCTTACAACCATGCTTCGAAAGCACTTGGCGCAGGGCTTAGTGGCGACAACGCTGCTGGCTTGAACGGTGTAAAAGGAGCTGCTGAAATTGTAAAAGCTCAGTATGCTGCTGCTGTTAGTTCAGAATCTGCTGCTGCAAACACGGCCGATAACCTTTTTAACAAAGGTCTGGCGCAATTGCTCAACAAAGATTATCAGAATGCTATGACATCTTTCCAGGAAGCAACTAGTAAAGACAGCAATCTTGCAGTTGCATACTATGGTGCTGCTGTAGCATCTGCTCGTCTTGGTAACGCTGATGCTGTTGTAAGTAACTTATCCAGTGCGGTTAAAGGCGAACCTTCTTTGAAGGAAGCAGCTTTAAGCGACTTAGAATTTACAAAATTTGCGGCTACTGAAACATTCAGAAACGCATTGAAATAATTAGCTCATTGGTTTAAAAAAAGCCCCGGCAGATTGCCGGGGCTTTTTTGTTAGATGGAATCTAATAAAAATCAAGGAATTCTTTTATTCTCTGGGCGGGGAGCCTATTTTTACGCACTTTCTGAAATATCACTATGAGAGAAATCCAGTTTAGAGAGGCGCTTCGTGAGGCCTTGAATGAAGAAATGAGAAGAGATCCTTCTGTATTCCTGATGGGAGAAGAAGTAGCAGAATATAACGGTGCCTATAAAGTAAGTCAGGGAATGCTTGCGGAATTTGGTCCTGAGCGTGTTGTGGATACTCCCATCTCAGAACTTGGTTTTGCTGGTATTGGTGTTGGCGCTGCCATGAATGGACTTCGCCCTATCATAGAATTTATGACATTTAACTTCTCGCTGGTTGCTATTGACCAGATTATCAATGCCGCGGCGAAGATTCTTTCAATGTCTGGAGGTCAGTATAGTGCTCCCATGGTCTTCCGTGGACCAACCGGCAATGCAGGTCAACTCGGTGCGCAACACTCTCAGAATTTCGAGAATTGGTTCGCTAATTGTCCTGGACTGAAAGTAGTTGTTCCTTCCAATCCATATGACGCAAAAGGGCTTTTAAAAACAAGCATACGCGACAACGACCCGGTAATCTTTATGGAATCAGAAGTGATGTATGGCGACAAGATGGAAGTTCCTGAGGAAGAATACCTTATTCCAATCGGTGTTGCAGACATCAAGAAAGCCGGTAGTGATGTGACGATTGTCTCTTTTGGGAAATTTATGAAAGTGGCATTAGCTGCTGCTGCAGAACTTGAGAAAGAAGATATTTCGGCGGAAGTCATTGACCTTCGTTCGGTCAGACCTATTGATTATGCAACCGTAGTGGAGTCTTTAAAAAAGACTAATCGGCTGGTTGTGGTTGAGGAAGCCTGGCCATTGTCTTCTATAGCGACTGAAATTACATATCACGTCCAAAGGCATGCATTCGATTATCTTGATGCACCTGTACACCGCGTTAACAGTTTTGATGTTCCATTGCCGTATGCACCAACTTTAATAGAGGCAATTCTGCCAAATGTTGCAAAAACTGTAAAGGCAGTGAAGGCTGTGATGTATAGAGATTAAATCGTATCCAATAAACAACACTTAAAGGCCTCGCTCACCGGGGCTTTTTTAGTAGGTATAAATGAATGCTAGAATGTTAGGCAAGCAAAATTCTCCAAGCTTCTTCAATATTCCCCTCCTTCAAATAACCCTGAGCAAGTTTATGTACGGCCTCCTCTCCTTTCATCTTTGCAGCATGAACTGAGAACGCATCTTCACTTTCATCAAAAGGCAATACATCCGGAAACTTCTCAACATTAGCGAGCCTACCAAGATCATTTCCGGTCAGTACTTTGCTTTTTCTGATCCGCTCTGGAAGCTGATCATATCCAATACCCAGTTTTTGCAGGGGCTTAGGCACTTTGAAAATTGATTCACCTTGCACGCGGCTGTAAAAGTCTCCTCCCAATCGTCCCACAGCATCAAGCTTAAAAGCATCTATCCTTCCGTCGGAATCGATAATTTCATCACTTACATGCATCAAAACAATCTGACAAATCATTAAGATACCTGCACCTCCTTGATCGCCTGTAGGCAAGACTTGATTGACCTTACATTCAAATGCTACGGCAGCTTCTTTTACCCGAGGTGGGCTTACTACATTGGATGGAACCTGCGTAAATCCTGCCTTCACAAATTCATTGATCCCTTTAGGATATTCTGTACTTGCCAATGACATCTGGTGAACCATATCATAGCTTACAATGTGAATGACAACTTCTGGTACTTCAACAATATTTTCATATGTATGCTTTGTGGTATTATCACGTACGCGCCGCGAAGTGGAAAAAATCAATATTGGAGGGTTTGATCCAAAACAGTTAAAGAAGCTGAACGGGCTAAGATTAACACTTCCTGCCTTGTCAACTGTACTGGCAAATGCAATAGGCCGCGGTGTTACCGACCCCAGCAAATAGCCATGCAATTCAGGAACGGGAATTTTCTTTGGGTCAATTATCATCTTTAACGGGATCTTCGCGTATGACTGGTGATTCTGGAAATGGAATGTGTATTCGCGGCAGCGTG
Source organism: Chryseolinea sp. (assembly GCA_041747735.1). Taxonomy (GTDB): domain Bacteria; phylum Bacteroidota; class Bacteroidia; order Cytophagales; family Cyclobacteriaceae; genus Chryseolinea. The sequence goes on from JBGTEP010000013.1 coordinate 43,682, forward strand.
ATCAATGCATAGACAAATACGACTATCAGAATTGTTGGCAATAAATAGGCTCCTGACCTGAACCGTAGTCCGGTATGACTGTACGATCCGGTTGAAAAATCCATTCCGGTTTTAATCAGTAGCGCAACGGAAAGAATCGTTAGCAAAAACAAGATTATCATTCCTGACAAGCGCTTAATAATTTCTCTCCGTACAGCAAAATGAATAGTTTCTGCAATGATTACAACAACGCCGGCCACAAGAGTAACCGTTAACAGTGTTTTAGGAAAAGTCCGGAGGTAATGATACTTGTAAACCAGCAGACCGATTTTTCCCAACAAGTTCGGACTGCGCAGCAAGACCGCATCCAGCACAATCAGAGCAGCAATAAAAAGGTAAAACATCGATCTATTTCGCATATACCATCCAAAATAAGGTTTGTCATTTCAATTGCGAATACCACTGATTAACGCCTATCAAACGAACGTTGCTCCAACGATATATCCATAAACTTATAACGCCGGAAGAATTGTCCCTGTGCACTCGCCAAAACCAATTCGTACACTACCCTTTTCCGCGAAACCCCGCATGATAACGGTATCGCCATCTGCCAAAAAGGTTCGTTCACTTCCATCCGGCATGCGTAACGCTTTTTCGCCATTCCACGATAACTCAAGGAGCGAACCATAGGAACCCGGTGATGGACCACTAATCGTTCCGGAAGCATAAAGATCTCCAACCTGTACATTACATCCATTTACCGTATGGTGGGCTAATTGCTGACTCATATTCCAATACAAGTATTTTAAGTTTGTTCTGCAAACAACCGTTTCAGTTGATTCTTTGGGTTGAATCAAAACTTCAAGCAAAACATCAAAATTCATTTTTCCTTTGAAAGCCATATAAGGCAATACGTGTGGGTACTGCTCCGGACCCTCGACACGAAAAGGTTCTAATGCATCCATCGTCACAATCCACGGTGAAATAGTCGATCCGAAATTTTTACCCAGGAAAGGACCCAACGGAACGTATTCCCACTGTTGTATATCTCTCGCCGACCAATCGTTAAACAATACCAATCCGACAATGCAATCCTCTGCATTAGCAATATTTACTGGCTCACCTAATTTTGTATTCTTACAGGTAATAAAGGCAACCTCCATCTCAAAATCCAATTTACGCGAAGCACAAAATGCCGGCACCTCTGAATCTGCTGTTTTAATTTGTCCACGCGGTCGCTGAACTGGAGTACCAGAAACAACGATAGAAGAAGCCCTTCCATGATACGCCACTGGCAAATATTTCCAATTGGGTAGTAAGGCATTTTTTGGATCTCTGAACATTGAACCTACATTGGTTGCATGCTCTTCGCTGCTGTAAAAGTCCGTGTAATTAGGAATTTGTACAGGCATCATCATCTGCACCTCGTTCATAGGAATCAATGCAATTTCTCTCGCCGCTACATCGGCTCTCAACTCATCATTGTCATGCCTCAGCAATTCAGAAATCCGGTTTCGGACCTGTCCTACTTTTCGCCTCCCTAATGCAAAGAAGCTATTAAGAAACTTCTGATTAAATATCCCTGGAGGTAAGTCTTCACCATCGAGGAACCCATGTTCGTGCAGGTACACAAGATCAAGCACAAAATCGCCAATAGCAACGCCGGCAACGGGTGTAAGATACCGCGTCTTAAAAATCCCGAAAGGAAGGTTTTGAATAGGGAAGTCTGAGTGTCTATGAACCTCCACCCAGCTTTTTAGTGTTGGATCGTTCGGATTGATCATATTGCAGTTTATTGGACTAAGGTAAGGAATGCCGGGAAGGGAAAATAATTTAATCTGATGAAATCCCATACTGATGAAA
>JBGTEP010000014.1:0-3071 GCA_041747735.1 Chryseolinea sp.
CGGTGGTGAAATCCGTTTTGATCGATACCGCCCCGAACACGTTTAATCATCTTGTCATAATCAGAGAAAAATTTCTCCGGTGGAACGTAATCGGAATCAACAGGTATATGCGGGACATTATATTCATTCGAATACCTGCTGATGACAGCATGCTCCAGGTTGTGGTTTCTACTTCTTTCAACGTAGTAGAGGCCGTAGTAAGACGGTGGAGTTTCCTCGAATATGACATCCGGACCGATAGCCTCAAGTATCGAATATAATTCCTGTTCATTGCATAGGCCTTCTGCAGTGTGGCAGGTACAAATCAAGGTGATATTATGCATGAATCGTCATTCGTGAATGGTAAGAACAAATGATGGCTCTAAAATAACCACCGCGAGCTAATAAGAAAAGAAGACGCGAGGTCCATCTGGCAATCAATGGTGTAAGTTAGTTTGTACCTGCCATTGGCCGGAAGACAGCGCAGGAAATCGCCGCATTGGCAAGGAGTCGAACCAGGTAACGGTTGTTAAGGTTGTCGGTTTCGCTTTCAGCGGTGTATCGGGTAAAGGTAGATTCAAAATAATCTACCTGTTTTCTGATTTATTTTGTCAGGTTTTCCTGATTGGAATTTTCGAACTGAACATTGTATCTTAGCTATATGATACCCGTTAAAAGCCATTTACAAGACCTCGTTAGCCAGATGCATAGCACAACGGATAACCTTGAAAGCGTTATTAAGTTTCTTGAGAACGCCGACTTAACAGACAACGAGAAGATGCATAAAGTTGCCAATCTTATGTTTACCCTCGACCTCTCTTTGCTGGCGAATCGACAACAATTTGATCAGATTAGAAGTGAACTAAGGAAAACCTAATAAGAGTTTTTGTTAGCAGAATCGATCGCCGCCAGTTCCTGGCATAGAAAAAAATTCTCTGTAGTTCTTACGTCTTTGCATGTAGATCAATTGTTCTATATTTGACTCTGTCTATGGCATTGACAACAGTTCAAGTAAACCCTTAAACTGTTTAATCATGCCATTGCACAAACTCCTTACCGCCCAGGAATTTCTCGAGTTAAAAATCCTTTTCGGCAACATCTACATGTCGTTGCGTGACGGCGCGAAAAGTGTCGACTACAAGAACCACAAACGAATTTTTGAAATACTGAGTTTATCACTTGATACACCCTACCGTTACAACCGATTCGGATCTATCCAGCTATTTCTGATCACAAAATTCTTAACAGTGAACTACGTTCATATGAATGATTATGACGAGTTCGAAAAAAGGCATTTGTTTCTAATTGAAACCGAAACCAGAAATGCCCGGATGAGTAAACGAAAAACATATTAACCTTTCGGACTACAGTCTTACCGAGCCAACATTATTAGCCTGACATCATTTGTCATAAGTAAACGGATGCGATCGCAATGGCACACTGGGGTTTCATGCTGCATGATAGGGAAATCAATGATGAGGACTCAATCCCAGCAAAGCTTACAGTTGTCCTTATAATCCCCACATAAGCAACCGCCATAAGAACACACAAAGTTTTATTTATAATCTTAACATTAAATTAAATATGAAGTATTTGAAAATCACACCAATATTATTTTTCGTTTGCCTGTCAGTTATGGGACAGAGTTACCTAAACATAAGACTCAATGAGTCATCACAGGACATTAGAAAAGAGCTGGGAGAAACTAAAGAGAGTGGGTTTGTTAATGATATGCAATACAGATCCCACTTCTATTTTGATGATGACTCGATTTGCTTCCATCAACGAACGTTATTTGTCGCCGATTCCATCACGATAGTTGAGTCGCTTCTGATCAATATGAATTTCGTTAAACATGTTGATGGAACATACTTCGCCAGAAATAATGATAATGAAATAGTGGTAGTTGCCATCGATCCTGATGTAATAACTGTGGATAGCAGGTACAGTTTTGTCATGGTTGATATTTTTAAAGAGGAAGAAGAGGAAGAATAGCAAATGAAACCAGAAGGACCACAAGGTAACGTGGTCCTTTTTTTCGATTTCAATATGTGAGAAGGAATTTACAACAACAGACATTACATGTGGCACCAACTAACCTGGAAAAAAAATCTTCATTCTCTATTACCTACTATCGTCAAAATTATTACCTTAATATCATGATTCTCCGTTTGGCATTAATCCTCTCCTTCACCGTTAGCCTTTCCTATGGCCAGTCTTCCGATGCCGGGTTTTCGACGCTGGCAATAGCCGACACAATCCTTTATTACACGGAATTAGATTCCATTCATGCTGCTGCTGCCCGCGAATACCACAGTATTAAATCAGTCTATGATTCCATCAGCACAGCAGTCAACGAACAAGGGGATGTTATCAACCGCAGAATGGACAGCCTTAGAAGTATAAATCTTCCAGTGGGAGACCTTCAGCGCAAATTGGACAGTCTCCAGCAATGGAAGGATGATAAACTGATCGCCATCACTTCAAGGGTTGAGAAACTTCGATCCGACGTAAACGAGAAATTAAGTTCCATTAACTTACCGCCCGAATTGAAATCAAAAGCCAGTGAGCTATCTTCTGCGATGGACAAGCTTGACATCTCTGTCCCGGATTATGACGTGCCTGTTTCTCTGAACAACAACTTAACTGATGGGTTACCACGTATCAAAAGTCCAATCGGCAGTTCGTCACTTAAGGATGCCTTGGGCGATAAGCTGGAAGCAGGAAGTCTGGGAGGGGTGGGTGATCAGGTTAGCCAATACCAGGATCAATTGACGAATGCGCCAAAGAATGTAGAAGAGGTGTCGAAGATCGCGGAAGAAAAAATAACGGATGCAACAGGTGTGGGCGATTTGCAGAATCAGCTAGGGGATGCTGGCAAGCTGCATGACATGGCTGAATCGGTCACCAGTGAGCAGGAGATGAAAGAGAAATTGACGCAGGTTGCCAAACAACAAGCGATGGATCATTTTACGGGTCAGGAAGAGGCACTTCGGAAAGCGATGGAAACATTGGCAAAATACAAGCAAAAGTATAGCAGCATTGAGGGGCTGGATAAGCTTCCGAAAAGGCGGCCTAACGAAATGAGAGGA
>JBGTEP010000015.1:0-5678 GCA_041747735.1 Chryseolinea sp.
CCTGCGCTGGCGCTTTGGTGCCTTTAATTGAATGCGTGAATTCAAGTGGTGCAGCCGGCAATACGCGACTATTGCATCGACAAAATGGCCTCCATATTTCTCGATCTTTACTTCTCCAAATCCTGAAATTTTATTCAGCTCCTCTTTATTGCTTGGCAAATAGGTAGCCAGCTCAATGAGGGAGGCATCCGAAAGAACAATATAGGCAGGTACGTTTTCCGCGGAAGCCAGCTGACGCCTTACATCTTTTAATTGTTGAAGGAGGGCAACCTCATATTCTACCTTGTTTTCCCTGACTTCAATTTTTTCTTTCGATTTGATAAGCATCACCTGTTCCATTCCTTTCAACACCACAGTACTTTTGGTGGTGAGCTTAAGCACTGGATATTCACCTTCGGATTTCGCGAGGTAGCCTTGTGCCAACAAATCACGAATGACATCGCTCCAGGTTTCTTTGCTGATATCGGCACCAATTCCAAATGTCTTGAAGGCTTTGTGATCAGCTGGAATTTTTACCGTATTGGAGCCTCTCAAAAAATCAATCACGTATCTGGCGCCGAATCGCTCTTGTAAGCGGGTTACAGCCGAGAGTACTTTTTGAGCATATTCAGTTCCGTCGATTCGTTCAACGTGTGTAAGGCAAACATCACAGTTACCACAAGAATCGGTGGTAGTTTCATCGAAGTAATTCAACAGGTATTTCCTACGGCAGAACGGCAGGTCGCCATACGTTGCCATCTGATCGAGCTTCCTTAAGTAAATTTTTGTCTGGGCTTCGTTGCCTTCAATTTCTACAAACTTTTTCAGTTTGCTGACATCGGCATACGAATAAAAGAGTAATGCTTCGCTGGGTAGTCCATCCCGTCCGGCGCGGCCGGTCTCCTGGTAATAGCTTTCTATATTTTTAGGGAGGTCCATATGAACGACAAAACGTACGTTTGATTTGTCGATACCCATACCGAACGCAATCGTAGCCACCATGATCTTTACTTCGTCGCGTAAAAACTTTTCCTGATGGCTTGCTCGTTTTTCTTTTTCCATTCCCGCATGATAGGGGAGAGCTTCAAATCCTTCTTCCGAAAGATCATTTGCCAGGGTTTCTGTAGAAGCGCGCGACAAACAATAGATGATCCCTGATTCATCTTTTCGTTTCTCCAGAAAATCCAGAAGCTTTTCGAAACTTCTTTTCTTTTGCTCGACGGTGTAACGGATGTTTGCACGATTGAAGCTGGATACGAAGGTAACGGGATCATTGAGTTCCAGTTTTTCAATAATATCTTTTCGCGTTAGCCGATCAGCTGTTGCCGTAAGCGCAATAACGGGAACGTGGGGCATCGTGTGTTTGAGTTGCGCCAGCATAAGATATTCCGGCCGGAAGTCGTGACCCCAATGTGAAATACAATGTGCCTCGTCAATCGCAATCAGACTTACATCAAACGATGAAATGTTTTTAAAGAAAGTACTTTCGGGTGCGAGATAAAGAAGCTTGAGTTCTTTGGAACTGATCTTTTGCAAAATCTCTTCCTGCTGGGCCGGACTCTGCGTGGAGTTAAGAAATGCAGCCTGAACGCCATTGAGCCGTAAAGCATCCACCTGATCTTTCATCAACGCGATCAGTGGTGAGATGACGATGGTTAGCCCTTCAAAGATTAATGCCGGAATCTGATAACATAGCGATTTACCTCCGCCCGTGGGCATAAGCACGAAGGTATCCTTCTTTTGAAGTACAGCCTCAATGATAGCTTCCTGCTCGAGGCGAAAGGAAGAGTATCCGAATTGGTTTTTTAGAATTTCAAGTGCACGCATAACAACAACGGTTTATGATCCGGCGACCTGCCTGATCTGATTTAAATTATTAAATTGATTTCCGGGCATTATCCCCGCAGACCTGAATTTGCATTCAGCTGAACGGGTCTGGTTTAGCGAAGTCCCTTTAACTAGATTGTATCCTTTCATAGTATTTCCTTTCATAACCTCGCCAGTGTTGCGATAAATTTACGGAGTTTATGACTCGAACAAAATATCCTTATAATGAACCCACTTATTTTCTGACCGCGCTAAGACTGTAATCCGGTCGCACAAAAAATGCTGACTGTAGGGAAGATCTTTCAGGTAGGGCCATGCTTTGAGAAATTCGTCGGCAGCGAGCTTTTTAGCGATGGTGATATGCGGAATGTAACCCGCATCTTCCTTAATCAACTTTTCAAAAATATCGCGCACCGGATATTTGTTAACGATGTCAAGATAGATTGTTCGGTATGAGCCATTATAAAATACATTCAGATCTTTAATAAAGATGTTGAATGGTTTGAAACCTGAAGCCTTTGATTCAACATGTTCAATCATGTCATCGACATGCTCGTCGTTATACTGGAACAATGAAATACACGCCCGTGAATACCGGTCGTCAAACTCCCGGCCAATTAAATACTGGACGTCATCTTTTAGCACGGACACATCGCTCCGGATATGCCGGGGTGGCGCAATGATGAACAATAGCTGCTTTACTGGATTGCTGATTTTGATTTGTGAGGGTTTCATATGCTTGTATGTTTTGTTTTCAGTTTCTTTCACATTTCTAAGAAGCAGAATCATTTTATCGGCTCTTAACAGTTCCTTTAAACATATTCATCTCCATCCGTACCCTGCGGCCTACACCCAGGGTTGTGGCGCGTATTAATTTTTCAACACCGTGTTTATGTTTGATATGGTCGATCGCTTCATATAAATGAATGGTTTCTGCCGTATCATCAAAAAGACTGATCTGATGGTTGCCCGATACCAGTCCGCTAAGCCGAACACCCACCAGCCGAATCAGCATTCTTCGGGAATAGAGTTTGGTGAACAGTTCCGTCACCGTGCGCAGTAAAATCTGGTCAGAAGATGTATAAGGTATTTGTATCTGCCGTGTTTCTGTATCAAAATTCGAATAGCGAATCTTTACTGTTACACAGGAACTGAGTTTTTTCTGTTCGCGCAACTGAAACGCCACTTTTTCCACCATCGCGATCAGAATGGATTTCAGTCGCTTGATATCAATAGTGTCTTCGTCGAACGTACATTCCGTAGAGATCGATTTTTGTTCGTGGTAAGGTACTACCGGAGACTCATCGATGCCATGCGCTTTGTTCCATAAACTGATTCCATTTTTTCCAAAAGCACTGACCAGAAAATTGAGAGGCATTTCGCGCAAAGTCTCTACTTTGCGTACACCCATATCGTAAAGAAAGGAAGCGGTTTTTTTTCCGATCATCGGGATCTTATCAACAGACAACGGTCCGAGGAAATCTTTTTCTGTTCCGGGCAGGACCTGAGCTTCTGCGTTGGGCTTGAACTCATTCGTCGTTACTTTGGAAACCAGTTTGTTTACAGACATTCCCAGTGATATGGTAAGGCCGCTTTCGCGGATAATTTTTTTGCGCAGTTCTACCGCCCATTTGAAGGCGCCGAAGTAACGATCCATACCGCTTGCATCGATATAGAATTCGTCAATGGATGACTTCTCAAACAGAGGTGCTGATTCTGCAATAATTTCCGTTACCTCGTGGGAGTTCTGGCTGTAAGCTTCCATATCTCCGGAGATCACTTTAGCATCAGGACAAAGTTGAAGTGCCAGATACATGGGCATAGCGGAGTGTACACCAAATTTCCGGGTTTCATAACTGCATGCAGCTACTACACCTCTGCGACTGCTACCCCCGATAATTAAAGGTTGGCCGATCAGTTTCGGATTGTTTTTGCGCTCTACAGCTACAAAGAAAGCATCCAAATCAAGGTGTATAATGTTCTGATCCATGACGCTAATTAACTAAAAAAATTAGTAAAATGTTTTTTCTTGTAACTAATTATTTTAGTTTTGTCCTGTTGTTAATGCCATAGCAACCCCATCCGGTCTCCCCGCCTTTTGCCAGGCGGGGAGTAGGAATGGGTCATGATGATATTGTATTTATTGTATTGGAAGTACTTGAATTAAGAGTCTGTAGTTGGCCTCTCTGCACTAAACCTCTCCGCTTAATAGTGGAGGGTTTAGGAATGGAGCCGCGGCCACACTGCTACGTGCTCCGGCGTTGATTGTTTCAATGTTGATGTTTTCGGTTGATATTTTGGGTCTTTGCAGTTCCTGAGACCGCGATGATTGATCAACATGAACTGTTGAAACATTGACAAGAAATAACTGAACTGATGTTCACCTCGGGGGAAGCCTTTTATGACTATGAATGACTTTACTTAACTTTAGCAATCCGGTATTTTGATACGGTTGTTTGTCGGTTTTCAGAATACTTATATTGACTTTTTGTACTATGGCTATTATCAATAAGAATCTAAAATTCCTGAGAGCGCAGCAGGGCATGACCCAAAAGCAGCTGGCTGAAAAGCTTGGCTTAAAGCAAGCTGCTATCGGTGCATATGAAGAGGAACGCGCAACGCCTCCGCTATCTTCGCTGCTCGACATCACCAAAATTTTTAATGTCAACCTCGATGATCTTGTCAAACAGGACTTGAGCCGTCCTGATCACGAACGGAAATTTTTATCAACAGGAAAGGGCAGGGATGTACTCGCGATCACAGTCGACAGCAACAACAAAGAAAATGTTGAGCTGGTAACGCAAAAAGCGTCTGCCGGCTATTTGTCAGGTTACCAGGATGTGGAATTTGTGAAGGATCTTCCAAAGATCAGCATGCCGGTATTACCGAAGAATAAAACATACCGGGCATTTGAAATTCAGGGTGATTCCATGTTACCTGTTCAACCGGGCAGTATCATCTTTGGCGAATACCTCGAGGATGTATCATCTATTAAAAATGGGAAGCTCTACATTTTGATTACCAGGCAGGACGGTATCGTATTCAAACGCATTTTCAATTTTGCAGAAGGAGAGTCCAAATTGCTACTGGTTTCTGACAACCGGAACTATCAACCTTTTTCTGTCGATGTGAATGAAGTGGTGGAGATATGGTATGCAAAAGCATTTTTCTCAAACCAGTTTCCCGACCCGCAAAGTAGTGCCACGGTTTCGACCGACCACCTCGCCCACAGTGTGCTCTTACTACAGGAAGAGATCAATAGATTAAAGAAGCAGTAGACGCAGTCTCGATTATTTTGCATGCTCCCAAAGGATTGTTTCTCAGTGTTTGTTTTTTCTGACTCCCCCTCAGAGTCACCGGTCTCCGGGACTCTGAGGCTTCATCGGCAACAAACCAAACGCAAATAAGTCCAGCTTCTGTTCAATCATTTTTTCACTAAAGCACTTTCGAGCATCAAACGATAAATGAAAAACCTGGTGCTTCTTACCTTTTTGTCTCTCCTTTACGCCGACACCTTGTTGCATTTTTCTTAGTAAAACAACTTTGCCCGATTTCTTTAAACCACTTACAATAGTATAGGCCATGAATCTTTTACCTTCACCTACAAGTAAATTTAACGACGTTCCTGTATGCGTTGGAAATAGTAAAACATGAAAGTGATTGGGCATTATCACATAGCCCAACACCAGGCAGCCATCGTTTTTTAGATGATTAAACCATCGATACACTGAAGCATATGCCTGGGATTCCTCAAATAAGGGAAGCCATTTGTAGCAAGTGATGGTGCAGAAATAGACTTCGCACGTTTCATTATGAGCTGAATGAAGAGACAACGGGTTTTGCTTTATGCTAAGTTAGGCGTTTCTGTTTTT
>JBGTEP010000016.1:0-42970 GCA_041747735.1 Chryseolinea sp.
GAGCAGGCAAGGTCAATCGGAGGAACAAGTAACCTTGGTGTATTATTACATCCTAAAAATGGGTCTGTTGTCACTACCGTTTCTAGATAGAAGGTTGTATTAACCGAAGCATCCATATTCAAGACACCTTCGTTTCGGTTAGGCTCACGGTAGCTAATTACAAATGTACCGTTACCGGAATAGGTATGACTAACTGTAAATGAAGCAGTCGCGACACTTCCATCCGGATTTAAATCAAGGCGAATAGTGTTCTGTGTTTCGGGAACAAACATCGTTGTGCCATCACCAAAATTCAGTATATCCTGATCCCCCCCGAATAGAACTGTAGTATTTCTAGTATTTGTGTAAACGGTAATGGTGATGATGAACGTCAGACTATTGCACCCATCCCTGACCGCGACAATTTCGCCCGCACGAAGGTGCGTTGCGTTAACCTGAAACACGCTGCACAGAAATAAGACTGCAGTTAGGATACCGCATCTACTTAAAAATTGATTCAAAGCCCTAAAATTCATGCTTTTGTATAAAACCATCCCCTATGCAACACCATTAACCTAAATTAGGTTACAATATATAACCAAGTATTTAAACCCTAAAATAACATTTTAACTAACGCATAGCGTTTAAAATTAGTCTCGAATTGCGGAAATCTTTTCACAAATGAAGTTTTTGGAAACCGAAGCATTAATTTCTTGAACTACGCCCTCATAGTTTTGACCTAAGTCAGGACGACTTCAACACAAATTATGAAGTTGGTTTAATTTCCGATTCGTCAACACTACCACTTTCCTTTGCCTGATTTGGATCAAGAATCACCGATGACTGCAATTTGAATTAAAAAAAAATTTGAACCACTGCATTTTATTATTCGAGACTTAATGAAGGTAACGAATTGCATCAGGTTGAAAGTCCTTGTGTTTATGATAAGATACTTACAAAACAACTTGAGCTTCGCATTTCGAAAAATTGTTATTCACCCATTTTCGAAGTTTGACTTATCTCATATCTTGCACAGCCAAACCCTAAACCACATTACCCTCTTAAATGACACCCGAAGAAAAAGGAAAAGCCTCTTTGCAAAAGCGAGAGATGGAAATTAAACGATTGATCCGACAAATGGAATTTGACCAGCTACACAACAGCACCGTATACAAAAACCTCGAACGGGAATTGCACGCTATTAAGCACGAGATCATTGCTCAACACGATACGGGTTCAGAAAACTAGACAAACCATAGTACATGTTTCTTAACCTTTGATGGCAACCTAATTACCAGCCTCAAATTGTTTACATTCGTATTCATGTTTAAAACTGCCGCTCAGTATAACCCGAGCGTGAACATTAACAAACTATAACTACATGCGAGTCGTCGGAGAAATTTCCCACAGTGAATGTAAAATCACAATCTTCGCGTGGAACAACCGCTTTTTGATAAAGCTCGAGCGCGGGTTTCTGGAACAAACTTTTAAGATCAATGAATATGATGTTTCGGGGGAGAATGAGTTAAAAATGATTATTGACGAGCCCTTTATTCAGGAAGCCCTGAATCGTTTTTCGGACATGGAGATAAGCCTTCGTCAGGCTATACAACGCGCTTAAAATCACTCTTTTGCATGGCTGTGCTGGAAATTGTTTTATTTTGCACCCGCCATGGAAGTAGCAGAGAAGAAAAATAAGAACAGGCGATATAAACCAATTCTGGACGGTATACCCGATTGGCCAGTATACCAACTTAGCAAAAACCGCAAAGAGTTTATTGAAGAGGTTGCCCAAAAGGCATTTACTGAAATAAAGAAGAATCGACCCACTGCAAAGCAACTCATTGATGAGCTAGAAGCCACCGTTTACCGTGAACAGCAACGAATGAAGCGAAATCGCTGGCGGGTAGACCCCGTAGACGAACCTCGGTTTTGGGGCGCAATGAAAGGGGAATTGGATGTGCTGGCAACCAAAGACCCTGAAGAATGTCAGGCGAAGGCCGATGAACTTCTTTATCGTATTGTCGCGCGGTATTCGAACGAAATTGCCGGGAATTTTAAAGCCAATTCCTACCGCCTTACCCGTGAAATAGTCAAATTTTGGTTTTCCAGATTGTTGAATGGAGCCCGTGTGAAAAAATTCGGTGCTTTTTTTCGGAACCGATATACCCTTCGCGACAAAATTCAAATCGTTGGAAAGGTAAAACAGCTCCGTACGCTTGCCACGGAAGGTACTGTTGTGATGGTTCCTACGCATTTCAGCAACCTCGACTCGATACTCATCGGATGGATTATCCACTCTCTTGGTCTACCCGCCTTTATATATGGTGCGGGTTTAAACCTCTTTAATATTAAGATATTCGCCTACTTTATGAACAGTCTGGGCGCTTTCAAAGTAGACAGAAGAAAAAAGAATGTACCCTACCTTGAGACCCTGAAATTCTACTCCATGCTGGCGGTTCAAAAGGGCGCGCATAGCATATTTTTCCCAGGGGGTACACGGTCGAGGTCGGGTATGTTAGAGAAAAATCTAAAACTTGGTCTTCTGAGTTCATCTATCGAAGCCCAACGGAATCTATACATGGAAGCAACTCCGGGTCAGGCAGTGCGCAAAATTTTTATTGTCCCAGTCACCCTTAACTATCACTTTGTACTTGAGGCTCCCGATTTAATAGACGAATACCTTTCATCTAAAGGTCAGGATCGCTACCTGCCGGAGCAGGATAAATATGGAAGCTGGCAACTCATTCAATTCTTATTTAAGTTCTTCACTAAGGGATCGAATATATCGGTTTCAATCGGCCCGGGCTTGGATGTAATGGGAAATTATGTTGATGACAAGGGTAACAGCCTCGACGCTCAGGGTAGAATTATTGACACCCGGGAGTATTTTATTTCTAATGGCGAAATCTCCATTGACAAGCAACGCGAAGATGAATACACCCGGATGCTTAGTCACAAAATCGTTTCTGAATATCGTCGTATAAATCGCATTTTTGCCAGCCACCTGGTTGCATTCATTGCCTTTGAGTTATGGCAGAAAAAACATCCTAAACTTGATCTGTTCGGACTGCTGAGACTACCGGAAGAAGACCAGTTGTTACAATATGAGGAGTTCCGAGCTGCTGTTAAACGTGTCCGTAAACAAATCTATATTTTAAAAGAACAAGGAAAAGTCTATCATGCCACTCACCTCAAAGGAAATATCGATCTGGTTATACGCCATGGCCTCGATAACGTGGGGATTTTTCATTTAAAGAGGCCACTTCTATTGAATAAAGAAGGAAATATAATTACAAGAGATTTCAATACCCTCTACTACTATCACAACCGACTTGCAGGATATGACCTCGAGAAGTTTGTCTGACAATGAAAAGCCTGTCGGCGTAATTGGCGCCGGAAACTTCGGGAGTGTAGTCGCGAATCTTTTGGCACTACAGCGAAAGGTGTTGCTCCATGCCCGCGACCAAAGCGTATTAGAGCGAATACTGGAAACCAGGGAAAATCGTGGTCATAAGATCCATGATAATGTGACGCCAACGAATGATCTTGAGTTATTGGGAAGACAATGTGATGTGATTTTTCCGATCGTGCCATCGGCACATTTCAGATCGATGATGCAGCAACTCTCTCCACATTTACGCCCCTATCACATTCTTATTCATGGCACGAAGGGATTCGATGTTATGCTTCCGCAGGGACAAACGCTTGATACTATCCTTACGCTCGACCGCAGCCTGGTAAAGACTATGAGTGAAGTGATTCTTGAAGAAAGTGTAGTGGTCCGCGTTGGATGTCTCGCCGGACCCAACCTAAGCAAGGAACTTGCAGACGGTCACCCTGCAGCAACGGTTGTCGCAAGTCATTTTAACGAAGTGATAAATATCGGAAAACGATTACTGCGTAATGATCATTTTCAAGTGTATGGGAACAACGATATTGTAGGGGTTGAATTGGCCGGAGTGTTGAAAAATGTAATTGCCATAGCCGCAGGTGCATTAAGCGGTATGGGCTACGGTGAAAATGCAAAAGGATTATTAGTTAGTCGTGGAATGGTTGAAATGATATACCTCGGTCGTGCCCTGGGAGGAAATACGAAAGCCTTTCTTGGCGTTGCAGGAATTGGTGATCTGGTAGCGACGTGTAACAGTTCTTTCAGCAGAAACTTTACAGTGGGTTTTCGGTTGGCGAAGGGAGAAACACTCCGCGAAATTCTGGCGAGTTCTGATGAAGTGGCCGAAGGTATAAATACGGTAAAGATCGCTAAAAAATGTGCGGATCATTATAAGGTAAGAGCACCTATTACCAGCACACTTTATCAAGTACTCTTTGAGGATATGACTGTTAACAAAGCGCTCGAATACCTTATGCGCTATCCACTGAATGTTGATATTGATTTTCTGAGCGAATAATTCACAAAAGAATTTCGCGGACATTCTCCCGCATCTTAACAGACAATTCATCCAGAGGCAAGTCGTTAAGGTCGCGACCGAACGGATCTTCAATTTCTTCCGAAATAAGTTCCACGCTCAGTAAAACAAAAGAAATGAGTACAACAATTGGTATCGTCATGTATCCGGATTGAGTTACAAAACCGAATGGTACTGTAAGGATGTAGATGGTAATGAATTTCTTAATGTACATCATGAAGGAATGAGGAATTGGCGTGTGTTTTATCCGCTCACACGCGCCCAAAAGATCAATAAAATCCTTCAGTTCTTTGTCCACATTAATCAACTGATCGCCGGTAAGTTTCTTGTTTGTGTAAAGTTCATTTATCCGGGAATATAGTAGTGCTGCAATCCGGTTCGGCTTATGCTTGAATCGTTTTAAATCGTTTACAAAGCCATCATCCGGTGGATCCATTTCAGCAAACTGAACCCCCGCGCGAAGACTTTCCTTCATAGCAAAAACAAAATTGGGAATCATTTTCGCAAACCAATCGCGGTCCTCATGATTTTCCTTGCTGATGCAGGCATTCAGCTTTATTGCAAAATTCCGGGTACTGTTTACCATACCTCCCCATAATTTCCTTCCCTCCCACCACCGATCATATGCTGTATTTGTTCGGAAAACCAAAAATAAGCCCAACACAATTCCAAGCAGAGAATGCATGGCGATAGTGGGCTGAAAACGATACGACTCGAGATGAAAGTAATCGAGGCAGAAATAACAAACCGTTGCTGAATATAACATCATGAATGCAAGCGCAGGCCATAATATTCGTATTACCCTTCTACTGTAGGAGTGAAAGATTAGCGACAGCCACTGTTTCGGATTATACATCACCATAACCTCAAATTTGACTTAATAACTTCAATGAAAAAAATTTATCTATCCTGAAACTTGCGGAATGTACATTTCGTAAGTAGTATTGTAATGATATCATTTTAATATCAATTTTATGAACATCGAAAAAAACAATTCACCCATTTCAGGCTACTTGATGGCCGCTATTATTCTGGTCCTGTTGCTTGCAGGTATTGGCGGCCTGATAGCAACGCGTGCTCCTTTTCCGCTAATTTTCATCGTTGCTGCCGTCTTGCTGATGCCCGGCTTCTTCTTTGTAACTCCTAACAGCTCTGTCGTATTGGTCCTGTTTGGAGATTATCAGGGCACAGTAAAGCAAAACGGTTTCTTCTGGGTGAATCCCTTTTTTAGCAAAAAACCAATTTCGTTAAGAGCCAGAAATTTCGATAGTGAAAAAATCAAGGTAAATGATAAGGTCGGAAACCCGATACAAATCGGCGTAATCCTGGTATGGCAAGTTAGGGATACCTTTAAAGCAGCTTTTGAAGTGGATAACTATGAAAATTTTGTTCGTATCCAAAGCGATTCGGCTGTTAGAAAATTAGCAGGATTATATCCTTATGACAATTTCGATACTGATGCTGAACTAACACTTCGGTCGGGACATGACGAAGTGAATAAAGCTTTGGAAGAAAATCTTAAAAACAGGCTCGACATTGCAGGGATACATGTCATTGAAGCTCGGATCGGATACCTCGCTTATGCCCCTGAGATTGCCAGCGCTATGCTTCGGCGCCAACAAGCCACCGCTGTCGTTGCTGCGCGATTTAAAATTGTTGAAGGAGCCGTAAGTATGGTTCAAATGGCATTGGATCAACTCGCTGCTCAACAAATTGTCGATCTTGACAATGAACGAAAGGCAGCTATGGTAAGCAATCTGATGGTGGTTCTTTGCTCAGACAAAGATGTCAGCCCTGTGGTGAATGCAGGTACACTGCATCATTAGCGATTAAAAAAAACTTTACCAGCAATTGGCCTGGATTGAGAATGAAGAACGAGATTGATGGCACAAAAGAAACCATTTGTTTTACGACTTAACCCCGAATTGCTAAAAGCTGTTGAAAAATGGGCGGCCGACGAGTTTAGAAGTACCAATGGTCAACTAGAGTGGATCATCTCAAAGGCTTTAAAAGAGTCGGGCCGGGCTAAACCTAAAGGAAAATCGGAGTAGATTTTGACTGTAAAATATTTAAACCCTTATCTTTCCGGCTTCAAACCAATTCCTGAATTATGAAAAGCTCCGGCATTATCCATATCCTACTGTTTGTAATCGTAATATTAGCTTCTAAGTGTTGTCATGCTCAGGATTATTTGGTCACCTCAAAAGGTGATACATTATTTGGTCAGGTTCGACCGCTTACCTACGGTGTAGATAAAAAAGTTCAATTCACAGCCGAGGGTAAAAAGAAAACTGTTTATCCAATGTTTCAGGTGAGATCGTTCCGGTATAAAGATGAAATTTATAAGCCGGTAAAGGGTCCGGAGGGATATACTTTTATGAAGCTCGTACGATCAGGGTATCTATCACTTTATAACTATCAGCTTCCGAACCAGGCTAGCTACGACGGCTCCTTTTTGTTAAGAAAAGATGGCGAAGGAATTGACGTCCCAAACCTCAGCTTTAAAAAGTACATGAAAAACTTCCTCGAGGATTGCCCGACTATTGTTGGAAAAATTGACAATGGTGATTTAGGAAGAAAAGACCTCGAACAAATAATTGATGAGTACAATGCGTGTATTGACGGGAAAACTATTGATCATGATCAGGTTATTGCCGAAAAATCCGAGCAAAAGAAAGTTCTAAGTGCGTGGGATGTGCTCTTGACTAAAGTAACAAGCCAGCCAGACTTTGAAGGAAAAGATAACGCCATGGAAATGATACAGGAAATAAAACGCAAAATTACGAATACAGAAAAGATCCCGAATTTTCTTTTAGAAGGAGTCAGAAGTATCCTT
The DNA here is from genome assembly GCA_041747735.1 of Chryseolinea sp. Lineage (GTDB taxonomy): Bacteria > Bacteroidota > Bacteroidia > Cytophagales > Cyclobacteriaceae > Chryseolinea. The sequence continues at coordinate 7,246 of JBGTEP010000016.1, forward strand.
AAGCAGGAAGAATTAAAAGTAGAACTCGAGAATGCGCTAAATGAGATTAAATAAGGATTAGAGTTTTTTCCGAGCGTGAGATAGCAATGAAACTATTTTTTCAGCATTCATATATAAAATAAAGATGCTACACGAAAACACGACCACTGCCAGAAAAAAAAGATAACCTCCATCTCCCCTTATCTCGATTCCAAGGATTGTCAGATGCATTCCAAGAGCACCAACCATCAATCCAAGAGCTATAGCCGAACCCAACCATGCCGTTGCAGGTATAATCAGCAGTACAGCCGCAATCAGTTCAAATACGCCAATCCCTATTCTACCCCAAGGCTCCAGCCCAACGGTGGTAAATATATAAACAGACTCTGCTGATGCAGTAAACTTGAAATACAACGTTTGGACTAAAATGACAGCCGCGAGTATCCGGATACCCCAATAAAAGATGTTCGACAGGTTTTTCATTTTTAAATGAGTTATGCTATTACTCATGCTTCCAAGTTGACAAACTTTCAGAAATCAGCTTGTCATATAAGCGACAGGTATTTAGTATTTTGCATATATCAATCCGACAACTTATGCTGAAATTCGATGTAAATGAAGACATTGCTGCCGCAAGAACCATATCAACGGACTTCTATCTTAGCCCGGAAAATTTTGAAGAAGCAAAGGAAAAGATTTTCGCCAAAACATGGCACTTTGTGGGAGATACTGATAAAGTAAGAGACTCAGGGTGGGTTACACCGGTAAATCTTTTGGAAAAGTATCTCGATGAACCGCTTATTCTTTCCCGTGATAAACTAGGTGGATTGCATTGTATATCGAATGTTTGTACACACAGAGGAAATATATTGGTAGAAAGGCCGTGTAAACTTAATGACATTCGATGTAAATATCATGGACGAAGATTTCAGCTTGATGGAGAATTTCTTTCGATGCCGGAATTTAAAGAAGTCCAGAATTTCCCAGCAAAAGAAGATAACCTTACGACTCTTCCACTTTTCAATTTCCGTAAGTGGCTGTTTACATCTCTGAACCCTGCGCAACCTGCCGCGGAATTTTTCGGAGGGATGATGGAACGTGTTGGATGGATGCCTTTCGAAGAATTTCACTTCAGACCAGAATTATCCCGTGATTACACCGTCGATGCGCACTGGGCATTGTACTGCGAAAATTATCTCGAAGGATTTCATATTCCGTTTGTTCACGCAGGACTCAATGCAGTTATCGATTATAGTAAGTACACAACAGAGCTTTTCAAATTTTCGAGTTTACAGTTGGGCCTTGGCAAGCAAGATGATACCGTGTTTGAGTTTCCCGACTCTTCCCCGGACTACGGGAAACAAGTTGCCAGCTATTACTTCTGGGTCTTTCCGAATATGATGTTTAATTTTTATCCGTGGGGACTTTCTATCAACATTGTAAGACCGGTCGGGATCGCGAAATCGAAAGTATCATTCCTTTCCTATGTTTGGGATGAAAACAAGTTACGGCAAGGGGCTGGTGCAAACCTTCATCAGGTTGAAATGGAAGATGAAGATGTTGTTCAACATGTTCAAAAAGGAATACGTTCAAGATTTTATAACCACGGCCGCTATTCTGTTGAGATGGAAAAGGGAACGCACCATTTCCATCGGTTGATCTCCACGTTTATGGGATAAATCACAAATCAGATTAGCGCAACGTGTTGAATTCATCCAACCTCCAGGCGCTTGAATTATTGTGTGTAATATTTCCGTTTGCGATTTGTAAAGGCGACTCAATATTCCTGACATAAATTGTTCCCGTTCCTAATCCCTGAGGAATGGATTTCGGATAATTTGCAGTGAACTGACAAATCGCGTTAAGCCCAATATTGGATTCCAAAGCAGACGTCATCCACCAGGCTATACAGAGGCTTTCAGCTATTTCAATCCATTCTCTGCAGCCAGACAAACCGCCATGCAAAGTAGGTTTGAGAATAATGAATTGAGGCTTAAGCCTCTTAAGCAACTCAACTTTAAGTTCATAGGTTTCTATGCCTATTAACTCCTCATCCAGTGCAATAGGAATGGGAGAATCACGACAAAGTTCAAACATCTCTGGAAGCCCGGGTGCAATTGGCTGCTCAATAGAGTGAATATCAAATTTTGCCAACTTTTCCAGCAGCTGTAATGCATTTGTCGGACTAAACCCTCCATTAGCATCTAGCCTGATGGTGATTTTCTGTTGAGCATACTTCTTTCGTATATGAGCGATAACTTCACATTCCCGTTCAAAATCAATTGCTCCAACTTTCAACTTAATACACTGAAATCCACCGGCTATTTTCTGATCAATTTGTTTAATCATAAAGTCGAAATCACCCATCCATATCAATCCGTTGATGGGTATAGGCCTTCCCTTTATAAAACTATTTTCGAAAATTATTCTTCTGCCTCCATGCGCCAAATCCAGAAGGGCCGTTTCCAATCCAAAAGTTATTGAAGGAAAACCGGGAGGAATAATTGCGGCAATGTGCTGATCCGATAACCCGCCAGAATATTCCATCAAGGAAAGTTTTTGCAGTACAGATGCCAATACGGATTCGAAGTCAGGCCGATCGTCGATGCTTAAACCGGGCAATGGTCCACATTCACCAATTCCAATCACCTCGGGTTTAAGCTCATCCCAGATTTTTATAAACCACGAAACTTTATCTTTCATGGGTCCACGGGATGTACGCGCACCAAAGCTAAATTCAAATGTCTCTCGGGTATAAAAAGCCTTTAACGCCATATCAAAATCCAAGCTAAAATAAGGTTTTAGAATTAACTTTGACCTTTACTGACACATGGAAATTAATCTCGTTGATTATTCGTACAATCTGCCGTTCGAACAGATAGCTTCTTATCCTCTCGACAAACGTGATGATTCAAAACTATTAATATACAATCAGGGCATAATAGAGCATAATCAATTTCATTCCATTCCCCAGTACCTTCCTGACAATAGCTTACTTGTTTTTAATAACACTAAGGTTATTCCCGCGCGATTGCACTTTCAAAAAGATACAGGTGCAGTTATTGAAATCTTTCTATTGAGCCCTTTACTGCCGGGTGTATTGGTACTGGAAGCAATGCAAGCGAGCCAAACTTGTACCTGGAAATGTGCTATTGGAAATATCAAGCGATGGAAGGAAGGCGATTCATTGGTGAAAACATTGAAAAATGTTACGATCGAGGCAAGTCTTTTAGATAAGGAAGCAGGACACATTGAGTTTAAGTGGAATACTGACCATAACTTCGCAGAAGTTGTCAGTCAGGCAGGTGAAACTCCCTTACCGCCATACATTAAACGAAAAGCAGAAGAATCTGACCGTACCCGATATCAAACCATTTATTCGCAAGTTGATGGCGCAGTGGCAGCACCAACAGCCGGTTTACACTTTACACCTGATGTATTCTCAGTGCTTGAAAAAAGAAATATCAAAACTGATTTTGTAACACTCCACGTCAGCGCCGGAACATTCCAGCCGATAAAAGTTACAAATGCAGCAGAACACCAGATGCATAGTGAACAGGTCGTCGTACAGCGTGAGAATATTGAAAGTCTTTTAAAAAGTGGTTTTACTATTCCTGTGGGAACAACATCCATGCGTACCCTGGAAAGTCTGTTTTGGTACGGTGTGAAATTACTCCGAGACCCGGAGGCATTATTCAATATCAGCCAGTACGATCCCTATTTCATCCAGGGAAAAATACCGTCGCGGGAAGAAGCGTTAGAAGCCACATTAAGACACGTTGACAAGCACAAACTGGATAGTATCACGGGTGAAACGTCAATTTATATTTTACCCGGATATCAATTTCAAATGTGTCAAGGCCTTATTACAAATTTTCATCAGCCGGGTTCAACATTAATATTATTAGTCGCCGCCTTTATCGGTGAGGATTGGAAAAAAGTTTACCAAGAAGCATTAAAAAAAAATTATCGTTTCCTGAGCTACGGAGATAGTTCTTTACTCCTGCCTAAGTTGCAAAAAAAATAGCGCCGGAAATATACCAGCGCTATTTTGACATGATCATTGTGTAAGTTCCTCGCTATTTCTTTGAGTCCAGTTCATTCAAATCAACAATACGAACCTCCACCCTTCTACCCTCTTCTTTAGACGCACTTTCATCTTTGGTTGCACCATACCCCCTGGCTACAATTCTTCTCCTTACAACGCCCTTGTGATTAATGTAATCCAGAACAGCGATGGCTCTCTTATTTGACAATTCGCGGTTTAACTCTTCAGATCCTTCGGCAGATGCAAAACCCAAAATCTCGACACCAAGATCAGGATGTTTGTTCAAATCATTAAGCATTCCATCTAACTGAGCGTTATACTGAGCCTTCAAATCACTTTTGCCTGCATCAAAATATATTTTTGCACTCTTCGCTAAAAGCGCCTTGTCGTATACCCCGGATTTTTTCTCGGGTTGAACTTTTTGCTTCTTCACTTCCTCATTTACCATGAAAGTCGGTAAAGAGAAAATAGTTTTTCCATCTACTTTCTTTTGTTCAAACTTACTTTCGTCGCTTTCATCGTAGTAGTACGTACGGGTAGCCACATCTATCCGGGAATTTTCTTTTTCATTAAAATTCACTTGTTCAATGGGATCTTTCATCTGAATTAAATCCGATAGATATTTGATACCCTCCTTATCCTGCGCCGCCATCAGATCCAACATCATATCATAAACGTCTAACGTACCACCTTGAACCAACTTAGCTTCGTGAGTTTTGCGTAAGTCAGCCTTTACATCCTGGTCTGTGTCGTAAAATGCATTCTTAACCTGAACTTCCTGTCCCACCACTACATCGAACTGTTTTATGGTTTTCAGGCTGACCATTTGATACAGTTCATAAAAGTAAGTTTGATTCGGAACATTGATGTTTAAGGTATAGGGTAAGAAACCTTCAGATTCAATAACCATATCATAGTTTTTTGAGGGCGGTAATATGATAAGATAATTCCCAGTAACAGGATCCGGATCATATACAAAATCGAGTTTTTTATCAGTCTCATTGTCGATGAGGTAAATCTTGGTGGGGATCGGCTTACCCGTCTCGGCATTTACAATTCTACCCTTGATCATCGTAAGCGGTATGTTTGATGATTCCGGAGGTAAATCTATGTAATAGATATCCTGCCCCCCCATTCCACCTTTACGATCGGAGGAGAAATAAGCACGTGTTCCGTCAGCGATTAAGGTAAAGTAATTGTCATTCGCGGTTGTATTTACCGGATAACCCATGTTCTCAGGAGATGTCCACTTGTTATCGTTTAGTCGGGTTACAAAAACATCACGTCCCCCCATAGTATTATGGCCATCAGAGGTAAAGAACAACGTTTTTTGATCAGGGTGGATAAACGGAGCATCTTCATTTGCTTTGGTATTTACACTAGGACCCAAGTTTACGGGCTGACTCCATGTGCCGTTTGCCTGCATGGATGTTTTATAGATATCCAAACCTCCTTGTCCGCCAAGTCTGTCGCTTGCAAAATAAATTATTTTCCCGTCAGGTGTAATGCTGGCAGTAGATTCAAGATACTTCGGTGTGTTAATAGATGGTGTTATCAAACTTGGTTTTGACCAGGTTTCACCCGATTTTGTGATTTGAAATAAACTGCCCGGATCGGATGCACCTCCCATAAAGATGAGCATTTTCTGGCCATCGGCTGAAATACCAGCAGTGCCTACGTTGTAATTATGAGCGACGGGGACTACAGTCGGCTCTGTCCATCCCCCGGAATTATTATACGAAATATAAATCTCTTCTATAAACTTGTCCCCAGTGCGCGTTTTACTTGTGTTCGGTCTTAGCGCTGTAAACGCCATAACGCTTTCGTCAGCAGAAACGACGGGATTGTATTCCGTGTACCTGGTGTTAATAACGGAATTGAAATGCGTTACCTTAAAATCTCTCGGTACGGCCATCATTGCCAACGCGTTGTTACAGATTTGAAGTGCCTCATCGGCTTGCGACATGAGCCTTTTGTCCGCTTTGCTACTTACATCTTTGAACTTCGTAAAGTTCTCAATTGCCATCTTAATATTTTCATCCTTGAGATAGATTGACCCCAAATCGTAATAAAGTGAGTTTGGCAACCCTTTTCCATTTTTCAGTGCATACTCGAAAAAAGGAATTGATTTAATCTGCTCATCCGTCTCTGGAGACTTTTGATAGCACACTGCAGTCTTGTAGTGTACCAAAGGGTCCTTTTCCCCTGCTTCAATTGCGGCAAGAAACTTTGGCAATGCTACGTCATAACTCTTAACACCAAAGTAACGCTCAGCCTCAGCCAGCGATTTATTGTCTTGCGCAAACAAGGTCAGTGTAGAAAAAAATAGCAAAAGGCAGACTATACTAACTTTCCTGATCATATATAGAACTATTTGATTTCAAAACTACAAGAATAAACCCTATAGGAATGTAGATTTTCTCAATGAATCTTACAAAGGAACCATGTGGCTGGAATCTTGACATAGGCGCTGATAAACGCATTAAAGGATTTCCCTCGGTGACCAGGCTCAATAAGCCCTAAAAACTAGTCTCTTTAGGAATTTTGGTGGAATATAGCCAATTTTATGGGTAGTAGGGGTTTTGTATGAATGCATGTTTGTGTAGATTTTTTAATCAAACGTTCTTAAATGAAAGTCTTTTCAACTTTTTAGATCAGAGTATCCACTTCCAAACAGCTTCCAGAACCCAAACGGTAGCACAATTATTTGCCCTGCTTAGTAACTTTTTACCCCAAAATCATGTCATTTGAAATTGATGCTTTAATAGTTTTTGCTGACCGTGACAATGAAAACCAAACTGCTGGAACAGTTGGGTGGGTCACAGAATTTAAGAAATTCCTGGAGCTAATGCTGGCACAGGTAATGACTAAGAAACCTAAAGTTCTGTTAAAGAGTGAGTCTGATACAATGACATCACCCACTCTTGACAATGTTGGTGTGCTAATAACAATCCTCTCAAAAGATTTTGTAAAATCTAAGCAGTGTAAGGATCACGTTGATTCATTTTACAGGTCTCTTGAATCATCATCGTCAAAAATCAATCGGGTATTTAAAGTGATTAAATATCCAGTTGAATTACAAGATCAGCCTGTGGCACTTCGCGCTTTAATAGGGTATGATATGTATCATGTCGATCAGGCATCCGGAGAGATAAAGGAGTTTGCTGACTATTTCAACGCCGATGCCGAGCGACAGTATTGGATGGAGATTATTGAATTAAGTTATGATATTCAGGATGCACTTGTGTCCCTTTCGAAAGGATCTGTAGAGACCAAAAAAATATACAAACGCAAAGCAGTTTATCTCGCTGAAACGGGCCACGATCTTTCTGTTCAACGGAATATAATCCACCGCGAATTACAACGGTTTGGTTATTCAGTTTTGCCCACAAACGCACTTCCCATCAACATAACTGAACTTGAAAGGGTTGTTCGCACAGACCTCGAAAAATGCAGTATGTCAATTCACCTGGTTGGCGCCGGCTATGGAACAATCCCTGAAGGAACAGATCGATCAGTTCAGGATATCCAAAATAAGCTGGCTGCTGAGAATAGCGTTTATGCCAAAGAACGACAACTGGATTTTTCGAGGCTTATCTGGCTATCGCCAACTCTGACCCATGTCACTGAACGTCAACAACGGTTTATTGAAACACTTAAACGTGATGTGGAAACACAACAGGAAGGTGCCGAAATTTTTCAAACTTTGCTTGAAGATTTTAAGAATATCGTTCGGGAAGAACTGGAAGATGCAAGCGAAAAGCGAACATTGGATGACACCGAGGGTAGGGCGATTTATTTCATACATGATAAAATTGATCATACTGAAGCCAAGCCATTTATTAATCTGATAAAACAGCTGGGATTCAGTGTTCTCATGCCAGCTTTCGAAGGTGAACTGCTTGAACTTCGGAAGAAGCATATTGAAAATCTACGCAACCTTGACGCAGCCATCATCTTTAGAGGAAAGGCAAATGAGTTTTGGGTTCGTATGAAGTCACTTGACTTATTAAAAGCGCCCGGGTTTGGCAGAAAAAAACCTATACTTGGTAAAGCTCTGGTTACGCCAATAGGATCGATTACCGATAGGGATTCTTTCAAGAACCAGGACCTTTTTGTAATTGAAGGTGACGAACACCAATCCCTTGAGTCACTGAAGTCGTTTTTACAAGAATTTAAGCGTTAAATCTGAATTCCCTACTTAAATTTTTGACAGTATTGGAGTATAGTATTACTTATTCTATTTTTAGCGACATAATAACTATTCACTCCTTACATGGAAATTTTTCTGCACGCAGAAGCCTGGCTCGCCTTGTTGACCCTGACGTTTTTTGAAGTAGTTCTTGGCATCGACAACATCATCTTTATATCCATTGTATCCAATCGTTTACCGCTGGAAATCCGAGCGAAGACCCGAAATATGGGGCTTCTTTTGGCTATGCTGGTGCGCATTCTTTTGCTCCTCACAATAACCTGGGTGATGAAGTTTAAGCAGACTTTGTTTACGATTCCAGATACATTAATTTTTCAGGAAGAAATGGCCATCAGTGGACGGGACCTTATCCTGATCTTCGGAGGACTATTTTTGATCGCCAAAAGTACACGCGAGATTAATCATGAAATGGAAGGCGAAGATGACACGATCGATTCGGAAAACGGAGGGAAAGTAAATGTTACAGGGATTATCGTACAAATCATACTACTCGATATAATTTTCTCTTTTGATTCCATTCTAACCGCTGTGGGTTTAACCGAACATGTTATCATCATGATCATTGCGGTCGTTCTATCTATCGGAATAATGATTATTTTCTCTGCTAAAATTAGCAACTTCATCCATAAACATCCATCTATGGAAGTCCTTGCTTTAGGGTTCCTTATCCTGATCGGGTTTATGCTATTCCTCGAAGGGCTGCATAAAGAAGTTCCTAAGGGGTACATATATTTCGCCATCGTATTTTCAATGGTTATTGAAATGGTCAATATCAGAGTAAGAACTAAACGAAAGAAGGCAAAGGCAGAATTCCATGAATAACGACCACCACCTCCGCTACCCGGTAGGCAAATTTTCACCAAAGGATTCTTACTCTATTGAAGATTTGCATCGGTTAATTCAACAGATTGAAAAGCTTCCGTCAGAAGTTGAAAAGATTGTCAATACACTCACAATTAAACAACTCGACACACCATACCGCGAAGGAGGTTGGACAGCACGCCAGGTGGTACACCATTTGGCTGATAGTCACATTAACGCTTATATCCGAACAAAATGGATACTAACCGAAAATGCACCGCTTATTAAGGCGTATGACGAAAAAGCCTGGGCTGATACTGCTGAAACAAAGCTCGACCCGGGTATTTCTATTGAGCTCTTAAAAGCGCTGCACATAAAATGGGTTGCGCTTTTTAAGAGACTTGATCAAGCAGAATTGAAACGTGAATTTATCCATCCAGAAACCAAAAAAAATGTGGCCATGGATCGGTTAATCGCCACCTATTCGTGGCATGGAGAACATCACTTGGGACACTTAAACATCGTGGCCAGCAAGTAAACTTTAAAACCAGGTTGAGTTCAAAGTACCAACGACCGCCCCTACTTTTTTCAGCGCATCTAGAAACCATCTACCCTGCACTGTTGCGGACGGTTAAAGGTGTTCCTTATCTGCGCGAACGAATTGCTACCTCCGATCATGATTTTCTTGACCTGGACTGGCTTCGACAGGATTCAAAAAAACTGGTTGTGATTTCTCATGGGCTTGAAGGAAATTCCAGTCGCGCATATATGTTGGGGATGGCTAATGCTGCATTTCAGAAAGGGTTTGATGTGCTTTCCTGGAATTTCAGAGGTTGTAGCGAAGAAATAAACAAGCAACTGCGTTTCTATCATAGTGGTGCTACAGATGACCTGGACTGGGTTCTTCAACATGCAATCAAAAATGGATACACTGACATCTATCTGATTGGTTTCAGCCTGGGAGGAAATCTTACCCTTAAATACCTCGGTGAACAACAACCTTATCCGGAAATCCGAAAAGCCGTTACCATTTCGGTTCCTGTCGATCTTTACAGGAGTTGTTTGAAAATATCAAAGCCTGCTAACTGGATTTACTCAAGCCGCTTTCTTAAGAGTCTTAAAGTTAAGATTATACAAAAATCCAAAGCCATAAAAGAGCTCGATATTAGAGGTATTGAGAAGATTCAAACATTAATTCATTTTGATGATGTGTACACCGCCCCACTTCATGGGTTTGCTAATGCGTTGGATTATTACGATAAGTGCAGCTCCATTCATTTTCTCGATACTGTGAATATTCCGACCCTGTTGATCAATGCGCAAAATGATCCATTCCTAAGTTCGGAATGTTATCCCGTTAATCAATTAGCGAATCATCGCTTTATAAAATTTGAAAGTCCAAAATACGGCGGTCATGTCGGCTTCGCTCAATTCAACAAAAATGGGTTATATTGGTCCGAAGAGCGAGCGCTTTCTTTTATCACAACATAATTCCAGTCTTGCAGATCATACTTAAGTCAAAATGATAGATCGATACAGCATAACAGCTTCTGCTTCAAAAATAAATGAACGATTTCACGCTGAAGTGTTGGATGCTTTTCTTCCTAACTACAATGCTGCGCCAACTCAACTACTCCCCATTATAACTCATGCGTCTGCACAAGGAATTTCCACATTTTTTTGGGGCACTTCACCTGAATGGTCTAAGAACAAATCCCTGGGTGAAAAACTCATTAACGTACGAGCGGAAACCATTTTGGAAAAACCTTCACTAAAGAAGTCAATGATGAAATCCCGATGCCTTATACCAGCAGATGGATTTTATGCATGGAAAAAAGTGGGAAAAAAAACCAATATCCCCTATCGATTCGTTGCCATAGACCAGGATTTATTCTCCTTTGCCGGTATCTGGGAGGAGTTTGAAGATACAGAAGGAAACCAACTTCACACCTTTTCAATTATCACAACCACCGCGAATGAAATGGTAAATACGGTACAGGAACGAATGCCCGTAATTTTAAACCCTGCCGTGGAAAAAATATGGATGAATAAAGACAGTACTGAGGAAGACCTAATAGATGCACTTCATCCCTATAAAGCAGAGAAAATGAATTATTATCCCGTTTCACCTCGTATAAATGATGTAGGCATAAACCTGCCATCTCTTATTATACCAACACCACCGGCCGATCAGTTTGGAAATCTGACTCTTTTTGACTAGCAAACTATCGGCGTAAAAAAAATTAAGCGGGTTCTTCTACTTGTGGACAGAATCAATAGCAACATTAAAATCCGTCGTTGTCATCCTCTTCTTCTTCCACTACATCGTCCTCCTCAGTTTGAGGATTTTCTTTTGACTTCTTCTCCTTTGTCTTCTTTTCTTTTGCAGGCTTAGTTTCTTTCGGCTTTGCTTTCTTCTTTAAAAGACCCTTTTTCCGTTCGGGCTCAGGAGGCACTTCACCCGGTGGTACTCCCTGTTCACTTTCGTCAATATAGTCGAAGTCATCATCACGTTTCGGAGGAGGCTGGATCGCTGCTGAATCTATTTTTTCCTTGTTTTTCTTTTTAAACAAATTCTTAAAGAAGCCTTTCTTTTCTTTCTTACGCTTCTCTTCCTTACTTTCAGCTTGCATCATCTGTGCTAACCTGACATCGGGCAGTATTAGATTTCGACGCAAATACCACATGTAATTATCTTGCTCCACATTATACCGAATGTCCGTCACAACATACTTAGGCGTTTCTGGTACATACAAGCCAGTGCTTTCATCATACACTAAACTATCCGGAAAATCATATTTGAGAAAACGAACCTCTCTATCTTTTGAAATAACGTACACGCTATCTCCTTCTTCTTGTATCGTATCTCTTGGAATGTCGACGATATAAATACTATCGATTACTGACCTGGCCGCCAAGTCTAATTCTGCACCGGGTACAACGCCATCTTCGCCATCCTCACCCAGCATTCCGATACCTTCCTCTATCTTCATCGAGTCGGGCAAGACAGGATTAAGATCCTTCATCTCAACAGTTTGCATCGTGCGGATCTTTTTCCGGTATGAGACGGGTTCCGCAATGAGATACCGGGTTTTGCTGGCTGTTAAAATCTTTGGGGTTGAATCCTCCTGAAAATAGCTGAACTTCTTGCGAAGTTCATCCTTGTCATAGATGAATGCACTTTGATATGCAGGGCAAATCAATCGCTGCGTACAGGCGCTAAAAAAGAGGCTAAGACTTAGTAATACAAAAAATGGCCTTGCCATGAATAGGGTAAATCGATCAAAAATAGGGATTTTAGCCCAAATTAATTTTAAAAATAAGGATTTGTAACCAATTGACTCTAATTACACAGAATCTAACGCGGATTTCTGGCTTTTAGTGAGTCCGGACACTACTAATTGGTAGGAATCATCGATCCAACGGGAGACAAGCTTATCAGGAATAGCTCCATCCATTAGCACAGTAATCCAGTGCTTTTTATTCATATGATACCCTTCAAGAACGGATGGGTACTTTTCCCTTCTTTCAACCCCCTCTTCCGGATCTACCTTAAGATTAATACTTATAAAATCCTGGACATCCGCGAGAGCGAACATTTTCCCCATCACTTTGAACACAAGGGTGTTATTATCAAAAGGAAATTCTTCTGTAACCCCTTTTTTTGAAAGGCAGTAGCTCCTGTAAGATTCAATGTTCAACTAAAGAACTCTTTTCAGAATAAGAAAAATTACACCAAGCAAAAAAACTATAATGGAAATCTTGTTGATGCCATGCATCATTTTAAGATTGATATTGGTGGGCCGGTTAGGATCCTTCTTCCTGAAAAAATAACCACCTACTTCCCCCAATGAAAAAAACTCTTTCCATGTATTCTTTTTCTCTTGTGCGTTTTCCATTTGGTCGTTGGATTTATTCTTCTCCATAATACTAATCGTCAACTTCACATTTTCTACTGCCTAAAAATACACTAAGCAGATGGATTAAGTTCGGGCTCAAGCCAATCACCATGTTCACGAATTAAGTTAATTAATTCGTCCACCGCCTGCGCCGTGGGGACATTTTTCCGGACAACTTCTCTTCCCTTGTATAAGGTAATTCTACCTGGGCCAGAACCAACATATCCATAATCAGCATCTGCCATTTCGCCCGGACCATTAACAATACAGCCCATAATTCCGATTTTTATTCCCTTCAGATGGCTCGTTCGGGAGCGTATCTTTCCAGTGGTCTCTTGTAAATCAAAGAGCGTCCTTCCACAGGAGGGACAAGAAATATATTCTGTCTTTGATATTCTGGTACGTGTGGCTTGTAAAATGTTAAATGCTGTCTCATTAATTTTTTGGTCAGGACCGCAGTTCTCCGCGGCGATGAAAATTCCTTCACCGAGTCCATCGACCAAAAGTCCACCAAAGTCAGTCGCTGCAAACAGTTGTAGCTCTTCAAGTGAAAGATTTGCATAAGCCCTGCCAATAATAACTGGAACATTGCATTCTGAATTCATCAAGCGCACGAACAGCCTGCGTTGCTCAGGCATACCGTGGTTATTATAGGTATCTATAAAAAGAACAGCAGTTTTATCATCCTTTAACTTTTCAATAAGTGGCTCAGTAACATCCTGTAAACACGCATAAATGAAATTTAACGCATTCGAAACTTCAACCTCCTGAATGTATTGTTCTGCCCGGATAAAAGGATACGCGCGCGTTTGGGTTTGCTGTTTTAACCACGTTTTGTGATTGTAAATTAATCCGAGCGTTCCCGGAATTTCAAAATCCAATACAGTATCACCAAGAAAAATATAGTCACAAGCCATATCGGAAATGTTCCATTTATCCAACGGCACCGAATACCTGTATCCAAGTGCAAACAGTGATGCAGGTGTAAGTTTCTGTTTCAAAGAAAAATCAGCAATTACACGTGGCACGTGATGATCACCTCCGATATTCAAAACAGCTCGTGTCTTTCTTTTATTGTATTCAAAGGGTGTAATAGGATAATGATCGACTGAAGGAATCGGATCATGGGTGCTCCGCGTTTCATAACGTTTAGCCAAATCGTAAGCTACAGGAATTTCAGCCTCTGGCTCCTCAGTAAGTGACACTCTGATAGTATCTCCTAATCCATCTTCCAACAACGTTCCTATTCCTACCGATGATTTTATCCGGCCGTCTTCCCCATCACCCGCCTCCGTTACGCCGAGGTGTAACGGATAAGGTTTAAATCCTTCTTCATCCATTTTTTGCACCAGAAGCCTGTATGCCTGTACCATAACCTGAGGGTTACTGGATTTCATGGACAAAGTGATATTGTAGTAATTCTCGCCTTCACAAATCCTTAGAAACTCAAGGGCAGATTCAACCATTCCCATTGGACTATCGCCATGGCGGCTCATAATCCTATCGGACAACGAACCGTGGTTTGTGCCAATGCGCATGGCTGTTCCGTATTCCTTACAAATCTTTATAAGTGGAATAAATTTCTGTCTTATGCGATCAAGTTCAGCCTGATAAGATGCATCCGTATAATCGATCGTTTCAAAGCGTTTCTTGTCTGCATAATTCCCGGGATTAATCCTTACTTTTTCAACTAAGCGTGCAGCAAGTTCGGCGGCGTTCGGGGTAAAATGTATATCGGCTACGAGAGGTGTTCTATACCCTCTGGTTCGCAATTCTTTTTTGATGACCTCAAGGTTTTGCGCCTCTTTCATACTAGGTGCCGTAATGCGAACGTATTCACAGCCAGCGTCGATCATACGAATAGATTGTTCCACTGACCCTTTAGTGTCCATAGTATCCACAGTAGTCATGGACTGAATCCGAATTGGATTATCGCCGCCCATCGGAACATCACCAATCTGAACCTCAATGGTTTTTCTACGGCTGTACTGAACGAGGCTGTTACAGTATTTTCTGACGGAAGCAACTTGTGAATTCACTATACACTGATTTACAGCAAATTTAACCTGAAAATGCTGATAATGTTCATGAAACTTTCAGCAAGGGATCGCGCGGGCTGGTAATTGAACGTATTTGATAATGTAGCGACCTTCAATCAAAGATCCCCGAGTTGAGGGCGAATAATAATCTCCTCAACCACAGTCCTTTCTGATAGCGTATAGGCAGAATAAATAGCTTCTGCAACATCTTGAGGCTTGATAAAGCGGTCATCCGGAAGTGTAGTTCCATTCCAGCTGTCCGTTCTGGTAGCACCCGGCATAATGGCTGTAACCCGAATACCAGAGGTTTTTAATTCTTCCCGAAGACATTTCGAAAATCCGAGCAAAGCAAATTTCGAAATCGCATAAGATCCACCGTCAGGATAAGCCATAAAACTCGCAATGGAGCAGAGGTTAAATATATGACCGATCCTTTTTACCTTCATTTGTGCAACTAAGCCGCGCGTCATGTAGTATGCACTGAAAAGGTTTGCATTGATCATGCTTTCTAATGTTCCCTCTGGCTCGGTGGCAATTTCGCCGGGTATAAAATAGCCAGCGTTATTTACTAGCACATCCGCAGGTCGATTCAGGCTCGTGACAAATTCACAAAAAGCTTTAACCTGATTTTTGTCTGATAGATCGGCTTGCTTTACCATTACAGAAACGTCAGGATAATCTTTTTCTATCAAGGATTTCAGATTTTCGAGTCCCTGCGCATTGCGAGCGCAAGTAATAATGTCAAAACCCTGACTTGCAAACTTTTCAATAACTGCGCGTCCAATACCCTTTGTACCACCGCTTACAATGAGGAGTTTGTTCATGAAGATGAAATGTTAGATTTTTGGGTATCTTTCGCAAGGTAGTGATTGCCTTCGTTTATTGCATTTTATGATAAAGGAGATTGGTAAGTATTTTATGTTCCTTGGTTATCTTTTTATAAACCGGGAAACTTTTAAAACATATTATAAGCTTGTTCTGGAAGAATGCGTGAGCATTGGGATCGGATCCCTCTTCCTGGTTGCACTGGTATCTACGTTTATGGGAGCCGTTACAACTGTGCAGACTGCCTACAACATGGTTAGTGATTTTATCCCAGATTATGTGATATCGCAAGTAGTTCGCGAAATGATTGTCTTGGAACTGGCACCAACGATTATTGCAGTAATTTATGCTGGTAAAGTGGGCTCCAGCATGGCCAGCGGGCTTGGAACCATGAAAATTACCGAGCAAATCGATGCGCTCGAGGTGATGGGTATCAATTCGATTTCTTACCTGGTACTTCCAAAAATTGTGGCATCTCTGATGATGTATCCAATGCTTGTAATTATAGCGGGATTCTGTGGGATGTTAGGTGGCTACCTGGCTGGCACCCTAACTGGTATTATTTCACCCAACGACTATGTGTACGGATTGCGATCAAGTTACAATGAGTTCACGGTTATCTTTGCGCTCATCAAGTCTGTTGTATTTGCGTTCCTGGTATCATCTATTTCTTCCTACAAAGGCTATAATACACAGGGCGGCGCATTGGAAGTTGGTATTTCCAGTACACAAGCTGTAACGACCAGTGTGATTGCAGTACTGATCGCGGATTATTTATTAGCACAACTCCTACTTTCGAAATGATAAAGATTCAGAGTATATCCAAATCATTTGGAGACAAACCTGTACTGAATGGAATCAGCGGAGTCTTTGAAAAGGGGAAACCGAACCTTATCATTGGCGCCAGTGGTACGGGAAAAAGTGTCTTGCTGAAGTGTATTGTTGGATTGATCCGTCCAGATCTCGGTCAGGTATTTTATGACGGCCGGGATTTTTATGGAAGTGATCGGGATACGAAGACTGAAATCCGCAGGGAGATGGGCATGCTATTTCAGGGAGGAGCATTGTTCGACTCAAAAAATGTCGAGGCAAATGTGATGTTCCCATTGAATGTGCTGACCACAATGTCCGCAGCCGAGAAAATTGAAAGGGTGAACTTCTGTCTACAACGTGTGGGCCTCGAAAATGTAAACAAAAAAATGCCCTCAGAAATAAGCGGTGGAATGAAAAAACGGGTGGGGATTGCGCGGGCAATCGTAAACAAACCTAACTATCTGTTTTGTGACGAACCTAACTCGGGGTTAGATCCTCAAACTTCAATTGTAATTGATGAACTCATTCAGGATATCTCTGAAGACCTGGATATTACCACAATCGTTGTAACGCATGATATGAATTCGGTAATGGGTATTGGAGAACGTATTGTGTTTCTTTACAAAGGAGACAAGCTTTGGGAAGGAAGTAACAGAGATATTACTCACTCTGGCGTCAAAGAATTGGATGACTTTGTTTTTGCCAATAAGGTTATGAACAGTCTTAGGGGTAAATAAGTAATCGCCCCGCCTTGAAAATCCTCGTTATTGACGATCCTTTCCTAAGCGGGTGTCGGTTCTCTTTGAACGATAATCTCACTTTG
This sequence comes from Chryseolinea sp., assembly GCA_041747735.1. Taxonomy (GTDB): domain Bacteria; phylum Bacteroidota; class Bacteroidia; order Cytophagales; family Cyclobacteriaceae; genus Chryseolinea. The sequence continues at coordinate 24,686 of JBGTEP010000016.1, forward strand.
TTTTCGCATGGGTTGCAATTTCCAATATGTAAGACTCCTCCATAACCATTCCATCGGCCCAAACCGGAAAAATTTCAACCAGATATTACTGAGAACTATTTGAACTAACCATATCACTCCCACAACAAAATACACTTCATACCTCTGGAGTTTTGCATACATACCCCAACCGATTCCGTAGAAAAAAAGTCCACAAATTACAGATTGCATCAGGTAGTTGGTAAAAGCCATTTGTCCTACGGGTTGCATAAGCGCAAACAGCCATTTAAACCATCCGGTTTTATAGAGGATCATGATTACGCCAAAAATTCCTAGTGCCCGAAGCGTGCGTGATATCTCATACGATGAAAAGTTGACATCTTTATAAAATTCAAACCAATTAAAGCTACTATCGATAATCGTTTGAAGGCGCAGATAAGAAATTGTTAACCCTAAACCAAGCCCGATGACAGCAAGTGCAATGTATGTTTTCATTGGATGAGCACCTTGAATAACTCCCTTCTTAAAGAAGGCGAGCCCGAGAAACATAAAAATTAAAATATCCCAGAGATTATAATATATAAAGGATGTTTCAAACCAAATACTCGTTTTACTAATGTGATCATATAGCCCTGCATAGTCTCCCTGCACTGCAGCTACTGCCTTTTCAAACTCCTTCTTCCTGCTTCCAGGTTTGGATCTTTCTTTAAACCCTGTCAATGCTTCCAAGTGTTCTTTTTGGACATCAGTGAGCTTTACAACGGTTGTATCCAGGACTGCTGCAGCCTCGCCTTTCGCAATCATACTTTTCTCTAAATACAAGTCCCTGTTTTCTCTTGCCGTCTGGAGTGCTAAGCAGATGAACGCTGCTAAAATGAGATGCTGAGGTTTCATCCTACGAAATGCAAAGAGGATGATGCCTAGTATGGCATAATGATATAAAATGTCACCAGGCCACAAAAAGACAAACGCATTTACAAGACCAAAAAATAAAAGCCAAATTTGCCTTCGTAGAAATAACTCGGCAGGCATCAACCCTTCTATTCTAGCTTCGAGTCTCGATGTAAAGACAAGTACACCGCAGCCAAATAACATGGAGAATATCGCACGTTGGCTTCCCTCCAAAAACCATTCAATGCCGTACCAAATCTTATAGTTAATTGTTCCGATTTCATTCATCACAACCGGATTGGATGCTGCAACATCCGGGAAGGCAAAAAATGGGATATTCATCATCAAAATTCCCAACGAGGCAATACCGCGTAAACTGTCAATAATGAGTATGCGCTCCTTCTGACTAAGGGGAGCAATAGGTTGGATTGGATTGAGGGTTTCCATTGAATATAATCAGGTAAGATGTTGACGACATTGTCTAAAAGTCGGATAGCTTTTCACAATCACTATCTGAACCCGCAAAGTCTAACTGTACCTCTTACCCAACTTATTTTGGACCATTGAATATACCTTAAGTGAACGAAAGTGCAAAACACCAATTTCTTGGCCACGATTACATGTACCAGCACATAATCGATTCCGCGACCTCAGACCTTGACAAAAACTGCAGACGCATTGTGACCTCCAAACCCAAAGGTATTACTCATCGCAACCCTTATATTTTGCTTTATTGACTTACCTAAAACGATGTTTAAACCATCAGGTAACGCCGGGTCGATTTCTTGTGTATTAATAGTCGGAGGAACAATACCTTCATGAATACTTTTAATACAAATTATCGCTTCAATAGCGCCCGCTCCACCGAGGAGATGCCCCGTTGCAGACTTTGTCGCACTGAGTAAAAGTTTTTCTGTATGAGCGCCGAAGAATTTCGAAACCGCTTTCATTTCGCTTTCATCCCCAACGGGTGTGGAGGTTGCATGGGGATTAAGATAATCGACTTCTGCCGGACTTAAATTGGCATCCTCTAAAGCCCACTTCATCCCAAGCATTGCGCCAGTGCCTTCAGGATGTGTAGCCGTAAGGTGATATGCATCGGCAGACATTCCTCCGCCAGCAACTTCAGCATAGATTTTAGCACCACGGGCTTTCGCGTGCTCATATTCTTCCAGAATAAGGGCACCACCGCCTTCGCCCATAACAAAACCGTCTCTTCCAATATCAAAGGGGCGTGATGCGGTTTGAGGATCATCATTCCTTGTAGACAGTGCTTTCAAAGCACCGAAACCTCCAATACCCGCTTGATTTACGGCCGCTTCAGACCCGCCTGTTACTATGATATCTGCTTTGTTCCATCGGATGTAGTTCATAGCATCAATGATTGCCGTGGTCGACGTCGCGCATGCTGATACCGTTGTGAAGTTCAATCCCATAAAACCGTATTTGATCGAAATCCAGCCCGATGCAATATCAACGATGACTTTCGGAATAAAATACGGATTGAACCGGGGCGTACCATCACCTTTGGCAAACTCCATAACCTCGTATTGGAATGTCTGGAAACCGCCATTACCGGAACCCCAAATAACCCCAACTCTCGTTTTATCAATTTTGTCAAGATCAAGATTCGAATCGCGAATAGCTTCTTCCGTGGAAACTAAAGCATATTGCGTAAATGGATCAATCTTCCGTACATCTTGCTTTTCAAAATGATCGAGAGGATTAAAATCTTTTACCTCGCAGGCAAACTTAGTCTTAAACTTTGTAGTATCGAATTTTGTAATTGGTGCAGCTCCGCTTTTCCCGCTGATCAAATTATTCCAGAATGCTGGTACTGAATTACCAAGGGGCGTTAGGGCTCCAAGTCCGGTTACGACTACTCTTCTTTGTTGCATGTTTACAAACTGATTTGTTCTAAAATACTTTTACAATGACTAACTACCGCTTTCATCGGCAGATCTGACGACGAGACCCTTGATACTACTATGGCGCCCTCAATGGAACAAAACATTACCACTGCTACCCGGTGGGCTTCTGTGCTCGGTTTAAACTCGCCATTTTTTTTTCCTTGTTCAATCAAATTTGCAATATATGTAATTGCCCTTTTGATTTCCCGGGCAACCGCAGACCTGATAAACGCATGATTATCATCGGCTTCGACAGCACTGTTGATTAGGGGACATCCTCCTGGTATCGGCGGATTAAAAACATACTGAGCATAAAATGTTAGCAGGCTGATAAGTTTACCTTTGGTACTTCCATTTTTCACCAGATGGCTGGAGACAGATTCCCGGACCTTATCCATTGAATATTCGAAAGCAGCGAGTGCAATGTCTTCCTTGTTATGAAAATTGCCGTACAATGCTCCTTTGGAGAGACCGGTGGCACCCTCTAAATCCGACAATGATGTGCCCGCATAACCTCTTTGATTAAAGATCGGAGCAGTTTTATGAATTATCAAATTTCTAGTACGTATTGCCTTTGTCACGATCGCAAAGATAGTACGAAACTTCAATTTATACCGATCGGTATAAAAAATGTAAAAAAAAACAGACCCGGATAATCCGAGCCTGCTAACCCAACTATAGAGAAAATTACTGTACTACTAGAGCATCAATATGTTAGCTAACGGGCAAATACAACTACACCGCGATAAGTTGATGAGCAAACGCCATCTGTACCAACTGTGCAGAATTTTTTGCATCGCTCTTCCGAAGTAAATTTTTGCGATGCGTTTCTACTGTATGATGACTGATATTCAACTTTCCTGCTATTTGCTTTGTCGTGAGTCCAATGGATATGAGCGCCAAAACTTCTTTTTCTTTTCCTGTAAGTGTGTTCATGTTTTGAGGGTTAGGTTTTGTTTAAATACACCCTTGATGTTTTTTTTTGAAGAAGTAACCCAACCATTAGATACTTTTTCTTAGAATTTTTTTTAAAACAACTGCCCCTGAAAGATTCCGGGCAGATTGTTTTCACTCCTGGACTCCGTTACCAGTGTTCGTCCCGTTTTACCGAAAATTGCATTGCTCTATGTGTAAACGGCGTCATCGTAACGTCCCTTTTTCCGGTGAAAAACACTAACTTCGTTAAAAGCTGATAAAAATTATTCTCTAATGGGTTACTTGTTCCTCACTATTACATAAAGGCCGTTATCATGAATGAAACAGGCATAATAGAAAAGATTCGGTCCGGTGGACAAACAGAACTGGGTATGGTCTATGAGGAATATCGCAAAGAATTTCTTCATTGGATCACCAAGGAATACCATTGTTCTGAAGACGACAGTAAAGATATCTATCAACTTACGATCCTGATCTTTTATGACAACATTAAACAAGGCAAACTTGAACATCTTGTTAGTAGTGTGAAGACCTATCTTTTTGGCATAGGGAAAAATATAGCAAAAGAAAACTTAAGGAAGGAGAAGCGCTTCACACCAATCAGCGATGAGAAATGGTTAAAAGAGTATCTTATTGATGAACCATCCCATCCTACTGACGAAGATGTCTTTCGCAGGGCAAAAACTTCACTCGAAAAACTAGGACAGCCTTGCCAACGTCTTATTGAATTGTTCTACTACGAAAAAAAGAGTATGCCCGAAATAACGCTTTCGCTTAATTATAAAAATCCGGAGACCGCCAAAAATCAAAAGTGTAAATGTATGGCCAGGTTGCGAAAAATATTTGCTCAAGAATCCGTTAAAAACTCAATCGTTATAAGCCATGAACCATTCTGAAACCGACATAAGTTTAGTTGAGAAATACTTCGACGAAGAACTCAGCGATTTTGAAAAAGAAAATTTCACACATCGCCTCGCGAACGATCCAAACTTCAAATCATTTGTTGATGAGGAAAAGGCATTGATTAGAGCAATCCGTTATCAAGGTCTTAAGTGTGATCTTTCATTCCTGAAATCACTGGAGGTTGAAATTCATAAAAGCACGAAAAAAACAGAAAGCGCATCAAAGATTTGGTACTATGCCGCTGCCGCGCTTGTTGGGATTCTGATCATGGCAAAAATATTTTTATTTCCGCCAGCTGAAACACCCGATCAGCTCTTTGAGGCTTACTTCAAACCCTATCCGAATGTTTTTGAGCCCACGGTACGGGGAACTGATGTAACCAATACCCGAAAAGAAGCTTTTCAAGCATATGAACAAGGGGATTATCAGACAGCCGTTACGCTCTTCAAAGAAATCCTTCAAACGTCTAACGAACCAGGCGTTTTGTTGCTGCTTGGTAATGCAAACTTAATATTGGGAAATGTTGATGAAGCAACTGAGAATTTTATTACTTTAAGTAACGATTTCGACGAGCTTGACCTTCAAGCGAAATGGTTTCTTGGCCTTTGTTACCTAAAAGGCGGCGATGTAGAACATATGACAAAAATTCTTCAGGAGTTAGGTGAAACAGAAATATCATATGCAGTGAAAGCAAAGGAATTGTTGGAAAAAATAAACTAACCCACTCTATAACAAATTAACCATGACAAATGAACCAACGACTCCAAAGCGAGAAGTAAGCTTTTTATTAAAGGTAACCATGAAAGACGATGGCCGCGCCGAGAATAATCCAATTGATATAAAACTGGATTTAAACCCTGACAATAAAATTGTGGGCATCGAAGATTCTCTTTCAACCAAAAAGGAATTGGTTGGAATATTCACAAGGATTATAGATCTGATCGAAAAATTAGATGAACGAACCAGCGAGTATTCTAAAATCTTAAAAATCGATGAAGACCTCAGGCGAAAACTGGAGTTCAGTGAAGATTCCCTAAAGGGTAAATACGACGCAAACTTCCAGCCTCCTTTCGAGAAAATTGACAAAATTATTTATCGGCATGAAAGCCCGGGTGTTGCATCAGTAAGTTATGCCCGGAGTTATAATGGAGACAAGAAGCCAACCCTTTAATTTAAATTCGGGTTTTTTTTCTCGTTAGCAGAAAAGTTGCTAGCAGAATAATTACAATGCCTATCATCGTGATAGTTACCGTAATTATTCTGCTATTGTCTTTTTCAAATATCTGATCAAGGTTTCCATAAGCTACTAAAGGTGCCCATACTTTTGGATCTGCAGTTAACTCGTCCGAAGTTTCCAGGTAATTCAACTTTGCTGTACGTAGCGCATTGTCAATTGATTCACCTTTCAATAAATTTCCATAAAAATCGTCCATTAGTTTTATCGAAGCCTGATCGTTTACCTTCCAAAGGCTCATCAATACATTTGCACAGCCTGAGTATGTAAAAGCACTGGCCATACTGATCATCCCCTCACCTCTGTATTCTTTCCCCAATCCCGATTCACATGAACTAAGCACCGCCATTAACGCCTTCAACTTCAGTCCGTACAATTCATAAGCATGTAATTCTCCGTCATCCAGCGAGTCATACTTCGATCGAAAAAACAAGCTTGCTGAAAAATTCCTATTAACATCTCCCTTTCCATGAATGGCTAAATGGATAATATCAAAATCCGGTGACAATTCTTTAAAATTCGTTTCTGTGGCTTCATTACCTGTAAGAAATCTACCTGAAGAGAAGTGTCGCGCCAAAGCATCCAACTCTAGTTCTGATCCTTCAATTTCATCCAATGTTACATCTGCTGTGCGCAGGCGTTTACCTCCTGTAAAACCAACGGCCAGAAGCGAGGGGTTGCGAACAACTTTTCTGGATTTAGACACAAGAGTCGAAGCAGAATAAGCATATCCGATTACATATGACTTGATAAGGTACTTTAATGTTCGATAGTTGACTTGATTACTTTTTGCTTTTTCCTGCAACAGAATCTCAAACGGAATACGATCGATTGAACCATCGGGAATAATTTGGATTCTGGAGTTATCCGCAAGGATTGATTCAAAGGGCGCCACTAAAATTTGATATAGACGATGTGCGCCACCAGTAAAGTTTAGATATACCTCCTGATTCATACTGGAGTGTTCATCTTCCAGATGATTTAAAACCGACTGCACCACCGTACCAATGCTATCTGGTGCCCCTATGCGCTTAAACAGAACGTTATCTTTATTAATGGCCAATCCATAAACCCCTCCTGAGCCCCAGAAATATTCAAGAACAACCTGACCGCGCGGTTGAATGATCTTTTTTATCTCAGCAATATCATTATCCCGATGACCATACTTAGCATTGAAATAGCCTGGATACTTTGTCTCTATTGCCAGTTTACAAGCTTGAATACTTCGGTCGATCGTTACAATTTCATCACGCAATGTTGCTATTTCCCGCGACCCATTGTCTTTTTCCAGCTCCCGGTTAACTAAATCCTGCGCAGTCAATAACTTTCGCTTCAAATCTCCGTGTAGCCTTAGCAAACTATCTTCACTACTTATTTTCTGGGTTTGCTCTGCCTGCGTTAATGCATCCGCAAGAGATCGCGATTTACTCCGTTCAAAGTAACGGAATGCCAGTTCAAAGACTGAGTCTTGGGGAAGCAATTCATAAGCATCATACAGGTTAGAAATGAGGTTCTCATAGAGATCATAGTTAGAGTCGAGAAAAGTCCATTTGGCATCTTCCATATCCAACGTATTCCTTTCCTGATACAGTAACTTTTCAGCAAGAATAAGACACCTGGTCGATTGCCTCAGATGTTCCATGTCTTTACTGACCAGGAACATACTTTTAAATACAGCAGATTTTTTGGCCAATCCTTCCGAAACATAGTATACAAAACCTATCATGCCTTCAGTCGGATTGTCTTTGGTGTCAGTTGACTTAAAGGCAGGTACAGCTGATAGCAGAGCTTTCTGATAATAGTGTAATGCGGAGTCAAAGTGCGTGCTGGCATAGTGATAATCGCCCAGTATTAAAAACACAGTATAACGTTCTTTGTTGTTCAGTTTTTCGCGAAATATCTCAACTAGTTTCTTTTGGAAATTTTCTTGGTCTTGTTTCAACCGATAAGTATCAATGAAATTGATAAGTAGATTGATAAATAGTGCTTCATCGCCAATATCATTTTTCTTATATATATCATAGGATATTGCAAAGTTTCTGAGTGCTTCATCGTACGAAGCGTTCTTCTTCAACAATTCTCCTAGACTTGTGTGATGCCAAGCCCGGTTCGCCAGATCTTTCGTTCGTTTATTAATTTCAATTGCATTCAAATAATACTTCCTGGCCAGGGTGAAATCTCCCATATCACGATGAATATTAGCAACCATACTATTACTCATCTCAAGCGCCTTGTCATTTTTTAATCCCTGTGCCAATTCCAATGTCTTACTTCCATATGACAATGCTTTCTCGAAATCATTTTGCGACCGATTGGTAGCCGCAAGACTGTAATAATTCTGATATAAAACTTTTTTATCCTGGAAGTTAATTCTCTCACGAACCAGCAAGGCTTTATCATAGCATCTTTCCGCTTCGAGAAAATCAAATTTGTTGTACTTGTACACATCCCCAAGGCTGTGGTAACACATCGCCACCTGAGCGTTCCATTCACCTTTCAATTTTTTCCATATTTCAGCTGCCCTTTTATAGTGACGAATCGGAACGTCAATTCCATTTTCACCATTGTAAAACTCACCCAGGTTAAAGTGAAGGCGTGCCAGGGCTGTATCTGGCTTAGTTTTATTTAAAATTTCGACGGCTTCTTTGGCCAAACCAAAAACTTCGTTGTAATCGCCATGACCAGCAAGCGCAATTTTGCAGAGGCTATTCACAGTAAGTGCATAGGTACCCCAGTCGTTACGTTGCCTGGCTATTGACGATGCTTCCAGTAAAATCGGATAAGCTTTCTCGGGGTTGCTGTTGACGAGGCTTTGTCCCTTTTCAAACAATGACATTGGTGATTTTACCGCTTGCGAGAGAGCCAGCGTATTACACCAAAAAGCAAGAACAAGAACAAGATTAATTTTTCTTAGGGAGGTCTTCACATCCCTGAAATTAGGGATAGAAAACTCAATAACAAGAAAGATGGAAGCATTTTCCGTCTGTTAGAAGGAATTGCAGTTCAAAAACAACGAATTAAAGGTAAGACCTCTCAAAGGCGACTCGCCTAGACACCTTTAGCAATTTGTCGTTGTTCGCCCAGGCCCTCGATACCAAGCTCCACCACATCACCGGGTTTAAGATAAATCGGTGGATTGAAACCAAGTCCAACGCCTGCAGGAGTTCCTGTTGAGATAACGTCTCCCGGAAGCAAGGTCATAAACTGGCTTATATAGCTTACCAGGAAAGGTACTTCAAAAATCATATCATCGGTGTTATTATCCTGCATCATATTACCGTTTACCTTCAGCCACATGTGTAGGTTGTTAAAATCAGCGACCTCATCTTTCGTAACCAGGTATGGACCCATTGGGGCAAACGTATCACAACTTTTTCCTTTGACCCACTGTCCGTTCCGTTCAAGTTGAAAAGCGCGTTCGCTGTAATCATTATGCAGACAAAAACCAGCAACGTAGTCCAATGCATCCTTCTCCTCCACGTAGACTGCTTTCTTGCCAATCACAACAGCAAGTTCAACCTCCCAGTCCGTCTTATCTCCGCCCTTCGGGATCACCAACGCATCGTTCGGGCCGCATAGTGCAGTGGTTGACTTAAAGAAAATGATGGGTTCCTTTGGCAATGGCATCTTGGATTCCAGGGCATGCTTCGTGTAGTTTAGTCCTACACAGATAATCTTCGATGGTCTGGTAAATGGCGCACCCAATCTAACATCCGGGTTAACCTTTACCAGAGAAGCCGAATTTTCTTTTAGCCATTTACTAAGTCGTTCGAGCCCATTCGTTTCAAAAAACTTCTCGCCGAAATCTTCACCGAAAGAAGAAACATCAACAATTTCATTATTAATTAATACACCAGGCTTCTCAACACCAGGTTCACCGAATCTTAATATCTTCATAACACATGAATTTTACACGAACATACGAGTACCGCTCGTGTTTCTAAATTTTTTTGAGAGAGAATTTCTTCTAAAACTTGTTACATTAATCACTCAGGTATTCAACTTAATAAACCCACCATCAATCGGATAATCACTCCCGGTAACAAAAGCTGCTTCATCAGAGCAAAGATACAACGCCAGCGCTGCGATTTCAGAAGGTTTACCCATACGGCCAATGGGTTGCGACTTTGATAATTTTTCGAACATTTCTTCTTCCTGACCAGGATAGTTTTTTGCCAAAAACCCGTCAACAAAAGAGGTGTGCACGCGCGCCGGTGAGATACTGTTACAACGGATATTGTCGGAAATGTAATCCTTGGCAACAGACAACGTCATAGACACTACAGCACCTTTGCTCATTGAATAGGCAAACCTGTCGGACAACCCAAGGCCTGCCGCAACGGATGCAACGTTCAAAATAACCCCTCCACCTTGCTGTTTCATATAGTGGATAACACTATGCATGACGTTGTAAACACCTTTAATATTAACTTGAAAAACCCTTTCAAAATCTTCCACCTCTGTATTTTCGAGTTTTCCTATGTGGGAAATGCCCGCACTGTTTACCAGGATATCAATCCGGCCAGCCTTTCGGGCAATTTTTGAAACAACTTCTTGTACCTGAGCCTGATCAGAAACGTTAACAGCAAATGCTGACGCTTTCCCGGATTTTCCCTCAATTGCCTCTACGGTATCCGCCGCCGCCTGTTTATTAAGTTCGAGAATAAATACCTCAGCACCCCGGGCTGCAAACAATTCCGCGATAGCTTTTCCAATTCCACTTCCTCCGCCTGTAATTAGTGCAGTTTTTCGATGAAGATTAAACATGATCAAATTAAAATTTCAAAATTATGAATGGCCGGTTAAAAAGGAATCCCACTCGCTGGTCTGTCCATTCATGTGGTCTTTCAAAAAAATAGCATATGAGGGCTTATATGGTTTTTTTCGAATTTGCATATTTGCTTCTTCGGGCGTGTAGTCACCTTTTTTAGCGTTGCATTTTTTGCATGCCGTAACCAGATTCGTCCATGTATCAGTGCCTCCTTTTGCGCGGGGCACAACGTGATCGATTGTAAGCTCGCGTCGGGTCCCGCAATACTGACATTCGAAATTATCGCGCTTAAAAATATTTTGCCTGGTAAGATTAACGCCCTTGTAGGGGGCGTTTACATAGCGGTTCAAACGGATCACGGAGGGCATCGGGAAACTTTTCGTAATAGAATGCAAACGATGACCGTTCGCCGGTCTAACCATCTCACTCTTATTTAAATAAACGAGAATAAATGCGCGCTCCACTGAACAAACCATCAGTGGACTATTGTCCTGATTAAGCACCAATACCCTGCTATTCATCTGAAAATAATGCATTATAGATAAAGATGAAAACTTCTTTGACACAAAATTCTAACTAGAGAACACTTGAATCAGATCGGTTTCATGAACGTAAGATAAAACCAATCCCGATACTAACAAAGTAAGCAATAAGAAGTTTAGCGCTGCAAAGATTGCCCACCAAGCCTTTACTCAGAAAGAATCCGCCTGATATGCGAAAACTGGTGGGAATATATTTTTGTCTCCATATTTAGGATACCTTCTCCGTTAAGGTGGTCAATCCTTACACGTCCTGACGCATGAATAATCTTTTCACCTTCCAGCAAAATTCCAACATGATTAATTCTGTCATCACTATCCTTAAAGAACACCAAATCACCCGGTTTAGCCTCGCCAATTCCTTTTATAGATTTCCCCTGACTGGCTTGCTGCCAACTGTCACGAAATAAACGGTAACCACAAATTTTAAATACCATCTGCACAAACCCGGAACAGTCTATGCCAAAAGGATTTTTGCCACCCCACAAATAAGGTGCATTTAAATATTTCATTGCGACATTTCGCATGAATTCAAACTCTCTTTTCTGGCCGAGATTCTTTGCTTCGCCATTGAATGCAAACTGCTCTTCCATTTTGAACAATTCGGAACTCGAAATAGGGATCATGCTTCCAATTAATATAATCTGCGGACTTTTGTTGTATAAAATACTTGACGTGACATCGGTCGTGATCTTAAATTCTGCACGATTCAGGTAGGCATAATAATCGCCAGAAATTGAATGATGTTGTTTAGCATCAATCCACCCCTCGCTCTCGTCAAAATTAATTTTTGTACGATGCCATTTCCGGTCCTTCGTCAAGTTGGTGCATTCATAGTGATCTCCGAATAGCAATTGAGTCACCTGTTCTGATTTATCACTGGCCTCTGACCGGACGGGAACTACACTTAACCGGCAAATGCCGAAATCCAGGATTTCCATGAGGTGCGTTATAATGGTTTTAAAGAATCACTTTAGCTTAAGGCGGTTGAGTTCACGTTTAGCGTCCCGGTCTTTAATACTATCTCGCTTGTCGTGAATTTTTTTACCCTTCGCCAGTGCAAACTCCAATTTTGCTATTCCACGGTCATTGATAAACAACCGTGTAGGGACGAGCGTCAGACCTTTTTCTTCGACTTTTCCTTCTAACTTTTTAAGTTCAGAACGTTTTAAAAGTAATTTTCTTTCGCGAGAGGCCTCATGGTTATAATGGGTTCCCTGCGCATACGGTGTAATGTTAATGCCTTTTACAAATAACTCACCGTTATTAAGGTAGCAATAGCCGTCTTGCAAATTTACCTTGCCCTCCCTGATGGATTTAATTTCGGTCCCCATAAGTACCATGCCTGCCACATACTTATCCAGTAGTTCATATTCAAAACCTGCCTGTCGGTTTCTGATATTTATATCATTTGAAAAACGTTGCTGCTTCATCTCTTGTATTGGTTCCCACCCGGAAACCTATCTCGTTTATCTATAATTCTCCGTTACGAACATTTCACGAATTCGATCCCGTTTTAAAATTTTTTGTCCTGTTTTACCCGTTGCAATAAGACGGTTTCCTACAATCGCTTCATACGAGCAGATGATTTCATTTCGTTCCAGTTTTTCCACTGTTGCTGTAAAAACGACCTCATCGCTGACAAACGCAGGGCCCAGATGGTTAATGACCAGCAATGTACCAATTCCCTCTTCATCCTCATCGCTGGTTTTAACAGCAAATTGTCTGGAAGTCCACTCAGCGTCTCGCGCCAACGCAAAGGTAGCATATACAGGATGCATCGTCTCACCAAGAAAGGACGCCAGGTCATGCTGAGTTACAACTCTCTTATACTGTTGTTTATCACCGATTTTCAGGACATCCTTCATTTTAAAAAATCATTCCGCAGTTTTAAGTCAAATAGGCATTCTGGCAAGTGGTGTGGTTTCCAAACCGCAAAACTCCTGTTTCATAGATTTATAATGGGCTGCTATCGCGATCATCGCTGCATTATCTGTACAATATTCGAATGCGGGAATGAAGGTTTTCCACCCTTTAGATTCTCCTAAATTCTCTAAACCTTTTCGTAAACCGGAATTTGCAGAAACTCCACCAGCAATCGCGATCTCTTTGATCCCGGTTTGTTCACTTGCCTGACTCAAACGGGTAAGGAGCATACCTACTAAATGTTGTTGGATGCTTGCACAAATATCATGGAGATTCTCTTCTATAAATGCAGTATTTTTTTTCGTTTCATCTCTGATAAAATAAAGAAACGCGGTCTTGATTCCACTAAACGAAAAGTCTAATCCCGGCATCGAAGTCTCAGAAAATCGGAAGGCATAGGGATCACCAAGTTTTGCATATGAGTCAATCAGAGGCCCACCGGGGTATGGAAGTCCCAGGATTTTTGCCGCTTTATCAAAGGCTTCTCCAACAGCATCATCTTGTGTTTGCCCGATTACCTCCATCTGCAAAAAATCTTTTACCAGTACAATCTGTGTATGCCCTCCACTTACGGTCAGACAAAGAAATGGAAAACGAGGTTTCGGTTCATCGATAAAATGAGCCATCACATGAGCTTGCATGTGGTTTACTTCAATCATTGGTATTTTAAGCGCAAGCGACATCCCCTTGGCAAAGGAAACTCCTACTAAAAGGGATCCCATTAAACCCGGCCCACGGGTGAACGCAACAGCATCCAAATCAGTTAACAAAGTGTTGGAATTACTCAGGGCTTCCTGAACCACGGCAACAATGTTTTGTTGATGAGCACGAGAGGCTAGCTCAGGCACTACTCCCCCGTATTTTTGGTGTACTGCCTGGGTCGCGATAATATTATTAAGTACCTTGCCGTTTACTACTACGGAGGCTGAAGTCTCATCGCAAGAAGATTCAATGGCAAGGATAACGCAACGCATATGTTAACAAATGAACTGGCAAGTTATCAAAAATAGGGTAGCAAAATTACTAGCGTATACCGTTACTGCCATCCTTTTTCTAATCATTTCGGCTTTTCTGGTGCTTCAGATGCCACCTGTACAGAATTTTCTGGTTGGGAAGTTTCTTGGTGATTTCACTGAAATTACAGGGTTTAAAACTAAAGTCAGGAGTTTTCAGATGCTTTGGTTCGACAGGCTTGAACTGCAGGGCGTAACCGTATATGATCCTGCTGGAAACAAAATGATTAGTGTTAAAGAACTCCTGATCAACTTCAAACTCACACAATTGATTGATCGGCAAAATGTAAATATTGATGGCGTGTTCCTGGACAGTGCCCATGTGTTTCTCACCAAAATTAACGACTCCGATACATCACGTGATTTAAATATGAATGTTTTTATCGCTAACATCAATGCCCATTACGGCGGATCATCAGGTGGTGGGAAATCACCAAGAATTAATATAGGTGAAGCATTTGTTAACCAAAGCCAGTTCACGTTTGTAAACCAGGACAGCGATAGTATTAAAAAAGGGTTTGACTACAATCATTTCTCCGTCCGAATTGACGAGGGTCAGTTAAAAGGCTTTATGATTATGGGAGATACGACTGAATTCAATCTCCGCACGCTTATCGCAGAAGACCTTGATACGAAATTTAAGGTTAATCAACTTTCAACCTTTTTTCGGATATGCCAGACGTCGATGGAGTTTATCGGCCTTAATCTGGATGCTGGTCACAGTATAGTTTCCGATACAGTGATTTTTAAGTATCGCTCATTGATTGAAGTGAACGACTTTGTGGATCGGGTAAACATACATGCAAACCTTAAAAACTCATTAATCGACCCTAAAGATCTGGCGCTTTTTGTACCCGGTGTAGAGAGGATTAACCAACCAGTAAAAGTCGACGGCAGCTTTAATGGCCGAGTGAGTAAATTTAAATTCACGCAGATGAAGGTTGATATCGGCAACACCCTTCTAACAGGTTCTCTTGAAATGGACGGATTGCCGAACATTGCGGAAACCTTCATGATCATCAATCTTAGTAACTCTTTGGTGGATCCCAATGACCTTTCATTTTTATTTAACGAGAATACCCTCGACCGACTTCTTCCCATGGGAATATTAGCAATGGATGGGCAGTTTCTTGGATATCCCTATGACTTTGTTGCAAAAGGAAGTTTTTCTGGTGACCTCGGTGTCGTTAAGTCGGATATCAACTTGAAAATAAACGAAGAAGATATCGATAAATCAGTTTACAGTGGAAAGCTGTCTTTAACATCCTTTAACATCGGGTCGTATCTGAACGACACATTAAATTTCCAGAAAGTCACTATGGATGGTAAAATTGTTGGTTCTGGGTTGACGCAACTTACGGCAGATTTTCGACTTAATGGACAAGTCCACTCCTTAGGAATAAAAGGATACAACTACAAGAACATTTCTACTGACGCACGTTTTGCATCGGAGCGGTTCAATGGCTTTTTAGATATTGATGATCCGAATTTGCAGATGAAGGTAAAGGGTTCAATTGATTTACGGGAAGACATAAATCAGATAAAAGTCCAGGCATCACTCGATACAGTCTTTCTCCACAATCTAAATCTTTCCCAGGACAGCATCTTTATTCGCGCAGATTTATTCGCGGATCTTAGAGGCTTGACACTTGACTCGATTGAAGGAACCGCCGATTTCCAGAACTTTAAGATTACCTATAATGGAGAATCGCTTGAGCTAGAAAAAATATTATTGAATGCCCAACGGACCGCCAAAGAACGATCCTTTATTCTTCAGACTTCTCTAGCCGACGCGGAAGTTAGGGGTGCCTACTACCTCTCCGATCTGTACACAAACATCCAGACTCTGCTGCAGGAAATCTCCCTCAACATAAAAAACAACGATTTGGCTACTGCGGATTATTATCGCACCAAAACCTACAAGCCAAAATCTTATCAAGCCAATATAGCCATTACACTGAAAAATATTGATCCCATAGCATCCCTCCTAGATTTAGACCTCGCCTTATCGCGGAATACTTCAATTACCGGAACATTTACAAGCGGTTATACTTCCATCCTTCAGGTATATACAAAATTCGATTCTCTAAGCTACAACGGCAACCTGCTGTTAAATACCATTGTAGACTTGACTGCCTCTAAAATTGCTGACAGCACAAATGTTTTGGCCTTGGCGTCCATAAACTCAGAAAGGCAACTAATTGGCCCGACGCTGAAGACAAAAAATCTATTATTAGAGGGAGTCTGGAACAAAAATCATATTGATTTTGAATTAGATGCCGATCAGGAAGCTCAAACAAACTTTATTCGGCTTGAAGGCGCCGTAGACTTCCTGCACGACAGCACAGTAATTTCGATGGAACCGTCAGCACTCAAATTGCTCGAACGCGAATGGCATTTTGCAGCAGATAATTTCATGTCAGTCAAGGGCAACGATTGGAAGTTCTACCATATGGCGCTTACAAATGCTGAACAATATGTCGGTATAAATGGAGAGCTGTCAAGAGACGCTTCAAAAACTGTGGAGTTGATGATTTCACAACTGGATCTTTCTCTCCTCAATGTACTTACGGATAAAAAGTTTACAGGAATAATGGATGCAAATTTCCTGATGAGTAATTACTTCAGCGACCCCGCAATACAGAATGAAGTCAAAATACGTGACTTAACCATAAATGAATTTCTGATTGGTGATATCAGTGGAAAAAATGAATGGGATACAGCGTTTAACAAGTTCAATATTAATTTATTTATTGACAGGTTGGAGAATCGGATTGTAAACCTGGCTGGAGAGTATAAACCATACGAAAAAAAATCACCTTTGAATGTCGTTGCAGTACTGGAGAAAGCTAACCTGAAAATCGTCGAACCTTTTCTGGAGGATATTTTTAGCAACATCGGGGGTGCCATATCCGGGGAATTTAAAATTACAGGGTTACTTCGTTCACCCCAAATTCGTGGTGAAGGAACGCTGAGTAGCGATGCTCAAATAATGATAAACTATTTAAAGACGATGTATCGCGTAACAGGAAAGATAGGACTAACGCCAACGTCTATTTACTTTAAAGACATTGAACTAACCGACGCTTTTAAGAATAAAGGAAAATTAAATGGCGCCATTTATCATGAGGCATTTTCCAATATGTCCATCGCTATTGATGCATCGTTTAGAAATTTCCAGGTCCTCAATACAAGCATCAAAGACAATAGTCTGTTTTATGGACAAGCTTATGCAACCGGTGATCTGAATTTCAGCGGCCCCGTTTCTAATTTAAGAATTACATCATCCGCCAGGACGGAAAAAAATACGAGAGTTTATGTTCCGATAGGTGGCGTGTCTTCAATCGATCAAAAGGAGTACATCAACTTCGTTAATTTTACAGACACTACAATCACAAAAAAGATTTCGACAAATGTTAGCAACTCAATTAATCTTACCGGACTAACCTTTGACTTAAATCTCGATGTAACACCTGACGCCTATTGCGAAATAATTTTTGACTTAAAGGCAGGTGACATTATTCGTGGACGCGGCAATGGCGAGCTTAAAATGCAGATCGATACTAAGGGTGAATTCAATATGTTTGGCCCTTTTGAGTTTACAGAAGGATGGTATAATTTCACCTTGTATGATATTATTAATAAAGAATTTGAAATTAAAAGAGGAAGTCGGATAAGCTGGTTGGGTGACCCGTATCAAGCAGTGATGGATATCGATGCATCCTATAATCAGTTAGCATCTTTGTACCCGATCCTAAATCAACCCAATATCGATGCACCGCAGGTGAAACGCAAATACCCTGTTCAGGTTCTTCTGCAACTTGAAGGGTCAATGCTTTCACCTACCTTTAATTTTGACATTACCGCGACAGATTTACCAAAGAACATTCTTACCGATGCCAGCCCTATAAACCTGGATTTCGAGTTTACGGCGTTTAGAAATAAACTGGATGAGCAGGAATTGAAACGGCAGGTATTCAGTCTTATTATATTGCGAAGGTTCTCCCCTCCGGAATCTTTTAATACCAGCGGATCCGTTGTGAGCAGTTTAAGTGAACTGTTATCCAATCAACTTAGCTATTGGATGAGCCAGGTCGATGAAAATCTAGAGATCGACGTTGATATTGCTTCGATGGATCAGGAGTCATTTAACACTTTTCAATTGAGATTTTCATATACCTTT
>JBGTEP010000017.1:0-7485 GCA_041747735.1 Chryseolinea sp.
TGCCTTCGCAGATGAATAGGAGTGCAAAATTGTGTTCATGGATAATATTGCTACGGCACGCAGGAACCCCCAGATTCGAGCTTACCAATTTTGGATAACCTACGAATTAGCTGCAACGAAATCTTCCAAATACATATGTCCGAAAATATCAAATGGATATAGGTTGTCATATTTTGAATTTGCTGCCAGAGGTTTTCTGTGTGGGATGGGTCGCGATTCGAAATTCATTTCCTGGAAGCTGTTCAATATTCGCCTGCCGAATTATCTTTCCTTCGCCTCACAGGCCGGCTGGGCCTCGCACATGGTTCTTCATGCTGAACCCTGTCCGCACATGCCAATGCCAGACCAAAGACAGGCTTAGGCATGTATAACCATGTGCTGGGGGTAGGTGTGGGAGTGTTTATAGATTTAAAATTTCTTTGGATAACCTACAACTAGCTGCAACGAATCTTGCAAGTACATATTCCCCATATACAAATGTATATGGTTGTTCTATTTTAACCCCGTAGGGATTTAATATTGGTAGAAATGAATTCCTATCAATCCTTTACGCGCCACAGCAGGTGATCGTTCGTGGTGAAAACTCGGCTTGGCGCGGAACGTATGGAAATGATTCGGGTTTGGATGAGCTTAATTTTGCACAATGTTTAATTCCCCTTCAGGCCAGGGGGTTTACGAATGACCTACGACATATACTGTAAAATCCGGAATGGATATAGGTTGTCATAATTTGAATTTGCT
This sequence comes from Chryseolinea sp., assembly GCA_041747735.1. Classification (GTDB taxonomy): domain Bacteria; phylum Bacteroidota; class Bacteroidia; order Cytophagales; family Cyclobacteriaceae; genus Chryseolinea. Next base: position 742 of record JBGTEP010000017.1, read on the forward strand.
GTTAGAGTTTTTGTGTGGGAGGGGACGTCTTTGGAAATTCATTTTCTGGAAGCTGTTTAATATAGTTGTACAGTATCGGCTTTCCTTCGCCTCACAGGCCGGCTGGGCCTCGCACATGGTTCTTCATGCTGAACCCTGTCCGCACATGCCAATGCCAGACCAAGGACACGCTTAGGCATGTATAACCATGTGCTGGGGGTAGGTGTGGGAGTGTTTAAATATTTGAATTTTGTACATAAGATTTTTGTGTGATTATGTCATAGTGTAATCTTAATTACATAGTCCTGAAGGGACGAGATACGCAAGCGATGGGTGTAGCCCATCGTAGCGAAAAAAGGTGTTTACGCAAAGCCCCGAAGGGGTGGCATAAGATCAACGGCAAGCGGCAGGTGGGCGCGGGTACTTAAATGGACTTTTTTCCCCCAACTAAAGTTGGGGGTTATTCGGCTTAGTGTTTGATCGGATAGTAACCCCCAGCTTTAGCTGGGGGGTCCATATGAGTTAAAGAAAATCGCGCCAGCTGCTTGTTGCCACAACGTACGCAACCTTTTGGCGCGAAATACACACTGCTACATTCGACGACTACACTTAACCCCGTAGGCATTCAATATTGGTAGACCGTGTCCGCCCTTTTTGGCGGAAACGAATTCCTATCAATTCTCCACGCGCCACAGGTGTGATGGTTCGTGGTGAAAACTTGGCTTGGCGCGGAACGTATGAAATGATTCGGGTATGAGCTTAAACTACCGCCGAATGATTTTAAACATATACACGTTAAAAGCTTCCAGGAAATGACTTTCCAATCGTGTCCCACCCCACACAAAAAAACTTTGCAGCCAGTTCAAAACATGTCAACCAATGTCAATTCCTAAATCCTCGCCTGATAGGTATAAAGTTGAAAATACCTTCCTTTCTTCTCAATCAACTCATCATGCCTGCCGCGTTCGGTAATGGCACCTTGTTCTACTACCAGGATCTGGTCGGCTTGTCGTATGGTACTTAACCGGTGGGCTATTACAAAGGTGGTTCGACCTCGCATCAGGCTTCGGAGACGCTCTTGTATAAATGTTTCACTCTCTGTATCCAGGTTTGAGGTTGCTTCATCAAGAATAAGTATTCTTGGGTTGGCAAGGATAGCCCTTGCAATAGCAATTCGCTGACGCTGGCCGCCGGATAATTTTACGCCACGTTCACCAATTAATGTATCAAGACCTTTTTCAAACCTGTTGGTAAACTCATGAACATGGGCTGCCTTTACGGCCCGGGATAATTCGTCTTCGCTTGCGTTCGGTCTGGGAAACAGGATGTTCTCGCGGATAGTACCTTCGAATAAAAAGTCATCTTGTAAGACAACTCCAAGCTGACTGCGGTAACTTGATAAGGATACGTTGGAGAGGTCAATTCCATCAACAGTAATCTTACCACTTACAGGATTCAGAAAGGATGCACAAAGTCCGGCGATTGTAGTCTTTCCGGATCCTGATGTTCCTACTAATGCTGTAACCGAACCGGCTGGAGCGGTAAAGTTGATGTCATTCAGAACGGGCTTTCCTTCCTCATAGGCAAATGAAACCGAATCAAATACTACATCACCTTTGATGGTATCTATTGCAGTGGTCCGGATAGTGCCATCATCTTCGGGAATCATGTTCATGAGTTCTTCGGTACGGTCGAGTCCGGCGAATGCTTCGGTAAGCTGACTACCGATGTTACTCATCTGTACAATTGGAGCAATAAGAAATCCCAGGTAGAGTGTGAATGCTAAGAAGTCACCGAATGTCATTTCTTCCTGGATGATCATATATCCACCGATCCCCATGATGCCTGCACTAGCGAGACCCAGTAGTAGCGTCGCGGAACTTGTAACCAGACTTGTAGACGTAAGACTCTTTTTTACATTTTGAAAAAGTCTGTCCACCCCTTGTTCAAATGTTTTAATCTCCTGCGCCTCGGCATTAAAACCTTTTATGACGCGAACGCCATTGAGTGTTTCTGTAAGTCTGCCGGTAACTTCAGCATTCAGCACACCACGCTCCCGAAATATCGGACGGATATACGCGAACGCCTTCATCGAGATGAGTCCGAAAATAATGACAGGTACTAAAACATAAAGCGTCATCAGCGGACTGATCCTGATCAGCAACACAAGACAGATCACGGCGCTGAGGAGTCCGCCTACGAGTTGAACCAGTCCGGTGCCCACCAGGTTGCGCACACCTTCTACGTCATTCATGATACGGGAAACCAGTGCACCCGATTTATGATTATCAAAGAACCGGATGGGTAGTCGCAAGAGTTGCTTCTGCACTTTCGCACGTAATACCGAAATAAGGTGCTGTGCTTCGACACTCAGTATTTTTGTGAGCATGTAGGAGGTGACACTCTGTAGGAGGATAGCTGCTGTTACCACGATGAGTAAGACCTTCAGCATCTCCAAATTTTTATTTGCAATTACCTCATCAACCAGGTATTTGCTGGCACCGGGTAGTATAAGGCTGGCAAGACGGCTTATGACGATCAGGATGAGGCCTAACAGAAGGAGATTTTTTCGGGGCCAGATGATTGTTTTGAAAACGTGAGTAATGGTGACTCTACTTTTTGACATACGGGTTACAATAAAACAAGGTTGATATGGTGATGTTACAAGGTAACAATAGTGTCGATTTGGGGGCCTTTTTATTTTAGAGCCACCGATTTTATCGGAGGTTATTCAGATTTAAGCTCTTCGGACTATCGGCTTAGCCGACTATTCATTTTTGTCGAGGTTTTTATTTCAATCTCGTCACACGCCCGGAGAGTATATCGACTTATACTTAGTGCAATCTTGGTTAGCCCGAAGGGCTTAAACTTGAATAACCCCCGGTGCAACCGGGGGTAGCGTCAACTGCAGTTCTGGAACCCCGATAGGGGGTTGAACTGAACTATTGCAGCACCTATTGCTATATTCAACTCACTTCATGTAAAGGGACTTGTAATGTGTGAGAAAACGTAAGGGGACCTGAATGTGTAGAAATAGCTTCACATAAAACTATTTTATTCTACACTTCCCACTTAAAAACGCCATTTCTTACTCCCAAGCGACCGGCACGATTATTTGAATACAGGAAGTAATTCTTTCCGGGGTGTTCGTAAAAGATCTGAGATTATACCCGGTGAACCTGATCTGGATAATGCCAGCGTAGGAAAAAGAATGAGAAGACTCTGAGTAATAAGCCGGAGTCTTCTTTATATCGAATTTGAAATGGATCAGCGAACGCTCACATAAACCGAAATAGTATGATATTAAAGAAGTTTATTCCATTAGTAGTTATAATTATGAGTATTGGTGCGGTCTCATTACACGCACAAGTCGCGTCTAATTACCCGGACAAGAAAATTGAAAAGATTGTAGGCACGTGGAAGGTTAAAAGTATACTGGCCGATAAAAAGACAGTCGCAAAAAATCCTACTTCAGGACAATGGATTAGATTTCAGTCAAACGGTAGATATGTACATCAGGCCAATGCACTTGACAGCGGCTCGTACCGGGTGGATGAAAACAGATCTGTACTTTATCTTGAAAGCGATATTATAGAGGACGCATCCTCAAAACCATCCGAAGCATTAGGTGAATGGTCTCTTACTTTTAAAGATGATACCATGATCCTTCAGCGAAAAGGAGATTCTCCTCATACCGACAAGATGAAATATGTCTATGTGCAAATTGGTGAAGGATCTATATCCCGAAATTAAACGATAATAATAACCACTACGTAAACTTAAAATCCTGTCTTCGGTCGGGATTTTTTGTGTTGTATTAGCAGGGTAGACTGGGAAGTTATATTTGCACCTTAGGCATACAATGTTTCTTTCTGTTCAGAAACCTTGTCGCTGGTAATATACTCATCGTACGTCATCAGTTTGTCGATGAAGCCATTTGGTGTAATCTCAATAATCCGGTTAGCAACGGTCTGCGTAAATTCATGATCGTGTGATGTAAACAATACTGTACCCGGAAAATCTTTAAGGGCATTGTTAAACGCGGTTATCGACTCCAGATCCAAATGGTTAGTAGGTTCATCAAGAATCAGCACGTTTGCGCCCGCAAGCATCATTCTGGAAATCATACATCTTACTTTTTCACCTCCTGAAAGAACGTTGCACTTCTTGAATACTTCTTCACCCGAGAAAAGCATTTTGCCCAGAAATCCACGAACATAAATTTCATCCTTGTTTTCATCATCGGCGAACTGACGAAGCCAGTCGATCAGGTTGTCATCCGATTGAAAGAATGCCTCATTATTTGAAGGAAGGTATGCTTTCGTGATCGTTTGTCCGAATTTGTATTCTCCGGTGTCGGGTTTTACCTCATCCATGAGAATCTGAAAAAGGGAGGTAATCGCCAGACTGTCTTTACTGAGGAATGCAATCTTGTCGCCTTTGTTTACATAGAAATCGAGCTTCTTAAATAACCTATTGCCATGCTGGCTATACCCAAGGTTTTCGACCTGCAGGATCTGATCGCCAGCAGTGCGTTTCTGTTGATAGATGATAGCGGGATATTTCCGTGTTGAAGGTTGAATATCATCGACATTGATTTTGTCGAGAAGCTTCCTTCTGCTGGTAGCTTGTTTCGACTTTGAAGCATTGGCACTAAAGCGTGCGATGAATTCCTGCAATTCTTTTTTCTTTTCTTCAGCTTTTTTATTGGCAGAAGATCGTTGCGACAATGCCAACTGACTGGACTGATACCAGAACGAATAATTACCGGTATATAATTTTATAGCACTGAAATCGATGTCCACAATATGGGTACAGACCGTATCCAGAAAGTGACGATCATGCGAAACGACAATCACTGTATTTTTAAATTCCAGGAGAAAATCCTCCAGCCATGATACTGTATGAATATCAAGGTCATTGGTAGGTTCATCGAGGATAAGGATATCGGGATTACCAAAGATAGCCTGTGCAAGTAGCACCCGGACCTTTTGATTACCGTTTAGCTCTTTCACAAGCTTTTCGTGATCTTCTTCAACGATGCCTAGTCCACTAAGCAACGCCGCAGCATCAGATTGCGCATTCCAACCGTCCATCTCAGCAAATTCAGCTTCAAGCTCAGAGGCTCTGATACCATCCTTTTCAGAAAAATCGGCCTTTTCATAGATCGCATCTTTTTCTTTCATAATGCGCCACAGTGTGCTATGGCCCATCATTACGGTATCAAGGACAGGTACTTCATCAAACTCATAGTGATTCTGACGCAACACCGCCATCCGTTTTCCGGGATCGATACTAACTTTTCCGCGGGTCGGGTCGATATCACCTGCCAGGATTTTAAGAAAGGTAGACTTACCGGCACCGTTTGCACCGATCACTCCGTAGCAATTTCCCGAAGTAAACTTGATATTTACCTCATCAAACAAGACCCTTTTTCCGAACTGTAGTGACAGGTTATTAGCTGAAATCATATGTTGTAAAAAATAAGCTGCAAAGATAAGGAAAAGTGGACGGACCGTCGTTGTAATTTAATTTTCTACAAACCGTTAAAACCGATTGCAACCCATCTTTCAAATACATATAATCCGAACTGTCGAATGGACATCGGCTGTCGTATTTTGATTTTGCGGACCGAGATTTTTTGTGTGGGAGAGGACGTCGTTGGAAATTCATTTTCTGAAAACTTTTAAATAGGTGCATCGAATTAGCTTTCCTTCGCCTCACAGGCCGGCTGGGCCTCGCACATGGTTATTCATGCTGAACCCAGCCCGCACGTGCCACTACCAGGCCAAAGACTGGCTTATGCATGAATAACCATGTGCTGGGGGTTGGTGTGAGAGTGTATAAACTAGTTCATTCCAGATCCGTAACCCCATAGGGATTTAATATTGGTAGAAATGAATTCCTATCGATTCCGCGCCACAGGAGGTGATGGTTCGTGGTGTAAACTTGGCTTGGCGCGGAACGTATGGAAATGATTCGGGTATGAGCTTAATTTTGCACAATGTTTAATCCCCTTCAGGGGACAGGGGGTTTATGAATAACCTACGCACTAGCGGCAACGAATCTTCCAAAAACATATATCCCAAAATATCAAATCGATAAAGGGGTTGTCATATTTTGAACTAGCTGGAGTTTATCCCTCCGAAAATTTTTCCTAAATTCTCCCCCATGATCCATGGTGGTTGTGTTTACATTCTTACTAATATTCACCCATACAGTTCTCTATGTCGGGGTGACCGCGGATCTTTTTTCAAGAGTTACTGATCATAAAGAAAAAGTATTTCCTAAAAGCTTTACCACCAAATATCAGGCGTATAAGCTAGTTTACTACGAACCCTTTTATTCCATCGAAGAAGCTATCGCTCGCGAAAAACAAATCAAAAAGTCATCTCCGTGTCAAAGACCCCTAAATCCCCTCAAGGGGACTTAAACGCATTCGGCAATTGTCTGTTGTAAAAATTGGGATGTTCTAGAATTGATGCACATGGTGAAAATTTGAAAAGAATAAAAAAATACAAAATTCTGGAATGTTTAATTCCCCTTTCAGGGGGCCAGGGGGTTTTCGCATAGGATAAACACCATGTGCGTGTTCGAGCTTGCCAACTTTGGACAACGCACGCACTACATGCAACGAGTTTTTTAAAAACATAAAACCCAAGGTATCGAATGGAGATAGGTTGTTATAATTTATTATTTACGGATAGATTTTTTGTGTGGGAGGGGACGGCTTTGGAATTTCATTTTTTTGGAAACGGTTAACAT
>JBGTEP010000018.1:0-78405 GCA_041747735.1 Chryseolinea sp.
GGCACGATATAATCAACCGGTTAAAATACATAACCTTCTTCATTGGTTGTAGCTGCTTGTTATCACGGTTCTATATCGTCTCCTATGGGACTCTGCTAATCCTACTTCCGATTTCTACCAAGATTGAGTCCCTAACGGGACTATAGGTCATCGAACTGGTTACAGAATACTTTTATTGATTTTAATTTACAAAAAATACTTTTACCACAGCCGTTGCTTAAATTTCACGGTATGAAATTTCGTGTATCCTACCTATATCAATTCAAATTCTTTCACCGCTTTGATAAAATTTTTACTTTCATGACTACTCCCACTAAGCTTCGTCAAAGCAAAGCGTTGTAGTGTATCAAGATTATTCCATTGTCGTACCGATACCGACAGGTTTGCTTCGGTCAATTTTTGTGATAACGATGAAGGAAGATCATCGGTGCGTGCCCATGGCGGGTTTTGGTCAACCGCTAAATCAGTAGCTTCCTGATTCGCGCGCAGTTTAATTCTTTCCACAACATATTGTCTGTATGCTTGTACCTCAGCCGTTGTGTGACACGGATCTTCCGCCAACCTGACTCTTTCATCCGTGGTAAGTTTGCTCCATTCATTCAACTTCATTTTGATGCCGCATGCATCCAGCTTAAATCGTACAATCATAGGAATGCAACGTACATTCTCCTCAATAAAATCTTCTTCGAATTTGAAATACTTCATTAGGTCATTCTATTTAATGGGTCATCTTTCATTTCCAGCAATCCGCTAAGCGAGCCTTCTGCGCAACTGAGACTCCAGGTATATATGATTATCGTTTTCTCTTGTCAATGCGAAGTTCACCACCTCATCCCTACACAATAATTCGATAACATTCCGTTCGCTTACTACTTTACCAACGACAATAATCGCTGGAGTCCTTACCTCATGCTCAATCGCTTTTTTCACAATGCATGCCGCAGACCCAGTGATCACCCGTTGGGAAGGCAAAGTAGCGTGCTCGATAATGGCAACCGGCTCAAGAGGTGACCGAGCTTCAATACAGGTTGAAATAATTTCACTTAAGTGGCTTACACCCATCATTATGATAATGGTGGCAGAGGATTTCGCGGCCAGTTGAATGTCATTTGAAAATTCACCTGAGGTTAAGGTTCCGGTAATGACCCAAAAGCTTTCATTTATACCACGCCGTGTCAAGGGAATATTTGCGGCAGTAAGACCAGCCAAAGCACTGGAAATTCCGGGAATAACTTCGGTTCGTATTCCGTGCCTTAAGGCGTATTCGAGTTCTTCATGACCGCGACCAAAAACATATGGATCTCCACCTTTCAACCTTACAACGCAGCCGTGGCATGATGCATAATAAACAAGGAGTTCGTTAATCTCATCCTGCGAAAATTGATGTTTGTCTTTACGCTTCCCCGCATAGATGAGCTTGCATCCAGATTTGGCGTACCGCAAAAGTTCAGGGGACACCAGTGCATCGTAAAGAATAATATCAGCCTGCTTCAAAAGCCTCGCTCCCTTCAACGAGATCAATTCCGGATCACCCGGTCCAGCTCCAATAATATATAAGGTCGGATTCATGAAATAATATTTACGTAGTAATTATACGTAGTTTATAGTTTATAAATGAACATTAATACGTATAATTACTTATTATTTAAAGAAAAGATACTTAAATCGTTTGCGGATGGTACGTATAATCGTCGTAGGAAATGGAATGGTTGGTTACAAGTTTTGTGAGAAACTACGTAGCCGGTCAAAGGACGTTCAAATTGTTGTCTATGGTGAGGAGCCCCGTCCCGCGTACGACCGGGTTCACCTAAGCAGTTATTTTTCAGGATCAACTGCCGACGATTTGTTGATGGCGCCTGCAAGCTGGTATGCCGATAATGACATCTCCTTGCATACTGGTGAACTGGTTGTTGGGATTGACCGAAATAACAAATCAATAAAAACGCACACCGGCCGGGAAGATCATTATGATTTCCTGGTGCTTGCTACCGGGTCGGGCGCATTTGTTCCCGCATTGGATGGCGTCGAGCGAAATGGTGTATTTGTTTATCGAACGATTGAAGACCTCATACAAATTCAAGACTATGCACGTAATGTCAATCGAGGTGCCGTGCTTGGCGGAGGGCTGTTGGGTCTTGAAGCAGCGAAAGCGCTAGTAGACCTGGGGTTAGAAACACATGTAGTCGAATTTGCATCGCGGTTGATGCCTCGCCAAATAGATGAAGCGGGGTCGACTATCCTGGAAAGTAAGTTAAGGGCATTGGGTATCTTCATCCATACAGGAAAAAACACGAAAACGATCGAGGGGAATGGAAAACTTGAAGGTCTTACCTTCGCAGACGGCACCAGGCTTGATATCGAGATGCTGGTGATCTCGGCAGGAATACGCCCCCGCGATGAGTTGGCTAAAGCTGCACAGTTGGATACTCATCCGCGCGGAGGAATTCTGGTAAACGATTATTTACAAACCAGTGATCCCAGCATTTTTGCTATCGGTGAAGCCGCTGTACACAATAATATGGTATATGGGCTTGTAGCACCGGGCTATGAAATGGCAGATAGTGTAGCCAGGCAGTTAATCGGTGATCATTCAAAAACATTTACGGGATTCGACATGTCTACCAAACTTAAGCTTATAGGTATAGATGTGGGAAGTTTCGGAGATCCATTCGGAGAACTGATACCTTGTATTCCCATTGTATTCAAAGATCAGCGAAAGGGAATTTATAAACGATTTAATATTTCGGAAGATGGTAAATACCTTCTAGGAGGAATTCTGGTTGGTGATGCAAGCAATTATTCGCTGTTACACCAGATGGTAATCAATCGGATGCCATTACCCGAGAACCCTGAATCTCTCATTATTGGAAGTGGTTCTAAAACCGACGAAGGAGGTGCAGGAATAAAAGGACTACCTGATACAGCTCAGATTTGCGCCTGTGAAAATATATCCAAGGGTGATATCGTACAGCAGGTTACAGACTGTGGAGCAATGACCATCGATGATATTAAGAAATCAACAAAAGCGTGTACCGGTTGCGGTGGATGTACTCCTTTAGTTAATGACATTCTGAAAATTACACTTGAGTCGTTAGGCCATCAGGTTAAAAAGAACTTATGCGAACACTTTGATTTCACACGACAGGAGTTGTACGACATCATTAAAGTAACCGAAATCAAATCGTATGAAAAACTGCTCGATCTCCACGGGAGCGGTGATGGCTGCGAGGTGTGTAAACCTGCAGTGGCATCCTTGCTGGCAAGCATCTGGAACGAACCAATTCTTGAACAAGACACTATTCAAGACACCAACGACAGATTTCTGGCAAATATTCAACGGGGAGGTACATACTCCGTTGTTCCGCGTATCGCTGGCGGAGAGATTACTCCCAAAAAGTTAATGGTCATCGGCCAAATTGCCGACCGATATAATCTGTATACTAAAATTACAGGAGGCCAACGAATTGACATGTTTGGTGCACGCGTAGAGCAGCTTCCGGAAATATGGGAAGCACTGATTGACGCCGGGTTCGAGAGTGGCCATGCGTATGGAAAATCGTTGCGCACAGTGAAAAGTTGTGTAGGCTCAGCGTGGTGTCGGTTTGGTGTCCAGGATTCCGTTTCATTTGCAATCCGCATTGAAGAGCGATACAAAGGTTTACGCGCACCGCATAAGTTAAAAGGAGCCGTTTCAGGATGCATCCGTGAATGCGCGGAGGCTCAGTCGAAAGACTTCGGCATTATTGCGACAGAAAAAGGTTGGAACTTGTATGTCTGTGGAAATGGAGGATCAAGACCTCAACATGCTAAATTACTTATCGCAGATGTTGACACGGAAACATGTGTGAAGTACGTCGATCGCTTTCTGATGTTTTATATCAAGACGGCGGATCCATTAACGCGTACGGCAACCTGGCTCAACAAAATGGAAGGTGGATTGGAATACCTCTATGATGTTATTGTAAACGATTCACTTGGAATCGCGAATGAATTGGAAGCCGACATGGAAAAGTTAATAGCAAACTATCATTGTGAATGGAAAAAAGTGGTTGATGATCCAGCACTTCGCGCAAAGTTTAAACATTTTATTAACGTAGATGAGTCAGACCCTACCCTTGAATTTGTGGATATGCGCGGCCAGAAAACTCCAGTTGACTGGAATAAATAATAGTTGCTCAAAAAAAATATGGAAACACAACAAGAAATGAAAGATTACACACCAACCCGCGAGGGCGAAGTAAAGGTATGGTTTAAAGCAGCACACGTAAGTGACTTTCCGGAGAATGGCGGTGCGTGTCTGAAATATAAAGACATGCAGATTGCTGTATTTAATTTCTCCCGACGCAACGAATGGTACGCATGCCAGAATCTTTGTCCACACAGAATGCAGATGGTACTTTCCCGCGGGATGATCGGATCGAAAGATGGTGAACCTAAAGTTGCCTGCCCGTTTCACAAAAAAGCATTCTCACTCAGAACTGGGGAATGTTTAAATTCAGAGGCTTGCAGTATTACTGTATTTCCCGTACGGATTGAAGATGGATTCGTGCATATTGGTTTTATGAAATAATCAGTAACACCGCACTCTATTGTTAGTCACGATCAAGTTCAACCACTTCATTTCTTAAAGTATACGTCCATACCATCTTTTCGGAATGATTGACCACATCTTCCGCGAGGCTACCATTTACCAGATGAGCAATACCTCTTCGTCCGTGTGTACCCATGGCAATTAAATCCCCTTTGATAAATTTAGTAAACTGAAGGATTCCCTCCTCTTCTGTGGGGTGGCTAAAAATATTAATAGTGTAATCGTTCAGTTTATAGTAGTTCACAAAGGACTCCAGCCGTTCCGTTGTTACTCTGTCTGATGCAAAGTTCATCAGCGTATTAATCCAGACGATATGAAGGTAAGCTTTAAGAAAATTTTGTAAGGCTTTTACTTTTTCTATCAGATCATCCTGCCCTTCGGTTTCCAAAGTATTGGGAAAAACAATGTTCTTAATGGGTCCTTTGTAATAATCCTTTACGATGAGTACGGGAACAGGTGACCGTCGAACAATCTTCTCCGCATTAGATCCCACCAACATCTCCTGAAATCCGCTTGCGCCATGAGACCCCATTAACACAACATCAATAGCATTATCTAGTATATATTCGAGGATGACTTTATAAACCCCACCAGGTTGAATGCTCGTAATAACCTTTACTTCTTCATTGCCATACCTTGTAATAAGTTTTTTAAACTCCGATTCAGCACGCGCTTTCATGTCCTTCAACAGTTGCTGTTCAAAATTCAGCGGTGAGGCAAGAATTGGATCATTCATAACTGGAATTTCAATTACATTCAATAAATGAATTCTGCCCTTGGTTTGTTGTGCAATATCCAGGGCAATCCGGAAGGCGTTACGCGCTGGTTTTGAGAAATCGCATGGAATAAGAATCTGTTTCATAGGGAATGTTTTTAGAAAAGTCAAATGTATTGGCTAAACGCCAGTTATCCGTTGAGGATGATCAGTGGGAAATATGATTTTCATCACTCCGGACAACACCTGCAGCCGATTCAGCCAATAAAACTATTTTTCATACCTGGTCAAATGCTGTATCCTTTTAAGATTCAACCAAAGCCCTCACCGATCAATAAACGGTTCGTTCAAACTGGTAACTTTTGAATCGCTCAAAAGCAGCTTTTTCCAACACTTCGCGGTGGTTGGGATGAGCAATCTCTATCAGTGCTTTTGCACGTTGCTGCATGTTTTTTCCATAGAGGTATGCAATGCCGTATTCTGTAACGATATAGTGGGCGTGTGCACGCGTAGTAACCACCCCTGCACCTGACTTCAGCATGGAGGCTATTCGGGAAATACCTTTCGAGGTAGAAGACGGAAGTGCAATAATGGGCTTACCACCTTCTGACAAAGCTGCACCACGCATAAAATCCATCTGACCTCCAACACCTGAATAGTGATACGTACCAATTGAATCTGAACAGACTTGTCCGGTAATATCGACTTCAATGGCGCTGTTAATTGCAGTAACCTTAGGGTTGGTTCGAATGATCGCCGTATCATTTACGTAATCAATGGCCAATACGGCAACGGACGGGTTGTCATCAACAAAATCATAGAGCTTACGACTTCCCAAAAGAAAACTGGTGACGGTCTTGCCCCGTTGCTTCTTCTTAAACTCATTTGTAATTACACCCTTTTCTATGAGAGGAAGTATCCCGTCAGAAAACATCTCCGTGTGAACGCCAAGACGTTTATGATTACCTAGACTGGCCAATACTGCATCAGGAATTGAACCAATACCGGTTTGGATGGTTGATCCATCCTCAACAAGGGAAGCGCAATATTCACCAATGCGCATAGAGATTTCCGGAATATCAGGTTCATATATTTCAGGAAGCTCACGGCTGGCATAGACGACCGCATCAAAGGAACTAATTTTTATAATTCCATCACCCATTGTCCGGGGCATTCGTGGGTTGACTTGAGCTATGACATGCTTCGCCGCCTTCACCGCCGCAACAGCACAATCCACTGATACACCTAACGAACAGAACCCGTGCTTGTCAGGTTCTGAAACCTGTACGATTGCAACATCCAGGGGAAGGATGTTCCGCTTAAAAAGATTTGGTATTTCACTTAAGAATATCGGAATGTAATCACCACGTCCGTCATTCACAGCCTCCCTCACATTTTGCGAAACAAACAATGAATTAATTCGAAAACTATCTTTATACTTCTTATCAGCAAACAACGCTTTCCCTTGTGTACTTACACTGACTAACTCAACATCCCAAAGCTCCGGGGCACGCTCCACCAGTTTTTCAATCATAAAATGTGGCGTGGCTGCGCCACCATGAATAAAGACCCGATCGCCGGGTTTGATTACTTTAACCGCTTCCTCTCCTTCAATGTAATTTATCATTCTGCTGTTATTTTCTTCCCTTCTTGTTTTAGTTGAACTCATTTCCTTAAAGAAAAGGTCCATATAAGCTTATCAGTGTGATTGGCCACATCTTCAGCAAGACTTCCAAAAACCATATGTGCAATTCCTTTACGACCATGCGTTCCGATAGCAATCATATCACCCTTGACTTTCTCCGTAAACTGATTGATTCCTTCTTCTTCGTCAGGATGATTATATATATTTAGCGTACAATTTTTCAACTTATGCTGTCGTGCAAAAGCTTTCAACTTTGAATGGCTGATATTATCCGCCGTAAAATTTAAAAGCGTATTAATAAACACAACATGAAGTTTTGCCTTAAAGAAATCCTGTAAGATTTTAACGTGGGAAACCAATTTTTCCTGCCGTGTTGTCTCCAGCATATTGGGGAAAACAATATTCTTGACAGCCTTCTTAGAATAACTTTTTACTATTAAAACCGGTACTGTTGACTTTCGGATAAGTTTCTCGGCATTCGAGCCGATTACCAGTTCGCGTAATCCACTGGCTCCATGCGACCCCATTATAACAAGGTCAATAGAATGCTTCTTTGTATACTCAAGGATTTTCTGCGACGGAGATCCAAAAAGAAGTTTTGTCACAACTCTAATTCCTTCGGCCTGATATTTCTCCGTTATCTTCCTGAATTCTTTCTCTGCCTTCTCTTCGAGTTCTTTGAGAAGCGCTGACTCAAAGCTCAAGACAGGCATAAGCACGGTGTCGTGTAATACCGGAAGCTCAATAACATTAATCAGATGAATAGTAGCTTTCCCCTTTTCAGCGATGCCAGAAGCATATCGAAAAGCGCTAATCGCGGGCTTTGAAAAATCACAAGGAATAAGAATCTTTTTCATGCTGAAGGATTTATTTTCGAGACAGTTGTTAAAATCTGCCTTTGATTGAGTAGATAATTGCGAAACTGCGACGCTAAGGTATGTGATGAAGCAAAAAAAGCGAATGATTTAAATCAATATAGTTCATGACTTCCGTCAGGAAGCGGTCACGATGATGTAGTGAATAATCCAGCTCAACGGATATCGGTGTAAAGTTTACGAACAATCTCACTATCCAGGTGATAAATGTCGTCATAGAATTCCAACACTCCGTTAACATTAGCACAGGTGAAATACCTGATATGGATTGGAACAGGTTTAGTTAGATTTATTGTCCAACGTTCTTTTAAAGCGAGTTGCTTATCTATTATTTCAGGTTTTGGTACAAGGTACTTTGTAAGCTCAATAGCCTTTTCCACGCGTATACAACCATGGCTTAATGATCGTTTAGGCTTGCTAAAAAGTCTCTTGGCATTTGTGTCGTGTAAGAATACCGAATAAGGATTGTCAAAAACAAATTTTATCACGCCTAAAGAATTTTCCTTTCCTTCTCTTTGTCGCAGGGTGAATGGAAAATTGTTTTTGTGATACTTATGCCAGTCGAGGCTGTCGCGGTTAATTACGTTACCTTTTCGATCCAACACGTCAAAATTATTTTTGGTAAGAAAAGATGTGTCCTTTTTAATCGCTGGAAGATATTCGTTTACTGAAATACTGCGCGGAACATGCCAATACGGATACAATGTAATACACTCGACCAAACTACTAAATGTTGGTGTTGCAGTTTCATGTTTGCCTACAATCGTTTTGGATTCAAGAACGACTTGATCACGTTCAAATACCTGCAAATAATAGGAAGGAATATTAACCCTTATATACCGATCTGCTGGAAATGAAACTTCTGTACGCCAACGTTCCATATTTACTTCCAGAAGCTGTACGTTTTTGTGTACTTCATCCATATCAAATGTGATACCGCTTAATAGTATCGTGCGACTTGAGCTGTCAACAGCGTTCAAAATCTCCCGTAGTGATGCTTTCAGGGATTGATATTCCCTCCTATCAGGTTCAAGAGTCTCAAGCATTTTACAAATTTCGTTCCGCTCGATTGCCTGGTTTAAGACTCCAAACATCAAACTATCAGCGTTCGCCGGTTTAATACTTTTACCAAGCCTGCCGTATTTCAAGTCCGACGCCAATAGAAAAAAAGCATCAGTAAGCAAAACGTCCTTTCGGTAAATCAAGATCTCCGCAGTTAGTTCTTTATCTAATCTTTCAAGCTCGGTATAGTGATAGTCCTTTGCAAGTAGTCCATGAAACCGGACGGACCTAATAAAATGCTTCAACGAATCAGCCAAACCAGGTAAACTATCGTTAAACCATATCAACTTAAATTGATTGGAATTATAGAATTGAAAAACCATTTGCTGATTGCTTACGCCCCCATATACATAGGCATTTAATGTATCAGGCATTTTTAAAGAAAGCTTTGGTTGGACGATCGCTGATAGTTTAACCTCTGGTGCCGGGCTCTGAACAGGTATCAGCGGCTGGTGGCAACCAATAGTGATTAACGCGAGGCTAAGTATTACAACAAACTTTGCGGAATAAATATTTTTCGAATCGTCCTGCATGTCCTTCATATTCACCATCGATCACACTACACATTTCAAGACCGCTTCGATTCTGTACCTAAGATCATAGCCATTGTCTTCCAGTTCGGATTATGGTCGGCTACAAGCTTTGCTATACCGGCAAACGGAACAAAGAGAATCATACCCGCCATTCCCCATAATAGCCCTCCAATAAAAATCGATAAAAGCATCACCAGGGTATTCACATTTAACCGGTTACTTACCGCTAGAGGAAAGATGATGTTTGCTTCGAGATATTGTACGAAAACAAAAATTCCAATAATTCCAATCGGATACCAGATGGAATCATAGGTTATCCATGCCATCGTGATCGGGAGAAGTGACCCTACAATAATTCCGATGTAAGGAATGAAGGTAAGGATAGAAGCAACGAAACCAAATAAGATGGCATAAGGTACACCTAAGATTAGGAGGCCAATACTATTTAATGTTCCTACGATCAGGTAAACCAATCCCATCCCCTTTATAAAATTATAATAAGCTTTGATCGTAAGACCAATCAATCCACGTAAACTTTCCCTCGGTTCATTGGGAAGTATTCTGTAGACAATCTCCATCCAATACTGTCGGTAATAAAGAATTAAGATAGCGTACACAGGTACCAGTACGAGCAAAATTGCAGAAGAAGCAGACGCCGAAATAGCACTGCGTAATAACCGAAGCATACTTCCACCTGATTGTTCTGCGATGTTTGACAACCATGAATTTTGTGCTTCCTTCGAAATATTAAAGGAATCAATGATGAGTTGACTTAATCCACTTAATGCATTTTGGAATTTAACCTGTAAGGCCGACCACTCCCCCATAAAACTTAAAAACTGTTGTACAAGTAAACCCACCATGAGCAACCCCAGTAGAATTAGCAGTGTGATCGCGATAAGAATGGCCATCATCTTCCCGATACCTTTTCTTTCCATCCAGGTACAGATTGGATAGAGGACAAAACTGATCAGCAAGGCAAAGCTTAGCGGTATAAAAATGTTTCGGCCAAAGTAAAGAATAACTGAACCGTAGACAACAATCTGCAGCAAACGCAAATAAGAGTTTTCGGATGTTAAAATGGATCTTTTTATTTCCATATCATCTTGATGAATAAGTAAAGCAGGAGCATGCCCTTACATAACAAGACTAGAATTTTCCAGCAACATCTTCAACTTCGTAATGTGATTGTTCTTGATGTTATGTTCAAGAGGAAAAACTTCTGTGATTGCTTCAGCGGTTTTGCCAATCTTTTCTTTCAACGCTGCAGAAAACTGTTCACGGTGTGTAGCATAAAACTTAGTGAACTCGTTAAAAGCATCTTCCGCTGTCGCAGATTCAGCTTGCAACGTATCCATCTTTAATGAGACAAGGTGGGATGCTTCGGTTACATTACTTGTGGAAATTGGCGTTAGCTCATCCAGCCAGTCTTTACGCAGCAACATCTTCAGTTCGCCAAACTGTAAAGGTTCGACATGCTGATCGAGGGCAATGGCATAAAACAGATTACCCATTTGTTCAAAAATATCATGCTTAAAGTTTTCCATGTGCTTAGTACTTGGTTTTACAACTTCCAGAATTTGATTTTTTAGTCTTGCCAGTACAACATGAACACTCCAGGAAAAGTTGTAAAAACCGCGGATAGCGCTAGATCAAAAGCGTTATCCTTATTTACGTCAAAACTAGCTTTAGAAAAAGGTACGCTGCCTGATCATTCTCAGCAGGCAAACTGATTTATATCAGGCTTCGGTCTTATTCAGTAAAGATTGCTAATGGGCAAAAGGGTTTAATTCTCCGAATACCTTTTTTTGTATTCCATCGGAGTATGATGGGTGAAGGCCTTGAATTGCCGGTTAAAATTAGATAACGTGTGAAACCCGCTGTCATAACATGCCTGTGAAATGTTCATTCGTTTTTCAATAAGCAACTTACATGAATGGCCAATTCTGATCTCGGTCAGAAAATCAGAAAAAGTTTTATTCGTGTGCATTTTGAAATAACGGCTAAACGATGCTGGTGCCATATTCGCAATGCCGGCGGCTTGTTCAAGGCTAATTCGTTCACGAAAGTTTTTCAAGACAAAGGCATACACTATATTCATGCGCTCCGTATCAGATTCCTTTAATGAATTTGTGTAACCAGCGCTCGCCAGGAACTTGAATTCGGTGGTGTTAGATAGTACATTCAAAATCTTAAGTAACCCCAACACTCCGTCAAAGTCTTTCTCCCCTGTCAATTCTATCATCATGGCTTTTATTTGTTCGGCCTTGCCACCTTGTATTTCCATACCCCGTTGAGCTTTCAAAAAAAGTTGCCTGATGCGAAACAGTTCCGCTTTCTGCAACACCGATTCGCCCAGAAAATTCTCGTGAAAGTAAATCACAATACCTTCGGCGGTAAGTTGCTTGTTTCCTTCGAAGTATTCCATGTCACTTCTCCAAACGTGTGGTAAGTCAGGACCTGTAAAAACAAGATCGCCTTCCTTAAAGGGACTGACATGATCCCCGATAAATCGGGTACCCGTTCCTTTTAGAACAATAAACAGCTGGTATTCAGGATGAAAATGAAAGTTAAGATCAAAATGAGCATCTCGCAGGCGCTTCACTTCAAAAGCGTAATCCAACGAAATCGGTGACTTTTGTAGCGCGCTTTTCATCATACTGACACTAATTTGCCATCAAAAATAGCCATAAGTTCGATTCTATATCATGATTCAGTCAGTTTTGGGTAAAAAACAGGAAACGATTGCAGAATTTTAATGGGAAATTTAACCCTAAGTATCATCGGTGTAACACCACACTTGACCTAAAATTTGGTTATGCACCGATCGACCGAAGGCGCAAAATTATCAAACTCCTATAACATGAGAAGTGAATCTTGAAAAGCTTATCTTTTTTATGACTATGAAAACACAATCAATACAAAGCTTAGTATTAATCCTAGTAGGTACACTGTTCTTGTTATGCTGCTCACCGGAAAAAAGAAAGGCGCGAACGGGTCCACGACCAGTTCAAATTTTGTTTCTTGGCCATGCAAGTGAACACCATAATTCAGCTGCGTTTATGCCTATGCTTGCAGCCGCTCTTTCTCCAGAAGGAATACACTTTACTTATACGGATGATCCGAATGACCTGAATGCAGAAAATCTGAGTCTTTATGATGGCTTGATGATTTATGCTAATCACGAAGACATGAAACCGGAGCAGGAGAAAGCCTTGCTCGACTATGTGGCAGATGGAAATGGATTCATTCCTGTACATAGCGCCAGCTTTTGTTTCCAGAATTCCACAGAGTATATCAACCTTGTCGGGGGACAATTCAAGAAGCATGGTACGGGTACTTTTGAAGCTTCTATTATAAAGAAGGATCATCCTACCATGCAGCAGCTTGAAGAGTTTTCAACGTGGGACGAAACGTATGTCCACGATAAACTTAATAAAGACAACATCGTATTAATGGAACGTGTCGAAGGCGATCACCGCGAACCGTGGACATGGGTAAGAGAACATGGTAAAGGAAGGGTCTTTTACACAGCCTATGGACATGATGAACGTACCTGGAATAATCCCGGCTTTCATAAGCTTATGAAGCAAGGTATCCTTTGGGCTATCAATGAAAAGGTTACCAAAGATTGGGAGGAATTCAAAAAAGGTATACCAACCCTCACCTATCGCCCGGAAGATAACATCCCCAACTACGAAAAGCGTGAGCCTTCACCGCAGTATCAGGAACCTCTTTCACCGGAAGAATCTAAAAAGCTGATTCAGGTTCCTCTGGGTTTTGATCTTGAACTATTCGCTTCCGAACCAGACATCATCAATCCTATCGCAATGGATTGGGATGAAAGAGGCAGACTGTGGGTCATTGAAACAGTAGACTATCCCAATAGCGTTCGCGATGAAGACGGTGTCGGAGATGATCGAATCAAAATCTGCGAAGACACTGATGGTGATGGCAAAGCTGATAAGTTCACCATTTTCGCCGACAAGCTAAATATTCCAACCAGTCTGGTATTTGCTAACGGTGGGATTATCGTTTCTCAGGCTCCTCACTTTCTATTTCTCAAAGACACCAATGGAGATGACAAAGCTGATGTAAGAGAAATCATCATCGACGGATGGGGTACTTTCGATACACACGCCGGTCCATCCAATCTGAAATACGGTATTGATAATCAGATCTGGGGTGTCGTTGGATATTCCGGATTTAAGGGTTCGATTGATGGAAAAGATTATGAATTCCGCCAGGGTTTATATCGCTTTACGCGCGATGTTTCATCTTTTGAATTTCTTTCAAGTACTTCTAATAACACCTGGGGACTCGGACTTACTGAAAACAACGATGTTTTTGCATCTACGGCTAACAACACGCACAGTGTCTTTATGGGTATATCCAACAAATCTGCAAACAACGCAGAGGGTATCCCCATTGGCAGCCTGAAAATTGATGGCCATTACGCCATGCACCCAATAACGCCCAGGGTCAGGCAGGTGGACGTATTTGGCGGATTTACTGCGGCAGCAGGTCACAGCTTTTATACAGCACGGAGTTTTCCAAAAACATATTGGAATTCCGTGGCTTTCGTCTCAGAACCAACGGGACACCTGGTGCACATGGCTCGAATTGAGAAAAGTGGTGCCGGCTTCGTCGAAAAAGATGGCTGGAATTTATTCGCGAGCTCGGATGAATGGGTTTCTCCGGTGGAAGCTAAAGTCGGGCCCGATGGTGCGGTCTGGGTTTTGGATTGGTATAATTTTATCATTCAGCACAATCCAACACCTAATCCTGAGCGTGGCGGATATCAGGCTATCAACGGAAAAGGAAATGCCTATGAAAACCCTTTGCGGGATAAATCACACGGAAGGATATGGCGAATCATCAGCCAGGATGCTAAACCCTATCGAGCCATTCAACTGTCAATCGATGAACCGAAGGAGTTAGTAAAGGCGCTTTCGAATGATAACATGTTCTGGAGACTTACTGCCCAAAGGTTGTTGGTTGAAGGAGGGAAAAAAGACAATTTACCTACATTAATTGATCTGGCTAAAAATAAAAAGACAGACGAACTTGGGCTAAACACTGGTGCTTTACATGCGCTTTGGACACTCGATGGATTAGGTGCAATCCCGGGCGATGAAAAAGCAACAATGGCTGTAAAGGATGCACTGAAAAATACAACAGCTGGTATTAGAAAGGCAGCCATTCAGATTTTGTCGAAGTATCCTGAAACCATTCAGTCAATTGCCGAAGCAGGTGTCATCAATGACCCTGACCCGAATACACGGTTAGCCGCTATTCTTTCTTTGGTAGAATTACCTTCCTCAGATGAATGGGGTAGAAAAATTTACGCATTAAGTTTAGAAGAAAGTATTAAGGCTGATGACTGGCTGGCAAAAGCAGTCTATGCTGCTGCGACTAAACATCGAACAGGTTTTATTTCAGCGTATCAGGAGGCGAACCCTGATTATGAAACAAAACTTGCCGACGCAATGAAAGTAAGAGAAAGCTACGAGTTAGATGATTCAGACTGGAAGACAATGGCACTGCCTCAATACATTGAAACAGCTGGTGTGGAGATTGACGGTATTATCTGGTTTAGAAAAACCATTAACCTTACACGAGTAGATGAAAAGGATGTGCTCTTATCACTTGGTCCTATTGACGATGCAGACGAAACGTTTATTAATGGACAGCGTGTGGGCGGCATGAAAAATTATGAACAAAAACGTGTTTATAAAATCAAGCCCGGGATTTTAAAAGCCGGTAAAAATATCATTGCTATAAAAGTTGAAGATACAGGCGGTGGCGGAGGTGTTTATGGTGAGGCTGAAAGCATGTTTCTTCAGAACGGAAATTCTAAAATTCCTCTGGCCGGTGATTGGAAGTATCAGGTTGAACGGCAATTCAATTCTTCAGTTCAGTCAGTGTTCAACAGCATATCTATCGGCGACGTGTTTGTAAAAAACTATCTGAATAAAATAGTGCCGGAGGAATCGAATCAGACTGCAGCGGGTACAACAGTTATAAACCTTAAAGTCACCAAAAACGAAATGAAGTATGACCTTAAGACGTTTACTGTCGAGGCGGGGAAGTCAATTGAAATTGTTTTCGAAAATCCGGATTTTATGCAACACAACCTGCTGATCATTCAGCCGGGAACATTGGAAAAGGTAGGGAAAGCTGCAGATAAACTTGCAACCAGTCCACAGGGAGCAGAAATGCAATATGTACCCGATATGCCAGAGATACTTTATTCTACTAAACTGGTGAACCCGCAGGAAACGGTAAGGCTACGCTTTACGGCACCTGAAAAACCAGGAGACTATCCTTACGTCTGTACATTCCCCGGACATTGGTCAATTATGAATGGTGTTATGAAAGTGGTAAACTCCAAACCTGTACTATAGTCTGTGAGTTCAAGAATTAAACTAGGCGTGAGTACATGGTTATGGACTTCACCCTTTACTACAGAAACAACCGCGCTACTACCCAGAATTAAATCAATGGGATATGATGCTGTAGAAATTCCAGTCGAATACCCGGAGAAAATAGACGGGAAGAAAGTACAGGAAGCACTGGAAGAAAATGAGCTTGAGGCCATCGTCTGTGGAGCATTCGGACCCAGTCGCGATCTTACACACGAAGACCCTGCCGTACACCAGGCTTGCTTCCAATACATAGACGACTGCCTGACGTTATGCAATATTTGGAATGCAAAATTCCTTGCAGGCCCAATGTACTCAGCGGTTGGAAAAGCACGGATGGTCTCACCTGATCAACGAAAAGTAGAATGGGAAAGGGCAGTAAAGAACCTTTACAAAGTTTCAGAGATGGCACAATCAAAAGGACTTTCCATTGCCCTTGAACCACTGAACCGATTTGAATCAGACTTGATTAATACTGCTGAAGATGTAATGCGATTGATTAACGATATCAATCATCCGGCAGCGAAAGTATTACTGGATAGTTTTCATATGGCGATTGAAGAAAGAAATCTTGAACAAGCTATTATCACAGCGGGCGATAAATTAATACATGTCCAGGTTTCCGAAAATTACCGGGGTACACCAGGTACCGGACAAACGTCGTGGACTGACTTCAAAAATGGACTACAAAAAATAAATTATTCCGGAGTAGTCTCTATCGAAAGCTTTACACCGGAGATAAAGGAACTTGCCGGTACAGTCTGCATCTGGAAAAACCTGGCCGAGAGTCAGGATGGTTTTGCTTCTGAAGGAATTACATTTTTAAACCAACTATTAAATACCTGACATTATGAGTGACAAAAAAATTAACATCGCCATAGTCGGCCTGGGCTTTGGAGCCGAGTTTATACCCATCTACAAAAAGCATCCCAATGCTAACTTGGTGGCTATTTGTCAGCGTACGAAATCCAAGGTTGAAGAAATTGGTGATGTCTTCGGTATTGAAAAAAGGTATACTGACTACGACGAATTATTAAAAGATCCTTCCATCGATGCCGTTCACATCAACACCCCGATCCCCGAACATGGTATACAATCGATCAAAGCGCTAAAGGCTGGTAAACATGTGGCCTGTACAGTGCCGATGGCCACAACGGTAGAAGAATGTAAAGAAATTGTCAGCCTCACAAAAGAAAAAGGACTTACCTATATGATGATGGAAACCGTTGTTTATGCACGGGAGTTTCTTTTTATGAAAGAATTGTATGACAAAGGTGAATTAGGAAAGGTTCAGTTCATAAAAGCAAGTCATCAGCAGGACATGGACGGATGGCCTAACTATTGGCCGGGACTTCCACCCATGTACTATGCTACCCATTGCGTTGGGCCGGTACTTGGTCTGACCCGAGGTGAAGCGGAATATGTATCATGTTTTGGATCCGGAACAATACGAGAAGAACTACATCACTTTTACAACTCACCCTACGCTGTAGAAACGACTCATATCAAACTCAGAAACTCAGATCTCAGTGCACACATTTACAGGTCTCTTTTTGATGTGGCTCGTCAATACAGGGAAAGTTTTGAAGTTTATGGTTCAAAGAAATCAGTGGAATGGCCACTCATCGAAGGGAAACCGCTTGTAATGCACACAGCCAAACGGCCTGAGCCGGAAATACCCGAAGAAGTGGAGTGCCCGGATTATGCCCGTTTATTACCTGAACCCATCCAGCGGTTTACAACGCAAGGTGTATATGATGCCGATGAACATCAGCATCTTTCATTCACGCAGGGAGCCGGTCACGGGGGTTCTCATCCACATCTTGTACACGAATTTCTGAATGCTCTCGTTGAGAAAAAGGAGCCTTATCCAAACGCAACACAATCCGCCAATATAACCTGTGTTGGAATTTTAGCGCACGAATCAGCAAAGCAAGGAGGAAAAATTATTCCCCTTCCTGAATTTACATTAAGCAACTAGAATAAATTTGTTAAACTCTTGCAGTGCTTCAACCCCTGATGCACTGCAAGAGTTAAAACTTTCCGGAGACCGCCTTTTTCATAGTGAGGTAGTCGAGAAAATAGGTGAAGCGAAGTGATACATTATTCAACTGAGGAGAATCTACAGCCTGCCTATAGCTTTGGAAATAATCCAGGTTTGCATCATTCGTAAGTGAATTAATAGCATCCTTCCAAACCAGATTTACAAATGATCCGGGTGCTACTTGTAAAAAATATACGAAGTCAAGATTGAGTGCATTGAAGTTAGTGTCGTGCACAGCCAGACCGTTAGATGAAGTACCCGTGTAGTCACTTTCGTGAAGGCTTCCATTATTCTCTAATCCAAAGAAAACATCATACTTTACTTTGCTCCAGTAATGACGGACCCTTAAGTTCATCCCCATCTTATTATTGAAGGTATAATTTACCCCTGCAATATTAGTCGCGGATTTGATATTGCGCCGTCCAAAGACGATGCTTTGAACTTCATTGTTGTCATCCAATTGCTTTGCCACGTAGCCCCTGCTTCCATTTGTTTCTTCAGTGTTCACCTCTACATTAAACGAAAGCTTATCGCTTGCACGATACCTAAGGAAAACTCCAAGCCAGTCTGAATTCTGATTCCAATCGTTCCGTGTTGAGCGGCCGGAATATACATTGCCCTTTAAGGTCTTGCGTCCGTCGCTTTCCAGAAAAACGTTATAACTGCTGGATGGCGCTATTGCAAAGAAATATCCATCGGTGCGGGGCTCAAAAAAATCATAGTTTGTTACCGGACTCGCGTTGAGGCGCATTCCTACACCCCAAAAGTTTTTGAATTGTGCATAGGTATTCAATGCCAGATTGAAATGACTGAACTCGCGTGGCTTATAAAGCTTGTCATGAAAAAAGGATACATAGGTATTGAAGCGGTTCAGGGCTGAGTAAGGCTTGAGTAAATTGTACCTTAGATATCCATAGTGGGATACTTCGTTTGCTGCCTTAAGATATCCAAGATCATTGACCTGATAGTTTTCACTTTCTACCATACGGGTGAGGCCGTAGTGCCACTTACCACTTACTTTATCGAAGGATGTGCTGTATTTAAATCCGGATTCAGCGGTGTGTTTTCCATCATCACCTTTTTTGTTTATCAGACTGTAACTTCCGAAACCTCTGACACGATAGGTCAGCGTTTTGTCGTGCATGGAAACTGAAAGACCAGATACGTTTGCATCTCTCCCTCCATCGGCCCGTGTAACATTCGTATTTGTGAAGTTTACATTGGAATTGTACTTCAGGTTTTGATCAACGACTACCACATTAAAGTTTGTCAGCGGATCGACGAGAACTTCGCGCGTTTCTTCAGATTCCCTGTTTTTTAATGTCGCGCGCGTTTTATCTGTGATTGCATTAAAAAGGCCTAACCCAAGACCTTTCTTGTTTCTGCCCGAAACCTTAACAGCATTCAACAAATTGGAAGAGACAGGTTTACTGATCAATTCTTCCTTTTCATTATCATAATCCACTGATCCAAACGTGGATCCTACACGACGAGAGTAAAAAAGATTTCCTTTGTTAAAAAGCTCGGTTCCTTCCGTAAAGAACTGTCTGTTCTCATCAAATCGCACTTCATATGCTGACAAATTCAACACGACGTTGTCCGACTGTACCTGGCTGAAATCAGGAATAAGGCTCATGTCCAGTGTATAACTTTCGTTAATTCCGTATTTGATATCCATACCGCCTGTGAGCGCAAAATCCTGTTTGGCGGATGCAGCGTTATGATTGTATGCTCCGGTTACATAGGGCGAGAACGATAGTCGCAAGGGTGGCTGAATATTTTCGATGCCTGTAAGAACTCCTGCCTGATTAACGATACCTTGAATCGAATTATCAACATAGTTCCAGTAAGCCTCTTCCTGGTTTCTTTTAACGCCACGGTAAAAATTCACAGCCCATTGTTGTACTTCCTCAGGAGGAAATCGAAAAGCATGATAAGGTATTTCAAATTCAACAGTCCAGCCAAGTTCATCAATCTTTACTGCGCTATTCCATACAGCATCCCAATTCGAATCCCAATGATTTCCGGTAAGTAAATAGTCGCGTTGAACACCGGCGGCTGAGACAAAAAAAGTAAAGGCATTCATGCCGCTATTATACGGGTCCAAAATTACGCCGAATGCATCCGCATTACGGCCAGAGTCGTCGCGCTGACCAAACTCTCTTAATATTTTATCAGGTGATGGATCGTACAACCGCGCTGCAATATAAATGGCTTTGTCTGTGTAAGCCATCTGCACAGAGGTTTCAAACTCTGAAGGTCTGCCGTTGTGTGGAACAAATTGAGTAAATTTTACCTTTTCATTTTCGCGATTCCAGGCCTCTTCATCAATTATACCGTCGATGGTTGGAGAATGGTCAACCCGAAATGCCTGTTGTTCTCGTTTTCGGGTCTTACCATCTTCATCATTTGCATTCACCAATCCTATTGAAAAAATAAAAACAGATAGTGTTATGGTTAATCGCATGCGTTGATATAAAATTTCGGTAAGCAAATAAAATACATTACAAAAATCTTACCGAACCGATAGGCAGAAAACCTTACATGCATGATGTGCCTTTCGAAGCAGAATTCTGTTAAATTCGAATTCACATACCGAAAACGATTGCAAAATGTCGTCATCTCTAATGACCTTGAAGTATCTCGCCACATGTTTTATCTTAATCCTGGGAATCATTCCAGTTCAAACAGTACCTTTGCAACAACCAGTCCCGCGGCAAGAATACCCTGGGTGGTATTTGGAACATTCTTTGTAATAGATGGTTTACAGATTAATTGTTCAAACAAATAAATTATAATATTTATGCTTTCACAACTTGTTTATGTAAGTACGCGCACACCTAATTGTACTGATTCTGAAATTCAGAAAATACTTGAATCCTGTAAAAAAAATAACCACGGCACAGGTATTACGGGTGTTTTACTGTATTCGCCGACGAACTTTGTACAGTACATTGAAGGGGACTATAAGACCATTATTTCGTTGTACGACAAAATCAAAACTGACAAAAGGCATAAAAACCCTGTACTCATCTCAAGCGCCCCAATTCAGGAAAGAGCTTTCCCAAGTTGGCAAATGGGAGCCAGGAAGTTTGATGTTGATGCCGTTGACTTTCAAACCGAAATCAGCCCTGAGGACCAAACTATCTTCAAGGCTATCTTGTCGGGAAAAACTCAGGAAGGCAATAAAGCATTAGCCTTGATGAAAAAATTCTTTAAGTAGCCTTCAGATTTCGATTGATTCATCTTTGTTATTGATCGACAACTTTATTTCCGACAATGACCAGGCTTATATCACCTGGTCATTTCTTTTTTGCCCTATTTGAAATCTACCGACCACACTACTCGGTCTGCAAGTCCCGAAAACATGACAACTATCAGTCATTAAACTGACTTCGGTCAAACTATATCCTCCCAGTCCGTGAGATATTTGAGTTGGATATTGTTAGCCATTCTTTGCCCGAATAATATTTAGCCCTCTCAATAAGCGGAACCAGAAATAGAAACACTAACGAGTGAAAAAAATAATTTGCCCAACAGATTTTTCTGACACCGCGAAGAATGCCATCGCCTATGCGGCAAAGGTATCTCAATTGATGGGAGCCCAACTAACCATTTTTAGTGTCCAAAACACTTTTGACTTAACGAAACTGGAAATAATCAGTCGTAACGGATTGACAATTGAAGCTGCCAAAGAACTCCTTGAAAACGAATGCCGGGAAATAAGCAAGACTTTTAAGATATCCTGCAATGCCGTGGTACAAACATCTATTACGTCACTTGCCGATACCATTGCTGAAAAAGCTGCCGCGTTCGATCTAATCGTTATGGGTACAAACGGCGCGGATGATATTTTTCAGTTTTTTTCAGGAAGTAATGCCTATAAAGCCACACAGAAACTGAACGTTCCTGCTCTCATCATACCTGCGGGATGCATGTACAGTGAAATTAAAAAAATAGTATATGCTTTCGATTATCTACGTGAAAGAAAACTTCCGCTAGATCAGCTTATTCCCATTGTAAAAGGACTACCTGCGCAATTGATTGTTTTGCAGATCATGGAAGAAGCACCCAGTGTACAAATGGAAGAAGATTTGAATGAATTACAAATCATTCTCCAACACCACTATGAGGAAAAGGTAACGTTGCAGTTTGAAACGATCAGATCGTCACAAATCACAACAAGTATCAATCATGACATCGCGGAGACGCATCCCGATGCTCTTGCTGTCTGTACCATCAACCGAAATTTTCTTGAGTCACTCTTCCATAAAAGTGTAATTAAAAATCTAACTAATATTTCAGAGTATCCATTAATGGTTTTCCACGGCTGAGCATACCGTTTAGTTTACAACACGCTCTTTTACCGTAGAGTGCAACATTCGTATTTTCCATTTACCCTTTTCTTTTACCACGAGGGCACTTTCGAGCCAGCTCACATGAATGACTTTGCCATTAATTTCTATATCCGCTGTATTTTCATACGCTACCCACGCGATATTAGCGTTAACCTCGGTTTTAAAGAAATCAAGTTTGTTTGTCCGCTTAAAACCTGACGCGCGTTTCATCCATTCAATATTATCGGCTAAAGAATCCATATTCCAGATAACGCCATGTTCGAGCAATAAAATATCGGATGTAGAATGGGCCTGAACTTTTTCCATATCAAGGGTTGCAAGCCCATCGAAAATACCTTCTACCGCTCGTTTTACAGCGGATTCGTCGGCCATGCCGCCGCTATTTTGTGCCTGAGAAACAACGCTTGCAAAGAGACAAAGTATTGCAGTTACCGAAGTCATGCTCATATCATTTTTCTAAATGCAATTTTGATTAATTTCTCTTTTGAAAGATAAGGGATTTCGGAATGTTTAGCTACACAATGAGTTACTACGTCAAGTTATAAATTAGTCAGGACTCGTCGGGCAGGTTTGCAAATACCCAACGCATCCAAAGGTGACGGAATGTCTATGTATCCCCGTCTATAAAAGGTATCAACCAAACAGATATTCATGCTACGGATCAACACATCATGCTATGAATACTATTGCAATCGATTGATTAATATACTACCTTCCATTCATAGGAACTTAAGATACAAAAAGCCTCATGACCAACCCCAAATCTATTTGAAATGAAAAAACATAACTTACCAAGTGGCGATGTTTTATCCCGTCGTGAATTTATAGGCAAATCCGCTCTTGCCGTTACCGGACTGGCATTAGCTTCTCAGCAACTCATTGGAGCACCAGCCATCATCAGAAACCTTAGTAAACCCAACTCAAAATTCAACGGGGTACAAATCGGAGTGATCTCCTACTCGTTCCGCAGCTTACCCTGCAATGCTGAGCAACTGCTGAAATATTGCATTGATTGTAACATCAGCGCTGTCGAACTTATGGGCAACACCGCAGAAGCTTTTGCGGGTGCTCCACACACTTCAACCGAACCACGCATCATGACCGGTGGACAGGGCGGCCAACGCCCCCAACAGACGCCCGAGCAAAAAGCTGAGCAGGAACAAAGAAATAAGGAGATTGCTGATTGGCGCGCAGCAGTTCCTATGGACAAATTCATCCAGCTAAGAAAGATGTATAATGATGCTGGTGTATCCATTTATGCCTGGAAGCCTGGTGCTCTCGGAGACCAGAATACAGATGCAGAAATCAACTACGCATTGCGTGTGGCGAAAGAACTCGGTGCTTCTCATGTTACAGTAGAAATTCCATCAAAACCAGCACACAGTAAACGTCTGGGTGAATTTGCGGACAAGCACAAAATCGGCATCGGCTACCACGGTCATTTACAACAAACTATAACGGCGTGGGACGAAGCCCTTTCACAAGCAAAATATAATGGACTCAACTGTGACATCGGCCATTACGTCGCAGCTGGATTCGACCCAATACCATTGCTGAAAAGTAAACACGACCGAATCTACAGCATGCATATTAAAGATAGAAAGTCGAAAGAGAACGGTGGTGATAATTTACCCTGGGGAGAAGGTGATACCCCTCTTATCCCAGTCCTTCAGCTAATGAAAAATAACAAGTACAGATTCCCTGCAACGATAGAGCTGGAATACAAAGTGCCTGAAGGTTCCGATGCAGTTAAAGAAGTTTCAAAATGTGTGGAGTATTGCAAAGACGCACTTATGAAAAAAAGTTGATTATATGCAGGTGAAATATTATTCTAGTACATAATACAGTTACCCTTCATATCGGTTACTTCTATGGACCAAGAGCTATCGTCAAAAAACATAAAGCAGGCTGATAAAAAATTACTAGACATAATGCTTTTTGGGCTTGAACACGGCGTTGAGATATTAAAAGTAAAAGGCAAAGGTCCAATTATTCCTTTCGTTGTACTGGAAAAAAATGATGAACGAGAAGTGGTACGGTTTCTATACGATGATCCTGAGGCTGGTATCTTTGAAGGTATACGATTGCTAAAGGAAGAAAGGGAATGTCGTTTCGCAGTTCTGGTTCACGATGGATTTCTTCATGCAGAGGGTGAAAGATTTAATGCTGTCCTTGTGAAGGGATTTGATCGACAGGATACCTTCGGTTATTCGCTGGGTCAGCGGTACATTCCAGGAAAATTCTGGTCGTCGCTGAAGCGGATAGGAAAGCCTGCTTTTGTTGGTAATACAGAAAAATTGTTAGCTTAACGTTAGCATTCTTTTATCCTGTTCTACAGGATTCTGAAAATCACCCCTGTTGTAATTTGCTAATAGAATAATTACTTTGAGTAAAATCCTGAGTGTTCTAAATACCAAAAACAGGGCACGAAGTGAACGTGTGACTTCAAAATTCCCTTCATGAGATTAAAAAAACTTTACATCTGTGCAACCGTCTTGCTTCTCGGTATCCAGGCAGACGCGCAGTCCATCAATGTGCAGCAAAAACTCAAAGGGTTTGATAAGACCATTGAGAAGGTTCTAAAGGATTGGAATGTACCCGGTTGTGGAATTGGCATCGTTGTAAAAGATAAGTTGGTCTTTGCCAACGGATACGGCTTCCGTAATCTGGAACAGAAAACGCCTGTAACGCCGAATACCCTATTCCACATTGCATCAAATACAAAACTATTTACAGCAACAGCAATAGGTTTTTTAGTAGACGAAGGAAAACTAGACTGGGACAAACCCATCAAACAGTACGTTCCTCAAATTCAGTTTTACAATGACGAATTGAATTCCCATGTTACTATTCGGGATATGTTATCGCACAGAACCGGAATCTCCCGTCATGATAATATCTGGTATCAATCAGACTTTAGCCGACAGGAACTATTTGATCGGATAAAGTATCTGGAACCCAGCCTTCCACTACGGCAGGGCTACTTATACAACAACCTGATGTATGGAGCTGCCGGATCCATAATAGAATATATCTCTTCACAGACGTGGGAAGAATTTGTAGAGGCAAGGATTTTTAAACCGTTGGGGATGAAAAACTCATTGTTTTTAACAGAAGATATGATTAAGCAATCCGACTTCATAACGTCTTACTACGAAAAAAGAGATACGACACTGCTTTCTCCATACCCATTTTACACCAAATTTCAGGGAGTAGGCCCGTGTGGATCCATCATATCCAATATCAACGACATGTCACGGTGGCTGATTACTCAAATAAACGGTGGGAAATATAACAAGGTACAGGTCATCCCTAACCGCATCATTCTGGAAACGCTTCAGCCGGCAAGCCTTACCGCTTCAGTTCCCGATACGTACTTTGAAAATCTCAATTCCATCTACGGAATGGGTAGAGGAACGTCAGTTTACAAAGGACATTATAGAACCCAACATGGCGGCGCTATCGGAGGAATTTATTCCAACGTATCGTTTATGCCAGCTGACAGCATCGGTGTAATTGTTTTTACGAATGGTGCACATGCAGGGCAACTTCCTGGCATTATTACCAACATGGTGTATGACAAACTTTTGAATCTGGGAGAAACACCGTGGAGTGATCGGGCTCTTACACAATATTTAAAGAATAAAGAAACAAATAAGGAGGCAAGAAAAAAACCAGATTCAGACCGTGTCACCAATACACAACCTTCTCATCCACTAACCGATTATGCCGGAAGTTATGAAGATGCGGCATATGGTATTTTGAAGGTAAACTATTCAGAAAATAAATTGGGTTTCACTTTCAACAACACAACGCTACCGCTGGATCATTACTATTATGATCGTTTCGTTTCTCCCGATGATGAAATAGGCGGAAAGTGGTTCCTGGCCTTTCAAACCGATGCTCAGGGAGGTATTGACCAGGTAAAGGTTAGCCTCGACGAAAAAGAAGTAACATTTCTTAAAAAAGCTGATCCAAAATTTTCTGATCACGACTTTCTCAAAAAACTTACCGGACAATATGAGCTCAATAGTAATACCCTGAATCTGGTGCTGAGCAATAAAACTTTGATAATCAGCTCATCTCCCCCACTACACCTGGATCCCGCGCAAAACAATGCCTTTAGAATTCGTGAATTTTCCGATCAGATTATAGAATTCAAATTTGATACAATCGGAATGCCTACAGGTCTGAACTTTACCTTTGATGGAAAGACCCTTTTCTTTACACGAAAGAAATAATGCGGCAGACCGAATTTCCTATGTTCTTGTATCGGCATCTCAGTTGCAAACCAATATGAATGGATCACATTCTTAAAACAGAGAGGTTAGTACTTCGGGAATTTTCTTTCGATGACGCCGGATTCATTGTTCAGCTATTGAATAGTCCAGGCTGGATTAAATTTATTGGTGACAGAAATGTAAAGACAGAAGAACAAGCGAAGGTGTATCTCGAAAAAGGTCCACTCAAGAGTTACCGTGAAAATGGTTATGGCCTATCGTTGGTATTAATCAACCGTACCGGAGAAAAAGTTGGAATGTGTGGAATTCTCAAACGCGATAACCTGGACTCTCCGGATATTGGTTTTGCATTTCTTCCCGAATATTCAGGTAAAGGCTACGCATTTGAAATCGCAAACGCCACCGTGCAGTTCGCAAGAGAAGAATTAGATTTACCCGTGTTGTCAGCCATCACCTTGCCACACAACAAAAGTTCCATTAAACTTCTGGAAAAACTTGGGATGAAATTTGTGAAGGCCTTTTCTTTCGAAAACAATCCAGACGTACTGCTGCATTACCAGTTCTAGAAAGCGCAAAGCAAAAGGATATTAGTGCCAAATAAGCACGATAAGCTTACAAGTATTAAAATGTTTATCTTTGGCGTTCAACAATTCGTTGGTTGATTCTATTAACACATAAATGCAGTATGCCTAAAATGTGATTCAGCGCGGTAAAAATTACCTACAGGAAATTCAAAAATTTACGAGCAGCCAATACTGGAATTCTGGCTTACGCATTACTTCGGGAGTTATGGTCCCGACTCTTATCATGGCACATCAAGGATGGCTTTCAGAAGGTATGCCATTTCTTTTCGGCGCTTTATTCGTCAGCCTGACAGATACACCGGGTCCGATTCACCACCGTAGAAATAGTATGCTCATGGGCACGCTGATTAACACGATAATGGTTTTCCTGACCGGCTTATTGTATGATCAGCCCATATTACTTTTCAGTGAGGTGCTTATTTTTTCATTCGTTTTTTCTCTGTTTGGAATTTACGGTAGTAGGGCCGGAGCCGTAGGAACCCTGGCACTGGTAATCACCGTTATTCACATGTCACCTTTACGACATGATCTGGATGCCGGAACCAACGCCATCCTTACTGCCGCAGGTGGTTTATGGTATGCAATGTTCAGTCTGGTGCTCTATCGTTTTCAACCATACCGACTGGTAGAGCAGGCGTTGGGAGAAAACCTTATGCTGATAGGAGACTATATCCGCGCGCGCTCAGCATTTTATAAAATAGATACAGATTTCGATACCTGTTATAATCGGGTAATGAATGAACAAGTGGCAGTGCTAAAAGCGCAGAATCAACTTCGCGAACTGCTTTTTAAAACCAGTCAGTTTGTCGGCGGCCCGAATCCAAAAAGCAGATCATTAATGATGATTTTTCTGGAATCACTCGATCTCTTTGAGGAAGCAATGTATTCCTATCACGACTACGCATCCATGCACAAAAGTATTCAAGCAGCATTGCTCACAAAATTTTATAGTACAGCCCTGCTGGTAGTCGCAGAATTGGAGCATATAGGACTCTCTGTTCAGAGCGGAATACCTGTAAAAAAAATGCCGGCATTGGAAAATGCATTGGATGAGCTTGACACTTCGGTTAGTGGTGCTTTGGAAAATCCAAAAAACCAACTTGAGAAACAAGACTTACTCGCACTACAGGATGCAGCCGCAAATATAAGAGGAATGACCAGCCGCCTGCGTAAGATTGTCAGGTATACCAGAATGGAAGCTTATGATCCAGATCGTTTTCCCGATCAGGATATTGAAAAACCAGCTGCATCGGAACCGATAAAACTTTCATTACTTTGGGAAAATCTCACGTTACAGTCGAACTACTTCCGCTATGCGATACGCACGACGGCAGCTATCGCCACCGGCTTTGGTATTTCAGCTTTACTCTCTTTGAGCCATGCATATTGGGTAATGTTAACGATAATCACCATCCTGAAGCCGGTGTATAACACAACAAAGAAGCGAAATTTTCAACGGGTATTGGGAACACTCTTCGGAGTGTTGTTAGGAAGCGGGATACTTTTTGTGGTTTCAAACGAAAGTGTTTTGGTTGCTCTGATGATTTTGAGTATGCTTATTGCATACAGCCTTCTGCGTGTTAATTATCTTGGGTTTGTGATTTTTCTAACCATCTACATTCTCATTACTTTTCACTTTCTCAATCCAGTCGAATTTAAAACACTTATCGGTGAAAGACTGGTAGATACACTGATAGGCTCTGTTATTGCCGCTCTTTCAGCGCGATTCATTTTTCCGGTATGGCAACAGTACAACATGTTACCTGCGATGAAGAAAATGCTCTTTACAAATGCCGACTACTTTCTTGCATCGTGGATGGTACTTAAGAATCCTGACGAACACCGTAAAAACTATTCAACTGCTCGCAATAGTGCTATCGTTGCTTTAACAAATCTTTCTGATAATTTTCAACAGATGCTGGCTGAACCTGGCCAATCGAATAATTATTCAAATATCCACCAGTTTGTAATTGCAAGCCATACACTAACCAGCCGTATCTC
This sequence comes from Chryseolinea sp., assembly GCA_041747735.1. Classification (GTDB taxonomy): domain Bacteria; phylum Bacteroidota; class Bacteroidia; order Cytophagales; family Cyclobacteriaceae; genus Chryseolinea. The sequence continues at coordinate 29,075 of JBGTEP010000018.1, forward strand.
CGCACTTTCCGCGAAAGATATTCCTTCGGGAGATGAAACTGAAAAATGGATTAAAAAAACAACGGAAGCCCTGAGGCAAGGCACTGCTTACCTGGAAGCAAATGAAGAATCCCAGCCGTTGCCACCTCCTAGGCTATCGGGTCAGCCATCCAATACCTTTCATGAATTATCCATAATTCATTCCCTTGCACGGGACGTCAGGAACATCGCCTTTAAGATCAGATCAGTTGGCTAAAAGGGAACGGACGATATATAAAAAAAGGTACGACACTATCGTACCTCTTAAACCTGATGTTAATTCATGACTAAATTCTACGTCATTCGGAATGTAATGGGGATACTGTATTGTGTTTGCACCAGCTTTCCGCGTTGTGTACCGGGAATCCACTTTGGCATGGCTTTCATCACCGGAATAGGTTCATCCTTAAAATTCTGATCTAGAGTTCTATCAGATACTTCTGTCAGGACAACTTCACGAACATCACCTGTAGGCCAACAATAAAGTCAACGTATACGGTACCCTCTAAACCCTTTACTTTCTGCTTCCTCCGGAAACTGAATATTTCTCGCCAATATTTGATAACAAGGCGATTGCCTCCATCGAATGAACGATCCACTTCCGCTTTATAAACGATGTTACTATCTGCATCAGTAAACGTGAACGTTATCTTCCCTAATTGTTCAAACTCCAGGAGGCGTTTTTCTTCCCAGTCTGCCGCTGCCAGCTCCAACCGCGTCACTTCCTCTTCCTCTCCAAAAGCAGTTTCTTCCGGACTTCGTGTATCGGAGGCGGCGAGGGAATCGCTACCTGAGCCTGCTTGATCATTTGAATTTTCCGTTTTTGATCCGCTCGACCAGTCCGCTAGTAAGCAGCAAAAAGAACATGGTGAATTTGTTTATCATACTTCGATTGCTAATTGTCAACGTAGTTCAATTAGTGGAAATATTGTGCCATGCGTCAGAAAGCGGCCAACCTACTTCAGCAGTCAGAAAGCGGCCAACCTACTTCAGCATAGTTTCGTTTCGTCTCATTGATATGCCTGAAGACTTATTTGTCAGCATACCTTGCCTTGAAAATCTCGACACATCGGCACACTTCTTATTACGGGGAATAAACTGCCCACTGATCCAGCCTTTCCCCCCACCGGTAATAGGCTACACTTCCTGGAGCACCTTAATTGGCAGATTAGTAATTGGAAATTGACTGGCCTGGAAAGTGCTCCATTGAAGATATCAAATTAATCTGCCCGGTATCTTATAAATATAATTTTTAATATTTCCGGGAATTTATTCTTTGAAAAACAAAAGTCATTATCTGGTTTATGGTTAAAAAATTTCTCTTGAAAACTTCTAAAACTCTAACATTTGCAACGACCTCGAAGGAGTTCGTTGCAACACTAAACCATCGTGTAAACGGCTACTTTAAAAGCAATAATTTGAGTCGTCACGCTAATAATGAAATGTTGATCAAAACAGGGATTATGTTTGCACTCTATTGCATCCCTTATATTCTCATCGTCACAAGCACCGTAACGAGTAGCATGGGTCTGATTGCTATGGTCGTAATAATGGCAATTGGTCTCGCTGGAATTGGACTGTCTGTGATGCACGATGCAAACCATGGTGCATACTCCACGAAACCGTGGGTGAATACACTAATTGGATATTCAATAAACTTTGTTGGTGCCTCCAAATTCAACTGGAAAATACAGCACAACATCTTACATCATACTTATACTAATGTCCACGAAGAAGATGAAGATATCAGCCCCCGTGGTGCACTAAGGCTATCACCGCATTCAAAATGGATACACCTTCACAAATATCAACATGTATACGCATGGTTCTTATATGGACTAATGACTATCGTTTGGATGACAACAAAAGACTTTGTTCGGCTTAGCCGGTATGCTAATGACGGACTGGTAAAAAAATACAATGCTAATCTTACAAGAGAGTGGGTTATCCTGATCGCTACCAAAGTATTTTACGCAGGATACATTATCATAATACCGATAATGTTTACCGCACTTGTATGGTGGCAGGTTCTGCTTGGTTTCTTTATTATGCACTATCTGGCAGGATTTGTCCTCGCCATTATTTTTCAGCCTGCGCACGTAATCGAGGGGAATTTATTTCCCGTGCCCGACGACAATAATACGTTAGAAAATCACTGGGCCGTACATCAACTGCTCACGACAACAAACTTTGCGAACAAAAGCAGATGGTTTACATGGTATGTTGGGGGACTAAACTTTCAGATCGAACATCATTTATTTCCACACATTTGTCATGTTCATTACAGCAAAATTTCTCGTATTGTAAAAGAAACAGCAGGCGAATTCGGATTTCCCTATAAAAGTGCAGATACCTTCCTTGGAGCATTAGCCGGTCATGCAAGGCTCCTGCGGGAGTTAGGTCGAAAGCCAGAGCATGTTTCTCAATTGGCCACATGATTGCGTCTTCGGGCCCGCTGATAAATGTTGCCCGGAACTACGCTAACATGATGAATCGTGCCCGTGTTGGATTACTCTAGTAATTCTTTATTATCATTTACAAATTTGTCGAAACTGATTGGTTGTCTCCCTGTTAACTTTTCAACCCATTTGCTCGTAGCTGGTTCTTTTTGAAATCGGGGAAAATAGTGTAACATAATCATTACAAGTATTTGCATCGTGGGCATCGCTTCTGACCTTTTCGTCATGAAGAAACGAATAAGGTTCGGTGATTGAAACCGGATATTAATTCCCAAAACGTTACTTAATGCGATCGCCATCTGGGAGAATGTCAGGCAATCATTGCTTGTTAATTCATAAGATTTATTTATGTGTTCTGATATGTTTGTCAGAATATTCGCTGCGACAGTACCAATGTCCCGAATATCGATCAGGGTAAACTTTGCATTTCCAGCCGGCAGATAAATGAGTTTTCTTTTTATCAGATCGGGGCGTAACGTGGTGGTGAAGTTCTGCATAAAATAAGCAGGGCGGAGGAAAGTGTAAGGAATTCTACTCGCAACAATAAGTTTTTCAATTTTATGATGTGGGATTATTTTACTCTTCTCAACTCCTTGGACCGATAAAAATACAATATGTTTTACGCCAGCTTTTAAAGAAGCAGCAATAAGGGGTTCAAAATACTTATTCACATCCGAAATCTGGGGAGGCCGTAGTAAAAAAAGTAAATCACAATTTGCCAAAGCCGGTTTATAGGAGTCCAAATTCATAAAATCAAACTCGATAAATTTGACTTTCTGATCTGAAAATTTTAGCTGAGCTTCATTTGTGGTTCTTACGCAAGCAAAGATTTCAAGATCATGACGAAGAAAGCTTAATGCTTGTATTACCGCGGTTCCTACATTCCCGGTCGCCCCGGTGATTAGTACTTTCGTCATACCATTTACAGTATTTTCAAGTTTACCGACTTGAGACCCTTTCTTCCTTTATGTTACATCAGCTTTGATTCACACGATCTCCACCGCGTTAGGTTTCGAATAACTAGGACAAATAGAATTTTTCAGGTTGATGCGGTTTAGGAACCGAAGACTCTTTGAGCAATTGTTTTATGTTAATTTCTATTGTCCGTGCAATTGAAGTCATGGCTGTATCAGTCGGTCTGTTTTCGAAAGGATCCTGCATCTGTGTGGCTGACTTCTCAAGAAGAAAAAATGGCGCCGAAATACAAATCATTAATGGGATTTCAAAATACCAAAGTATATCTCTGAACGAAAGGGAAAGTGTAACTACAAATAAATAAATTATCGCATGAAGAAACAGTCGATAGGTTACTGGAAATATAGTTGTTTTTATTCTTTCCGATCTTCCCTGTGCATCGCATAAGCGAACAATCGTGTTGTCTAACTGTACTTGCGCGAAAATTTCCAGCTGATGTTTTTCCTTCAACTCCCTGATATCCCTACTATGAAGAAAAAGCATAGCTAGCGGTTTATTAACATGACTTTCTATTTCCGCTATTTCATGGGGAGAAATAAATTCTTGCAAATCAGCCGTAGGATTTAGCCCTCGGAGTGATCGTCCTAAAGCGTAGCACCATGCGATTTGCCTGAATGCAATTTTTTTTATCTTTTCATCATTACCAGATGTAATAAAGGCATTTAGCTGAACGACCAAGCTCCTCGAGTCGTTCACGATACTTCCCCATACTTTTCGCGCTTCCCACCACCTTTCATATGATTGGCTTATTTTAAAAGACAACAGAATTGAAATTGAAGTGCCAATAAACGCAGGTATTGTCAATGGCATCACGGGCAGTGATTCCTGATAGCTGTTAGAAAACCAATGAACGAATATAGATACAGTCAATACATACGCTATGTCATATTTAACATCGTTTAATATGTAAATCGGTGGAATTCGCGTATTGAGCAGCATAATTTGGTTTCTTTAGTCTGGATTAAGGGTTTTAACTGAGCTAAAAATAACTCAGCCACCATTTTTCCTTGTGTGTCTGTTTATAGTTGTCAAACTTTTTACATAAGGGATACAACATAAGCACAATTATAATCCAAACTACATAAACTACCCAAAGATCAAAACCATACCCTTTCATTTTTGCTTCAAATCCTACCCACGTCGACAATACAAACAGTTGCCAACCCCAACCCGAAATCTCAGCAAAAACCATGGCTGCTATATGAATCAGGTAAAGATGCAGGATATAGTAAAAAAATGGTACTCTGCCAAAAGTGCAAAAATATTCAACAATTTTCCCTTTAAGCTTTTCAATGTTTGCCAGGAATACGAACGTTACACCTAACGTCATTAACAAATACAGAAGTGAAGGAGGATATTTAGTAGGATTGAAAAAAGAAATTAAGTTCTGAATTAACGTTTCATAGCGTATAAAATCTTGTGGATCACCGTAAAGATTTGTGAATCTTAATAGGACAAACAGACCGATGGCACCAAATCCAATAAGATTAAATAGCCTTCTTCTTTTATCAGGATCAAATGATTTTTCATAGAATGTTCCGAAATAATATCCTAACGCCATTACAGCAATCCAGGGAACAACTGGGTAACCGATCAGCAATTGCGTATTATCTGACAATTGGTAAAACACCTGCTCATGAAGAAGAGCCCATACTATGTTTCCTGAAAACTGCACGTTATCAAACAGGTTATGGCAGCAAATTAGCAGCAGGCAAAATATTAAGATGTAGTGTCTAGGAAGATGTATTAGAGCAGCCAGCACGATCATACTGATTCCCAATGACCATATGACAAGTAAACTAAACATCCGGAACTGCAAATCGAAATACCAGGCAAATCCAACGACGGTCAACTCTATAAAAATCAGCCATATTCCACGTGTCACTAAAAAACCCGATAATTCAACTGGAGTTTTCCTTTTGCCAACCATAAAAGCGGACAATCCTGCCAGAAAACTAAATGCCGGTGCACAGAAATGTGTAATCCAACGGGTGAAGAAGATTGCTAGTGTACTTTGTGTTGGATCTGCCGGATCAAATATGAATGCAGCATTATGAAAATAGTCTCTTACATGGTCGAGCGCCATTATTACCATGACCACCCCTTTTAACAGATCAATGGATTCGACTCTGGATTGATTTTTCACAGCACCTTACTTATTAAGTTATTAATTTCTTTAGGTAAGGGAACGTGTTTCGCTACAGTTGGTTGGACTAGTCCTACTTTGTCAGCTTTAAGTTTAGACATTCGCGCTTACCCTATTCCGATAGAATAGTTCATCTGAATCCTGTTTTGGCTGCATTCCATAGCCCCGCTCCAGGGCCGCGGGGCCCCGCATGTTCCAGCAGGGCTGCACCCAATCCGCGCAGGGCCCTTTCCAGGCCGAAGATTGGCTGAGGCCCTGCTGAAACATGCTGGAGTACAGCATGGGTGCGTGTTTTGTGTGTGACTAGTACCACATGATTTATATCCAAAATCAAAGTTGACAAAGTAGGACTATTTAAAAAAATAAATTCAGACTATTTACACATTCCGCCCCCGTCCGAATGAGGTCGGATTATTGTTCCAGATTTACCTTAGGTCGTTTATCATATCAACCCAAAAAATATTTCCAAGTCCATTCAACGGGAGATATACTTTAATTTTTATTGAACCAATTTCTATCAGGCTCCCATCTGTTCAAAATTCCGAAGTAAATATTTTGCTATATGATTTTATATATACTTAGCTTTCTGTCCCCAGGCCGGAAAATCCAGGAAACAACGGTAAGTACCAGTAGTAGCGAAGGTCCGAAATATTCAACGGCACCATCGTTAATGGCAACATGTGAAAAAATAGCCCCTGCCATGAGGAAGAAACAACCTGCATATGCCCACTCCTTTATTATTGGATACTTGGGAATGATGACAGCCACTACCCCAAACAGCTTCCAAACCCCAATGATGGTCAAAAAATATTGTGGATAACCCAATTGTTTCATTTTTTGTACCTCCTCTTCCATTTGAATAGTTTGCACAACTCCGGATGATACCATCCCCATACATAGCCAGATCGTTGCAACCCAATAAATGATCTTGTTTCTTTTTGTCATTGGAATATTATTTTCGTTAACTCATGATTTTTTGAAGCTGATTATGTGCCATATTAATACCCTCAGCGAAAGGCATTTTCAGCATGTTGTCACGGTCAACAACTGACTTACAAATAATGTGTATCGTAAGTGTACTGGTTTGATCTGCGAGTTTTTCAAATTCCAAAAACTCAAGGTGAACGGGAAATGGTATGTTTTCCATTTCAAATGTCCTTACAATATTTTTGTCAGGAATAAACTTGTGAATAGATCCATTGGCCCTAAACAAAACGTTTCCCCGAGGATCGGTCGTTTCAAACTGATAACTACCATGGTCTTTATTTTCAAGTTTCAACACTTTATTTCCCATCCATTGTTCGATGAGGTCAGGTTCAGTGTACGCTTTAAAAAGTAATTCCAGGGGCAAGTCAAACTTCCTGGTTACGAATAAATCCTGTGTACCGGCTGCTGCTTCTACTTTTGTTTTTCGCTCCATGATATATCGATTATTTAGACCTGTGTTTTTTCATAACGGCTTCTAACTTGTTAAAACGATCGTCCCAGAGTTTCCGGAAAGGTTCCAGGAAGTCGGAAACCTCTCTAACCTTTTGTGCATTAAGGTGGTAGTAGATTTCACGTCCTTGATACTCTTGTGTTAACAATTCACACTCCGCCAGGATATGCAAATGTTTAGAAACAGTTGGCCTGGCCGAATCAAAATTTGATGCGATTGCTCCCGCTGTCATGGATTGGGTTGCCACCAAAAGTAATATTGCCCTCCTTGTAGGATCGGCAATAGCTTGAAACACGTCTCTTCTTAAATTCATTATGTAGCTATTTGGCTACGCAAGTTTTTATAAAATTCCTTCAAATTTTTTTATCAGAAGTGGCTTCACCTTCAAGAACGAACAACTCCTCTCCGCAGGATGATTGTGATACGGATAGCTGGCACCCGCCTCAAACCTGAGCAAGTTTTTTTGGGAAGGTTGCGTTTCAATGCTAAGAGGTTTGTGATTGGAAAATGACCAGAACGACTGGCCTCCGCTTATCGAAAAGGATATTCACTCAATGGCGTTTTGTTAATTACTACGGTACGACAGTGGCACAGTTGGTATCGGTAACTCACGCTATCGGGTGATCGTTATCGTTAAAATAGAAACGCCCATCAACAACACGAACCATGCAAAACCGCGTTCTGATAAAAACTTTTGAACATTTTTGTGCCAGCAATAACCCAGGAGTAGACCAGTAATAACAAGGACTGCGAGCGCGATCAGAAAAGGCCATTCGATCAGACGGTTCAGCATGTCGCCGCAAAAACCGAACAAAGAATTTAAAGCAATGATCACAAGGCTCGTACCTGTGGCCAGCGAGAATGACAATGCAGCAAACAGGATAAGTGCAGGTACTATGAGAAAGCCACCGCCCGCTCCAACAAGTCCGGTCACCAATCCGGTAAATGTACCCGTGACCATCAACATAAATACGTTCGGATCTTGAATACGATCATTGGTTCTTTTCTTTAACAACATCGTGATAGACGATGCGAGCGCCAGCACTGCAAGCAAAGCAAGCAAAAGATCTTCCTTAAAAAAGGAAATGCCATTATCATCGATTACAACGTCCGGGATATACAAGATGATCCAATTTCTGGAAATAAATGCGCCAACTACGGACGGCACACCAAACTGTATCACGGTTCGAAGAGAGACTAGTTGTTCCCTGTATTTTAATACAGTACCTGTAATGCTCGATAATCCAACAAGAAACAAGGAGTAGGCCGAAGCAGTTTCTATATCAATTAAAAACACATACACAAGAACCGGTATGGCAAGCATAGAACCTCCCGCACCAATACTACCCAGCAAAAAGCCAATGCAAATTATAGCAACGTATCCAAATATTTCCATACTATTTATTCTTTGCGTTCAGTATCTTATGAAACGGGCCATACTTGTGAACCTCCTCTGAAAAATTATCTGCATAGGGACCAAAGGGATGATCGATTGGTTTATGCATGAGATTGGGCCAGTCGTCGGCAAAGTCTTTGTGTGGTCGTGGCATAGAGTTTACAAATGCTGCAATATCCCACGCCTCTTCATCCGATAGAACAGGCATTTTATAACTGATGCCATAGGGCATATTCGCTTTGATAAACCTCGCAAAGGTTGAAATACGGTATAGACCCGCACCTGTATTATAGCTGTTCGCTCCCCAAAGGGGTGGATACTGCCATTCATTTTGGTTGTCGGCTTTGATACCCTCTCCGTTCACTCCATGGCAGCTTGCACAGGAAACGAAGTAATTTTTCTTTCCCTTCAAAGTATCTGCACGTCTCGTAAGCATTGATAATTTTATAAGGCCTGCTCCTTTCGGCGTTACGCCTTTTGCAACATCCCGCCCCAACCATTTCAGATAGGCGATGATTGATTGCAATTCACGACTACTCCGCGGCAGTGGAGAGCCATTCATACTTCTTTCAAAACAGTCATTTACTCGTTTTTCAAAGTCTTCAACGATCCCGGATCGTTGGCGAAACCTGGGGTACGTAGATGCTACGGCGCTATAGTTTGCCGCGAAAGGTTTTGTACCCGCATGCAGATGACAATTCTGACAATTCATACCATTGCTTATCTGAGCAACTTTTCCTTGTGGTCCAAGATATAACGCTGTATGCTCTATTAACTCGCGCCCATAGGCAATAAGTTGCCCTGTTTCGTCATTCGGAATATCAGTAGTATCAGGAGCACGCCAAAGGTCGCTGTTCTGATGAACATGTTGTTTAAGATCATTTACGCTATCTACGTTCCGGTACACAGATGTACGTTCCTTTAGGGCAATGATAAACGCTACTTCAAGGAGCAGTAGCGCGATCACTATCCATACAAGAATTTTTACCCTGTCAAAAAGTATTTCAGTCATCTTTATAATAATATCTATGATACTAAGCTCGTCGCCCAAATGACGATTATCATGAAAAAGAAAAGGGGCTTAGATGCCCCTCATTTGAATAGGCTTGATACATTAACCTCCTGCATAGCAGTATGCAAACTTGTTCTCTTGCGCACGGCCGATAGCCCATACACCAGAAGGTACGATCTGAATATCGTCCAGGACACCGCTCATCCAATCCTTATAAACTTCTTCCGGGTTTAGATTCGCGGATGCAGCAACCATTCCACTGTATACCTTCAGCGCCATGTTACATACACAGAACATTGCACCTCTCGTTTGCATTTTCTGAATACCTTCGATGCCAGGTGCTGGGAAGTCCCCGGGTTGTGGCATGTAATATGGATTTCGGATAGCAGGTTTTTGAGTTGTATTATCCGTTACCTTAAACACTTCGCCGAGGTTATATTTCTTCCAAAGGCGATCGTGTAATGCAAATGGAATGGCATTGTGACGAAGTACTACCATGGCGGTCATATCTGCATCCGGCGTGCCTGTCTCATTATTGGTGACATAAAACACCCATGACCAAATGAATGGCATTCCCTGGTGTGGTTCGGATGCATCGTATACAATACGGTGAGACCCTTTGCTTTTTTTGAACCAGTTTTCTGCGTCGGCAGAAATTTTTATTGAAGAACCACTTACTGGATTCTGAAAACCAGAAATCGCTGTCAGTCCTGCAGCAGCGCCGACTGCGAGCTGTCCTACAAATCTTCTTCTTGATTTGGATTCAATTGTGTCGTTCATAAATTCGGGGGTTTTATTAAGCATAATACATTTGTTGTTCATGTCTAAAAAAGACAAACGCAAAAGTATCGTAAGCGCATATCCCCGAATTTTCTCAGAAGTTTAAAAAATTTGGTGACAGGTTTATGTAACATCATCTGTGTCATCGCCGTTCGCTATGTTTGAACACCGATTAAAGCACATGTTGAACATCTACGATTACATTACTAACAGTAACTATTACAAAACATATCAAGTTGATGATCTACTGATTGTGGAATACAAATGCCTGATTGGAGGTGACAAGATAGCCTTTTGGACACATTGTAATTACTTTGCCTACGTGCTGAGCGGTGTTACAAAGTATTCAGACGGAAGGAATCAATACGTGGTACAGAATGGCGATGCGCTTTTTATAAGAAAGGGAAGTTACGTTGCGCAGCAACAGAATGCAGGCGATTATTGCGCCCTGTTTATATTCGTGACTGATGATTTCATACATAGGGTAGCTGATAAGTATCCAACAAACCGGCAAATGTCTTCCGGGTTATCAACTCAGAAATCTAGTTGTATGATTCCCTTGGCCGTAGATGATTCTTTGTCGGCATATTTTCATTCCGTATTGAGTTACTTTCCAAAACCTATTGCTCCGTCTGATGAATTGCTAAAGGTTAAAGTAGAAGAACTGTTACTAAATATTCTTACCAGCAGCAACAACCGGTCGCTTGCGCGTTGCCTTGGCGAAATCCGCGAAACCGGCAAGGTGTCTTTGCGTGATGTGATGGAAAGGTCTTTTATGCATCCAATGAGTCTGGAAGAATATGCGAAGCTTTGTGGCAGAAGCCTCTCGACGTTTAAATCAGATTTTTATGCGACATACAACACTTCACCAGGCAAATGGTTAATCCATGCGCGAGTTCGGTACGCCAAAATCCTGATTGAAACAACAAATGATTCTGTGAATGACATCGCCCTCAAGAGCGGCTTCAAAAACACAGCCCATTTTGTTACCGTATTTAAAGATGAACATGGAATGCCGCCGTTGCAATATCGAATGAAAAAAGTTGCGGCTTAGTTATCTAAATAACTGCCGCTCCTTCTCAACGGAGATAACCTGGTAGCCAATGCATTTTATTGAGTTTTATTCCATTCTAAAAACACATTTGCCACTGAAGGATGTACTTCATTCTTCAACATTCTGGTAAACTCTTCATCTGTCATTTTTTCCTGGTGAATTTTCAACGCCTTCCATAATTTCTTCAAAACTCCTTTGCCTCCGGCATTGTAGATATCTTTCGCCGCCGAATGGAGTTTGCATTGATACCAGCCATAGTTTCTTGGACCCATTCCCAGCGTCGCATACAGTTTTTCAAAATCCTCAAGGCTCGTGAATTTATACTCTGCTGTTCCGGCACGAAGCACCATGTTCGGGAAGGTTTCCAGCGCAGGTAAAAGTTCGGGTTGTTTTTCCGCTACATATGTATGTAACATGATGTTGACAAACAATTCGCCCATCCAGTTCCGGTGCATCTTTAGTCCCGCTTGTGAAGTATATGAATGACCCATTTCGTGAAGGGCAAGCAAATCAAAAAAGGGCATCATACTATATGTACCGTCAGGCTTGCCGTAAGCTTTTGTAACCTGGGCGGCTACAGGTGGTGGAAGTTTATCAACCTCCGGTAAAAAACTGCGCCAAAAATCGTTGTCTTCTGCTGCAATTGCGAGACGAATCTGGTCGATGTTGTGTGGAAAGCCGTAAACATCATGCAGAGGTTTAGCAGCCACCGCCTTCCAATCCTGTGGAGCGAGTACATACAGTTTTATTTTCGGGGTAAACCCTATCTCCTCCTGAAAAAAATTCCCAGCGCTCGTAAGGAATACTGCTATATCGTTTGCCCTTCCTTCATACCCGGGGCTATAGTAAAACGTTTGATTGAAGCCCGTTAATTCTTTAAGATGTGACGGTTCAGATACTCGCTCTGTAGAATCCTGTGCAAACGAAAAATTAAAAACCCACAGCAATGCGAAAGTGATGTGAACGATGCTTTTTCTAATAGCCTGTAGTGAATGTGTTTTCATGACTTTTTTCAACAAAAGTATGTTGAGGTCTATGCGGCTGCATAGTAAAAAATCGACACCCTTAACTACGTAGGTCTTTTTGCATCCTCAACGGGGTGGACAGCAACTGACGTTCAATTACAGAAGGATTTACCCCGGCAAAGGTTTTGAAATCTCTGATCATGTGCATTTGATCGAAGTACCCTGCTTCGTAGGCGATTTGCGTCCAGCTAAGATCCGGAGATGCTTCATGTAATCTGTATGCTTTTGAAAATTTTAAAATACGGGCATATACCTTAGGGTTCATCCCGATTCTTTCTTTACACTTTCTTTCAAATTGCTTTATGCTCAGGCATGAAAGTGACGCAGCTTTTTCGATCGCCATGTTGCCATTGTTATTTAACAGAATACGCATCGCAGAATCGAAAGGCAGTATTTCCTTCAGGCCTTTTACCTGATCTAAAAGAAATCTCTCTACTATGTGTTTGCCCACTTCTAAATCAGAAATGTTCTGCAATTTTTTGTTGATATCGCTCATTCCAGCACCAAAGAAATCACAAGCATCGAATCCACCATCGAACAATTCGTGCATCGGAATACCCAACATCCGATACATACCACCCGGAAGAAAATCAACACGTATAGCACTTAACCGGCGGGAAACTTTGATATTCACCCGTGAAAATTGTGGCCCTATTAAAACAGTCAGAGGCTGCGTTTCAAAACTACCCTCCTCTACCCTACCCATAGATACTGTATCATTGCAATAAAAAATCAACGATTGAAAGGGCGTTGGAGGATAAGGTGTTACTACGTCTGTTATTCCGTCCGGAAGAATGACGTTAACCGTTGAAATATTCATGACATATTCCTGTAAAGCGGGATGTGGTATGTATATTCTTACCTGCACTTAGCTATCATCTATTTTCAGATAAAAGTTACTAGTATTTTCTCACACGTCAAATGCCGATCAATCTGCTTTTGAAACAATCAACTTCAACACGTCACAAAATGCCTTGCTCCAAAGTAACGGATAATCGTTTGAGCCCGCTCAATATGTATCCGGATCCCACGATTATTAAACCGATAGGGGCTGTCGTTGATTCACAATTTCCGATTCTATTCTTTCAATTTGTCTAAAATGCCTGATGCTATGATTAATAAAAAACTGAAAAGTGTCACCTAGTTTGAGTTTTATAAATCTAGCAATGGAAATTTCAATTTTCACTCTGTTTAAACTTACATTTCGTGACTGGTTTAGCAAATCTAATAATTTGATTTGCTGGCTGATAAACTTGTCGATTACCCTTTTGTCCAGTTTTTCATTTAGTGGGTTTTTGTCCTTAAAGGTTTTCATCTTGTTTAGCTTTTCCTTCGGCAGCATACTTTTCGCAAAATAGCTTCCCAAAAACCCACTATTAAAATCAGGATCACTCTTGGTTCGTGAGATCCTGATTTTGTGCTCAATTTGCGGCAGATAAAAGTCTCCGTATAAATTCAGGTGTTCTAAACATTCTAAAATATTCCACGACACTGGATTCCCTTTCCAGGTCAAAGTATCCATATCCCGGGTTTTAAGTTTTTCAGCCTGGTTAATAAGTTGCCTTGTTTCTTCAATAAACGACTGTAATAGTTTTTCCGATTGCATATTGTTATGAATTTTATGCAAAGGTGCGGCGCCCGTTTTTTGTAATCCTTGATTGAAGTCAAGACTTTTTTAAACGCGATAACGTTTCGGGACTCATTCTCAAATAATTGGCAATGTATCGGTTCGGAATTTCCTGAAAAAGCTGGGGACTTCTCCGTAAAATCCTGTGGAATCTTTCTTTCGGTGAATTTGTCAGGATATCGACTTCCCGTTCGAGTTGCTGTAAAACCAAGTTTTCCAATATCCGAACCCACAGAATTCTATTATTTTCCTTCTGCAGAAAACTGTCAATCTGTTGCTTTGTTATCACTTGTACGACCGTCTTCTTAATAGCCTGTATAAAAAAATCCGATGGTTTGCCCGTTAAAAAAGAGTCTAAAGAAACAATCAAATTTTCCTTGTACCCGAACCGGACTATTTGCTCTTCAAAATCATCCAGAACAAATACCCGCAAACTTCCGCTTTCAACATAATATACGTTCGTATCAATACTACCCTTGACTTTCAGAAACTCATTTCTGTCAATAGTGATGGTCTTCTCTGAAAGTTCAACAATTTCCCTCATCGTTGTTTCATTGTGAGATTGTTCTTCTTTAAGTAAACCGGGTCAATCTGGAACTCCACGATTCATCCTTCGATGTCAATATCGTATTTGTCTAAAAGTCCGGAAATACCAGGAACAGAAAATTTTGCCTTCTTAATTCGATTGAGCTCAGGGTCAATTGAATAGTTATATGAAGTCCGGAAATCTGCCTTTTCTAGTATTGTGTGGTCGAAAATAGCTTTGATTAAATTGCAATTGTCGAACACGGCGTTTGTCAAGTCTGCCTCAGCAAAATCAACTTCTTGCAAATGAGTGCTTTTGAACACTGTCTTTTTAATTTTAGTCTTATAAAACGAAGAATGGTCAAGATGGCAATTTTCAAAAGAAAAGGAAAGTCCAAAGTCGTTGCAAGTGTCAAACCGAAGTCCAAGCATTTTGCAGTCGTGGAATTCTATATCCCGAAAAGCTGTCTTGTTTAACTTCGCTAAGCTCAAATTGCATCCCGTAAAAGTGCAATCTACGAACTTAAATTCAGAAAGATCATTTTCAACAAAGTTGCAGCTTTTAAAAATACAATTTTCATATTCACCTTTTGGCAGCGAAGTTTTCGTAAAGTCACTCCTTTCAAAAGTTTTGTCTGTTATGTATGCTTCTCTCATTCGTGCTCCATTGATTCATACCATTAGTATACTCTTCACATGTCGGGTATGTCTGACTGATTAATCCTCTGTAAATAAATCCTCCAAAAGGATTAATTTTTGCTAACTGAATCTGCTACTTCCACACGATAATCGATCGAATGTGCGGCACCTAGCTTCCATTTATCATTCTCCTTTAAGTAGATGTCTACCCAACTAATGTGTTCAATCTCGACTTCTCTTGTAACTTTATTTTCATTCCGGACATGATTGTTATAGCTCAGTACGGCAGTATCATCAAAAAACTGTAGCGTAACATTATCATACTCAACAAATGTAATTTTCCAATCGTCTGGAGTTGTTCTGTCTTCAATATAGTCCTCCCGGTTAAAAAAGGTAGTTGCCGATTTAAAAGTAAATTTCTTGCTTAAGATCGAGTCAAATTCTACGGGATTCAATGACTGCATCGCCAGAGGCCACTTCCTTTTGACCTTTAAAATCTCCTTCGCATCATTCCTGCGATCGTTCTGAGAGTCATTAATCAATGAATATTTTGATATGTCGACAGTTGGTGTTGGGTTATCTTCATTAACTTCCAAATATGAATAAGTAGTTTCGACATTCTGGGATTCATTGCATGAAAGAAGTCCAGTTATGACTACAAGCAATATGAATTTGGTTTTGACCATACTGGTCATAGAAGATGGCATATATAGGTCGCTGGTTTTTAGCAGTTGTCAAAATCCGTACAAGAAATTGTCAGAAGTACCTTTTCAGTTTTCTGTACCTTCAGCGCCAACGTCGGCTCTCTTGTTAATTTAACTTTCCTTTCTCCAATTCACTAATAATTCCCTTCAACATTGCCGGAACAATTAGTTTATGAAAAGGCCGAACTGGGATAAAGTATATTCGCCCGAACCAGTTTTTAAATTCCACGGTGGTTGAAACTGTTAAGTCCTTTTTATTTACTTCCGTGGATTGTGGCTGTAAAAATAACGAAACTCTGAAATTTAAATGTTTGTCATCTTCTCCTAAGACTACTTCGTGTTCAGTTTTCGAAAATACTTTAAACAGCCCGAGCCGCTCACCTGGCTGACACCTGAAATTTTCAAGTTGTATTTCCTTATCTACCAAGTCACCCGGTGTTTTAAGTCCAAAAATGGATACTATCTTATTCCTTAAAGAAAATAGTTTTTCAATCCATTTTGGTCCGCTTGAGAAAAAAGCTCTTCCAATGTCTTCAGAAGTAAACTTATTTTCTTTGTCAATAAGAGTACCTTGAAAACTATCAACGTAATCGTACTTTGCCTGAGAATAATTCAGCATTGAATTATCCGGAATTGTGGTTTTGAGTACTTTCATTTTTAAACGGTACCTCTATATGTTGAAATAAGCGTCCAATTCTATTAAGGCTTGCTGACCACCGTTCATGTCCCTGATTACCTTTCCTTTTTCCATCAGCACAATTCTGTTGCAGATTTCGGTTACGTGGTTCAGGTCATGACTTGATATAAGAAAAGTGGTGTTTCGTGCTTTATATTCACGAACGATTATCTCCTTCAGCCTTATCTGCGATGTCGGATCAAGATTCTCAAACGGTTCATCCAGAACTACTACTTCTGGTTGGCTAACTAGCGCTGCTACTATACCCACCTTTTTAAGGTTTCCTTTTGATAGGTCCCGTATATACTTTTTTGTTCCGATAATTTCCCCATTAAAGAATTCTTCAAAAGGACTAAGGAATATTTTTTGATCTTCTGCCCCATATCCATGAAGCTTTCCAATAAAGCTGAAGTACTCGTCAGGCGTCAAGTATGAAATAAGAAAACCTTCATCAAGGAAAGATCCAACATACCGTTTCCACTCGTCGTTACCTCTTACATTTTGCCCTTTAATGTTGATCTCTCCTGTGGTGGGGCTTACCAAATCGAGGAGTATGCGAAAGAATGTAGTTTTGCCGGCGCCGTTATTCCCCACAATTCCAAACCTTACACCTTTTTCAACGTTGAGCATCGGGATATCAACAACGGGAACACCGTTATACTCTTTTTTAAGGTTCGAGACTAAAATCATACATTAATCATTTCTGAAACTGGATGCAAGAACATGCCTTCTGTTAAAAAGCCTTTGAAACGTAAGGTCGATAAACTTCTGGCGAAATAATATTCCCATTAGTCCCGCTATTCCCACACACAAAAGACCAGGAATCGGAAGTCCCATTAAACTAAAAGGAGCATAAAATAAATAAGGCCCTGCCATCAGCGGGACGGACATGAGCCACTGTGCTGCACCGGCACCTTCAATGTTTAAAGAACCTGGATGCTTAAGGTCCATTCTCTTTGCTCCCCACATTGACATGTTCATGGCTACAAAAATGTTAATGCCAATATTGTAAAGCGAGGCAACGAGATTGATCAATAGAAAATGCCATCCTAAGAAAAAAAAAGGAATGCTGAATAAAAACCAGAACGCAGTGGTCGCTGCCAAAAGCCAGTATTTCGATTCCACGAACTGGCGAATAGAAGAAGGCTTTACAAGCGTGAAATCAAAATGAGCCCCTTGCCAACTGAACAAAAACATACCATAATTCATCGTGAAGAATCCTGACGAAATCACTCCAAAGAACAGAAAAGCACCATAGGCTTCCCTATTTTTTGTATAAGCGTAAAAAGCCAACGGCATAAGCAGAAAGACTACATGCATAAGAAAAATCTCTCGCGATCTCCTGTTACGAAAAATTAGCTTTAATTCCACGCTTATCCAGGCACCCATCAGTCCAAAGCTTTGCAAAAAAGCCCAATTCGGTGAGTTAAAGATTTGGCTTTCTTTTACACTAAGCTCTTCAGGATATAGTCGATGTATGAAGGTACGATAGGCCGCATAGTAGAGAACCATAACTAATGTCAATAGTAAAACAACAGTTGTGTATCCTCGCAAAACGGTTTGAAATATTTTTTCTGACACCAGTGATAATTTTAGCCAACCAAAATAGTCAGCACCAGAAAATAGGGCACAGATAATAAAGAAGATAAGAACGCCCCATACGCTTTGTGTAAAATATTTCTTCACCAGAATTACAAGAAAATGATTAATGAGACTGATGAACCACAAAGACAGTAACCACATGCATCCGTGTATTAGCCCGTATTCCCGCGTGATAGCATTAAGCGCAAAGGGTGTGAAAAGGAAGAAAACAAAAAAATTGAATACATGTAACACTGATTTACCCAACAAAAAATGAATAATCTTACCACGTGAAACAGGCAGATGAAGGTAAGGCTGTACATCGAGTACAGGCAGACTTTGTATTAAGTACCGCGTGACAAATCCTCCAATGAAATAATAGATCAGTAATCCGTTTAAAAAAGAAATAGCATTTCGTTGCTTCATCCCATCAACAATGATCCTTTCAAGTGCAAAACCCAGTGTCAGAGAATATCCCGCCAGTAATACGACGATAAAAGCAAGGCCGAATTTTACAGCAGTATCTTTACCGGCAGAAGGAGAGCGAAAGAAACGCCTGGATATATGAGAAAGAAATGTACCGACCATATTTTTGCTTATGCAAAATCGGAAAATTTCTCATAGTTTTTGAAGCTAAGTCGTCGTTTCTTAACCGAAGCTGCAAAAAAAATGGCTCATATGCTCTACTGAATCATCACTTTTGGGAGGTTGCTCATTTTAACAAGATCGTATTCATTTTCCTCCAGTAATTTTATAATTAAATCCTAATTGCAAATAATAGGGAATTAAAGGTGTTGATTTGAAGTCTTGTGTATTCACGATACCAATTTCAAATAAAATATCGCTTCGCTGAAAGGAATAACCGGCCTGTATTCCATAATTAAAGTTACCGCCGGTTGCAGGTTCAGACCAGCCGTCTTTTACATTTTCGAAAATTGTTTCTTTATATAGTTTGGTATGTTTAAATTGAGTTGCAATCGCTTTATCAAATCCAACCTCACCCGCTAAGAACCATTTTGGCTTGTAATATCCAATCACGGCTGTGATTTCGGTTCCAAAATTTTGCAGACGAACTAACGGATTTTCATATCGCCTGTACATTCCGTGTATTGATGTGCTGAACTGAACGTTACGAACCTTATACAGCCGAACTTGTCCGCCGAGTTTTGTTTTGAAATCGTCAAACAATTTATCTCCCGAAGGAAAAGAATACGAGACATTCAATAATAAGGGTAATTTGGAATTTAATTGATGACTGTAACCCGCACCAAATACAAGTCCATAATCCCAACCTGTTTGAATATTTAAAATATGCTTTTGTTCGCTTTTTAGGCTTTCCCAGTTAATACTTTGACAAAAACCTTGTAACGCACTACATATGATTACTACAAACAATATCGCTTTGAAAATTTTCATATCTAAATTAATTTAAAGAGTTTAAGTAGGTCAATACAATCGGATAAACGTTGTTCCATTTAAAGTAAATCATTTCATGACCTGTATCATCAATCTGAGAAATCTGGGTATTGGGGAAATATTGGGCTTCCTTTTGTGCAAAGCTCAACCCGTACGACTTGTTATTCTCGCCATATAGGAAAAGCACTTTGGTGGGGTATTGATTCAGGTTCGTGGTAAAATCAAAACCTTCGTTTTCGGAAATATCAACAAAGGCCTTTAATACCTCGGCCCCGTTTCTCCAAAACGGAGATGGTCCTTCGATGCCTTCATCATTACCCGTTGTGTATGAAAAGCTGGATGCTAAACCTAATTTATAATCCAGTATTTCGTGTTGGTTTTCACGGCCGGTTAAGAATTGGTCATAATAAAGGACATCGTTTGTGCTTTCCGAAAACAGGTTAAGCTTTCTGCTCGATTCACCGTATTCATCCAATAGTTCTTTATTGAAGCCACCGGCCTCTGCAAAAATTGCTCCTGAAATCCGATCCGGATAGGAGTTGATGTATGCAGCCGCAAGCATAGCGCCCCACGAATGCCCAAACAGAAATACTTTCTGATTGGCAGACGTTCTGTAAAATTCAACGACTGCAGACAGGTCGTCTAAGTACAATTGTATGGAGTAGGAACTCCTATCATGTCGTTTTGAAAGACCCGTTCCTCTTTGGTCGTAAAATACCACGTAGTAATCGTTGTCTGTTAACTGTTTGGCATTAAGTCCATTTTGATAATCCGATCCAGGGCCACCGTGCAGGAAAATTATCATTGAATCGTCAGGGTCTCCATAGGCTTCGGCATGCAGTTGGGTGCCATTTACTGAAATTGATGGCAATGCTGGATCCTGGTCGACAGTTTTAGGCACTAACTTTCCCGGTTCACTAATATTGAATTCCTTTTCGCACCCTGTAAAAATTATCCCTGCAAGGGAAAAAGTTAAAATGATAAGCTTTTGCTTCATCGTCTAAATAATTTAAAGTTTGCGGCAAAGATGTGTGAGCAGGCATGAGGAGTCGCCCCACTATGAAAGATGGAACGCATTATTTACTAAACAGCCTGGTAACGCATCGCTTTAGGTAACAGGATGTTACATGTTTTGACCCAACGGAATGAAAGGTGAACCTTATTAATTTGGCCTGGCCATGTCTTTTTCAAGATATTCCGTAGGCGATATTCCTACGGCTTTTTTAAAATTTCGATTGAAGGACGTTTTCGAGTTGAACCCACAATCGTAAGCAACCGAAAGCATTTTAAACTGTTGATTTTCAGCCTGAGTTATACGTTTTTTAAACTCCTCAACCCTAAGTCCATTTATATAATCGAAGAAGTTTTTCTGCTCCATCCGGTTAATGACTTGTGAGAGTGTATTAGGATGGACGCTTAACTTTATTGCTACATCAGATAAGGTTAATTCTGGAGTTTGATAGAGCTTTTCAGCTCGCATTACCTGGGCCAGATTTTCGTGGATTGTTTCCAACTGGAGGGCTGTCAATTCCGATTTTTCGTATTTAACCTTTTCAGAAGGGGTCGGTTTGTTCTCTGTGTCCTTGGGTTCAGACTGACCAGTGGCAATGTCTATTGATTGGTTCGTGAAAATTCCAACCTGTTTTATTCCATAATATCCAATTAGTAAAACGTATAAAACTACCGCTGCAAAAATGTATTGGTCATCCGCAAAAATGACTGCAATCCAGATAATACTTAGACCGAAAATGAGAAAGTAAAGCCATTTAAGACTAACCCTCTCGGTATACGAATATATTTCCAGGATACTTCTATGATGTCGTATCACAGCACGTAAAGACAAAAAACTGTAGGTAAACCCTGAAAGGATAATACTTAAAAAAAATACAATCAATAGCGTTTCGTAGGCATCACCTTCGTGAAAATAGACTGCTATCTTTTCGGTCGATGACAATATTAGAAAAGGTACCATCGCGAGCAATCCGATCAAATATGGGATAAAATGCAAAAGACGCTTTCCATCTGTTGCTTTTTGCTGGGTAAGCGCAGTGGTATAGAGGAAAATAAAGGGGCCATGGAGCAACGGCATTGGAATCTCAAGCCCCAGGAGATAGGGAAATTCCAGATACAGCTTGCTAAAAATCAAGTAATATAATGTTAAATGCACTCCGACAACACCCAACCAAATAGCCAATATTTTATCTGCGTTACTTTTTTCCTTTTTGGTCGACAAAATAAATGAGAGAAAAAAAGTAATTGCTATTCCAAAAGTGTAGATCATCTATTGCATCATTTTTTAAAGCTGTTGCTTTATCCCTGCCCTAGCGTATCAATCATTTTTTGTGCTTTGCCCAAAAGTCAGCAAGTTGTAATCGGGGTCCAGCAACGAAAATTCCTTTTGTCCCCAGGGTTTCACTTCCAAAGGCCCGTTTGGGTGAATTGAAACACCATTTGTCAAGAATGAATGGTATAGTTTTTCAATATCGTTCGTTCTGATATACACTTGCCCGTAGTTTTCTTTCGGATCAAGTTCTTTAAATTTAAAAAAATGAAGTTGAATGTTATCTTTGAAAACCATTAAGTAATCCTCAAACTCGTCGTTGCCCAGGAGATAAAAGCCTAGTTTGTTTAGGTAATAGTCTTTCGTCACCGCCCTATTCCTCATTGGCAACTTTGGATTGATCTCTGTAAGCATTTTTTTTATTACCCCGTGATTATTTTCGGAGCTAAGGTAGTCGCAAAATTACTGAGTTCTCATTTTAATTTTACCTGTCGTGTATAGTTCCAACGCTTTTCTCAAAATAGCCCCGATAGTCTCTATGGGTAAATCTTTTTGTGGATCCACGCGGAAAATCTTCATTTTTTTACGATCACCTTCTTCCAGAGCAGGGTGGTCCAGGTATTTCCCTTCAACCATAAGGATGTATGGCTCTTGTGTTTTCTTATCAGTCCACAAGTAGCAAAACATTTTCTTCTTATAACAAAAGCAGGGCATTCCCCATTTCTGCGTTTCCGTAATGCTTGGGTCTTGATCGAGAATAATTTTTCGCAATGCAAGCAGGCAACTTTTATTGGGTTCTTCTTTACTTAGATAAAATTTGTGAATATCCGTAGCCATTTTTGTGTTACAATATTGAAAAACAAATTATCGCATATCTGTCGTTGGAAACACTACCTTTTCAGGATGCTTCTTCAACTCCGCCATCACGGCTAAAAATAGTGTATTTCTAACCCGGCCAGAATTCTTTGGTTCGACCAGGTATCGCACAATTATCTCTATCCATGTGTTGTTATGAGCTTTTAAAATAATAGAAGGATACTCATTTACATCCAACTCATCCACGGGTGTGTCGGCCAAAATTTTCTTAAAACGTTTTACCCGTCGAACCATCGCTTCACCAATTTCCATTTCAACAATGTTTTTTATTTTGTCTGCAGTAAAGTTAAAATCGCTTTCGTAGGCTATAAAAAAACTAAGCTCGTTCCAAATGAAAGGAAACAAAGGCCATGAATAATTATGCACATATTCATTAAAAACTTTTGAGTTTACAAATCTAACAATACGACCACTAGGATGGTCACCTGACAAATAATCACCATTAAATTCCCATAGTGTTGTATCAATGTAGCTCACCTTAATCACATCTCCATATACGTTGCCTATCCGTATGCGGTCACCCACTTCATAAGGCTTGCGGATAAGAATGTACATCCACCCAAAAAAACTCGTGATGGGATTTTGTAATGCGAAGCCCAGTATAAGTGAAACGATACCAAACGAAACGATGGTAGCATACCAGTTAGCAAATAACAAAGAAAGAATGATGATTAATATTACCAGTCCGGCGAATAAGTTGACAATCCGGTCCAAATTATACACGGTTGTTTTATCGTCTATTTTCCGGTTAAGTATTTTTTTCAGCAGTCGTGTTGCCGACAGTACTAATGAAATAAACAGCACTGCCAATACAATTTTCTGTGCCAGTGGAACATAAACTTCGGGAACGGGCAATTGGCTCCACCCTAAAAGAAAATAAAGCACGCCGCTGGCAACAAATACAATAGCTGAGATGCCCAGCAAAGGAACTTCATCTTTTCCTACGATAGTATCCTTCTTAGCAGTACTTGGATTTTCGCGAAGTGCTTTTTGTACTTTCTCTTCGTTTTTCAGGGCTTCTAATTCGTCGTCTTCCATTTTGTCAAGTGTGTTATCTCGCAGTTTAACGAACTTATAATTCAGCTATCGATTTAAGAAATTTAATTGACTTCTCCAGTGCCAGATTCCCTGCCTCATCAAAATGATTAGTGCACGTTTTAGCATACGTTTCGTAGTTTTAAAAAAATCGTATTTCTACCTTACCCAGTCATTGAAAAACCAATGCAATCAGTCCCTACCCTTTGTAGTTAATCTTATTTCAAAATAAGTCTCGGCGATCTGATTTCAGTACTAAATATCTAAAGATCCGTTTACAATACAATAAGGTTCTCATCCAGCAGTCCGAAGCAAAACACTTTACAATCTTGTAAACTGTTGTCACTACTGGAGAAGTGTACCCTTTATGGGGTGTCTAATCCCCAGGAGAATAATTATCAAGGACAAAAATTCCAGTGTGATGCGAAAAATAACATGGTTCATCCACAATTCAACTCTTTCCCCATTGGCAGCGTTTTTGTTTATGCAGATCGACGAATAAAAACACTTATACAACACTAAACTTGGCTTCCAAAAAGAAGCCAGTATTTTTTTTTACTCCAACATTATCGCATGACTGCAACCGATCAATGACCCACCTTACAATACCTTTCCTAATATTAAGTTCCGTGGTAAGTACGTCGTTGATGACGCTGTTTAGCTATGGTGTAAGTGAGATCAGGAAGCAACCGTTGCGGGAACCCGAGTTGTTAAACACCGTTATCAATCGCTTAGAATGGATCACAGTTGGACTGAACCATCCAATTGGATGGATTTTACACTACACCGTAGGCTTTCTTTTTATTGTTTTGATTGAATGGCTTCCAGCTTCGATCGGGATAGATACAACCCTGTTCTACTACCTCGCGACCGGGGCAATTTGCGGACTAATTGGAATTGGAGTTTGTACATTACGTTTAACCTCCACCCAAACCCGCCAAAAATTCACTACCGAAATTTTTACATACAGATGATAGGAGTCCACATCGTGTTGGGCTTCGGTGCGTGGCTAACAAAATTGATGGCCGCTGATTTCTTATGATAAACAAACTATTGATGTGCCTGCAATATTTAAAACGAATGACATGAATAAAGTTCTCAATTTTACGGAAGCATCCCAGTACTTCACCAATGCCAAAACACTCGGCTACGCCATTCCCGCGGTGAACGTCATCAACACCAATACCATCAACGCTGTATTACAGACTGCTCATACGGTACAATCACCCGTCATTATTCAACTCTCGAACGGTGGTTCGGCATTTTTCCTCGGCAAGTCCTCCAGCAATGGCAGCCAACAGGTATCTGTTCGGGGTGCTGTCGCAGCGGCACAGTATATACACGAAATTGTGGATGTCTACGATGTTCCGGTGATAATCAATACAGATCATGCTGCGAAAAAATTACTTCCCTGGGTAGATGGTATGATCGAAGCCGGAGTGCGTCACTATAAACTCCATGGAGCACCATTGTTCACTTCACATATGATTGACCTCTCTGAAGAGCCGCTGCAGCAGAACATCGAAATTTGTAAACGCTACCTCGATAAGCTCACTAGTCTTGATATGTTTCTGGAGATCGAGTTGGGGGTTACAGGGGGTGAAGAAGACGGTGTGGACAATACCAATATTGATAGTTCAAAACTTTACACACAACCGGAAGAAATTGCTTATGCCTACGAAACGTTGAGCAAAATCAGCAATAACTTTGTAATAGCTGCCTCGTTCGGAAATGTTCATGGTGTATACAAACCTGGTAATGTAAAACTGGAACCTTCCATTCTAAAAAACTCGCAGGAGTTCGTGAAGCAACGCTTTACGACGCAGGATAATCCTATGAACTTTGTCTTCCACGGAGGTTCAGGAAGTGAACCCGAAAAAATCCGAGAAGCAATTTCCTATGGCGTAGTGAAGATGAACATCGATACCGATATTCAATGGTCATTCTGGGACGGTGTTCACAACTACTATCAGGAACACGAAGCATACTTGTCTACGCAGCTCGGGAATCCGGAAAGCACTGATGCACCGAATAAAAAATATTATGATCCAAGAACGTGGCTTCGTGCAGGAGAAAAGTCCATTCAGAAAAGACTAACTCGTTCGTTTGAAGAACTGAATGCAATGAATCGAATCAAACCGCTGTATGCGTTATAAAAGTAAATACCGGCAAGTGTTGTCCTCCTTAGCCGATAAATAGCTGGTCGTGCAATAAACTTCACATCAACTCGGACAATCTATAAATGTGTGGCTGTCCAGGCTAACAATCTAGCACTGGGGAAAAATATTATTTGAGCCAAAATCGTCCCGACTAATCGCGCTACCGTCATATACACAATATATCTTCGGAAAGTTGTCTCCGAGCATTTGCCAACCATCACATCATCCGTCATTACCGATAGGTGCGGATCAATAAACACAAACATTAAAATTGTTGCAAAACCATTGACGAAGGCCGATAGGTTACTTGCTGTTGTTCGATAGTCAGGATTTAAATAGGAAGCATAAACAGCCGATAGCACCCCAATGGTCAGAATTGCAACGGCTACCATATTCATGATAAACATTCTCCAGGGAAATTCAGAATCCAATTTCATTTGAGTGATATTCGACCTCGTAGGAAGCGTCATACTTTCTTTAAAGTAATGAATGCCGGCCTTTGAAAAAACATGAAGTATCAGCTTTCCCATTGATTTATGAATACTAAATTCATTTACTGCCTTCGATAATATCCGTTGAAATGTAGGAATCAGAAAGGCTCCCACAATTGTCGCAATAGAACACGAAAAAATGACTAGACGAAAAGCGTCAACGTTCTCAAATACACCAACTTTTATATCGTTTTCAACGGTCTTAGCCAGAAGCGGAGCTTGAAATCCATTCGCTGTCCGCGATACCAATACTAGAATATTAAAGAGTGCAAATGAAATTGCTATTCGCCCGGTGCGGATTCCTACAATTCTCACTGAATACGAAAGCGTAGTAATCAAGTTGATTACAAACGTCAGAATTAATACAATTTACTATTTGGGTAGTCATTTTGTAGAAATCATAAAGCTACTTTCTATACAAAATAGCAGTGGTAAAACTGGAGAAGCATTGCTTCCCGTACACTTAATTAAAGCTACCCCTCGATTATTTTCGTCGTTACCTCTCCTTTGCTAATTCGCGTTTTAAAGTAAGAAACTCAAGCTCACTCGCATAAAGACTCATGCAGCTCTAGCACATCTTGAACAGTTCGAACTTCCTTTTTGTCGATTTCCCGAACAAGCTCCGGACAATCACTGAAGTATTGGGAAAGCAATTTCTTCTTCAATCCAAAAATACCTTGTGTAGCTCTTACCATTTCAGTACTTTTTTCTTTGTGGAATAAAGGAATATAATCCACGAATCCTGATTCATTATCTATGTACTCCCAATGGTAATAGTTTAGGTTGCCTTTATGCACGACTTTCAAAAAAGATTTTCTGGAAGTGGAACTGATGAAGTATCGGGTGTTTAATAAACGGCCTTCCGTTTCTATTCCAATACTTTCGTAAACTCTATCACCGGCTTTATAACCTATAATCTGACTGGGTTTGTATTTTTTTACGAAAAAAGAACCTTCCTTTTTGAATCGTATTTTTTTATAGAGATCAGCAAATGGTTCGGGTTTCCGGTCTTTTATTTTACCAAAGATCGTGTCGTTTTCCGGATTAACAACATACCCCTTTTCAAAGGCCTTTTGTCCAAAAACGCTGATGGAAATGTGAATAAAAATTATCAGCAATGGAATGGTTTTAAAATGCATAGTCGTTTTCGTTTTCACACACTTGGTAAATCGTTTTAATAATCATAAGCGACTTTTGTTGCTAAAAAAGTTGGGGAAAAAATCCACCCTCGTCGTAAAGTTACCTGCCTCGGATAAGACTTAGGGAGAATGTTTTATTACCTCACTTCAATTTCGCCAGCTCGTCATTATAATACTTGATTGTTTGCATAACCGATGGCAGGTTGCTGGGAAGGTCTTCTGCATCGCGCTCAATGTAAATCGGTCCTTTGAAATTTTGTCTTTTTAATTCGGCAAAGATTCCAGGAAAATCGACTACACCGGTTCCAACCGGAACATCTTTCAATTCAGGATTATCAAATGCAGCAATGTCTTTCAGATGGATTGCTATGATGTATCCTTCTAAACGTTTCACCGCTTCAAGAGGATCAACTCCGCTTTTTGGCCAATGGCCGAGGTCAGCACAAGCACCAAAATTAGGATGGCCTTCAATAGCCGCTAATACAGAATCGGGATGCCAATACGGACTTACACCTTTCCAGTGTTCATGGATTGCTACCTTCATACCATACACTCCGGCGAGACTGTCAACTTCATCCCACAGTGTAGCAGGTGGCTCTGCTGTAACAAACTTTGCACCCAAAGCTTTCGCAATTTCAAATTGCTTTTTCCAGGATGCTACCGTTTTGTCTCCACCGATATACATTGACTCAATAGTGAGATCGTGTTGTTTTACGAGCGCTTTAACTTGTTCTAGCCCTGCTTGAGAAAGGTCACCGATAAGGGAATCCTTCAACGCGGCACCTGACTTGAAGAACGTAGGTGCTTCCACAATACCAAGCCCTGAACTATCTATCTTTTCAAGTGCTTCAGGTAAACTAAACGTATGAAACGTCCAGAAAGCAACGCCAAGTTCCCAGTCTTTGGTTACATCGATGGTACTTTCAGTTTCTTCAACGGACTTCCGTTCCGAACAGGAAGATAAAAATATTACAATCAATAAAAACTGACTAAGTAGTGCACACGTTTTTTTCATGGTTATAGAGTTAGGTGTATTGGTGGTAAGGTCATTCTATGCAGCCGACTTCAGCTCAGCCCATCCTTCATCAGGACGTTGTATAATAATACGAACATGTCTGTAATTACCGACCCCGCCTATCACGAAGTTCTTATGCTCGTAGTTCCTGGAAAACTAAGTAAAATGCTGACCTGGCATTGAAGAAGTTAACTTATACCTCAGGCTTCTTTTTAATGATTCCTTTTATCAACTTTTCCAGTTCTACCGCCCAAAAAACGATGCTGGAAATTGCCAGAGTGATGAGTAGTTCTTTTAATGTTAACGGCTGCGTCTTAAATATTTCGTTAAAGAATGGCGTGTAAATAATCATAAGCTGAAGCGAAGACGTGACCAACAGCGCCAACAGCATTGGCTTATTTGAAAAAAGACCGATTTTAAATACAGATCTGCTTTCCGATCGAATGGCAATCACATGACCCAATTGACTAAAACAAAGAACGGTGAAAGCCATTGTTTGCCAATGACTGTTGCCGATGTGAATTGACCATGCCTGTGTCCCAAGGGTTACGGCTCCCATCAGCAATCCGACCCATAAAATGTGCAGTGCCATCCCCCCGGCAAAGATACTTTCCTTCGGGCTCCTCGGTGGACGGCTCATGATGTTAGCTTCAGCCGGCTCGGATGCAAGTGCCAGGCCAGGCAACCCATCCGTAATTAAATTAATCCAAAGAATATGTATGGCGAGGAGTGGAATAGGTAAACCTAAAAACGGTGCAATAAAAAGCGCCCAGATTTCTCCGGAATTTCCAGACATGATGTACTTTATAAATTTTAGAATATTATCAAAGATGCGCCGACCATGTTTAACAGCTTTTACAATCGTTGCGAAATTGTCGTCAAGCAAAATCATATGCGAAGCCTCCTTCGATACTTCGGTGCCATTGATACCCATAGCAATACCGATATCGGCATTTTTCAACGCCGGTGCATCGTTAACACCATCTCCTGTCATGGCAACAAAGTGATTCCTGGCCTGTAGTGCACTAATGATTCTTAGTTTCTGCTCGGGATCAACCCGCGCATATACCCTCACATTTTCAACCCTTTCACCAAATTCTTCATCCGTCATTTTCTTTAGTTCAGGTCCTTCAACAACTAAATCGTTTTCAGACGAAATGATTCCTAGATTTTTCGCAATAGCCGTGGCTGTGAGTTTATGATCACCCGTAATCATAACGGGTCGGATACCCGCATGCTTGCATTGGGTTACCGCTTCGCGTGCTTCATCCCGTGGTGGGTCCATCATCCCTACAAGCCCTACGAAAGTCAAGGAAGTTTCTATTTCATCCGGGTTCAGATTTTCAGGCAGCTTTTCGAACATGCGAATAGCATAGCCCAGTGTACGAAAGCCCTTTTCTGCCATTGCATTTACGTGGCCTTCAAATTCAGGGATTAAAGACTTTTGTTCCGGTATGAGTTTATCAAACAAAACATCTACACCACCTTTCACAATGGCAACCACACCCCAGGGTGTTTCATGCAGCGTGGTCATGCATTTCCGTTTCGAGTCAAAAGGAATTTCAGCGATTCTCTTATACTTTGCTTCCTGATCGGATCGGATAAAGTTGTTATCAACTGCATATTGTGCCAGTGCAACCTCCGTTGATTCACCAACCCATACATCCTCTTTATTCTTCACAACGTCATTGTTCAGCGCCATGGCATGCAAGAGAACATCTTTACCGTCAAACACTGGTAGTTTAGCAGCTATATCTTCCGGGTTAAACGTTTCCTGAACAGTCATTTTATTTAAGGTCAGGGTTCCGGTTTTATCGGAACAGATATAGGTGACCGATCCTAATGTTTCGACTGCAGGTAGTTTACGTATAAGGGCATTGTTCTCAACCAGCCGTTTTGCACCCAGTGCGAGGGCAATTGTAACTAACGCCGGCAGCGCCTCCGGAATAGCGGCAACCGCAAGTGAAATTGAAGTTAATAACATGGTAGACCAGGATTCACCACGTAGCCAACCAACAAAGAAAAACACCACACATAAAATCAGAATGATAACAGTCAGTCGCTTTCCAAAGACGTTTAATCTTTTCTGAAGTGGCGTTTTAATCTCGTCGGTCTGAATAAGTTTTGCGATTCGCCCAAGCTCCGTTTTCATTCCTGTGCTCACGACATACGCAACGCCACGGCCATTTGTCACAAAAGTTCCCTTATAGCCTATATTAATCCGGTCACCCAAAGGGTACTCGCCCTCGGGCAAAGGATCTATATTTTTTTCGATATTAACAGATTCACCCGTAAGCGATGATTCATCTACCTTAAGGGTATTGGTCTCAAGAAAGCGGACATCCGCCGGAATAATATTTCCTGCGTTTAACATAACCACATCACCGGGCACAAGATCTGACGCCGGGATTTCAATGGAATGATCATCGCGAAGCACTCGTGCCTGACTGGAAGACATTTTTTCAAGGGCCTCCATAGCTTTTTCCGCGCGCCACTCCTGTACCAGTCCTACAATGGCATTAAGTACTACGATGGCAAGGATAACAATTGTATCCGTGAGTTCACCCGCCAATCCTGAAACCACTGCGGCACCAATGAGAATAAGGATCATGAAATCGGTCAACTGTCCGAGAAGCATATGCCAGATAGTCTTCTTTTTTTTGACTTCCAGTAAATTCTGACCGTATTCTTGCAATCGTTGTTGTACCGATTCATTTGAAAGGCCCGTTGGACTCGTTTGTAATTCTTCGGCTGTTGCTGACAACGTTTTTAAATGGTATGACATGGTGCTAAAGAATCAGGCGTCCTAGAACATTTAAAGAAAAGAAAAAATACGAAATTCTACCCTGAAGAAAAGCATTCGATCTCCAATTTGTTAGCGGCATATCAGACAATTTTATTATGAAAAAAGTATTTCAGATTTGGCAATATATTATCATGTTTATTAAAATAATGAGGTGACTAAAAATTTGAAGTTGATAATACAGGCGGCGAGACCGGAATTTCGATGTTAGCCAAATCTTCTGACGTGATGAATATTTTCACCGGTTTTGAAGGTGACGAAGTTTCCAAAGAACCTTTTCGTGTCTTCGAAAAAAGGCCACTCGAACTTCGTATTTGCCCAAGATTGTTTATCGTGCCATCCTCACCCACCATCCATACTACATACGTATTTCTGGGAGGTTGAAGTCTATCCGGCTCAGTAAGATTGAACACATCAACATCAATGGTATAATTTCGATTTTTATCCCGCTTAACTTTCACCTTTCCCTCGGCCGCCGGTACTTGAGTTGATGGGCGAAATGTAGCTTTTCTGGCACACGACCCAGCTAACAGCAGTATCATTACCGAAGTTGTAATTAAACACGTATATCTTTTCACATGATTCATTTCTTTCATAGTTGTAAAATTTTATTTCTATGCTTAACAAACCCATCCGCTAAACCGGAGAAACACAATAGGAAGGTAAAAACGTTACTGATGGTCTTTCAATTTCCCAAGGATTGTTTCAAGGGATGCTTTTAGTTTGCTCATTGAACCTTTATAAGCTTGTTCAACGGTATCCGCCTGATGCGTAACAGCGATGGGGGGCCTTCCTGCCAATCGCGCTTCAAGCAAACACCGTTTGTTGTTTGGTCCTTCCTTTATTCCATTTTCATCCGACAGATGCACTTCAACCCGCGTAATTTGTTCGCTAAATCTGGATAACGCCTCCTCAGTTGCTGTCGTAAAATGAGATTCAAACTTCTCATTTCCATTGATATTCCTGTCGGTGTTGATTTGAATTGTCATAAATTATTTAGGTTAGTTGTATAAATCAGGTGTAAATATTGGCATTAATATCGAAAAACGGCGGCAAGGCCCGTCTCCGAAGGCATCTTGTCCGCCGGTATCACCATCACTGTTCCACCTTTTTTTCTTACCAATTCTCCTAAATCATCCAGCAGATCATCGACATCCGGATTGTCAATATTACTTTCTTCAATAGTTCCTAAGCCAACGTCTTTTAATTTTCCTCCGATTATTTTATCGGCTTCAATTAGCAGCGTGTCGATTTTACCCATTGCCGCAGCAACGGCGACTTCTTTAAGATCGTCACTGCCAAGTAAATTTGCCTTTGCCGTACTAAACTGATCTCCGAGCTGCTCGAATTTTAACATAAGTTCTGGCTCCATAATTTCCCAGGCCATACCCGTCAGTTTTTCTAGCGGAACAGATTTTGGATTAACGGGTATACTTTTTTCAAGTAGTTTTGAATTGCTACTTACCTTCTGAAAAAGATTGTGATGTTCGGGCAATGCTGCCAGTATCAGGGGAAGTCCTGAGGGTTTTGAATATTTTTCTTCGATTGAACTCGTTATCACGCGAAAGAAGCGCTCCGCATCAACATCCATTTCAGCTCCTTTGCCACCGTGTCCATGATGCATGGCTGAACTCGTACCTCCATATGAGGCTACTGTTAAATGTTTTTCCGTTAGTTCTTCACCGAGAGCATCTTTCATCGTGGTGGGCACGTCTTCGCTAAGTTCAACTTGTACAAGTCCATGACGGTTTCCTTCGAAAAGTTGGATCTCATCCAGACTTAAACCTAATACATGGTATCGATCAACGGACTGTAAATAATGCCGGAGGGGTTTTGTATGAAAACTGTCCGCGACGACCACTAATTCTTCTACAGAGGTCTGCATTGCAATCACTTTAAATATCCCTTCGCCGCCAAATACTGCAAGGCCCTCCAGCGTATGCTTCCATAAATCCTTATCATCCAGTAATTCTTCAAACGGCTTGATAAATTTTGTCACTTCACCCGATGAATACTGTTGGACGAGTGATGCTTCAAGTTCTTTCACAAGATTTTTAAATCGTATAGGATCCTGAAGATTATCCGGATGGCTTCTGGATGTGGGAAGATAAAGAGAAAGACACGGAGATTGTTCCACAGTCTCAAGCTCTTGCAACATTTGATTCGTTAGTAGTTTCATAGTTTTATAGTTGATCGGTAAGGTCTCAAAGCGCTCAAAAAGGATTGTTGATCTGAACTAGAACCAGAATGGAAATTCTTGGTTCATGATTCAATACATGGAGCTCCTAGTGATAAGAACTTACATGACGATCTTTGAAGACTGTAATTTTAGAGTCAATTTTATGCCATAATCCGAAGAAAATGTATTAAACAAAATTATTAACCTGGATAAGATGAAAGTCCAAATAGGCGGTCACATTCATCGTCCAGCTCAACCGTGTTTATATTTTTTTCAGCAAAAAATATTCTATACACAGATGTAATGTGTATTTATCTTCACCCAATAGGGAAAAAATTCTACAACAATCTTCCTGATATAATATAGTTGTTAATACAAACTTCGCTCATCGGATAGGCTAGAGCTTCGGGAATCATTGCTCGCCTGGGAATAAGAACAAGGGGGACGGCCGATGCGCTTTCTCCATTAGATCGATCATTTCCTTTACTTTCTCAGGATGTTGATCTGCAATGTTATTTGCTTCCGCAGGATCTTTGTCAAGGTCATACAATTCCATAGCGCGGGGGTTGGGCGTCTTTACATTGAGCAATACTGCTTTCCATTTTCCTTGTCTTACCGCTTGAGATCCACCTTGCTCGTGAAATTCGAAATAGAGGTAATCATGATTTTTTTGTCCTGTCTTTCCCAATAACGCAGGCAGATAGGAAATTCCATCGGATTCATATGGCTGAGTTACCCCACCAAGTTCGCAAACCGTAGGCATAAAATCCCAAAAGGCGGAGATATGATCAGAAGAAGTTCCTTCCTTTATCGTTCCAGGCCACCACGCTATAAACGGTACTTTAGATCCGCCTTCATACAGGTCCCGTTTTATGCCGCGCAGACCGCCCGAACTATTAAACCGCATCTTATCCGTATAAGGCCCGTTATCGCTGGTGAAGATGACGAGTGTGTTTTTTTCCAGTTTCAATTTTGTTAGATGATTAAGAATTTTACCTACGTAATCGTCGAGATAGGAAATTGAGGCTGCATAATCTTTTTCATTTTTTGACCAGTCCTTTGAAGTATATTGTCGCTGATCTGGCGCTTCAAATCGTGAATCGTCTGGTGCCTCGCCATTATCATGGGGGATGATGTAGGGTAGATACAGAAAAAAAGGATTACCGGCATTATCTGAAATAAACGTTAATGCTTCATTTGTAAACAAGTCATCTGCAAAGTCCTTCTTTTCCGTTGTAAAACTTCCAAGTCCTTTATGCCATGCGCCAGAATCGAGATAGGTAACTTTGTTGTTCAAAAATTCCTTTTCACCATTACGAAGCAAATATTCCGGAAAATGATTATGTGCCAATACCTGATCTGTATATCCGTAAAAAAAATCAAAACCTTGTTTATTCGGATCGCCGGTTGTTCCGTAGTTTCCAAGTCCCCACTTACCAACCATTCCCGTAGTATAGCCCGCGCTTTGCAAAAGCTCACCAACCGTAACAGCCTCGTCCGAAATTGGCATTTGCCCACCATCGGGTGCTTGTAGGTTCCCCCGCACCTCCGTCCGCCCGGTATGCATTCCTGTAATTAGGGAACATCTGGAAGGTGCGCACACAGATGTTCCGGCATAATGATTTGTAAACTTCATTCCTTCATTTGCCATCCGGCTGAGATGAGGTGTCTCAATTAGCTTCTGCCCGAACGGCTCAATATCTCCATAGCCCAAATCATCGGCCATGATAAAAATAATATTTGGACGTTGCTGTTTTATTTCTGTTTTACAATTGACTAATGTAATCGCCAATAATAACACAAAGAGAAACGACTTAATTCTTAGCATACATTATCAAGTTTATTTTCCACTGATAGACTGTAGGAGCTCAGCCCAATCCATCAAAAATTCTTTACGAAATTTATTTACAGAGCGAGCACCTTGTCTGTCATTTTCGATTAAGTCCTTATCGGGATTGTCTGACCAGTAGGTAGCCCGATTCGTTGTACGAATAAATGCACCACCCCAACTCTCTCCCTCCGGGTTGTTGATATCGCCTTTTAGAAAATACAAAACCGATGGTGTATCCCCCATTTTTATATCACGCTTTTTCTCCCAAAACAAATTTCCCATTGAACCAGCGGATTTAATATGCTTTTCAACAAAAGAAGTATTTGAAAAATCTTCTTCCATAAAACCACCCATGTACATACCGCGGAACGTTGTGTTGTTTTCGATCCACCATAAATCAGGATGGTTTTCAAAAAGGTAATCTCTGGATTTCTCATCTTGTACGGTATTCCATGAACCGATAGAATAGATACGAATTTTTTGTTTGATACCCGGATCAGCGTGTACGGCTTGTGCAACATCAGTGATCGATCCCCAAACCAAAATATATAAATAGTCACTGGACTTTTTGTTCGCTTTTTCTACGATCCACTTCGCTCCATCGCTTAGTGCGGAAGGCGCCTCTCCTTCCTGAGGATCGATTGCGCCTTGTTTGGTTACTTTTCTCAAATTCCTCGGTGACGGATAACCCTTGCGTTGCTTCTGCAAGTTCTTTAGGTCGTTTTGATAGGCTGAAATCACTTCTTCAATATGTTTCTTTCTGCCCTTTCCAGGCGGTGAGCTGATAAGACCTTCAATTTGAAATCGGTCAGCATACATCAGGAAATGAATCATAGATTGATAGTCATCGGGGTCATCGCCGCCAATATCAGTCGATACAACAACACGTGGTAATGTTTTTTGCTGCGCCGTAACATCACCGGCAATGGCTTGGAAAACAACCAGACTACATACGAAGAATAGTAATTGCATGATATTTCAGAATTAATCACCTTTTAGTGCATATGCCTTACTCCGGGGGCACTAAGGAACCACCAGCATACTTTCTCCACTTTGCTTGTACCCATAGCGAATAGCCGTTGCAACAACCTCCGTTCGTGGCTGAACTTTAAAAGGTTTTGTGTAAAGGAGCCATTCTTTGCCAAGCAGACTATTTTTATAAACGATGGATGCGCCGGGCTCATCACACGTCAACGATACCACGGAAGTCTTCCGATCAAAACCAATAGTTACAGGCTTAGTATTCGGCTGAACACCGTCCGGCCACATCGAAAGAAAAAGTTCTTTTTCAGGCAGAAAGCCTACGTCGCGGGTTTCGCGCTCCCATTCCTGATGAGCACTGCGAAGAGCTTGAAGCTCCTTCGTGAAACGAGAGTCATTTATAAGGTTCTTCAACTCGAAAGGATCTACCTCCGTATCGTAAAGCTCTTCGACAGGTTTACTCTTTTTAAACCAAATTTTTTGTATCTCATTCAGCTTTCCTTCTTTCTCAAGCTGATGTAGTTCGCTCATCATCGGTACACTCATCCGATATTTAATATTTTGCATCACTGGCTTATCGGGCTGGTAATTCCGTATATACTTGAACCGTTTATCTTTAACAGCGCGAACCATATCATATTCAGAGTCCATTCTGTCACGGGCAGCAAAGATAAAATCACGAGTTTTTTTTGATTTTTGATCACCGAGAAAAGCCTGTCCTTGTATGTGCTTCGGAACCTGCACACCGGCAATAGATAAAAGTGTTGGCGCGAAATCAACGAAACTTACCAGCTCATCATTCCACGTTCCTGCCATTGCTTTATCCGGATAGCGGACAATCAGCGGTACACGTAATCCGCGATCGTACAATTCACGTTTGTAGAACGGAAGACCCGAGCCGTGATCGCTGTAGAAAAATATAATCGTTTTATCTAATAGTCCATCTTCTTCCAATTCCTTTAAAAGCTTTCCCACCATTTCATCCATGCGCACGATATTAGAATAATTTCGTGCGATGTCGTTGCGAACAATTTTCGTATCCGGATAGATCGGCGGTATCTTAACCTTGGCGGGATCAATTAACAGCGGTTCATGGTTGCGGCTCCATATCTGCGATTCATGTGTAATGGTGAAATTAAAAATGGAAAAAAATGGCTTGTCCTTCGGACCATTTCGCCAATGCGCATTGTTACTGCAATCATCCCATGCACTAATCGGAGTTTCGAACTGATAGTCCGTCTTTACATTGTTGGTGCAGTAATACCCTGCAGCTCTTAAGTATTCGCTGTGGGCTTTTACGTGAGGCGGTAGTACTGCCGAATAATACGGTACTTCGGAAGATGAGTTTTGAAGTGTACGCATATTATTTGTACCTATCGAAGTCGGATACATTCCCGTTATCAATGCAGAACGGCTAGGTGCGCATACGCCTGAAATGGAATACACGTGAGAATATCGAACCCCTTCATTCGCCAACCGCGTAATATTTGGAGTCTTAACTGTAGAATCGCCATAGGACTCAAGATGCGGACTCATGTCCTCGCAAGTAATCCAAACTATGTTTAAAGTTTTTCCTGACGAAGGTGATGCATTTTTCTTTTGTGCGAAAACCGGACCGATACATAAAACAGAGACTAGCGAGATAAGGTAAAACAGAACTTTCATGTTGCGAAATTTTATTGGCAAAATCGATAATAATAATGTATTGAAATAATTCGACCAACCACCGGTTGCAATGGTTAATCGGCCGGTTGCGCTAAAGATGCAAAAATTTACTAAGCTGTCTGGCCTGTTTTTCTATGTTAAATAATATTAACCACGAATGCAAAGGAAGTTTGTCACTCTACGCCAACCCTCACAGCCCACAAAGAATATTGCGCTTCCATAGCTAAAACCGTATCCGGATGAGATTCAGACAGATCGAGCAACTCACTGCGATCGGATTCCATATCATACAACTCCCATGCTCCGTTCGGAACGCTGACAAGTTTCCATTTACCATGTCTCACCGCTTTGCTCTTTTCATGTTCCCAAAACAGATACTCATGCCCGGTCCACATTTCATTATTCAAAACGGACATTAAACTCTTCCCTTCACCAGCCTGAATTTCAAACCCATTGTATGCTGTCGGATACTTTGTTTCTGTCAAATCCAGAATAGTAGGCATGATATCGATCAGATGTGAAAGATTATGAACCATTTTTCCTTCTTTTATCATTTTGGGATAGTGAATGATAAGCGGCGTGCTAATACCCCCTTCGTGAGTCCAGTGTTTATATAAACGAAAAGGTGTGTTAGAAGCGTTAGCCCATTGTTTACCATAGGCAGTATAGGAACCCTTGTTACCAGCAGGAATGGTTTTCGCAGTTGAAGCGAATTCCTTAAGGTCTTTGTCAATTCTTCCATCCAACACCTCATGACAAGCACCGTTGTCAGATAAAAACATAATAATTGTATTTTCAAGTTGAGCAGTTTGACCCAGATAGGCTAGCAACTTTCCAATTCCATCATCAACCGACTCCATCATTGCGGCATAGACCGACATTTTCAAGTCCCATTCGTCTTTGTCAACAACCTCTTCCCACGAAGGAACGACCTTATCACGCGGCGATAGATCCACCGGTTTACCGAATAACCCCATGGCTAATTGTTTTTCATGTCTTTTCGCGCGTATTGAATCCCAGCCAGACATATAGGTGCCACGATATTTTTTTATTTTATCTTCCACAGCATGCAAGGGCCAATGTGGTGCTGTATAAGCCAAATACAAAAAGAAGGGTTTGTTGTCGCTCTCACCTTTCTTTACAAACTGTAAAGCGCTGTCTGTAACTGCATCGGTCATGTAAAAGTCTTCCGGTAACGAAGCGTAAAGCGTGTTTTGGCTCACCATCTTACGTCCGTGAAGAATTTCAAAATAACTATTGGCTCCGCTGATGAGCCCGAAGTATTTGTCGAATCCGCGGTTGAGCGGCCAATCAAGACTGTCTTCACCTACATGCCATTTGCCAGACATATATGTATCGTACCCGTCCTGTTGCAGTACCTCTGCTATCGTTACGGCGTTTTTAGAAAGCCACCCTTGATAAGCTCCCGGATCACGCGTTCTTCCCTTCACATCCACCATATCACCCATACCAGCCTGGTGTGGATATAAGCCGGTTAGCAATGAAGCGCGGCTGGGACAACAACGCGAAGCGTTATAAAACTGCGTAAACCGAAGGCCATTAACTCCGAGCTTATCTATATTAGGTGTTGCTATTTCCGAACCGTAGCAACCAATATCACTAAAACCCATGTCATCAACCAGGATAATTATAACGTTTGGTCTGTCATCCTTTTTTTCTGTATTTATTCCGCAACTTTGAATTAGAAATATCAAGAACAGAAAGAAAGCAAGTGGTGAATTGCAAATGATAAAGGTGTTGGCTTTCATTAGTATGTTTTTACATTTCGATATATTCAATGTTTTGTTTTTTCAGTTGTTCCTTTTTGATCCAGTCAAACAATCTAGCGTAAAGTCACCATAATCCTCTCTTTCATCATCTGCCAGAGAATTTCGGATTTGCAACAGGCATGTTTGCCCCGATATCTTTTTGCCAATTTTTTAGCAACGAGTACAGCTTTGATCGCATAGCGGGATTAATTGCACTCACATCCTTCTTCTCCGAAATATCGTCTTTCAAATTGTACAGAGTCACTTCACCATTTTCGTAGTTTTCAATCAGTTTAAAATCATCGAGTCTAACCGCACCAGACGGTCGGCCTTCCTGATTGCTGAAATGTGGGTAGTGCCAAAATATGGGGCCTCTCTTAAGATCTTTTTCAGGATGATATAGTGTGCTTAGGAAACTCTTGCCATCGTATGGATTAACCTTCTTTTGTATAATCTCCATAAACGTTGGCAAATAGTCAGTACCTGTCAGGTAATTTTCATTTACAGCACCGGGTTTAACTTTCCCGGGCCATCTAATCAAAAGGGGTACACGAATACCACCCTCATGCACATGTCCTTTCCATGCACGTAACGGCTCCATGGTGGTGGGGGTAGGTCCCAATTCCGGCAGGCCAACTCCACCATTATCAGATGTAAAAACAACAAATGTATTCTCATTAAGACCGTTGTCCGCCAAAGCCTGTAGAATCCGACCAACTCCATCATCAAGGCTTTCCAGCATAGCGGCATAGTATGGATTGTATTTTCCACCATGCGCATTGTACCCGAAAAGAAACTTTCGAAGCTTATCCGCACGCGGGACGATTAAGACGTGAGGAGCTGAATACGACAGATACAAGAAAAAAGGTTTCTCTTTATTGCTTTTGATAAAATCCACGCCATAGTCTGTTAATTTATCGGTAAGGTATTCGGTCCCATCATCTTCAAATACAATTTTATTATTGGAGGTAATACCATAATTATAATAATCAAGACCATTTTTTCCGATGATTCTATCATAATCAAAACCCTGCGAAGCAGCCTTGGAAGAATCAGCGTTACCCAAATGCCACTTGCCAACGACCCCTGTAGTGTAGCCTTCAGTTTTTAAGTGTTCTGCTAGTGTAATTTCACTTCCACCTAAATAAGGTTTCCACATGGCTGGCAATACTCGGGAAGTAGAATCTACCCGATCACCCCGTATAAAGTTAGTAAGATGAAGGCGGGCCGGATGCTTTGCAGTCAAAATTGCAGCGCGAGAAGGAGAGCATACGGGAGAAGCAACATAGGCCTGATTAAATTTCATCCCATCCTTCGCCATCCGATCAATATGAGGTGTTTGATAATATGGGTTACCGTAACAACCTAAGTCAAAATAACCCAGGTCATCCGCAAGGATGAAAATAATGTTGGGCTTTTTATTTTCGCTAACTCGCTGTGCTTTAACAACCAACGTAAAAAAGCTAAAACACAGAACGGCTGTGAATAGAATGTGTTTCTTTAGTTTTTCCATATTACACATTTTGCCTATTGTGTTCGTTGAGGTAAAGCCTTACCGTTTTTCCAAGGGGTGTTCCTTCAGCAACTCTTCTGGTGAATAGAATCCCTTTTTATCCTTAATTTCTTCACGTACAGCTTTCACCTTTTCCGGCATTATTGCAGTACCTTCATTACCGAACGAGTTTCTAATATACGTGAGTACAGAGGCCACTTCATCGTCGTTCAACATTCCTTCAAATGGAGTCATCGGTACGTGTCCAGGGTAATTGTGTCCGAGTACTTCTATTTTACCCATCATACCTTTAAGAACCAGTTTTATCAATCGATCCTCACTTCCAGTTACCCACCGCGTTTTTTTCAAAGGAGGAAAACCCGAGGGTGGCAATCCGGTGCCACCGGATTGATGACATGTCATACAATACCCTTCACGGGCATAAATCTCTTTTCCTTTAATAAAAAGTTCCTGTTGAATACCGGTAAAACGAGTCTGAATGATCTCTTCTTTTCTTTCTTCTCTTGACTTCCCGTTAATGTGCGCAACGGCAGTCTCATACGCAGGAGCCATCCACCGGTCAAGTGGCTTTTTTCCCGCTTCATCCAGGATGGCGATACCATTCTCCCTTTCGAGCCACGATGCCGCGGCGAATGCTTCTAACCGGACACGCCCCTCATCATCCTGAGCAGCACGCCTGAGTAGTTCAACCTGGTCTTTTACCTGATGGCCTGTATAACG
Organism: Chryseolinea sp.; assembly: GCA_041747735.1. Lineage (GTDB taxonomy): Bacteria > Bacteroidota > Bacteroidia > Cytophagales > Cyclobacteriaceae > Chryseolinea. Next base: position 71,003 of record JBGTEP010000018.1, read on the forward strand.
AAGTACACGAACCGCTGCCGCTCTTGCGCGGTAATCTTTCGCTGCAAGTAATTGCTTCAATAATACCTGATCTACTTTATTAAGTCCCCACGTTACCCATAGTGCCTCAAGTACATGATGTTCGTATTGCAGATCATTTTTGTCCAGCGTATTTACCCACGTTGCAATCTGTTTAAGTACTTCACCGGTGTCCCGGCTGCGCAGTTCCCTTCGCGTCCGGTAGCGTGTCCGATATTCGGGGAGCGTAAGGTTGTTCAATAACTCTGGTATCGTAGCACCATAGACTTTTGCCGGATTTACCAACGGACGGGACGGGTAAGTTAATCTATAGATTCTTCCATGTACATGATCCCGCAACGGATCACGGGCATTGTGCTGCATATGACCAATAAGAATATTATGCCAGTCGGCGATGTACAACGATCCGTCTGGTGCAAATTCCATATCAACCGGCCTGAAATTTTTGTCATCCGACTTGATTAAATCGGCGCGATGCTTACTCCGATACCCGGTTGTATCATCCTCCATAGTATGTTGTTTCATTCCCAGAAAACCAATGGTATTGTTAATAAGCAAGTCCCCTTGCACTTCATCCGGAAAATGGCTACTGAAGACAAACTCCAGCCCGGAAGTTGGGCGAACGCGGTGCGCCGGCTCGATCAAGTCAAACGACTTATCCGTAAAAACGCCATACCGAGGTTTGATTGTCCCGGGAAGCATCCATCTTACATCCGGACTTGAAGTCTCGGCAAAAAAGTTTTGTCCCCATTCGTCAAAAGCTATACCCCAAGGGTTAGGAATTGACAATTGAGCCGTGCGTTCAAGTTTGCGTCGGTTCACATCATATCGATAAAAACCGCCGTTGGTTGCACGAACAGGGCCATAAGGAGTTTCAACATTTGTGTGTAGGAAAACACCCTCACCCATATAAATTGCACCTGAAGGGTCGGAACAAAATGCATGGATACAGTGATGTGTATCGTGATCATCAAACCCGCTGAATACTATTTCTTTTTCATCGGCCCTATCATCACCATTGGTATCTTTTAAAAGCGTAAAGTCAGTTCCCTGCGAAACATATACACCTTCGGGAGCGAACTCAAATCCAAGAGGTAAATGAAGACCTTCTGCAAAGATTGTTTGTTTGTCTGCCTTTCCATCATTATCGGTATCCTCGAGGATGATTAATTTATCATTTGGCTTTTGATCACCCGGTTTATAGTGGGGATAGCTGGGCATCGTGGCAACCCAAAGTCTGCCTTTATTGTCAAAGGAAATTTGAACCGGATTAGCCAAATCCGGAAATTCATTTTCCGAAGCGAAGAGTTCAAGCTTATAACCGGCAGGTACTTTTAATTTATCCAACGCTTGCTGACCATAAAGATAATCCAGCGCGCCACTCTTTTCAGAGGGTGTGTAATTTGTCGTAACAGGTGGTAACGGTGTTGTATTTTTATCGGCTGCTACCAGGTCAAAGGTTTTACCTTTTGCTGCAAACCATATGGAGGTATCGCGTACTGCGGTCAGCTCGCGAAGCTTTTGTATTTCTGCGGGATAATTGTCTGGACCAAAAGGATTATAGCGCCTTCCGAAAACATGAACGCCATTGGGAATCTTAAAATCATTTTTCCACATCCAGTTTTTTTCCATAACCGCTGAATTCACCAATGCACGTTGTTGCTCAGCTTTAGAGGATGCCGTGCCAAATATCTCGTCAGCCAGAAAATGTGAAAATTTTTCATACCCCTTTTCGTTCATTTGAAAACCGTCGATCGTGAGGGGTTCATCGTTGTTTTGAAACCATTTCAGGGAAGGTGCATATGCATCAATAAACAGCACCTGATTTTCCAATGCAACTTCCTTCATTGCATCAGTATACAACGACAGGTTTTTGTTTTCCTGCTTTCCATCCGGAAGATCTTTTTGCTGCGATAAATTTTCAAAGGCAATGGGCGAAACAATGACAAGCTGAGGTATTGTTCTACTGTTGTATTTTTGATTTAATGAGTGTTTAATAAAGGCATCCAGTTCGGATTTAAAATTTGGAAGGCCTTCAACTCCCTGAAAAGATTCGTTATACCCGAAGAATGCAATAATGATATCGGCCTTTAACCGCGTAAGCCATTGATCTTCTGTTTCAAAATGCCCCTGACTATTGGAATAATTGGCCAGCTCTGTTTGAAATTTATCAGCCCCCGGAAAAGCCCAGGGAGAAACTCTCCCGGAGTGCGGACGGAATCCCGGGGTATTGCCTCCATCACACATGTTACGGATGAGTAATAAACTATCCGGAAAACGCAAATGCATTTCAGTTTCAAAATTCCCGAACTGCATCATTCGCGCACCGAGGTTATTTCCTATCAGCACAATACTGGATGCCTTGCGAACTGTCAGGGTATGGTCAGCCTTTTTGCATCCGTTGATAAAAACAGATGTGCAAACTATACAACAAGCGACTAAAACCTGATGTACTCTTCTTGGTGATACTGCCGGCATGGGATGATCTCTTCGGATTAGTTCTATGATTTACATACCCCGATAAGGTACGTCTATTGCGACTTTACCATTCCACTTTTCAGGGACAGGCTTATCTAAAGTCCAGTGAATGCTGTTTATTACCAATCGCTGAAACGCTTCGACACTAAAATCTTCGGGATGGCCCAAGGTGGTTGCAAAGACCTTTCCACCGGCTGCCGTTTGCCACGTCCAGGCTACAGGATTATCTTGAAATCCCTCCTTATTCGGGTCTACAGCCTTACCCATTAATAGCCATTTAGAATCTTTTACTGGATAATCGGGTAAAACTTTATAAAGCCAGGAGCGAACATGGAAAGTTGGATCAACACCTTTTAATATTGGATGTCCGGAAGCCTCACCGATAATAGAAACATCGGTGCTACACTCATGTCCGCAGTGTGTATGGTTTGCCTTACCCCCCCATCCCGGAGGCGATCCAAGCGCAAACTCACCGAAGCTATTCCATTTGAAAAGGGGATGACCCTCAGGATAGTTAAAGGCATGTGTAGTAGTACGAAATCCAACTACAGGTTTTCCTGATTTCAGATAATCATCAATATATTTTACCTGGTCTTCGGGTAAACGTCTCCAACGCAGAAAAAAAACGGCGAGATCTGCTTCCTTTAAAATTTCAAGCCCGGGGATATTTTCTTCAGCATTTTGATCAGGCGAAGACTTTAGTACTTGTACTTTCATACCATAATGTTCCTCCAGTTCCTTAGCCAGTAGCGGCATGGTGGCTTCACTGCTGTATTCGTGATCACCGGTTACAATAACGATAAACGGTTTCTCCTTTTTCTGGGAACATGCAGTTTGGGTTACTATTATCAGTCCAACGAAAAGCAGCGTGAAAAGTAGGGAACAGTTCTTTCTTGTCATTTCTTTTTCTTTAAAATGTAGGCAGAACATTTTAATAATAAAAACTATTTTTTGTGCGCATCTGCCCAGCTGATGACAAACTGCTCATAAAAGCAATGGTTCGCCGCTGCTGATCTATTTGAATGGTGGCACAATTTTTAAATAAGGGATGTAAAAAGCCAGATCATGCAAAAACAAGGAAAAGAAAAACAAGTGAGGAAACCGCAATCACAATCGCGCCCCGGGCAGGAAAGTAAAATGAAGCCTAAACCAATCGCTCAGCCTGAAGACGTTAAAAAAGGAAAATTAAAGGGAAAAGTGGCCCTGATAACCGGCGGTGACAGCGGCATTGGTCGGGCAGTAGCTATTTTATTTGCTCGTGAAGGCGCGAGCGTGGCGATTTCTTACCTCAATGAGCATGGTGATGCCAAACAGACAAAAGAATTGGTGGAAGAGTATACTGAATGCCTATTACTACCAGGAAATCTTGATAAGGAGGGTCAGTGTAATAAAATTGTACAACAGACGATCAAAAATTTTAGCAAAATTGATATTCTGGTAAATAATGCGGCACTTCATTATGAAAGCAAAAAACTGGAAGAAATTTCATCGGCGCAGCTGGTTAAAACATTTTCTACCAATGTCTATCCTTACTTCTGGGTCACCAAAGCAGCTTTACGTCATATGAAAAAAGGGAGTTGTATTATCAATACATCATCTGTAACAGCATACCGGGGAAGTGACAGCTTAATTGATTATGCATCTACGAAAGGCGCCATCGTTACCTTTACAAGAAGTTTATCTTCTAACCTTGTTAAAAAAGGTATTCGTGTAAACGGGGTGGCGCCGGGTCCGATCTGGACGCCATTGATTGCATCTTCTTTCAAACCTAAAAAAATTGCAAAGTTTGGAAGTGATGTTCCGATGGAGCGGGCCGGAGAACCCGCAGAAGTTGCTCCCAGTTATCTCTTCCTGGCGTCAAGCGATTCCGCGTATATGACTGGTCAGTTCTTACACCCCAATGGTGGAGAAATTGTTAACGGCTAGTATAAGTAAAATGAGTTACGTCTAAAATGAGTTACGTCCGTCGAAAGGATGATCGCATCTCGTGTATCCATGTGGAAAAACCAAAACAATCTGTTGCAAATTTTCCACATCGCTATGGAGCAAGTTATGAGAAAGATAGACCTGAAAAATATGCAATCTAATTTGCACTTCTCCCAGACTTCTCCTCGGCTTTTCGTTTGCGTTCACGATCTTCCTCTTCTTCTACATCTCCCCCATCATTGGGGTCTCCGCTGTAATATTGATACGGGTCATCGTCAATATTAGTAATGACTTTTTGCTCATCTTCATTCAAATCTCTGTCGTGAATGCTTTCGCGAGGCGGTCTTGAAGAAGGGTTACGAGGAATAGAGGCAGTTTTAGAACCTTTTTTATCTGGCGTTTTCATAGAGAGTTATTTTGTGTTTAGTATTACAATTCTAATACTATGCCACGTTTCACGGGGAAGCCTGCGAGCTATTAGTGGATGGTCTGTTTCTGATAGTAACGATATTCTTGAACCTCACAACAATATCAAAAATTTAAACCGTCATTTTGGGAAGTACAGATGTATCCACAACAGAATAGATCTTCTACTACTCTAAAAACTGATTTTAATTCCACCCATCGCAGCGATGTTGTTCATTCCGAATGAAGGTCCTATTTCTTCTCCAACATAATCCTCTGTACGTGAATCCGATTCTACTTTGTTGACCAGGGATGTTTTTCTTTGACCTTCCGTTAATGTGCTCAACCTATCTTCATTATCGACTTCGTATTTTGTAATTTCTTTTTCCTTCGGGTGATATCGCATTGCTGATACCGCCATTTCAGCAAAAAATGAAATAGTTTCATTGACCTTTAGTTCAATACCTAACGACGACCGAATGCCAAGCGCCACTCCACCGGAATATTTCTCCTTCGCTTTCTGGGATGAAAGTTCACCCCCAATGTTAGATATATCGTTATACTCATACGTGCCGGTAAACCAACCAACCGAGGGACCAACGGTAAGAAAAGGTTTGAGGCGCCCATCTCCCGCCGGTATGTCCGTCCTCAGAGCTGGCGACACTGTAAAGCCCCTTACAGAACGCGCATAGGTAGTCCGATACTCACGAGTCAGCTCATCATCAAGGATATACTGAAATAGTTGGGACGATTTGTATTCGCTGCCGAGAAAGTAAGAACCGTTTATCTCTAGCCCGACTATATCTGTAAACCTATATCCGACCGCCGCCGAAGCAGAGAACCCTGTGCTGAACGATCCTTCGAGCGATTCTTCCTTTTGTATACTTCCAACGACAACATTACCATTAACCGGATCTATCTCTTCCATAAAGATGCCAGTGTAATTGTAGCCGATCATTTCCGCAGCCAACGGAAAGGCATAACCGGCACTGACTTTCGTATAAAACGACTGACTGTTTGCTGCATAATGCACAGTCATCAAAAGGAGAAAAGTAAACGGCTTTTTCATACAACAGAGAATTTAAAAAACGGTAATCTACCGATTATGTAGCAACAATATTAAACATTAAGTGAGCTGCTTTTATAAGGACAAAGTTAATATTAGGTTACCATTTTAAGCGGTGTTCCAGGTAACCGGTTTTGTGTGTATCCCCAAACTACTTAAACCGAAGTACCGATTTTAGCCCTCTTAACTTATTACTAAGTAAAATAACTTAACAATAAGTTTGTAAACTTAGTTTTAAGTTGTACGTTTGATTCGCTGGTCAACAAAACTCAAAATGCAATGGTCACTTTAACTAAGGCAGAAGAGAAAATTATGAAAATTCTCTGGGGTATCGGAGAAGGTTTTATCAAGGATATTATCGAACAATACCCCGACCCAAAACCTCCTTACAATTCCGTCTCGACGATCGTGAGAGTACTGGTTCAAAAAGAAATCATCGGCTTTAATGCCTTTGGCAATACTTATCAGTATTTTCCACGGATCACAAAAGAGGAATACAGTAAAGGACAGTTATCGCGGCTCGTAAAAGATTATTACAACAATTCTCTGACGGAGGTGGTGAGCTTTTTTTCAGAAAGCAAAAAGCTGGATGAAAAGGAACTCGATGAAGTTATGAAAATGCTTAAAGACTTAAAATCCCGGAAAAATGGCTAAGCTAATTCTCTATCTTCTGGAGTCAAGTGCGATTCTCTCGCTCTTCTATCTTCTATACATACTAATTTTAAGAAGAGAGACTTTCTTTAGTCTCAATCGTTTTTTTCTGTTGGGTGCAGTAGCCTTTTCGTTATTATTTCCACTTTTGAGTTTTGATGTTAGCTCTGTTAAAGTAGTCGCAGTAGAGCGACCGATAGAGGAGATCAGCAAATTCCGCATGTCATATTATGAAGCAATGGCCTTGTGGGAGTTCAATAGTTATCAGCGTGCACCAACGCAGGATAGCCATGTTCTGCCAAGTACATCCCTTTACTCCACGAATAATTGGATCAAACCTTTGTTCACTATACTTCTTATCGTTTACGCGATTGGAATAGTTGTATGTCTTTCGAGAACCGTTTGGACGTTACGCTGGATCAGAAAAATGATTTCTATCTATCCGCAAAAACGAATAGATACAGTGAAAGTCATTAAAATACCCTATCCAACGGCACCGTTTTCATTTTTGAATTATGTTTTTATACATGAAGCAATGGTTGATACGCCGGAGTTCGAACAAATTCTGGCGCATGAAAGAACACATATTCAGGAGAAGCATTCTATTGATTTAATTTTCGTTCAACTCTTAGCAGCCTTTTTATGGTTCAACCCTGTAATCTGGAAGCTTATTAAATCCCTTAAAACAACACATGAATACATAGCAGATAAAAAGATTATTAATTCGGGTTATTCCTTGGTTGAGTACCAGACCTTGCTTTTGAAGCAGTTGATCAGCAACAACTCTTTCGGGTTGGTACATAATTTCAACTTATCATTTATTAAAAAAAGAATAACCATGATGACAAATAAAAAATCA
>JBGTEP010000019.1:0-25440 GCA_041747735.1 Chryseolinea sp.
CATGATCATTACGCATCCCAATTTTGTGTTTCGTATAAACACTGTCGATGGAAAGGTATTATGGAGAAATAGTGTCATGCCCTCGACACGTGCAGAAATCCACTTTTCCCAATTCCAACCTGATATGGTGTTTGTTGGAACTGAAGTTGAAAACGAGATGAACTCCAGTATGTCAACGTCAACTTCTACTGAGACAGAGCCACAGAAATATTATGAAAATTTATACTATGGGTTCAATCTTAAAGACGGTAGTCCAACATGGAGTACACCTGTGAAGGAAAAAGATCGGTTGAATAAAGTCATTCCTCATTCGAAAGGTCTAATTATTTGTCCGCGCTCGGGTCAGAAACCTACCATCAATTTAATAGACTATGCAAGTGGCAAAATGCTTTGGGGTAGTAAGGGAAAAGGAATTAAGGCACAGGGAAGTGTCGTAAGTCACATACTAACGGATAAAGGTATTATTATCACTACAGCTTTGATAATGCCTGTAATAATAAAGGTGAAGAATATTTTCTCAACCTTCTCGACCCGACAAGCGGTACTCTGAAATATGAAAAATCAATCAAGCTGAAAGGTGATCTTGTTCGTAGTGAGTTGGTAAACAAAGGGCTTCTGTTCGTCACGACGAAGGAGGTCAACATACTTGATCCTGTTACGGGTAAGTTGCTGATGGAAAAATCAATTGAGTCAGGTAATAACGGAATCAACAACGACAAGCCACGACCATTTCCAACGGCTGAAAAAAATGGGCTACTTTATATCTATAGTGCGAAAGATAAAGCCGTATACGAACTTGATAAAAATGCAGCGACTGCAAAAATCATAACCCGGACAAAGCTTGAGTTTGAGGGAAAGGAGTTACCAAAATCAATTGAAGCAAAGGAAGACGGGCTTGTTTTGTCAAGCGATCAAAACATTGTAAAGCTCGGGTATGACGGTTCTGTTAAATATACTAAATATTTATTACCCGGCTCCAAAGCAACCTGCTTTAATGAGGGCTTTATTGGCTGCGGAGGCTGTACGTGCTGCTTATATAGGTGCTGCCGCCAGCGCATATTCTGCAGCTTTCAATGAGGCGTCTACGAAATCAACTAACCAAACCGGCGCAGCAATTAGCAAAGAGATGTCCCAAGGGTTTAGCGACCTGGGACAATCTGCTTTTAATTACTCTTCGCAGGCAATGAAAGAATTTAATACCAGATACAAGGCGTCACAAAATACGCCTGACTTTGTGATAATGATGACGCGGCAGGAAAAAAAAGGGTTCCAGCTGATTCAGGTCAGCAAAGAATATGGAGAAATCATCAACGCTGTAGATATCAAAAATGAGAAGGAGCCAGAATACGAGGTCGATCAAATTTATAACTACATATATTACCGACTAAGTCCCTCGGAAATAGTCAGCTATAAATTGTAAAATGCTAACCCATTTAAAGAAAAGCCCAATGATCTTGGGGTTTTCTTTTTTTATCAAACCAAGAGCGGAGGCCAGGAAATATCACCAGACCGAATAACGCTAGCCCCGCGACGGAAGCTGCAGTGACTTCGCTTTGCTGAATTCCCTCAATTCTCAATAATAGTTTGACATTCAAACCGGACAACAGTGCCTATCCACCATTACTTCACAAAGCACAAATTCAAGCCAGGTGCTTTATCATTCAAAAAGCAAAATTTTGAAACCTGGAGCCAATAATTTAGTTCTCTCTTTCTCCTATGTTTTGTTCCGAACCTTGCGGTAAAGCTGGAAAACAGGTTTTCTCTCATAAAAAGTATTTTCCCACTACTCCTGTTACCTATGTAATGAATTTCGGATTTACTGTCGCTGTTTAACATGATCTCAGTGAATTGCGGGGACTATTCGCATGAATTAACTTGGATTTTTAATGTAAAGAAGCGTATAGCTATGGTCGAAATAACTATTGTTAATAAATAGTACCTGAAGGTTTCCAAGAGAAGTCCAAAAAGAGTATTTTTCTGCAACATCCGATTATGACGAGCGCAATTAAGAAAGAGGGAAGTTAGAGTTGAGTAATAGTTACGTCCTGAATACAATTGTTTTATCCATTTAAATTTCGGTTAGATCGTCTATGAAATCATTGAAAAATCTTTTTATTAAAGCTGAGGAAGAACCGGAGCAACCCGAACAAAAACCAGCGTTTCCAGTAAGCGGGGCAAGTTCACCTTCCCTGAACCGACCTGGACCTTCGACTAATTCTTCAAATCCTTACCTGGGCGAAATCATTGAAGTGTATGAGAAAGGCCTTGAAAGCATAAACATGCCAGGGTATGACTTTTACGATTTTTATCTGGCTATAAAAGCGGCTGGAACGCAAAATGAATCAATTTATAAAATGGCTTTTCAAATGGGTAAATCCATGGACGCCAGTATTTCTCCTCAAAAGCTTGCCTCGGATGCAGAGTTCTATGTGAGCAAAATCAATGAGGTTTATCAAAATTATGCTCAGAAAGGTGGCCAGAAACTACAGGAGCTGGAAGCAGAGCAAAGGACGGAAAGGGAAAATCTAACGAACCATTCTAAACACCTTGAGTCTGACATCCATCGGTTAAAACAGGAGATCATTTCAATGGAGCAAAAGCTGGCAGAAGCACGCAGTCATCTGACTAAAGTGACTGAAAAGTATAAGCCTCAGGAGGATGTAATAAAGCAAAAACTGATGGCCAACGATCAGGCTATGCAAGTAAGCGTTCAAAAACTCAATTCCGTTAAAGATGGAATTATAAAACATATCAATTAAAACCCGCTACAAAAAAATGAGCAACTTGCCAATGGAACAGCCTAAAGTGCTTGAGCTTCCAATCCTAAAACATTTCGAAAAGTCGGATATCACCTTTAACCCTAAAAACTGGCGAAAAGGTGAAAAAGGAATTGCGTCGGTAATTGGACTAGCCCTGCTAGGTGTGGCAGGCTGGGGTATGTTTACGTACGTGCTTCCCATCGTCTTCACCATGATAGGGCAAGTTCTCGGAGCCATCTTGTCTGCCGTGCTGGTGATTGGTTTTTTTATTTTCCTCCCCGTTATCATCAAAGGATTACGAAAACTCGCAAGAGCATTTCATAAACTTCTGATTAAATACGATCCCTTCGGAGAATTGGAGGAGCAAAAACAAAAGATGATACAAAACCGGCAACACTTCAAGGAGGCCAAAGCAAAGATAAGATCGATCAAGACTACAATGGAAGCAGAATCGGCGAAGTCTGAAAATGAGGCAAAGGCGTACCAGGAAAAAGTTATTCTATTACAAGAACGTGCTGCGAAAGCAAAAGATAAACTCACCCAGCTTGAACAAACTGGAGGAGAAGAGTCAAAAGAAACGGATGACTATGTTGAAGTACAAACCGGTCTGATGAAGACCCTTTCTGACGCACAACGGACCAGTCACCTGCTGAATCAAAGTACCGGTCTCGTACGAAAGTATGGAACCAGAGCCCATGTAATCGGCAAGCTTGACAGGAAATTGAACGTCGTGGAAACAGCTGTCGATATCAAGATCGCTGATTTTGAAGTAAGTATTGATATGTTGAAAAAAGAATATGCATTTGCTCAGGCTGCGAAAAACGCGACCGAACAGGCAAAATCTGCGATGCTATTCACAAAAGGATGGGAATTGGATTATGCCCTTGATGTAGTCACTTCAACCGTAGCATTGGATCTTGCGACAACACGGGAAAACCTCCTTGATATTGATACTTTAACAAGTCAGTATTCTATGGATAGCGATGAGCTTTATTCGAAGCTTGAAAAGCTTACCGATCAAATCAAAACAGACAGCTACCAGGTCCCTGTCGCGAGAAAATATTCGAATCCTAACTTTAAGTTGTCTGATAAAGACAAATCGGAAACGCAGGGATTCGGAGATATATTCAATTAGCCTTATTACTAAACATAACTTAACTTAATCTAAAAAAAATGCAGTGGTCTAAATTAACCTTCTTTGCCAAAGCTATTATTGTGTTATTGATTGCCGGTGCGGTTGGTGTGCTTGTCTATTATTTATCCCCAGGCCTGAAAGTCGGGGAGTCCAAACAACTTCAGGGTCTTGAATTAAGTGATAAAGATGTAAATAACGTCAGCAATACAAGCGAGTTGCCGTTACCTCAGACGGAGACTTCATCCGAAGTGTCGAACAAACCATTGGTACGTATTGGTGCATATGCATGGAATGCGCAATCTGGTATCATTGTAGCCAATGGAGGACCACGAACTACAAAAGGATCACTTATGGAAAAGAATGGCGTAAACCTGGAAATAATCCGGCAGGATTGGCTTTCAGAATTGCGTAACCTTCAGCTTAAGTTTATTGAAGAATTTGATCAGGGAAAAGCCAATCCTAAAGAAGGTGTTTTCGCTGTAATGATTATGGGTGACGGTGCACCATACTACATAAGTTCCGTTCAACAAGCACTTGATGATAAATACGGCGTGAATAAATATAACCTGCAAGTAGTGGGTGCAGTTGGTTTGAGCTTCGGGGAAGATAAATTAATTGGACCACCAAGCTGGAAAATGGATCCGCAATCTATGAAAGGCGCGCTGGTTTCAGCCGTTATGGGCGATGGAGACTGGGTAACCGCTGTCAATTATGCATCCATAAATGGACTAAAAGTAAATCCTGATGCTTCAACATATGATGCCGAAGCTGTAAATTTTCTTCCCTCTGCAAATGACGACTACATCGAGTCTGCAAAGGAATTAATCAAATCGCAAAAGGAGGGATGGACTGTTCCGCTGAAAGAAGTGAAGAACGGAAAACTAACTGGAAAAACCATCGATAAAAAAGTAGATGGCTGTGCAACGTGGACGCCAGGCGATAAGATGGTCTTTGATGAGTTGTCGGGTTTTACAGATGTTATCTCAACAAAAGAGTTTAACAACCAGATGGCTACCACCATTATTGCACTTAAGCAATGGGCGGAAAAAAATCCAGAAACAGTTAGTGCTATACTGAAATCTGCCTATCAGGCATCTGATCAGATGAAACAATTCGATTCCTGGAGAGTAAGAGCTTCAGAGGCTGTTACAAAAACTTATGAAATGGAAACACCTGAATACTGGTATGGTATGTTTAAAGGTCAGAAGGGTGAAAAAAACGGAATCTCTTATAATATGGGTGGTTCGCGTGTATTCAACTACGCTGATGCTAACCAGTACTACGGAATTACAGACGGTATTAACAGGTATAAAGCGGTGTATGATCAGGTGTCGAAATATCTTCGCGACCTTAACCCCGCTGGCTTCAATGAAAACGTTAAGCGTGTTGTCTCTTACGAGGAAGCCGTTAACCTTTCATTTATCAAGAACATCAAAGACATCACTGCGGGTGAAGCTTATGCGTCAGACTATAGCAAGAAGGCAACCAAGGTGATGGCATCCGGTGAATGGCAAATTACTTTCGAAACGGGACGCGCCGTACTAAGACCTGAAGCTAAAGATGTTGCTGAGCAAATATACAACCTCCTTATGCAAGCTGAAGACTCAAAGGTTGAGATTGTAGGTCATACCGATAACACGGGCACTCGCGATGGTAACTACTCGCTTTCTCAAGCTCGCGCTGAAGCAGTAAAAGGTTATCTGATGGGAAAAGGCCTGCCGGGAAGTCGGTTTCAGAAAATTGATGGCAAAGGGCAGGATGAACCTGTAGCTGACAATGCAACACCAGCCGGCAAAGCTAAAAACAGACGAGTGGTTATTTCCCTTTTGAATTAAACGCAGATGGAGTTTAAAAAATGGGTGAGGCCATTTGAATCTCTTGGAAAAAGAGATTCAATGGCAATTGTCTTTATCTGGATTGTTTTTGTAATCGCGTATTGGTTTATCACAACGGCCGGGGCAAAGAAACTTTTTCCATCACCCGATCAGGTGTGGCATGGTTTCGTGTCATTGTATAATGAGGGATTGGTTGTTCATATTGCCAGTTCGTTGTGGCTATGTCTTCAGGCCACCGCTATATCAATTGTTTTTTCATTGTTGATCGCATACGCCTATCCAATACCTTTTCTGCGACCGCTATCCAAAACACTAAGTCAGTTGCGTTATCTTCCTTTAACGGGGATCACTTTTTATCTGACTATTCTCGTTACCAACGCGCGCACGATGCAGGTCTGGGTATTGGTGATTTTTATGAGTTTGTATTTTATCACTTCATTGATGGCTGTCATCAAGGATATTTCCCAGGAAGAAATTGATCATGCACGATCACTTAAGTGCAACCGGTGGGAAATTCTTTGGGAAGTTATAATTAAAGGAAGGTTCGACTATGTAATCGATGTGCTTCGGCAAAATCTGGCTATTACCTGGATGATGCTTGTAACCGTCGAATCCATTTTGATCGCAGCAGGTGGATTGGGTGTCTTGATAAAAAACAGTGACAAGTTTATGAACCACGGTCGTATCATGGCCCTTCAAATAGTAATCTTGCTGGTCGGTCTGGGGATTGACGTAGCGCTGAATACGTCACGAAAATCTATGTTCCGTTACTCCAAATTCAACTAAATGATTTACGAACAAAAAAATGTGATTCTTCATGTTGAGAATCTGAGCATAGCGTACGGTAATCAATTGATCATACAAGACATCAATATTCTGGAGCACGACATTACCAGACCCAATATGACACAGGGGCAAACAATCGCTGTCCTGGGTCGTTCTGGTCGCGGGAAGTCAACGCTCTTCAAAGCACTAACAGGACTTGTGAAACCAACCAAGGGGAGAGTTTTGATACCCGATTTTTCCCTCCCTGAAAATAACGGCATGCAGCCTGCCAAAGAAGTAGAAGAGGGCGATGTGGGATTTGTAGATCAAAAGTACACTTTGTTCCGCCATAAGACGGTGTATGATGCTTTTATGTTTGCGCTCAGGAATACCGATATCCCAAAGAAGGAAAAGGAGGATCGGGTAAAATCATACTTGTCTGAATGGGGACTCGAAAACGTTAAGAGCAGCTATCCTAATGAATTATCAGGGGGGCAACGTCAGCGGGTGGCGATCATTGAACAGTTGATTTCATCTGGAAATTATATGGTTCTCGATGAACCGTTCTCTGGCCTGGATGTCGGAAACATTATGAATGTCAGAAAGTCTTTTGACCTGATCGACCAGGGACACGATCTGAATACGATCATTTTCAGCACACATGATATTGAACTGGCAGCCGAACTGGCAGACTCAATCTATATCGTGGGGTATCCGAAGAACAAAGATGGTACACATCATCATGTCGGAACTATTGTAAAACATTTTGATCTGAAGGCAATGGGCATTGCATGGAGAGATGAGTTCACGTCTGACCACCTCGAGCTTACAAAACAAATTAAGGAATGTATGCTGGCAAGTTGAAAAGCTTTAGTCCAGCCGTAGTACCTTTTAAACTCTACTATAAATTTTAAGTAGGTCCAACAATGTAGTTTAGTGACCTTTTCAATTGCAGAAGAATTTTTCGAGATCTGGATGCAATTCGTTCAAAGCTCAGACGAAATTTCAGGAGGAATTGTCGGATGACATGCTCGATAACTCAAAACGAATTTCAAAAATGACAGGTCTGATGTTCGCTACCGCCCATGTTGTTCACAGAATCGTACACTCAATGACGACAAAAGTAAGTCGGTGAAGTCTCCAGGCATCTGGCTCTTTTCTTGCTACCGCCCATTTCATTACCTAATTGTATTGCTCCCGTTATTGCAGATAAATTACCAGGTTTTGTAACCATCAGCTTTTTCTGAAGTTTATACTATGGTTATTAATTTTTTACTTCTATGATAAAAAACTACCTCCTCATCGCCATCCGTAACATCCGCCAAAGTCCGATGTATGCATTCATTAACATCTTCAGTCTGGCAATTGGTCTGGCAGCCTGTATGGTGATCTATTTATTCATTCGGGATGAACGTAGTTTTGATGACTTTCATGCGAACAAGGGAGCAATCTACAGGCTCGATGAAATCCAGAATTTTACGGGAACAAACGTGCAAAAAGTAGCCTTGAGCATGCCCGGTATGGGGCCGAATCTGCGTCGGGAATTTCCCGAAGTAGCCAATTTCACCCGGTTCATGGGACGTGAAAAACAACTGATTGTGAAAGATGAAAAACGTTTTCTTCTTCCGCATCTCGCTACCGTGGACAGTACTTTTCTGCAAATCTTTGACTTTAAAGTTCTTATCGGGGATCGCGCGTCTGCATTGGATGAACCATACTCAATGATGGTAACCGAACAAACCGCCTTGAAGTTTTTCAGTTCGGTTGAGGAAGCAATGGGAAACACACTTACATTTCGTGATAAGGAATATAAAATCACCGGAGTATTAGCCAATGTACCTGAAAACTCACACATGAAATTTGATGCTCTTGCATCGCTAACAACAATTACCGCAGAGGACAAAGAATTTAATAACCGCTGGGGAAGTAATTTTCTGAACACATACCTGCTGTTGCATCCCAACACCGATGTAAAAGCATTTGAAGAAAAGATGCCCGCATTCCTCAGAAGTCATATGAGTGATCCTGATATCAATACATACTATGTGCTCTTCCTTCAACGCCTGGAAGATGTTCACCTCGCTTCATCTGATATTGAGCATGATTACAATAATTATCGCAAGTTCAACGGAAAATATCTTGATGTCTTTGCCATCGTTGATGCTATTATAATTCTTATAGCAGGGGTGAACTTTATGAATCTATCTACTGCACGATCTTCTCATCGCTGGAAAGAAATTGGTGTACGTAAAACGGTGGGTGCAAAGAAATTTCAACTGTTTACCCAATTTATAGTTGAGTCAGTTCTCCTTGCTTTTCTTGCGCTTGTTTTGGCTTTTCTAATCAATATTATTTCGCTGCCACTAATCAACATAGCCATCAGCCGCCAGCTTTCGTTGTGGCCCATGCTCGAACCTGTCAATGTTGGATATGCTGCACTGGCCACTGCAGGGTTGGGATTGATGACCGGTATCTATCCTTCGCTATACATGACATCGTTCAATATGTTACGCATCTTAAAAGGTGGTGATAAAGCAGGAGGAAAATCGCTCTTCCGTTCCGGACTTGTTGTCGTACAATTCGGATTAGCATTGGCGATGATTGTGAGTACACTCATTGTGGTTCAACAACTGTCCTTTATGAAAAACAAAGACCTGGGTTTCGATAAAGAACAGATGATGTTGATAGTTATGAATCGCGAAGCAAACGAAAAATTTGAAATGCTTCGTACGGAATTGAAACGAAGTCCGCATATACTGGGAGTTACAGCCAGTGGTCAGCGACTCGGTGAGAACTTCCATCAGACCTCATTTAAAGTCAAAGGAGATACCGGTGTTTTTCGTATAACACCGTCGAATGTAAATGTTGACTATGAATACCTGGATGTATATGGTATTCAACTCAAGGAGGGGAGAAAATTTTCGAGAGACGTAATACGCGATAAAGATTTTGCTTTCATTATTAATGAATCGTTTGCCAAAGAGTTGGGTATAAAGGATATTATTGGCACCCAGGCAGGAATGGGATGGTATGCTGACGATTCACTAGGCAGCATTATTGGTGTCGCTAAGGACTTTAATTTCAACTCCCTTCATTATAAAATAAATACGTTGCAATTATCCGTGCATCCGGAATGGGGATACGATGAGATGTCAGTGAAGATCGATGAAGCTCACGCTGAAGAAGCCATTGCCTTTATTAAAAATACATGGGAAAAACATATCATCTATCCTTTTGACTATTCCTTCCTGGATGCACACTTCGAAAAACTTTATCGGTCGGATAAACAAATGAGTTCCGTAGTCAGTATAATGGCAGGGCTAGCCATCCTGATTTCCTGCATGGGGCTGTTTGGTCTCGTTGCAATCACGACAACCCGGAAGACAAAAGAAATCGGCATCCGGAAAGTATTGGGTGCCAGTGAGGCTCAGCTTACCGTCCAACTATCAAAGAACTTCACACTATTAATTGCTGCATCTTTTGTTCTGGCGAGTCCGGTTACGTATTGGCTGCTCCTGAAATGGCTGGATAGTTTTGCTTATCGCATTACCATCAACCCGCTTCTGTTTATTCTGGGAGGAATAATCACATTTGCAATTGCCTTATTAACGATCGGCTATCATACACTCCGTTCCGCCAGAATGAATCCGGTAAATTCGTTGCGTTGTGAATAGGAGTGTGGATTCATTATAAACTAAGTACTATGCTTTGTATAAAGCAATCATACCAATTGCTTTTAGCCCATTCCAATATGGTGAATTCGTTTCCTGGATATATATATCATTGCCGGCAAACAAAACGACCTGCTCAGAAGGGTTGGCCTGATTGACCATTACACCAATCACATCCTGAAGAATTCAATACATTAAAACCTGCAGGTGGAGAGTACTTAGAAGTTGCATATCGAATGGTTAAGATTCTATCTTAATGCTAATGTCATTTGCTTTCACTCTAATTTTCCACAGCATCATAAAAATTATATTTTGTAATAGTGGCACCCAGCGATTTCAAGTATTCAACAACGGGTTTTGAATTGTCACCGCCTTTGTTTCCATGATGTAGCAACGTCAAACCGTGTGGTCCTTTTGCATTTAATAGTTGGGGCTGAACTGACAGTATAGTTTTAACTACGCCTAGTTGGCCATAAAGTGCCGCCAGGAATATACTGTACCGTGCTCCTTTACTGAGAAGATAATCAGCGATCTGTTTGTTACCTACATGACCGGCAGCTTCAATACCTGATTCGAAGTCACCCCCGCCAAGATCCCAGGAACAGTGAAGAAGTAAATAATCGTTTTCCAGCATCTCCTTTACTCTAGCTAGGTTTGAATGACAAACCCCCACGAATTCTTTCACTATTTCTGGCTTTAGTGGTGGCGGAATTGTTGGTTTCTCTTGCGCGAACAATTGGACATTCGGTAAAAACATCGTTGATGTTGTTACAAGTCCGGCTTTCAAAAAATGCTTTCTTGAGATCGATTCTGTGTTCATATTGCGAGGGTTTGGTTATTATGTCAATTTCTTTGTATTAGGCTAATTAAAAGGCTTGTCTTGCGTTTTTGCTCACGTGCAGATGCATTCAACCTTTACAAACTTAGAAATTTGCCTGATTCATGGTTTCATTAAACATAGATAATTGCTGAATCAATTTCAATCACAACCGCCGCAACAACTTCTTCCCAAGTTTGAGTATCCTTTTAAAAGTAACTAATCACTTCCATCCTTTACTCTCTTTCCCAATTCTTTCCAATCAAATCCCGATTCAATCCGGTTATATTTGCCGATGTTGTTAGGCTTGTTTAATAGGACCAGACGAATTATGAAGAACGTATTGCTAATTACCTGTGTCGTTGTCTTCTCATCGGTGTTTGTACAGTCGATGGCTCAGCAGGTTGTCAAGCCGTTACCTTTCTCTCAATTTGCCACCAATCATTGGGTAGATTCAGTTTTTAAATCGCTGAGTGAAGATGAAAGGATAGCACAACTTATTATGGTGGCTGCTTTCTCAAACCGTGGTGACGATCATGAGCGCGAAATTCTGAAGCTTATCGGGGAACAAAAGATCGGAGGATTGGTATTCTTCCAGGGTGGTCCGGTTAGGCAGGCAAAACTCGTTAACAAGTATCAATCGGCTTCAAAGGTGCCATTACTGATGGCGATGGATGCAGAGTGGGGATTAGGAATGCGTCTCGATAGCACAATCAATTACCCATACCAAATGACTTTAGGTGCGATCAGGAACGACAGTCTGCTGTATGAAATGGGAGTAGAGGTAGCGCGGCAATTAAGACGTACAGGAATTCAGGTAAACTTTGCGCCCGTAGTGGATGTCAACAACAATCCCGATAATCCCGTAATAAATTTCAGGTCATTCGGGGAAGACAAACACAACGTTACCCGTAAATCAATTGCCTACATGCAGGGCATGCAGGACAACGGAGTATTCACGACTGCAAAACATTTTCCCGGTCACGGCGATACAGGTACGGACTCTCACTATGCATTGCCACTAATCAATCACTCCCGGGAAAGAATAGATACGTTGGAATTGTTTCCTTTTCGCGAAATCATAAAGGCGGGTATCGGTGGCGTTATGGTCGCTCACCTGAACATTCCTGCGCTTGATCCTTCTGGTCGTCCGTCCACATTGTCAAAATCAATTGTCACCGGTTTACTTCGCGAAGAACTTGGCTTCACAGGGCTAATTGTTACCGATGCCATGAATATGCGTGGTGTAACGGCATCGAATCCACCAGGTGTTGTTGACAGGGATGCTATACTCGCTGGCAACGACATGCTTGAGTTCACAGAAGATGCAGCCCGTACGGTTGCAGAGATACGAAAAGTAATAAAAGAAGGTAAACTAAATCAAAAAGAAATTGACGACAGATGCAGGAAAGTACTTGCAATAAAATATTGGGCGGGTCTTGCTGAGACTTGCTCGGTAAAGGTAAGCGATATATCTGCTGAGCTTAATACACCGAAAGCAAGACTGCTTAATCGCGATTTGTTACAGGCAGCCATTACCGTTTTAAAGAACGATAAAACCATTCTTCCTATCCGTGAATTGGATCAAGCGCGTACCGCTTCACTGTCATTCGGGAGAAACCAATTAACGACGTTTCAGAAAACGCTCGGACTATATTCTCAGGTTGATCATTTTTTTATTCCAAATGATGCAACCCAACAATATCTTGATTCGGTAGCCACAGGACTTAAAGATTATAACCGTGTGATCGCGGGAATACATGATGATCCGGGACGCCCGTTCAACCGGATTACATTTTCACAACCTGTAATGGATTTTATCAGCAAACTCGCTGCGCAGGAAAATATAGTGGTTGCAGTTTTTAAAAATCCCTACGTTTTGGATAAAATTAAGTCTGTTGAAGAAGCCGATGGACTAGTTGTGACCTATCAGGATAACGATGATGTTGAAGATCTTACAGCGCAATTAATTTTCGGAGGAATTGATGCCAGTGGAAGATTGCCTGTTCGCATCGGTAACAAATTTCCTGCAGGAGCCGGCATTGATGTTAGGGGTGGGATTCGGTTTAAGTACACACTGCCGGAAGATGCCGGACTTGTTTCTGATATCCTTTATCAACGTGTTGATTCCATCGTAAATCAGGCGCTTTCAGTAAAAGCGATTCCCGGCTGCCAGGTCCTTGTTGCAAAAGACAAAAAGATTGTCATGCATAAGGCCTACGGTTTCCATGATTACAGCGACACCGTCAAAGTAAAGCTTACTGACTTATATGATCTGGCATCGGTTACAAAAATCTCCACCGGATTACCTTCCCTGATGAAGTTGTATGATGAAGGTACCTTTAAGCTGGATGCATCACTGGGTGACTATTTGCCAAAGTTTAATCGCTCAAATAAAGCAGACATTCCGATGTACGATATCCTGACACACCAGGCTCGCTTTAAACCCTGGATTCCCTTCTGGAAGAATACACTCAGGAAAAACGGAACCTATAAATGGGCTACAATAAAAAATGACTCCTCCAAACGATTTCCAATCAGGCTGAATGATCACATGTACTTGCACCGCGGTTATCCGGATCGCATCGTGAAGGTGATTCGTAAGTCGCCACTCGAAGCAGAAAAGAAATATGTTTATTCCGACTTCTTTTTCATCCTTGCACCCCGTGTTGTTGAAAGCATGATTAATACAGACTTTCAAACATACATTCAAACTAATTTTTACAAACCACTGGGAGCGACATCACTTACCTATAATCCGCTCTCGCGTTATCCGAAGAAGTCGATCGTTCCAACTGAGCATGACTACTATTTTAGGCACGAGCCTATTCACGGTACTGTTCATGACGAAGGCGCTATTATGCTCAATGGTATGTCGGGTCATGCAGGCTTGTTTGCTAATGCTAACGATCTGGCTAAGCTTATGCAAATGTATCTCGACAAAGGTGAGTACGGTGGAAAACGTTATATCAAAGCTGAAACTCTTGAGGAATGGACGCGCACCCGTTTCCCCGAAAACAATAACAGGAGAGCGCTGGGCTTCGATAAACCTAATCTCAAATATCCCGGACCGAATAGTAACACTGCAAAAGACGCAGGCTCATCAAGCTTCGGTCATACAGGTTTCACCGGAACATTTACCTGGATGGATCCGGAATCAGGGCTCCTGTATATTTTTCTGTCAAATCGTGTTACCCCTACACGGGACAACACGAGACTATACAACCTGAATACCCGTACGAGGATTCAGCAAGTATTGTACGATTCAATGAAGGAGAATAATTAAGGAGCCAGCTAAGAATTTAATAGCCATACCGTGGTTTTACGACAAGCATGAATAATCCGCTACACCGATAGCCCGAAGGACTTAAACTTGAATAACCTCCGATAAAATCGGAGGTTAAAGCGAACTATCCTACCCAACCCCGAATGGGGTTGAATACTACTACGATGCAATAGTTGGCGTATTATTTCAACCCCTATCGGGGTTACCAGCACTTCTGTGACACTACCAGGGTTGCACCGGGTGTTATTCAAATTTAAGCCCTTCGGGCTAACCTCAAGATCGGACTAAAATATCGATGCGGTTCGGGCTAAACTTCAGGATAACCAGATTGCGCAAATTTATTTTTGTAAATCCTAAGAATATACTTTGAGATAAAATCACACGGATAAGGCTAAGAAACCAGAAGATCTTAAATTTGAACAACCTCCGATGAAATCGGTGGATTTAATACCGTTGTCAACCAACCCGAAAGGGTTGAAAATTATTATCGTACATGGGCACTTACCGACAAATTTTCTACCAGATTGTTTTCAGTACCAAACGTCGCGAAGAATCTATATCAGAGGCAAACGAAAATGATTTGTACAAATACATCTGGGGAATCATCAACAACCACAAGTGCAAATTGTACAGGATTAACGGCATGCCCGACCACATTCATATTTTCTCTGACTTGCATCCTTCGGTAAGTTTAAGCGATTACGTAAAAGATATTAAGGTTGCCAGCAGTATTTGGATGAAAGAGACCGGAAAGTTTCCTTTGTTTTCGTCATGGCAAGAGGGTTACGGTGCTTTCACATATTCGATTTGGGAAAAAGATAGAATTATAGACTATATCAAAAACCAAAAGAAACATCATAAAACAGAAACTTTCTATGATGAATATAAAACGCTTTTAATTGAAAATGAGATTGCTTTTGAGGAGAAGTACCTGCTGTAATTTTTTAATGCTAGGTTGCCAGCACTTCTGTTGACGCTACACCGGCTTGCACCGACGCGTTAGTTAAATTTAAGCCCTTCGGTTAATCACGATTGTGCTACAAAAAAAGTCGATACTCTTTGGGTTTACGATAAGATTGAACAGAAGAATATATTGTCGGTAGCCTGCTGAGTTTTATTTTCAACCCCTATCGGGGTTGTCGATACTGCAATTTATGCTACCCCGGTTGTACCGGGGGTTATTCAAATTTAAGCCCTTCGGGCTAACCTCAAGATTGTATTGAAATAATCTATACTCTTAGGGTTCTCGAAAAGATGGAATAGAATATAAGTCAGTAGGCCTGCTAGGTTTTGTGACAAGAATTTAATAACCCACTACGCCAATAGCCCGAAGGGCTTAAACTTGAATAACCTCCGATGAAATCGGAGGCTAAAGCGAACTATCCTACCCAACCCCGAATGGGGTTGAATATTGGCTGTACAGCGATAGTTGTAATGCTACTCCGGTTGTACCGGGGGGTTATTCAAATTTAAGCCCTTCGGGCTAACCTCACGATTGTATTGAAATAGTCTATGCTCTTAGGGTTCTCGCAAAGACTAAATAGAATATAAGTCGGTAGCCTGCTGGGTTTTATTTTTCAACCCCTATCGGGGTTGCCGGCACTTCTGTTGATTCTACCCCCGGGTACCGGGGGTTATTCAAATTTAAGCCCTTCGGGCTAACTTCAAGATTGTATTGAAATAATCTATACTCTTAGGGTTCTCGAAAAGATGGAATAGAATATAAGTCAGTAGCCCTGCTAGGTTTTGTGACAAGAATTTAATAACCCACTACCCAATAGCCCGAAGGGCTTAAACTTGAATAACCTCCGATGAAATCGGAGGCTAAAGCAAACCATCACTATCAAACCCCGAATGGGGTTGAATATTGGCTGTACAGCGATAGCTGTAACACTGATCTGCACCTGGTCTTTGGGTGCAATCCTATTCGCGGCGAAACCGAATAGCGTCGTGATTGCATTCTCAGTAATTTTTTTATGCTCCGCTATTCTTTCGAAAGCTTTATCAGAATAAATCCTAAAAAAGCTCTTATAAAGGGCTGAAATAAAATACTCACATATCCCATAAATTGATTTATCCAGTTGACATTCAGGTATTCATTAGTGAGCGATACGGTTAGCAATACTGCCCAAATTATAAAACATAACCCCAGGTAGTGGATGGATTTCTGGTAAGAAAGGCACGCCAATCCAACAAATAGATTACCTAATATTATTGATATTGTAAATGCCACAAAAAGTGTGTTACCGATACCGTTAATATTATCAATCGATAGCCTGATAATTTGTTTAAGAACTTCATCATTGGTCCCGATATACTGATCCCGGAGCTGACTTAAATAGTGAAGTACCATACACATTCTGGTGATTTCAAAAAAGCCAAATGCTGCGTAAAACGTAAAACCAAGATTGGCAATTGGTCTTTTCGCTTCATTTAAATAATGTGAAAGACCGTAAATTGAAATGACTACAAAAACACAGTGAAAGATCACCCAGTATTTACTGAAGATGTAATAACCTGTTTTGTACACAAGTAAACCCTCTTCAAAAGATGAGGGTCCTTTTAGAAATGAATGAATTCCGATGGTTGTGACAACTGACAAAAACGCGCAGACTGCGCTTATGTTGTAAAGTGTGAATTTCATACGTCAATATCACGAGCA
Organism: Chryseolinea sp.; assembly: GCA_041747735.1. Lineage (GTDB taxonomy): Bacteria > Bacteroidota > Bacteroidia > Cytophagales > Cyclobacteriaceae > Chryseolinea. Next base: position 16,931 of record JBGTEP010000019.1, read on the forward strand.
ATCGGCATGTTCTAAATACCTCGAACTAGGGGATATTGTAATCAAGCTGCTAAGAGTTGACAGTGAAAGCAAATTAATGTCATTGCTAAATAAACCGGTCGCACAAAAGAAAACGAAAAATACCCTCTGTGAAAATTAAGTTGGCCTCTACTTTTTATATAGTATTAAGTATGTCAGTTAACTGCCGTTGTAATTGATCAAATGCTTCTCCTTTGGGATAAATGAATTTTGACTTATTTTAGTCGAATAATAGTTACCCATGTTGTAAAGGTTAAAGCATGAATAGATCGGTGTGTTTCGTATCTGGTATTATTGCCTTAAAGTTGTTTTTTTCTTTTGCAGGAGTCTGTCAAACAATGACTTCAAGAAGACCTAATATCCTGGTGTTTGTAGCAGATGATGCAGGATGGCGGGATTTCGGCTGCTACGGAAATCCTAATATATCTACTCCCAACATCGATGCATTGGCAGCAAATGGATTGAAAGTAAAGAGGGCATTTTTAACCACGTCCCAGTGTAGCCCAACAAGAACGAGTTTGCTTACCGGGGAATTTGCCCACACGTTACGAACTGAAGATTTGCACACGCCATTGGTACCCGAAAAGAAAACGGTAGCAGCTTACCTTGGACCAGCGGGTTATTATACTGGCTTGATCAGGAAATCTCATATCGGTTCAGATGCTATAAAACAGTTCAATTACTTTCATCCCTCTCGCGATGAAAGCCAGCATCCGGAATTTTCGGAATTCTTAAATCAGAGTGTTGGCAAACCATTCTTTCTATGGTACGCATTTGTTGATCCGCACCGCGACTACAAGGAAGGAGCATTTGATCCACCGCACAATCCTGATAAAGTAGTTGTTCCGCCTTATCTTGCAGACACCCCGAGCACCCGTAAAGATCTGGCTATGTACTATGATGAGATAGGCAGAATGGATAAAAATATCGGTATAGCGGTTGCGGAGTTAAGGAAACGAGGGTTATTAGACAATACCCTGATCGTTTTTATAACGGACAACGGAAAACCTTTTACCAGAGCTAAAGGTACGCTTTATGATGAGGGTATTCGGTCACCACTTATTTTTCACTGGCCTAAACAAATTGCAAAAGGACGGCAGTCTGATGAAATGATATCATTAATAAATCTGGCGCCTACATTTTTGGATCTGGCAGGGGTAAAGACACCTTCTTCCATGTACGGACGAAGTTTAAGAAAGTTAATCGAAGGCGAGTTGTTTGAAGGTGATCAACATGTATTTAGCGAACGCAATTGGCATGATTGCGATGAACACATGCGCAGCGTACGTTCCGATAGTTTTAAACTTATCAAAAACGCTTACATAGAGTGGCCTCACGGAACCGCAGCAGATCTGGCCGGAAGTCCATCACATCAGGAGTTGTTAAAGCTCAAAAAGGAAGGGAAGCTCAACGATTATCAGCGTCTTATTTTTGAGGTGCCCAGGCCAGTCATTGAATTGTATAATATTATTGAGGATCCTTACGAATTAAACAACCTGGCGTATGACGCGCAATACAGAGGCGTCATCCGACGTATGTATGGTGCGTTAGTGAATTGGATGGAAGCTACTCAGGATTTTCAGCCAGAAACCAATAGACGCCACGACAATACCGACCGTGTGAGCGGCACCCATTTCGACAATCGTCTGTTGCCTTCTGAATTTAAAGTTGACTAATTTTAAGATACCGGGAGCTCATTGAATTTATAACCTATCCCTAAGCAACATATGATACATAAAAAACTAATTAGCATCTGGGTAAATGTCAATGGTGGGTTTATGCTTTTGCTCGCGGGTGCATTGTTTATTTCCTGCGAACAGAAAAAAGTGCAAATGAAGAAACCTAACATCCTTTTGTGCATAGCAGATGACGCTTCTTTCCCGCACATGGGTGCCTATGGAACTTCCTGGGTAAAAACACCTGCCTTTGATCGGGTAGCACGCGACGGGGTACTGTTTATGAATGCTTATACACCAAATGCAAAATGTGCACCTTCGCGCGCATGTATACTTACTGGCCGTAATTCATGGCAACTCGAAGAAGCAGCCAATCATTTTCCGGAGTTTCCTTTAAAATTCAAAACGGTTATGGAGGCGCTAAGCGAAAATGATTATTTCACTGGACACACTGCTAAGGGATGGGCACCGGGCAAAGCGAGAAATGCAAATGATGAACGTCGGCAACTTACAGGAAAAGCCTATAATGAAGTAAAGCTAACACCACCAACACAATATATTTCTGACATTGACTATGCAGCGAACTTTAAGCAATTTTTAAATGACCGTCCGGAAAACACACCTTTCTGCTTTTGGTATGGATCGTTAGAACCTCATAGGTTTTATGAATTTGGGTCCTCCTTGGCAAATGGCCGTAGTACGGATGAAATTGACCGCGTATTTTCTTTTTGGCCCGATAACGATTCAGTACGTACAGATATGCTTGACTATGCCTTTGAACTTGAGTGGTTTGATAAGCATTTAGCTGCAATGCTTACGACGCTTGAAGAACTCGGAGAGCTCGACAACACCATTGTGTTAATCACCTCTGATAACGGCATGCCTTTTCCCCGCGTAAAAGGACAGGCTTATGAATTGTCAAATCATCTCCCTTTGGCAATAATGTGGAAAGAAGGCATTAAGAATGGTGGCAGGATCGTGGATGATTTTGTGAGTTTTATCGATTTCGCGCCTACGATATTAGAAGTGGCTCAAGTATCTTTCGAACAAACTTCTATGCAACCTCTGGAGGGTAAAAGCCTAACCGATATTTTATTTTCAGAGAAGCAGGGTCGGGTGAATCAATCGCGTGATCATGTCTTGATAGGCAAAGAAAGACATGACGTTGGCCGTCCCAACGATCAGGGCTATCCTATCAGGGGAATTGTGAAAGGAAATTACCTTTATGTGAAAAATTTTGAAACAGATCGATGGCCGGCAGGAAATCCTGAAACAGGTTACCTGAATACAGACGGAGGTGCTACTAAAACGGTCATTCTCAATATGCGCCGGAATGGTGAGAATAGCGATTACTGGCAGTATTGTTTTGGAAAGAGAATGGCTGAAGAGCTTTATGATTTCAGTAAAGACCGCGATTGCACTACCAACCTCGCCTTGAATCCTGAATACCTCCAAATAGTTCAGTCGATGCGTAACCAGATGGAGGAAGAACTAACAATCCAGGGTGATCCGCGAATGATGGGGCAGGGGCATATTTTCGATCAATTTGTTTATACTAATCCTTCTAATGTAAATTTTTATAATCGATTCATGGGAGGAGAGGAACTTGAAGCGAATTGGGTTAATAAAACAGATTTTGAGAAGGAGGTTTTAAAATAGTAGGTTGAAAGGAAACCTTTTTGCAACGCCTGTTCTATATCAAAACAGACAGGGTGATAGTGTAATTTAAATTTTCAGGTTCGCTAATGAGAACTCCTAATATTAAATAGTTTTACAGTTTACTTTGGAGTTGAAAGAATAATCTCAACCCTTCTGCCGTACTGGGAAGCTTTCTTTTTTAGATCATCATCCACTCCGTTGCTTTCAGTAGTAATCCTGTTTGCCGAAATGTTTGACAAAACCAGCACTTCCTCAACAGCCTTCGCTCTCTTGTTGGATAGCGTCTTGTTGTAGGCAGCAGATCCTGTTTTGTCTGTAAATCCTCCGATAATAACTTGAACCTGGGAATACTTTGTTATCATGTCGGCTACTTCTCTTATTCTTTTTTTATCATTTTCACTTAGCACCGAAGAATTCACGCCAAAGAAAACTTCTGTTTTTGGAAATTCATGAATGGTCATTACTTCTCTTTCCACGGTATCAGGTTTCTCGGATTTAAGGGTTACAAGCGATTCCTGCAGTTGTTTTACCTGGTTGGTTAAAGAGTCTCTTTCTGCCGTTACCATAACCCATTTCATAGAATCTTCTTTCAATGCAGCTTCATTAAGCTGCCTATTCAAAGAGTCTATTTGATTATTAAGATTAGCTTGTGTTCTTTTTGCATTTTCAAAAGCAAGGAGGTTTATGGAATCCTGAGTTGTCTGGTGGCTATTAGCATTGTTAACCTCTTCAGAGAGCAAGTCCATTCTCCTTTCCAGATTAACAATTCCAACGGTTGATTGTACACGAGGTAGATTTCCAATGTAAGGTGTGGATTCTCTTTCAATGATAACAGTGTTTGGCTGGGTATTGCTCAGCGACAATGCATTAATTCTTCTTTGAAGCTGATTGATTGCAGCCATGTCTTCCACAGATCCATTTTGATTGTTTTCCAGGTCGTTCAACGTTCTCTTTAAGCCGTCAATTTCGTTCTGCATATCATTGAAACCATCGGCATCTTCACTATCATCGATTGTGGTTGGAGATTGAAGGGCTGACATATCGGCCGTATTAAATTGTCTTGCTTCAACCCCCAAGCTATCTGAAGTATTCGTTTTATCATAAGATCCGGTCTCTCTGCTACCTTTTTTAAGGGTATCCGAATTGAGCCGTTTTTCAAATGATGAATTTCGCAGGCTATCCTCCCGAACCTTTTGTCTTATGGAAGGATCAAGAGAATTCCTTTTGAGATCATATAATTCATTTTGAAGTCTGATTTTTTTAACTTCATATTCTAATTGCCGAATAGTATCGTTTTGCAACCTGTATTTATTCTCAACTTCCGAATGAATGGGTTTAGAAAAAGGCTGTATTGGAATCATTTCCTGATTAGTATTTACATCGTCCATATCTTCAGAGAAAGTCGCCCGTTCATGTTCATTGAATGAATCGCTCATGAGCGGAATGGGATAAAATTCACGAATATATGGTTTAGTCAGGATCGCTGGAGACGGTCTATCCAAGGTTAGGGTATAATCTAACGTATCAAGTTTATCCTCTTCTTTCTGAGTAACCTGATAATAGTTCGAAGATGGATATATCCTGGGGGCAATATACTTGTCCACCTTTTTGCCAAAGTTATAATGCAGTGAAATAGATGCGAAGGAGTAAAAATCATTTCTTGACGAGTTACCTCTTCTTTCCCTATCACGATTTGTGGGATTCGAAGCATACTCCTGAAGCTCATTGTCATAGCTAGCTCTATAGTTACCACTTACATCATCCAGATAATCTGTAAAAGCATACCGGGCCGTATAGTCAAGGTTCAAATTAAACCTGCTGTTCAATCTAAATTTTAATCCTACCCCAAAAGGTATATTGAGAATGGTAGTTTTATATTCTTTTTCAGTTCCCAAGTCTGTAAGATTGGTTTCATACTTTCCATTCTGATCGATGATGTTGGCATCGTTGCCAGCGTCTAAAGTTTCAGCTTCGTTACGAATTGTGTTGTCCGACCAGTAATGGTAACGGTTTCCCAGATCATCATACAAATCACCGAATACCTCAAACTTTGTTATACCGAACCCAAAGCCTACATACGGAGACACTATAGCCCTTCTTCCAAATATCCTATCGTTGTCAAAATAGTAAGTAAAAATCATGCTTAGATCTTGAATATCAGTCCGTGCATTTAGCGAGCGCTCGTAATTCGAACGGTCTGTATCGGCATTTCCATTCCAATGGATAGCCCGGTCGTTTGCATAGAATTTTCCATTCGTATAAAGAAATTTATTTGACCACGATTGGGATAAGGATTTCTCAAGCGATATTCCATAACTCAAGGCATCAAAAGTGTTGTTAATAATCGCGTCGTTGGGTGCGAAAAATCGTTGATTCAGCTCACCATAATAGTTCATCACTCCTGTATATCCACCAATCCGCCAATGATAGGCATCTTGCTGTGCGTTTAAGCTCGAAGGACCGATCAAAAGAATAATATATAGTAGGGAAAAGATTTTCATATCAATTTAGTTAAGGTCAGGTAGCTGTATCAGGAAGATTCAAAATATTTACCTTGCCAACTCCATCCAGAAATTCAGATCAGCTTGAATACCTATGAAGGGCCTTATAAAGACTTTATTTCCAAGATTGCCCAGACCCCCAGCCGTATCTTGATTTTCGAGAAATGTAGCACCTCCGGAAATCCTTATAAAATTAAAAACCTTATAACCTAGTCCCACATAAGTCGGTCTTTTGAATATTGGGCCACTTACTTTTACGTCATTCGCATTTTCAAAATTATTAAAGTAAAAACCGGCGATTATGGCCGAGTTACTCCAGAATTTCGACGCATAAGCTTTTCTCCCAAGGGGAAATGTTAAACCCGCCCGAAACCCGCTGCCATATGAAAGATCCTCAGCACCACCTCCTAAATACACACCCCCATAACCGCCATGAAGAGTCAAAATAGTTCTGGTCGCTTCAACCGGATAGTTGTCCACGTATTTGCTATCTGCCAAAACCGAAAGACCAGTATTCAAAATATATGAAGCCTCACTTTTAACAATAAGCTTAAGCTCGTCTACCTGGTCCTGATGGTACTGTATCAACGCCTGATTATTATTCAATTCGGGATAACGATGTTTAGCAGTTCTTTTCGTTATAGATTCAATAGACTTTATCTTTTCCCGGGTGATATCTGAAAATCCTGGAAATTTTATATTCTGAATGTTTTTATGATACACTGACGCAGAGTTCACAATAGAGTTTAAATCATCCAGGGTCTCTTGTGTTTTCTTAAGCAATTTTAGTCTGGGTTTATTCAAACGGCTTTGCTGCAGGTAAGCATCTAACGCATCAAACAAATCCTGACGGATACTTTCAACTTCATTTTGGTCCAACATTCTGTAGTAATTTACTACCACATCATAGTCCATACTTTTCAGTTTAAAATTTATTGGAATAAAAAAATTGCTTTCTTTCTTAGCGGAATTCTGTTTCCATACACTTTGGTAAAGCGGATCCTCATTTGATTTTGGCTTATCAGTAAAAATCTTAACCTCAACCATGGTTACCTGATTATTTACAGGGCCCGTAATGACAAAATTCGTTGCGACAGGTAATGGTTGGTTGTTATCAAAATTGGATTGATCATAATTGAACACAACACTCCGGGTTTGCCCAAACGCAAAATGAATAAAGGATAGCAATGATATTGAGAGTAAAAATAGTTTTTTCATAAGTATCGGTTTTAAAATAAAGAGTTTAGGTGCTATGCTTTTTGTAACCTCGTCTCTTGTTGCTAAGTGTAAACAATTCAAACCGCCGCAAAAGAATAAGCAATCACTCAACATCAATTTTATTGGAGGTTTAAAAATGGAAGCGTCAGTACCTTGATCTGGGAGATCTATTGCGCACTAAGGCCGCCATCAATTACTTGTGTAGTGCCGGTTATAAACTGACTATCGTCACTAGCCATAAATAAAACCAGCCTTGCGATTTCAACAGGGTCTGCGTAACGTCCCAATGGAATAGTGAGCTCAAGCTGTTTTTTTACAGCAGCACCTTCTCCTGGAGCGAATCCATCCTCTAAAGATCGCATCATGCGATTATCGACAGGAGAGGGATGAACGGTGTTTACACGAATTTTCCGCGGCGCGGCCTCTATAGCTGTCGCGCGCATAGTTCCAACATTTGCATGTTTACTGGTGATATATGCGCTCACGTTTGGACTGCCATTAATACCTGATACAGATGACGTGATAATAATACTTCCGCCATCGTTCATGTGAGGCAGAACATGTTTATTCCCCAGCCAAACTCCTTTCACATTCACAGCAATGACTTTGTCGAATACTTCTTCAGGGTAGTCAACAATAGGCTTTACTACACCTTCTATACCTGCATTATTAAAGAACACGTCAATCTTACCAAACAACTTGAGCGCTTCTTGCGCATAACGTTCCACATCCGATGATTTGGTTACATCTGCTACGCAATACTTTACATCATCACTAGCTAATTCGGAAGTCGCTTTTTTTAGATCATCTTCATTGATGTCAACCAGAAGAACTCTTGCACCCTCTGCTAAAAAATGCTTCGCGGTAATTTGTCCAATGCTACCTGCGCCACCTGTAATGATGGCTACTTTATTTTCAAGTTTATTCATAACACTCTCCCAATTTTTTAATCTCTCTCTCAGTTCAAATCTTTCTCCAACCGTCTCAAAGAAGAATGCATTAAGCATGGTCTTATCTCACTTGGTTGCACTTAATGTGCCACTATGTATTCGGTGTTAAATGGAGTCTAGAGTATGTTTAATCGCCTTACGTTGGAGTGATTGGACTACTAGTGTGGATTAAATTGCCCGTTGGAAGTTGGCAACAATGAATACTTGCTTCTTAAAAAAAATGTGCCTATGAAAACAAAATTTATGCACGGTAATGAATTATCTGAGATTTGACTACAACAAAGCAAGTATTGGACACAATTGTTCCGGCCGGTAAAGGCCAATTTTGTAGTCAAATCATCTCAAGTATGAAAACTGAAAAACATCAAAATGACAAAGTGTGGTTCGTGACCGGCGCATCGAAAGGATTAGGTGCAGACCTTATTCAACGACTATTATCCGATGGATACAAAGTAGCAGCGACCTCAAGAAAAAAACAAGGCTTAATT
>JBGTEP010000020.1:0-4224 GCA_041747735.1 Chryseolinea sp.
TCACATCAGATTATCAAACCCGCATCATTCCATACGTTCCGCGCCAAGCTACCTTTTACACCCCGAACAATCATTCCGCTGGCGCGTGGAGAATTGGTGGGGATTGGTTTCTACCAATATAACACCCCTCCGGGGTTAACCTAAAAATAAATTGGTAAACCATATCATTCGCTTGTTCAAAGATCGTCTAAGCGGAACCTTTCTACAGTTTAGGTAATTTCTAAATCACAACAATCTTAGTTTTACGTATCTACCCCTAAATCCCATAAAGGGGACTTGAATGCATCTGTGAATTCATCAGTGTTTTAAAATGAACAGCTGCTGAATTGTTCTGCTGATTTTTTAATACCGAATCCAACCCAGGATAAATTTCCCCCTTAAGGGGGCCAGGGGGTTGGCACCCGGATTCGGGCTTAAGAAGTTTGCATAACGTACACCCTACATGCAACGGCCGGCCCAGTCCATATCCTAACCCGAATCATTCCATACGTTCCGCGCCAAGCTACCATTTACACCGCGAACAATCATTCTGCTGGTGCGTGGAGAATTGGTGGGGATTGGTTTCTACCAATATAACATCCCTTACGGGGTTGACCTAAAAATAAATTGGTAAACCATATCTTTCTTGTGTCAAAGATCATCCAAACCGAATCATCCATACATTAAGCCAATGGCTACATGACAACAGTCTTAGTTTTACGCGTCTACCCCTAAATCCCCTAGAGGGGACTTGAATGCATCTGTGAATTAAAGATTGTTTAAAGAATGCATAGTTGCTTAATCGTTGTAATGGTTTAATTTTTAATACCGAATCCAACCCAGGATAAATTTCCCCCTTAAGGGGCCAGGGGGTTGGCACCCCAGATTCGGCTTAAGAAGTTTGCATAACGTACACCCTACATGCAACGGCCGGCCCAGTCCATATCCTAACCCGCATCATTCCATACGTTCCGCGCCAAGCTACCTTTTACACCCCGAACAATCATTCCGCTGGCGCGTAGAAAATGGTTAAGGAATTCATTTCTACCAATATAACACCCCTTACGGGGTTGACCTAAAAATAAATTGGTAAACCATATCTTTCTTGTGTCAAACATCATCCAAACCAAATCATCCATACGTTCAGCCAGGGGTAGACTTTAACATTCTCACATCAGATCAATAAATCTGAAACATTCTAACTTTTGTACTACGAACCATCATTGCGTTGGCGCGATTTTTCTACTGCATATAGCCCCCAACTAAAGTTAGGAGAAAAAAGGAAAGTTGAAGTACCTTCGCCATGGATCGAAGCAGGCACTTCTGTAACTGGTAAATAACATTGTCCAGTTTTGGCAAATACAGTGTACAGAAAATGGCAACAATAGTGTCCAGGTAATGGAGATTCGCAGGTTTAAAACCAGCGAATTAAAATGAATGCACACTTAGCCAAATGGATCATGTATCATGAAGTGCGCCGCGAGGGGTATTCGATCTCAAAAATCAACTCTCTTACCGGCTGTAATTTGGATGCCCTGAAAGTTGTTTTTTGACGGTGTTAATCAATTTTACTGTTTCTCTAGTTAACGTTTTATCAATATTACTCGTACTGATATCAATTTTACCGCCTTAAACTTCTTTAAGCCATAGTTTTAACGATTTATCATTAAATAGCCTATTTGTATCAATTTTACCTAAATTCTCGCATGAAATATTAATTTTACTAGCACTGATATCAAAATTACTGAAATAGCATCTCTTTCATGAACACTACCCCAACAGGTTCCGAATGGCTGAAACAACGATTCAATCTCATCGAATTCACCTTGACTCACAGCTCCTATATTGGAACCAGCAACCTGGTTGAACTGACATCACGAGGAAATATCGAAGAGACTTTCGGTGCTAAATACGCAGTGCCGAATACGCCGCTCGATCACTTTGAATTTAGCCTTAAATACGATGATATCAATCTGGACTTTTTTAAGGCTGTATTCCAAAATATACTTAATCAAGACGTCGTCAAATATATCGAAGGATCACCGGCCGGCCGATATCGGCGAGCCATCGGTTTTCTTTATGAATTCCTAACTGGTATCCCGCTAACTTTATCAAGACCGGTTTCAGGAAACTATGTAGATCTTCTGGACGCAGATCGCTATGTCACCGGCACGATTGAAAAAGACGCGCGCTGGCGCATAAACAACAATCTACTAGGCACCCCCGCATATTGCCCAATTGTCCGGAGGACCAAGGTGTTGAATGAACTCCTGGACATCGACACCAAACAACTAGTGCGAGACTTAAGGAAGAGCTATGATCCCGAGATTTTTCAGCGTGTCATAAATTACCTCTATAAAAAAGAGACCCGGTCATCCTACGAAATCGAAAGAGAAACACCTTCTCCGGACAGAATGGAAAAGTTCATTACGCTACTAAGCCATGGCGGCACTGAGCCCAACGAACAAATGGTCTCTCGAGAACGATTGATCACGCTACAAAATACAATAGTTGATCCCCGGTTTAGCGCCGCTGGATATCGTAATTTTCAAAATTATGTAGGGGCATCCTTACCTAATGGACTCGAGCAAATAGATTACATATGTCCGCCGCCTTCGATAGTAAATGACACGATGCCCGCACTGTCAGAGTTAGCAACCAAGTCCGCGGGTGCGCCAGCAGAAATTCGCGCGGCAATCCTTTCTTTCGGATTTGTATTTATTCATCCATTCGAAGATGGAAACGGAAGGATTCATCGCTTCCTGATACACGATGTACTGGCTCATGATGAACTCGTGCCGCAGGGAATGATTATACCGGTATCGGCGCATATGCTGAACCACATCCGAGACTATGAAGGGATACTGGAAAAATATTCAAAGCCTTTAATGCAAAGAGTAAGGTATCAGCGCGCCGAAGACACAACGATTACCATTACTAATCTAGAACAAATAGAAGGGTATTACCGTTACCCGGACCTGACCGAACAATGCGTGTACTTACTGGAAACAATCCATGCTACGATTGCCGAGGACATGCCAGAAGAATTACTTTTTATTCAGCGTTACGACGAAGCAAAAAAGGAATTGCAAAATATCGTAGATATGCCAGACCGCGATATTAATATGATGCTTACTTTCCTTCATCAAAATAATGGCGCTTTTCCAAAACGCAGGCGCGAACGCTTTGCCAAGCTGACAGATGAAGAAATAGCGCGCATGCAATCTGCCTATCAAACGGTTTTTGAAATGAACGGGAAGTAACATGGAAAATATAACCGACAAAATATGTATTCGGAAGATTCGTTGCATGTGTGTGTACGTTATCCAAGGATATTAAGCTCGAATCTGGGGATGCCTGCGCGCCGTAGCAATTATCCAGGATTACAATTTTGCACTCCTGTGAATTTGCGAAGGCGTTCGCCTCGAATTAGTCTTGAGTCTTAAGTCTTGGGTCTTGAGAAAAGACACTCCCACACCAACCCCCAGCACATGGTTATTCATGCCACAAAAATTCTATACAGAAAACTCAAACCAGAACAGCCCATCCATTTGACCTCAAAATTCTTCAAAGGGGTAGTTGTCCAATTGGACTACTTTTATTACCTTTGGCCTGTGGATAGAAAACGAGGACTCTTCTTCTATAAGAACTATTTTAATGAGTTCTATTCAGCCCAGACGATTAAGATTCAGAGGAAAATACTTTGGACATTAAGAGTAATTGAAGACCTGGACAGAATCCCCGAAATCTATTTCAAACATTTGGAGGGAACCGATGGACTTTATGAGATTAGAATTCAAAGCGGTAATGACATCTTTAGAATATTCTGTTTTTTCGATGACAATAATTTAGTTGTCATCGGACATGGATTTCAAAAGAAAACAAAAAAGACACCAGAACGGGAAATTGACAGAGGCTTGAAAATAAAACGAGAATATTATGAAGAAAAAAAACTTAACAAGTCTAAGTGAATTTATCGACAACAAAGTTGGTAAAAGAGGGACAAAAAAACGGGACAAATTTGAAGCTGAATATGAGGCTTTCAAACTTGGAGTACTTATTCAGCAAGCAAGACAAAAAAAGGGACTGACACAAGAACAAGTGGCCGAATTATCGGGGACAAATAAGTCGTACATTTCAAAACTTGAAAAAGACTTGAAGGACGTTCGCTTCTCGACACTTCAGAGAATTATTACTGAAGGACTCGGCGGACATCTTGAGATTTCAATAAAGTTTTAATAAGGG
>JBGTEP010000021.1:0-104143 GCA_041747735.1 Chryseolinea sp.
ACTTTAAGATCAACCGATCTCAATGCATTTTTACTTAAATTAGGTGGTCACTTTGCTGCGGAAAACGGTGGTCACTTTGCCGCGAAATCAGGTGGTCACATTGAAACGAAATGAAGTGGTCAGTTTACGCGGAATCTCCACTACATCGTTAATCAGAAAGAACACCATAAAACGAAAACATTTCAGGATGAGTACCGGGCATTTTTGATAAAGTATAAAGTGGATTTTGATGAACGTTATGTATGGGAGTAGCAGATGTCGCCCTTTCAGGGCTGGGGCTATCATAGTTTGATCAACATCCCGTTTATACGGGATGTTGATATAGTGAGCCCCTTCAGGGCTATTATTCTTATGAGAAATAGCATAGTAGTGAATGTTGATTTATTACCAACCAAATGCGGTAGACGATGGAGTGATTCACATCAAAGCTTTGAATTGGGATGCCACGACGTGATTAATGGAACATGTTTTTTATAATGATATATTCTGGAGGTGTGTGATCCAGCAATAATTAATTAAAAGAACTTTTTTAACTAAAAGTTCTTGCAAGTGGTATTGAAATCCATGTACAAAAAAAGGTGGCCTTTTCAGACCACCTTTAATCAAGGTATTCTACGCATGAATTGTCATAACAATATGTCAGCGCAGCCGTTGTATACTATTTCAAATCAAAACGATCGAGGTTCATCACCTTCGTCCATGCTGCTACGAAGTCCTTCACGAATTTTTCCTGAGAGTCATCACATGCATAAACTTCGGCAAGGGCCCGGAGTTCTGAGTTAGAACCGAAAATCAGATCGACGCGGGTACCCGTGCGCCTGAGATTGCCTGTAGCACGTTCATGGCCTTCAAATACATTTTTGGAAACCGCGCTCTCTTTCCAGGTTGTGCCCATATCCAGTAGGTTCACAAAGAAGTCATTGGAGAGCGTCTCTGGCCGGTCAGTAAATACACCGTGTTTAGAGTGATCGAAGTTTGTATTGAGCACTCGCATACCACCAACAAGAACTGTCATTTCAGGTGAAGTCAAAGTCATCAGTTGTGCTTTATCAACCAAGATCTCTTCTGACGAAGCTGAATGGTGGGGTTTAAAATAATTGCGGAAGCCATCTGCTGATGGTTCGAGTGCACGGAATGAATCAACATCAGTTTGTTCCTGTGAAGCATCAGCACGTCCTGGTGTGAAAGGTACTACGATATCATGACCAGCATTCTTTGCGGCTTTTTCAATGGCTGCACATCCTCCCAGAACAATTAAGTCAGCAATTGATACGGCCTTGCCACCTGACTGCGCGCTGTTAAACTCGTTCTGAATACCTTCAAGTTTATCCAGAACTTTTGTTAGTTGATCAGGATTATTGACTTCCCAATATTTTTGTGGTGAAAGGCGAACCCGTGCGCCGTTTGCACCACCGCGTTTATCGGAACTACGGAAGGTAGATGCGGATGCCCATGCCGTTGAAACTAACTGCGATACAGACAATCCTGAACCAAGGATTTTAGCCCTCAATGCAGCAATGTCATTATCATCAATAAGTGGATGGGTAACCGCAGGGATAGGGTCTTGCCAAATTAATTCTTCATTCGGTACTTCTGGTCCAAGGTAGCGGACTATCGGTCCCATATCACGGTGTGTAAGCTTATACCATGCACGCGAGAAAGCATCAGCAAATGCTTCAGGGTTTTCGAAAAAGTGTCTTGAAATTTTTCCGTATGCAGGATCTAGTCTTAACGCGAGATCCGTTGTAAGCATGGTAGGCGCATGACGCTTTGAAGGATCGTGCGCATCCGGTACCGAACCAGCACCTGCTCCAGCTTTTGGTTTCCACTGAAATGCACCGGCGGGACTTTTTGTCAACTCCCATTCAAATCCGAACAAATTCTCGAAGAAGTTATTACTCCATTTTGTAGGTGTGGTTGACCAGGCTCCTTCAAGGCCACTGGTGATTGTGTCAGCTCCTTTTCCACTACCGAAAGAGTTTTTCCAGCCTAGGCTTTGTTGTTCAATGCTAGCACCCGCGGGTTCTATACCAACGTATTTGGCTGGATCGGCCGCTCCATGAGTTTTTCCGAAAGTATGACCGCCGGCGATAAGGGCAACAGTTTCTTCATCATTCATCGCCATACGCGCGAAAGTCTCGCGGATATCCCGTGCCGCTGCAATAGGATCAGGTTTCCCGTTAGGACCTTCCGGGTTAACGTAAATGAGTCCCATTTGAACAGCACCCAAGGGGTTTTCCAGTTCGCGGTCGCCAGAATAGCGTTTGTCTCCCAACCACTCACCTTCAGAACCCCAATATATATCTTCTTCTGGTTCCCATACGTCTTCTCGTCCACCTCCGAAACCAAAAGGCTTCAAGCCCATAGATTCAAGCGCGCAGTTACCGGTGAGGACCATTAGATCAGCCCACGAAAGTTTCTTTCCATACTTTTGCTTGATGGGCCAGAGAAGCAATCTTGCCTTGTCAAGACTGGCATTGTCAGGCCAACTGTTCAGGGGTGCAAAGCGTTGGGTACCCGAACCTGCGCCACCACGGCCGTCGGCGATTCTGTAGGTACCGGCACTATGCCATGCCATACGGATGAAGAACGGACCATAATGCCCGTAATCAGCTGGCCACCAGTCTTGTGAAGCAGTCATCAAATCAAAGATGTCTTTCTTTACTGCTTTGAGGTCAAGTGACTTAAATTCTTCAGCATAATTAAAATTCTCACTCATTGGATTTGAGAGAGTTGAATGTTGACGGAGGATGCTTAAGTTAAGCTGATTAGGCCACCAGTCACGGTTTCTCGTACCGCCACCTGCGGATTTCTTAAGTGCACCGCTGGTAAAAGGGCACTTCGCATCGCTGGTGTTAACGTCTGCTAATGTTGAGTTCGAATCGGTGTGTTTTTCCATTTTTATAGATTAATTGTGTTGGTTACGATAGATTAGAAGGTAAATCGCCAGTTGAAATTAACGGCCTTAGGTAAAACTAATTCAAGGTTACGATTATACAGGTTATAAATCAAATTGATGATTTTTATGGTGATATAGGTATTATCTATGACATGTATTAATTGCAATAGAGCTTTTTAGATAGGGAACTAAAAGCAATAATGAGGGAAACCTCGTTGACCTAATGCTTCGGGGCTTACACTGACACTTATTATATTAATTAAAATTTCACTGCTCATTATGAAAGCAATAGTTTGTACAGCCTATGGGCCACCGGAGGTTCTTCAACTGGTTACAGTAGACAAACCCGTCCCCGGGGACACAGAGGTATTGATTAAAGTTTGTGCTGCAACGGTTACGATGGGCGATTGTGAGCTGCGTAATCTGACATTACCTATGTGGACTAGAATTCCTGTGAGGTTAATTATGGGATATAATAAGCCAAAGAATCTTATCCCAGGCATGGAGTTTTCGGGTATTGTTGAATCGGTGGGTAAAACTGTTAACTCGTTCAAGATTGGTGATGCTGTATTTGGGTCGGCCGGAATACAAATGGGATCCAATGCTGAGTATAAAAAAGTAAAAGCAAGCGGAGCACTGGCGATCAAACCTGAGTCAATAACTTTCGAAGATGCAGCAACTATTATTGTCGGCGGGATTAATGCACTTCATTTTCTTAGGATGGCAAACATACGTGGAGGTCAGAAAGTGTTAATTATCGGAGGAGGGGGAAGTATCGGTACATATGGTATTCAGTTCGCGAAACTTTTTGGAGCGGAAGTAACGGCGGTAGATAGTGCGGACAAACTAGATATACTTAAAAGTATTGGTGCTGATTATGTGATCGACTATAAAAATGAAGATTTTACAAAGCAGGGTAAAAAATACGATGTGATCTTTGATGTAGTGTATGGCAGTTCATACTCCGGATGTATTGAAGCACTACAGGATGACGGCTGTTACCTGATGGCAAATACAAATCCGACAAGAATGCTTAAGGGACTTTGGACATCCTGGACAACCCAAAAGAAAGTGATTTTTGCGTTCGCAGCTGAAAGAGTAGTGGACCTGAATTACATTGCCGATCTGATTGCATCAGGCAAGATTAAACCAGTTATCGATAAGCGGTATCCGCTCGAACAAACCACTTCAGCGCATAGATATGTTGAAGGGGGGCATAAAACCGGAAATGTAATCATTACCATTACTTGATGTGCCAAAAGTACCGACGTAATGAACCAGTGCGCATTTATATAATACATCACCGGAAGATGCGACCTGATTGTTACTTTTACGGGAAATCAGGTTGAACCAAATACGAGGTAATCCATTGAAAGATTCTGCCAGTCAGGCACAAAGATCAGTTGATCAAAAAGAGCAGTTATTGGATGCTGTAGCCTTTTCCGCGAAAGAATTGCTCTCCACTAACAATTGGGCATCACGGATCGATGAAATTCTTCGCCGGCTAGGAGAGGCCTCTGCCTCAAGCCGGGTGTACGTTTTTCGGCATAATCATAATATAGAAGGAAAACTTCTGACCAGTCTGGTATTCGAATGGTGTGCGCAGGGGATTACTCCACAAATTGATAATCCGGATCTGAAAGAAATGGAGATTGGGGCTGCCGGGTTTCAGCGCTGGATTGACCTGATGAGTTGCGGGAAATCCGTGTCGGGTACAGCAGATAGTTTTCCAGATGATGAACGTGAACTGCTGGAATCACAGTCCATCAAGGCATTTGCAGTAATTCCGTTTTTTGTTTCGGGCACGTGGTGGGGCTTTATTGGCTTTGATCAATGCGATCGGGTACGGGGATGGTCTCAGGCAGAGTTGGGTGCGTTGCAGGCCGCAGCGAGTATGATTGGCAGTGCTATTGAGCGGCAGATTTCTGAAGTGAGATTGCAGGATCAATTTCATGAATTGAAGAAGACAAACCAGGAGCTGGATTTTTTTGTCTATAGTGTCTCGCATGATCTTCGTGCACCCCTGGCGAGTCTTCTTGGACTGATCAATATTGCAGGGCGTGAAGAAATGAATTTCAGGCTGCGTGATTATCTCATCCGAATGCGTGACAGCGTCTTTAAATTGGATTTATTCATACGGGAAGTTCTAGATTACTCCCAGAATGCCAGGCTACAGCTCAGTTCAGAATTCCTGAATTTGAAAACCTTTCTGGAAAAAGAAGGAAACAAAATTATTTCACCTGAAAAGGGTATTGCTTTAGAGATTGACTACCGTGCTGAAACGGGCGTGGTGTTTCATTCGGACAAAAAGCGGTTGGAAATTGTTTTTGCTAATTTGATGTCGAATGCAGTGAATTTTAGAGATCCAGCAAAAATGTGTTGTGAGATAAGGATTCGCGTAGAGTTAAATCAGGAGGGTGCATCAATTCAAGTCGAGGATAACGGAATTGGTATTGAGGACACTCATCTGGAAAAGATTTTCCAGATGTTTTACCGCGCAACAGAGTATGGTACAGGTTCGGGATTGGGATTGTACATCGTCAAAGAAGTAGTGTTAAAACTCGGTGGTTGGATCAAGGTAGAATCTTTGCCAAAGGAATACACACGATTCAACTTGTGGATTCCTTCTTTGCGAAGAGACGTGAGTTTCGGCATGCCATGAGTAAATCAGACCAAGAAGAATATCGCTCCGGATGAGAAGTGCAAAAGGCTATATAAAAAGTATGAAGTCAGGTGCTATCAATCTTGTACTTGGTGATGTAACTTAAAACTGAATCCAAAAAACATACCCTGGCCATATCTCACCATGCAGTTCGCCAATATTTCCAGCCTAAACTGTAGTGGACCGTATTTTATAAACGTCGTTACATTCTTCAACTTCAGATAAAAAATAATTGAAGTAGATCCCGCCGAAAACGTACAGAAACCGCCACCTATTGCCATACTCTACATCATGAATGATGTGAAAATACGCAGTTAGCATACAGAACAGTACCCACCGTCAGGGACGATGGGTTTCTGTCTAAAATAAAATTCTTTTAAATTTCCTTGAAGGTAGTTCCCAAGGCGAGTACTATAAATCCACTCAACAAAAGCTCATAGTTATATTGAGTAAGGATCTCCACATGAGCATAGTGGCCAATGATTCCCAGGATTCCCAGGATTAGGCCGATAATCCAGGTTATTTTTTTAGGGGATGAAGGTGTTGACATGGTGAATAGGTTAAGGTTTGGTTTGGTTTGTGATTTATTTGTAATATCGGCAAGCAGCGATACAGTGCAATGTAGAACATTTGTGTCAATGAGTCCTACTTACAGTACGACTATGACTATGACTTATGATTAAAAAGGTAAAATACACCAAGTTGAAATCCCCTGTTGTATGATTCGGTATTATTGTTTTCAGTGATATCTGTGAAGCCATGGTTATAGCGGGCATCTACACCAAAACCTGAAGGCGGATGTACATAGCTGGCACCAAGGCCTAATCCAAAGTCCACACTTTTAAAATTATCTTTCACATCTCGATCGTCAGCTTTAGCACTCAGTAAAAAGCCTAACTGGGGTCCAGCCTGTAGTCTGAATCCATTGTCAAACATATATTGAAACAGCAATGGAACATTAATGTAATTGAGGTTTAGGTTAAGATCGTTACCATATTTAGTTCCCTGACCAGAAAAGACCACCTCAGGTTGCAAAGCAAAGTGATCGGCTATGTGAATATGACCGAGCAAGCCGATGTTAAAAGAAGGTTTTATTTCATAGGATCCATCATTTGTACCATTAAGGGTGTATAAATTCAAACCACCTTTTATACCAATGTTGATAGATTGTGCTCCAGCTGCGCTGGCTGTAACAATGATTGCAATGACTGCATTAATGAGTTTGAAATTCATGGAGTTTTTGAGATTAATGTTGGTCTATTCAATATATCGTAGACCGGTATTTTAATAGAGCAATTATCTATCCGCAAAATTTTTATATGCATCAAACCGGTAAAATAGATGTGCTCACTAATGATCGATCAGAAACAAGTAGTCGAAAAGAAGTGGTTCAATTGTTTTGAATGATTGTGTGCTGCCTTCAATGCCTCATATTCATTAGAGTAGTAAGCAAGAGGGCAGGATATCACTGGGTAACTTAAACTGGATAAATGGTTTATTTAACGATGCGAAAATCATTCAACTTAAACTCACCTTATTATCGGTATCAGGAAAGTGAGGTATTTTATCTCATAGTAGTGGGCAATTACGGGCGGAACGGTTAAAGTGTTTATGAACCGGCTTCCAAATCAAACGACATGCTCGGAATCTGTATTTCAAGACTAATCAACAGAAGTAAATCGTTACATCAAGGAGAATTTAATCATGAACACATTGCTTATAATTCCCACGATTTTATTTATCTTATCTATTATTATCACGGTTTTACTCGCCCGCTCAATGTTTAAGATATTTGTTAGGAATATTAGAGGGAGTATAGTCAATTCCGTAATTCACCTTCAACAATAAGGACACAACCTCGTAGATTTGTTTTTCGGTTCGTTGGAATTGTCGGAGAAGTCCCATCATGGCATAGCTTATGGGGTTCACAGCAGGAATGAATGTCTCCCATTCGTAACCTTTACCCCAAATAAGTCCTTGTACAGTCAGGTTTAAGTCGGCCTTTTTTGAAATAAGAAAATTCAATACATCAACACAACTATTCGTATGTTGATTGACGGTATGAAAAACAGGAGTGTGCCCTCCAAAGCCATTAGCATCAAAACCGGCTTGCGTGTTGATGTCAGCTCCATTTTTTACAAGGGTCTCAGCACATGCTAAATGATTATATTCTGCACAGATATGTAATAGCGAAACTTCGTAAAGTGGAGTGAAAGCGCAATCAAAAGAATATTTTTTTTGTAGTGCGTCTTTATTGGATGCTAAAAGAGTGTCAAGTTGAGCCGAATCGTCAAGTAGAACAGACAACAAGACTTTGTCATTAAATTCCAAACCATAGTCTACAAATGCTTTAATGCATCTCTTGAATGACGGACCTCGTGTGTACATATTTATTAAATCATAGATAAGGGGTTTATCATAGAGCACTTCGTTTGGACTAATTCCATTTTCAAAACATTCCTGTATCTCTTCCACAGAATGTAGCTCAAACGCCGTTTTGATTTTTTTTAAATAGTCCATATAAAAGATGTTTTAGTTCAGGGTATCTGCTAAACAAAATTCAAATCTGTTCAGGGTTCTGGCCGGGGATAGCAGCATCCAAGAGTTAAAACGAAGTTAAAACTTTCAACTTACACATCCATGCGAAACTTAATAAAGTAAAACTTCATAGGTCATTTGTCCGTGAAAGTTAACCTGGAAACGGCCGTAACACTTGAGGAATAATTGTTTGCAGACACAGAGTGCGTTAAATCAATGCGCTTTGTGTATTGCAAAACTATCTGGCTCAAAAAATTAGCTTTGCTATCAAAGCTTCAAGTTGATACAGATTTTTTGAACAAGACATTCAAGAATCGTTTCTCAATTGTATATAAAACGAAGTGCTCTGATCTGCTTTGGAGGTAACCTTGATACGTCCACCGTGCAAACTGATAATCTGTTTCGATAAGCTCAGACCAATACCTGAACCCTCTTTTTTAGTAGAAAAGAAAGGGATGAAGATTTCATTCAATTCATTTTCCGGTATACCCTTGCCGTTGTCAGTTACTTCGAGTGTAAGATGATTTTCATGGCGGTATGCTCTTAACTGAATGTTTTTATCATTACGATGAGCAAGCGCATGTGTACTGTTAGTAATCAGGTTGATAATCACCTGTTCCAATAGAACGGGATCAAAGTTGCCCGTTAAAAGTTCATCTTCCGAGACGACTGATAGCGTGATGCTTTGACGCTCAAGATTCTCTTTCATCAGCTTTTCAATGTTTATCAGAAAGGCGGATACATTAACCGGTTCTTTTACGGGCTTGGGAATCCTTGTTAATTTCCTGTAGTTTTCAACGAAGTGTAGCAATCCTTCGCTTCGGTTTTGGATGGTATGTAACGAAAATCGGATATCAGATATGGTTTCATCATTTAAGGATGCTAAGGATTTCTGTTTCCCCTCATGATCCGTTAACATACTTTGCATGGTTTCGGTGAGGGAAGCAATAGGAGTAATGGAATTCATTATCTCATGTGTCAGAATCCGGATTAGTTTATGCCACGCTTCGATTTCCTTTTGCTCAATTTCTGCATTAATGTCTTGTAAGGTAATAAGCTTACTTTGCTTGTCCAGGATAGTCTGTGTACTCACATCAATAGCTAAAAGTTTAGTTTCGCTTTCGGATTTTAATTCCACAAGCTTCCTTCCGTTTTCACCCAATGCACTTAGTTCCTTGGCAAAGCCTGGATTGTACTGCTGAATAAGGGACCAGGTTTTTAAGCCTTCTATATGCAGCAACCTTTCGGCAGTCGGGTTCATAAGCGTTACGGTATTATCAGTAATAGAGATAATGCCAATCTGGATTTGATTCACGAGCATCTGCAGGAAATGATACTGTGCTTCTTTTTCAATCTTAACCAGTTTGTAGGCATCGATAATTCCCGCCATACTTTCCTGAAGTTCTTTAAAGGATTTCCCAATAGGATCGTACTTGAAGTTTATAGAAAAATCACCATGCCTGATGGCCAGGAAAAACCGGGATAACTCGCGGTTTGTGCGATTTACATAACGTATCAACTCAACTATCTGGACGATCAGGAAGAGCGATAAAATGATTTGATTAAAAAATAGCCGGTTATCGCCTAAGATCCAGACGAGCAAAAAGATGTTGGCAATCAACAGTATAATACGAAAAACTGTTTGTACAGTGAAGCTCCGTGAGGTCATAGTGTAACTGCTTTTCCGTTAGAGTCCATGTTTTTTCATTCTTCGATAAAGCGCTGTCCGGGTCATACCCAACGTCCGGGCTGTATTACTTACATTTCCGGTATGATCTTCCAGAGATTGGCGGATAAATTGTTTTTCCATTTCATCCATAGTCATAGGCTGACTTTCTTTTTTTGTGTGAAGGGATGAGTTGTTAATGAGTAATTCGGCGGACTGTATCAGTTTTCCATCATTTAAAATGACAGCTCTTTCGACGGCATGCTGAAGTTCACGAATGTTTCCGGGCCAGGGATATTTTTTGAGTTTCTGCATAACAGGTTTATCCACTTTCATGCCCGGTCGCTTGTACTTCTGACCGTATCGCTGCAGGAAGTAATCCATCAATAACGGGATGTCTTCTGTACGCTCGCGAAGTGATGGCACACGAATTTCAACGGTATTAATACGATACAGGAGGTCTTGCCTGAATTTCTTTTCAAATACCATTTCATTAACGGGCATATTGGTGGCGCAGATCAAACGGAAGTTGACAGGTATTTCTTTATTGGATCCAACCCGTTGTACTTTGTGATGTTGAAGAACCGTTAACAACTTCGCCTGGTGGGAGAGTGGCAGATTTCCGATTTCATCAAGAAAGATCGTTCCGTCGGCAGCAATTTCAAACCGACCGGGTTTGTCTTGTTTTGCATCGGTAAATGCTCCTTTCACGTGTCCGAAGAGTTCGCTTTCAAAAAGCGATTCGGTAATGGCTCCCAGGTCTACGCTGATAAAGACTTTATCACGGCGATCGGACTTCCTATGGATGGATCGAGCGACCAGTTCTTTACCTGTTCCATTTTCACCCAGTATCAAAACATCTGCGTCCGTGCCAGCGACACGGTCTATCATTTCGTGTACCCTTTGAATGGCGGGCGATTCGCCAATGAAATCAATGAAGGGCTGGTCGATGTCATCGCTTAATTTTTCCTGTACATACTTAAACTTCTGGACTTCTTTCCGGGATTGTCTAAGCTGCATTGCGGCCCTGATGGTTGCGAGTAATTTTTGATTTTTCCACGGTTTAAGCACAAAATCAATGGCGCCGTTTTTCATAGCCTTCACTGCCAGGTCGACTTCGCCATATGCCGTTATTAGAATCACTACGGCTTCATTGTCAATTTTAAGAATCTGGTTAAGCCAATGAAATCCTTCTTCACCATCGTTTACGCCTTTCTTGAAGTTCATATCCAGCAACACGACATCAAAGTCATTATCCTTCAGCAGTGCAGGGATATTTTCCGGATTCGCTTCTATTCGAACCTCTTCAAACTCCTGTTTCAAAAACATCCTGGCGGTCTCTAAAACGTCGCGATCATCATCGATAATTAATATCTTGCCTTTGTTCATATGCTGCTCAAGTTACAATTGCTGTATCGAATTCAAACATATTAGTGTAACGATATTAATACACCTTCGAACGACGGTATTGCGACATACAATCATAACACTTTGATATACAAGTAATTATTTTTATGGCATTGGGTTTGGTAAAGGTGACGTTAATATGATAAAAAATTATCTACTTATAACCTTGCGGAATTTCCTGCGCAATAAAATTAACCCACATAATTTTCGTGAAACGATACGTATCATTGAAGAAAACTGGTTCTCACTTTTTCCGGAATACAGTTTTGAGTACAAGTTTTTGGATCAGCACCTTGCCGAACTTTATAAGCACGACGAACGGAGGTTTACACTGTTTAAAATATTTGCCTGTATTTCAATTTTTATCGGGTGCCTCGGATTGTATGGGCTCATCTCTTTTATGGCAAGCCAGAAGTTGAAAGAAGTGGGTATACGAAAAGTACTCGGTGCTTCAGTGAGCAGTATCATGGTACTCTTTTCAAAAGAGTTTGTGAAGCTTATTTTGATTGCATTTTTAGTTGCCGCACCACTTACATGGTACTTTATGAATGAATGGCTCAACGGATTTGCGTACCACACAACCATCCCTTGGACTGTTTTTGTGATCGGCATATTTTCGACTTTAGTTATCGCCATACTCACGGTGAGTTACCGTTCAGCACAAGCCGCTGTTTCCAATCCGGCAGAAACTCTGCGTACTGAATAATTATTTGAATTTTTTTAACCTACTCAAAAACATAGCATGCTTATAAATCATTTAAAAACCGCCGTCCGAAGTATCATCAGAGAACGATATTATGCGGTAATCAAGATAGTAGGCCTTGCGTTAGGACTTGGAACCAGTATGGTTCTGATGTTGTATGTATCCCACCAATTAAGTTACGATAACCTGCATAAAGATGTATCCAGATTGTATCGAATTAACCAGACTAACATTTGGGATCCGGCGGGGGAAATTTTCAGTTCAACGGGTCCTGCAGTTTCAATTGCTTTAAAAGCTGACTTTCCGGAGATCGAGCAAGTTCTCAGAGTAAATACACCCGGTTCTTTCGTGGTCCGGCATACATTGAGCAATGGTACTGTACTTTCTTTCAATGAAGACGATGTTCTGGCTGCGGATTCCAATTTCTTTTCATTCTTTAATTTCAGACTGAAAGAAGGCGATGCACGAACGGCTTTGATCGGTAAAGACAAGGTCGTTCTATCCGAAAAGGCAGCAAAGCGACTGTTTGGCGATGAACCGGCGATAGGCAAAATTATTCAGGTGGGTGATGACCGAAAAGCCGTTGAAGTTACAGGGGTTACAGAACCTCAACCTTCAAATCAGCATTTTGATTTCGACTACTTGCTCTCAATGGCCACGAATCCAAATATAAAGGAATTCGAGTGGAGTTGGATATGGACACAGGTTGCTACGTATGTGAAGCTAAGACCAGACGCAGATCCGATTGCATTAAATGAAAAGTTAAAGACATTTGCCGATCAACATGCACCTGCAACATTCAAAAAGCTGCGGATGGATTATAAAGAATTTCTCCAGGAGAAAGGAGCCTGGATTGTAACACTCCAACCCGTACAGGATATTTATTTGTACTCCGATAAAATTGGTAACAGGCTTGGCCCGGTCGGTGATATAAAATATGTGTATATCCTCGGGATCATTGCCGGTTTTATACTTCTGATCGCCGTTGTGAATTTTATTAATCTATCAACAGCGCGGGCTTCGAAGCGTGCAAAAGAAGTGGGCGTAAAGAAAACACTTGGGTTAATGCGGGGATCGTTGATTGCACAGTTTCAGGTTGAACATATTTTGCTTACCGCTGTCTCGATGCTTTTTGGACTGGGTGTGATGGAATTGCTTCGGCTCGTCATCCAGCCTTTCGTGGGTATAGAGATTCCGTTATCAGCCTGGAGCATCGGTAAATACGCCGTGATTATTGTTACGCTCCCAATTGTGATTGGTTTTATGGCGGGATTATATCCTTCATTTTACCTCACAGCTTTCCGGCCCGCTCAAGTGCTCAAAGGCAGAATAGCAAGCGGCATCAAGTCGTCGGGTATGCGCAACGGACTGGTCATCTTTCAGTTCACCATTTCGATTGCATTAATGGCTGCTACGTTGATCGTATTTCAGCAACTTGAATTTTTTCAATCGCGAAGTGTCGGATTTCAAAAGGAAAACCTGTTGGTTATAAATTATGCCGATAAGCTGGGCAATCAGCTCGAATCCTTTCGACAGGAAATTTCCCAATTCCCGGGAGTTTCCAACGCTTCTGTTTCTATGGATATCCGTGGTGGGTTTGAAGATATTTATATGCGCGAAGGCGATGATATGAAGCTTTCCATATCTGCCTATAAAATCGACGAACACTTCTTTGAGACTACTAAAATGTCGCTCGCATCCGGCCGTACATTTGATAAACTCAGACCTTCCGACAAAGATGCTGTTATAATTACTGAAACCACCTCCAGGTTTTTTGGCTGGTCGCCCGAGGAAGCCTTGGGTAAACGGATCCTGTATCTGGGTGATGAAGTCGGTGCGCAGGAAGTAATCGGTGTGGCAAAGGATTTCCATCTTCAATCCTTGCACCAAAACATTATGCCATTTATGTTTTTTAATCATAACTCAAACAGTTATGGTGACGACAGGATAGTATTAGTACGGTATAACACGGATGAACTTCCGGCGTTGATCACTCAAATTGAGCAAAAATGGAATTTGATGGCAGACGCCACTCCATTTTCAACGTCTTTTTATGAGGAGGAGTTGAAGATGAGGTATAAGCAGGAACAGCAAATGGGCTCTTTATTTACTGTTTTTACAGTCCTTTCGATTGTGATCGCCATTATCGGACTGGTAGGGTTAGTAGCCTATTCCGCGGAAAAACGCAAAAAGGAAATAGGGATACGCAAAGTATTTGGTGCTTCCCTGCTTCGGATTTATGTGATGATTAATGCGCAATACGTTCGCCTGCTGATAATTTCACTGATAATAGCTACTCCGGTTTCGTGGTGGCTGATGCAGCAGTGGCTGATGACTTTTGCCGACCAGGTTGAAATCAATCCCTGGATTTTCATCCAGGCTGGCGTGGCAGAACTTTTTCTAGCCTTGATTTGTGTGGGCTATCTCGCCCTTCGCGCGGCATCACTTAACCCGGCCGTAGTGCTGAAAGATGAATGACTAGATTGAAGAAATGGGTCGTGTATCCATCCATCATGGGACAAAGCCTATCGGGAAAGATAACGCTACGGTATGATCATTTACTCAGGTGAAGCTCAAAAAGATTGGATAAAGGGGGGGATTGATTTAAAATACCCCAATTTTTATTCATCAAATTTTAATCTTCCAAAGACTTTGCTATTATTGCCATCGCAAATACGAAAGAAATGGGTAAAGGGGATAAAAAATCGAAGAAAGGCAAGATCTGGAAAGATTCGTATGGTAATTCCAGACTTAAGAAAGCGTTAAAGGCGAAGCTGAAACGCAGTGCGTCAAAAAAATCGGCAGATGCGGCAGCGGTTGAAGAAGCAAAGCCAAAGAGAACTGCAGCAAAGAAAAAAGCTGATGCTTAAGATTATGGTAAGATTTACAAACATTGCATGGTGGTGGCACAGCTCTAGACGAGATATGTGAACAGCCTTGTTATGACTTTTATTAGCCGAAGGCCTGCTGTTCACAGCAGGCCTTCGTTTTTTATGGATAATCTGTTAATTGATTTTTATGAGATATAAACTTAAAACCTCCTCAAAGAAACTCCTGGCCGACACGCTCACTCCGGTCAATATCTATTTAAAGATAAGGGATGTTTATGCCGGAAGTATTCTGCTCGAAAGCTCAGACTACCATGGCCATGAAAATAGCTTGTCGTTTATCTGTTGCGATCCGATTGCTTCCTTCCAGGTGAAGGGCACGGCTGCAGAGGTCAGGTATCCGGACGGAGGTATTAAAAGGGAAACGATCTCTGAAGTAGGACAGGTCACTACGTTGCTCGAAGATTTCAGAAATGCTTTTGAGCCTGAAAATATTCCATCAAAGTATGCAAACTGCGGATTGTTTGGTTACATGGCTTATGACGCCATCCGTTTCTTTGAAGACGTTACCGTTCAGCAACAGGAAGAAAACATTCCCGATATTCTGTACAAACTCTATCGTTATGTAATCATCGTAGATCATTTTTCTAATGAGCTCAATCTTTTTGAACACTTTTATGAAGGGGCAGGTGAAACCAGGAGTACGCTTGATAAAATTGAACAGATATTATTCAGCAATCGTTTTGCTACTTACCGCTTTACCCTTACTGATACGGAAACTTCTAACATGGGTGATGACGAATTTCTTTCTGTTATCGAGAAAGGGAAAGAGCATTGTTATCGTGGAGATGTTTTCCAGATTGTACTTTCCCGCAGATTTACTACAGGTTTTAAAGGTGATGAATTTAATGTATACCGATCGTTGCGGTCAATCAATCCTTCACCCTATTTATTCTATTTCGATTATGGAAGCTTTAAGTTATTTGGTTCGTCCCCGGAAGCTCAACTACAGATTAGTCATGGGAAGGCTCACATCTATCCCATAGCAGGAACCTTCAGAAGATCGGGCAATGATCAGGAGGATGCTACAATCGCCGCCAATCTGGCTGCAGATGAAAAGGAGAATGCAGAACACGTAATGCTTGTAGACCTGGCTCGCAATGATATGAGTCGCAATGCCGAACACGTTACGGTAGAAGTCTTTAAGGAGATTCAGTTTTATTCCCATGTCATTCATCTTGTTTCTAAAGTCACGGGTACGCTGACCCCGGATACTTCAGTAGTTGGTATGGCTGCAGATACTTTTCCCGCGGGTACATTGTCAGGTGCACCGAAGCATATGGCGATGACGTTGATCAACCGATACGAAAATGTAAACCGGAGTTTCTACGGGGGGGCAATTGGATTCTTAGGTTTTGATGGCTCATTCAACCACGCGATCATGATCAGAACGTTTCTCAGTCACGAGAATAAGCTGATCTTTCAGGCAGGGGCTGGGGTTGTATCGAAATCAAATGCTCAGAGTGAATTGCAAGAGGTAAATAACAAACTCGCAGCCTTACGAAAGGCAGTGTTGATGGCGGAAAAAATATAGCAGACTTTAACATTATATGGCTATCAGAAACTTCGCGACAAGCAAGAGCAACAATGATAATTTTTTAAACCAATACAATCTTATACAAAATCTCCAGTCTTCGATATGAAAATTCTTGTGATTGATAACTATGACTCGTTTACCTATAACCTGGTACATATCATCCGTGCGCTTGGACAGCCGATAGATATTTTCCGCAACGATAAAATAGAGGTTGAAGCCGTTAAAAAATATGACAAGATACTCCTGAGCCCTGGTCCTGGTATCCCCGACGAAGCGGGTATCATGAAACAGGTTGTCAAGGAATATGGCTCCTCAAAAAGTATCTTAGGTATCTGCCTGGGGCATCAGGGTATCGCTGAAGTATATGGCGCTAAACTTTTTAATATTCCGAAGGTTCTTCATGGTGTGACATCTACCGGAACGGTAAGCGATCGCAGTGACTACCTTTTTAAACACGTCACGGATAGTTTTCAGGCAACGCATTATCACTCGTGGGCCGTCATGCCTGAAAGTATTACACCCGACCTGAAGGTGACTGCCGTTAATGGTGATGGCCTGATCATGGGTTTGAGCCACGTCAGTTTTGATGTTAAAGGGTTACAGTTTCATCCCGAATCGATCATGACTCCGGAAGGACCTAAGATGATTCAAAACTGGCTTACACATTAATAACAAAATAAACTCTCAACTATTCGCAATGAAACATATATTAAACGAGCTGATTGATCATCGTTCTCTTTCAAAAGAGTCGGCTAAAAATGTATTGGTCGAATTGGCTTCAGGAATGTACAACCCCAGTCAGATGTCGGCATTCATGACGGTCTACATGATGCGCAGTATAACCGTAGATGAATTGCAGGGTTTTCGTGATGCCATGCTCGAACTTTGTCTTCCGGCAAGATTTGAACAACCGGTAATGGATGTGTGTGGTACCGGTGGTGATGGCAAGAATACGTTTAACATGTCAACACTTTCTTCTTTTGTAGTTGCTGCGGCAGGGCAGCCCGTCGCGAAGCATGGAAATTATGGTGTTTCTTCTGCCTGCGGTTCGTCCAATTTACTTGAGTTTTTTGGTTACAAGTTCACGAACAATATTGATGAGTTGAAACGAAGTCTTGAACGGTCGAATATTTGTTTTATGCATGCACCCTTATTTCATCCTGCAATGAAAAATGTGGCACCGATACGGAAGGAGTTAGGGGTAAAGACTTTCTTTAATATGCTCGGACCCATGGTGAACCCTGCCTTCCCGACACGACAGCTTGTAGGTGTATTTAGTCTGGAACTCGCGCGACAGTATGGTTACTTGTATCAGAATACAGATAAGGATTTTGTAATACTCCATTCCATAGATGGATATGATGAGGTATCGCTTACCGGACCGCTAAAGTTTTTTTTCAATGGCGGAGAGAAGATTATCGAACCTGCAGACCTAGGGTTACCTCAATTGTCGGATGTTGACATTCGTGGTGGTAACACAGTTGAAGAATCGGCAAAAGTTTTCATGAATGTCCTGGAAGGTAAAGGTACAGCTTCTCAAAATGCGGCAATTATTGCCAATGCCGGAATGGCGCTTTACACAGGACATCAAAAGGCTGGAATATTGAATGCTATGGATAAGGCCAGAGAAGCGTTGGCATCCGGAAAGGCGCTTCAATCTTTCAAAAAACTAATGGATACTAACAATTAATATTTCATTTAGCACGATGAATATTTTAGATCAGATAATCGAACATAAGAAGACAGAAGTAGCCAACCGGAAAAGTCTCTACCCGGTAAAGTTACTGGAGCAAAGCATTTACTTTGCAACGCCACCTGTATCACTCCGGAAATACATTCAACGTGAAGATAAGTCCGGGATCATTGCAGAGATTAAACGGAAGTCTCCCTCAAAGGGAATAATTAATGCACACGTGTCGGTTGAACGAACATCTATTGGATACATGCAGGCAGGCGCATCAGCACTCTCCGTGTTAACTGACAACCAGTTCTTCGGAGGAAGTAACGACGACCTGACGATGGCCAGGAAGTATAACTTTTGCCCTATACTACGAAAAGATTTTACGATCGATGAATATCAGATCATTGAAGCAAAATCTATTGGTGCCGATGCTATTCTGTTGATTGCCGCTGCACTCGAGGCAAAAAAGCTTAAAGAACTTTGCTCTTTTGCACATTCTCTTGGACTGGAGGTATTGCTGGAGGTTCACAACGAGTCCGAACTAAAGGTTAATCTGGATGCAGAAGCTGATCTGATTGGCGTGAATAATCGTAACCTTAAAACGTTCGAATTAAGTATCGAGGTATCGAAGCAATTGGCCGAGCTCATTCCAGCCGAAGCTGTGAAAGTTTCAGAGAGTGGAATTGAATCTGTTAAGACTATTCTTGAGTTGAAGCGATACGGATTTGAAGGCTTCCTGATGGGCCAGAATTTTATGCAACACAGTCGCCCCGAAGTAGCCTGTAAGGAGTTTATAGATGAATTGCGAAAAACTGAACAGCAGAACTGAAACGATGATCGCGGGAGAAAAGATAGCAGTTAAAATTTGTGGTATGCGTGAAGCAGATAATATCATGGATGTTGCTTCCCTTAATCCTGAATATTTAGGATTTATCTTTTACGCTCCGTCGCCTCGCTATGTTGGTGACGACTTTCAAATACCTTCTAATATTCCGGATTCTGTTAGAAGGGTAGGGGTATTCGTGAATGAAGATTCGAAAACCATACTTGAAAAGGCAAGGTTACACAATTTTGATTTAATCCAGCTCCACGGTAACGAAACACCGGAACAGGCAGGGGAGCTACGAGCTACCGGACTTAAAATCATTAAAGTGTTCTCGGTGGATGATACTTTCAACTTCCGGATAACGAAGCCCTATGTTGAGATGGCCGACTATTTTCTATTTGATACGAAGGGCAAAAACTATGGGGGGAATGCAACGACTTTTAATTGGGAAATATTAAAACATTATGATCAGGAAGTACCTTTCTTCTTAAGCGGCGGACTTTCACCAGAAAATGTCACCGATATTTCCTCACTAGAAGGAATGAATTTACACGCTGTGGATGTTAACAGTGGTGTAGAGGACAGTCCTGGTAAAAAGAACATTACGAAAATTAAACTTTTGATGGCCGAGCTTTATGAGAAATGATACCCATGATGCCCGGTACATTCAACATTAGATATTAAACGAAAACTATTAACAGATGAAATATACAGTGAATGAAAATGGTTACTACGGTCAATTTGGTGGTGCCTATATTCCGGAGATGCTCTACCCAAATGTAGAGGAACTGCGAACCCGTTATCTGGACATTATCTATGAGAAAGAGTTTCAGGAGGAGTTTCAGAAGTTGTTAAGGGATTATGTCGGACGTCCAACACCGCTTTATCTCGCGAAGCGAATGTCTGAGAAATATGGTGCAACAATCTATCTGAAGCGCGAAGATCTTTGTCATACGGGTGCTCACAAAATCAACAATACCATCGGCCAGATCTTACTGGCAAAACGTTTAGGGAAAAAGAAAATAATAGCCGAGACAGGAGCAGGGCAGCACGGTGTTGCCACAGCTACAGTATGCGCTCTAATGGGAATGGAGTGTATCGTGTATATGGGTCAGGTGGATATGGAACGACAGCGTCCCAATGTTGAACGGATGCGTATCCTGGGAACAAAGGTTGTTCCCGCCGTGAGTGGAAGTATGACATTGAAAGATGCTACAAACGAGGCTATGCGGCATTGGATCAACAACCCTACCGATACACACTACATTATCGGATCGGTCGTCGGTCCACATCCTTATCCGGATATGGTAACCAGATTTCAGTCGGTTATCAGTGAGGAGATCAAAAAGCAGCTTGTTGAAGAAATCGGCAATCCATTTCCCGACTATGTATTTGCCTGTGTCGGAGGTGGAAGCAATGCAGCGGGAGCGTTCTATCATTTTCTGGATGACGAACATGTAAACCTCATCGGTGTTGAAGCGGCGGGGCTCGGGATCAGTTCGGGTGAATCAGCGGCAACTACTGCATTGGGTAAGCCTGGAGTACTTCACGGTAGTAAGACTTTACTTATGCAGACAGACGACGGACAGGTAGTAGAACCTTATTCCATTTCTGCCGGACTTGATTATCCGGGCATCGGTCCGATTCATGCACATCTTTTTGATGTGGGCCGTGTAAAATTTGTGAGTGCCACCGATGATGAAGCTATGAATGCTGGTATTGAGCTCAGCCGCACAGAAGGAATAATTCCGGCGATAGAGTCTGCTCATGCCATAGCCGTGTTAAGCCAATTTGAATTTGCAAAGGATGATGTCGTCATAATCAATCTTTCAGGTCGGGGGGATAAAGATTTGGAGACCTATATCCGATGGGGCAAGTATTAGTCGCCTGGATTATTTCCAAAATGTAAATCCATCTTCAATATTCGAAAGGTTAAAAAAGCAAACATGAAAAATAGAATCAAAGATCTTTTTGAAACAAAAAAAAAGGACATCCTTTCAGTGTTCTACACGGCAGGCTTTCCGTTGCTTGACAGCACTGTATCGATCGCCAAAACATTGTCACAATCCGGTGCAGATATTATTGAAATTGGTATTCCGTATTCTGATCCGATAGCAGATGGACCGACAATTCAGGAAAGCAATAAAGTTGCGCTGGATAACGGAATTAAACTTTCGTTGATTTTGGAACAGGTGAAGACTATCCGTGAAACGGTAAATGCTCCAATCATCCTGATGGGTTACGTAAACCCTGTTTTACAATACGGCATCGAAAAATTTGCTCATGCAGCATCAGCTGCGGGAGTAGATGGTGTTATTCTTCCCGATCTGCCAATGGATGCTTACCTGAATGAATACAAGGAATTGTTCGAATCTGTAAACCTGAGCAATACGTTTCTCATTTCTCCCACTACGTCAGAGGAGCGCATCAGAAAGATTGATAGTGTAACTGACGGATTTATTTATGCCGTATCAGCGTCCAGCATTACCGGTGCAAAAGGTGAATTCACGCCAGAGCAACTAACCTACTTTAAGCGACTTCAAGCGATGAAATTGAAAAATCCTTTTCTAATTGGTTTTGGAATTTCAAACAACAAGAGCTTTTCTATTGCCAGTACTTATGGCGCAGGTGCAATTGTGGGCAGTGCATTTATTAATGTATTGAAAGAATCCAAAAATATGGAGTCGGAAGTAGTATCATTTGTTACCGCTTTAAAAAATAATACCGTAGCGATATGATCATTCAACTACTACCTAATATTAATACGACTGATAAAGATGCTATCATTACTAAAATCAGAAGTCTTGACTATAAGACCACGGAAGTAAAAACACAGCATAATGCCTACTTGATTGGCATTGGTAAAAAAGAATTTGATATTCGTCAACTCGGACAGATGAATGGCATTGTCGATATTCACCGTGTTTCGGATGACTACAAACTTGTTTCACGCAAGTGGAAAGTAGAGAGAACACAAGTCGACCTGGGCGATGGTGTCAGTATTGGAGATGGATCTTTATCCATTATGGCAGGTCCTTGTTCAATTGAAAATGAAGCACAGGTTCAGCAAACTATTGATCATTTAGTGTCGAGTGGTGTACGGATTATGCGGGGAGGGGTTTTTAAACCGAGGAGTTCTCCTTATGCATTCCGCGGACTTGGCGTTGAAGGACTTAAGATGTGGCATACTCTGGCCCGGAAAGCAGGTATAAAAATTATCAGTGAAGTCATGCAGGTAAGTCAGATTGCTGACATGTATGATTATGTTGATATATTTCAGGTAGGCGCGAGGAATACTCAAAACTTTAATCTTCTGGACGAACTTGGAAAAGTTGATAAGGCTGTAATGATCAAGCGTGGAATATCCGGGACGATCGAAGAACTTCTTTATTCCGCGGAATACGTTTTCTCAGCTGGAAATGAAAAGTTGATGTTATGCGAGCGCGGAATTCGTACGTATGAAAAGGCAAGCAGAAATACTATGGATCTAAATGCAATTCCGATTTTAAAGGAAAAGACGCATTTGCCTGTAATTGCAGATCCATCACATGGGATCGGCATACGTGAATACGTAGAACCCGTTGCGCTTGCTGCTGTGATGGCTGGCGCGGATGGGATTATTTTTGAAACGCATCAACGTCCTGAGGAAGCAGCGTCTGATGGCCAGCAAACACTTGATTTTGAAGAATCAAGTCGCTTGATTAAAAAACTAGAAAAAGTATTTGAACTAAGAGAGAATTTGAAAAGTAAAATTTGAAGACCACTTTATGATCGTTTACGGAATCAAGAACTGCAATACAGTCAAGAAAGCATTGGAATGGTTGAAAGCCAGGGATATCACATTTGAATTTTATGATTATAAACGCCATGGCGTCACCGACGAGAAGCTCAAATCCTGGTCAGCACAGGTTGGTTGGGAGAAACTGGTGAATAAAAAAGGAACTACATGGCGTCAGCTAGATGAGGTAGTGCAGTCGGGAGTAACGAACGAGAAAACTGCCATACAACTTATGAAAGAAAAAACCAGTGTAATTAAACGTCCGCTTATTGAGCGGGACGGTAAAGTTATCGTGTTGGGTTTTGATGAGACGGAGTACAAAAGCAAATTCTGACGGGGTCATTCAGTGCTTTCTTTAATATAAACCGTAAAGTGAGTTCCTTCGTCAGGATGGCTAACCACTTCAATATGACCATTTAGTTTTTCTACTTGCTGCTTTACAAGGTATAGGCCAAGTCCTTTTCCTTCAACATGTGTATGAAAGCGCTTGTAAAGCTTGAAGAGATCACCCTTGAACCGGGTCATGTCAATACCCAGACCATTGTCTGACACGGCCAATACAATAAAATCTAATGTACGATGCGACGAAATTTTTACAATTAGCTTACGGTCTGGCGATCGGTATTGAATTGCATTGCTAACAAGGTTGTATAAAATACTGTTAATGTATGCTTTTATAGAAATGATTTCCCCCGCTTGAAAGTCATTGCTAATCGTGACTTCATTTTCGGTAATAAACACATTCAGCGATTGTACGATTATCGCCAGTTCTTTTTCGAGGTCAACTTTTTCACTGATATTGAACTTGTCCTTTCTGATATCGATGATTTTATTCAAATCGTGAATTACAGTTTCAAGTGACTGCGCTGATTTTTCGAGGAGTGTTAAGATGTTTGCACGATCCGCTTCACTTTTTGAGAGTTGATGGATGTTGATCAGTCCCAACATACTGGCAACCGGTCCGCGAAGGTTATGCGAAACCGTATAAGAGAATTGTTGCAGTTCGTGATTTTGCACCACCAACTGTTGATTGCTGTTTAACAAATCTTTGCTTTTCGCATCAAGAGATTGTTCAAGCAGAATGTTTTTCTTTTCCAGTTCTGTTTTTTGTCTTTCAATTTCATGATGAGCCGTGAGGAGGCTCTCCTGACTTTGGATAAGTTCTTCACTTTGAGCCTGAATCTCCTCGTTTTGTGTTTCGATATCCTGATTAAGATTAAATAACTCTTTATTTCTTGTCTCAAGTTCGGCATTTTTCTCATTGAGACTTTCGATCAGGATTTCGTTTTCTTTCTCAAAGTATTCAAACAAAGATTTCAGGAAGATAGTACTACCTATCAAGAACAACTCACCAATGAAGATAACGATGTTATTGGAAATAAATCTTGAGGGCGGGTACTGTTCAACACTAGAGGTGCTGCTGAAAATAAAAAGCAAAGGATCAATCACCAATAGAATGCTTATGTTGATGAAAAGTGCGGAAGCCAGGTATCTAACTTCCCGCGTGGAAAATACCATTAGTGGTACAATCGAAGTGGCCAGTACAATACAAAATAATGCCGGACTTCTTGGGAGATATTTGTATAGTTCAGGGTTACTTATCCTTGGCATCATAACAATCATCATGCTCGTGAGCGGGATTATAATGCTAAGAGTAAAACGGCTAAGATTATGTTGTTCAAGCTTATTGAATAAGAGGATAAGGCAAAGGGCTATAATTGTGGTCAGGACCATCCCGGGGGTTAATGACCACTGCCAATTACGCGAATTCAGTATATAGAATAATAATATGCTACACAACAGGGCTGCTATTAGGGCAATCGCGTTAGTTAGAATAATGGTTCTGCTGAACTGAACAGACAGGCCAGGTTTAAGACCAACGTATAAGATTTTTTGGATAACGTTTTTCAGGGTGTGCGGATTTTATGTACAAGATACTTCAGGCATTGATCCAATCTATACCTTTTTTTAAGAAACTTAAGGTAGCTCCTTCCGGCGATGTCGGTTCAGGATCATGTCGGTACTCCCATTCGGCTAACGGAGGAAGGCTCATCAAAATAGATTCAGTTCTACCATCGGTATCTAACCCGAATTTTGTTCCCCTATCCCATACGAGATTAAACTCTACATACCGGCCTCTTCGTAAGTGCTGCCAGTGTTTTTCCCTTTCATTGAAGGGGAGAGTATGGTTTTTCTGTATCAGGACTTTGTAGGTGGGTGCGAAGATACTGCCCACACCTTTTATGAAATCAAAACGTGATGATTTGTTGTATTCGTTTTCCTCTTTCAGATAGTCAAAAAATATCCCACCTATACCGCGGGTTTCATTACGGTGTTTTACGAAAAAATAATCGTCGGCCCACTTCTTGAAATCTGGATAATAAGTGAGATCATATTTATCGCAAACCGATTTCAGCTGTTGATGGAAGTATTTGGCGTCTTCCGGTTGCACATAGTGAGGCGTAAGGTCTATGCCTCCGCCGAACCACCAGGTACCGTTGCTCATTTCAAAGTACCTGACGTTCATGTGAATAATAGGTACCATCGGATTGTAAGGATGGATAACAATTGAAACACCGGTCGCGAAGAAATCAGGATGCTCTCCGGCAGGAAGTTGCATGGATTTTAAAACCGGTTCAGGTGTTTTCCCCCATACTTCAGAGAAATTGACACCTCCCTTTTCAATGATGTTTCCTTTTGTGATTACTCTTGTGATGCCACCACCACCTCCTGGTCGTTCCCATTCATCACTTATAAACTTTCCTTTGCCATCGGCTTCTTCGAGTTGTTTGCAGATATCGAGCTGCAACCCTGAGAACCAATCGCGAATTTTCTCTTTACTGATCATAGTCAAGTCCTATTCTTCTGCCTCGTGTTTGAGCACCGTTAAGCCAAAACAAGGCATGTAAAAATAGTGTATTCGTACCATACCATAGTCCCATTGACTTAGGGGTATCTGATAAGAAACACTTACACCAAGTTCCCCGCTGCCAAACCCAACTGGCCGAATTCGCGGTTTTATTCCAATTTAGTTTATTCAGGTAACCGGTACCTAATCGGTTAGGACACTATGAACATATTGTGGACGTGCTTCCGTGATCAACAGCGTAACCTTAACCATAAAAACTGCTTATTCGTTAGGATAACCACGCTTTTCACTCGTCAGAACAGCCAAATTCTTTATCTTTAAACCTGAATTAAAAAGTGAAAAATGGCTGTTGAAGGGACCACGAAAGCTAAAGGAAGGAAGGTAAAACTTGATCTGGATCGCAACATCCTTTTAAAGGCTTATCAACTGATGTGGACTGCCAAACGTATGGCGGATACGTATGAAGAGAATAAGAGTGTTTGTAGCAAATACGTACACAGCACTTCGCGGGGACATGAGGCCATTCAACTTGCTACAGGCCTTCAGCTTCAGCCGTATGATTTTCTCTCTCCTTATTACCGAGACGAAGCTATGCTATTGGGTCTTGGAATTGAGCCGTATGAGCTCATGCTTCAACTGATGGCTAAGCGTGATGATGTATTTTCAGGCGGCAGATCTTATTACGGTCACCCTTCTTTAAGACGTGATGGGTTTCCAACAATTCCGCATCAAAGTTCGGCAACTGGAATGCAAGCTATTCCGGCGACGGGAATGGCGCATGGATTGTCCTATTTGGAAGCGCAAGGACTAAGTAAGACTGGGACGAACGCAGTGGTTGTTTGTTCGCTTGGCGATGGATCAGTAACTGAAGGCGAAGTATCGGAGGCATTCCAAATGGCTGCGCTGAAAAAGCTTCCGATTATTTATGTGATACAGGACAACGGGTGGGGCATTTCGGCGATGGCAAATGAAATGCGTGCTAATGATGCTTATACCTATGCGTCTGGCTTTACCGGCATAGAGCGGATGGCAGTAGATGGTTCAGACTTTATTGATTCTTACCTCGGGCTTAAGAAAGCGATTGAGTATGTACGGAAGAAAAGGGCGCCGATCCTTGTTCATGCAAAATGTCCACTCCTGGGGCATCATACCTCTGGTGTGAGAATCGAATGGTACCGTGGCAAAAGTATTGGAGAAGACCAGAAGAATGATCCAATCGATAAACTCACAGGTTATTTGTTGGAACACGGCGAGGAGGAAGAGGCGTTGATGCGAATTCGCGATACTGCATTCACTCGCGTTGCTGAGGATTTTCAGAAAGCGTTCGAATCTGCCGATCCTGATCCCAAGTCATTTGATTTACACCAGTTTGCCCCTACATCCGTAATTGAGGAAAAGGGAAACAGAAGTCCACAGGGTGGTGAAAAAGTAGTGATGGTGGATGCAGCGTTGCATGCCGTCGACGAGATTCTGAAGAAACATCCCGAGGCGTTGTTTT
This sequence comes from Chryseolinea sp., assembly GCA_041747735.1. Classification (GTDB taxonomy): domain Bacteria; phylum Bacteroidota; class Bacteroidia; order Cytophagales; family Cyclobacteriaceae; genus Chryseolinea. The sequence continues at coordinate 26,953 of JBGTEP010000021.1, forward strand.
ATGGGCAGGACGTCGGTGGAAGACTGGGCGGTGTATTCAGAGAAGCGGCAACATTAGCACAGAAGTACGGCGATAACCGCGTTTTTAATACACCCATTCAGGAGGCCTACATTATTGGGTCTACGGCAGGTATGGCAGCCGTTGGGCTTAAGCCGATTGTAGAGATTCAGTTTGCAGACTACATCTGGTCAGGTATGAATCAATTGGTTGTGGAGCTTTCAAAGAGCTGTTACCTGTCAAACGGAAAATTTCCGATACAATCCCTTATCCGTGTTCCCATTGGTGCCTATGGTGGGGGAGGACCCTATCATTCCGGAAGTATCGAATCAACGTTGCTTACCATCCGGGGAATAAAGGTAGTCTATCCTTCAAATGCTGCCGACATGAAAGGTTTGCTGAAAGCGTCATTCTACGACCCTAATCCTGTTGTACTGCTCGAGCACAAAGGACTATACTGGTCGAAAGTATCTGGCACTGGTGATGCAAAGACGGTTGAACCGGATGAAGATTATATTATACCGCTGGGCAAAGCCAGTATCGCAACGCATGCAGAACAGGGACAAATTGAGAATGGAACCTCCTGTCTGGTCATCACATATGGGATGGGTGTATACTGGGCGAAAGAAGCGTCCAAATCGTTTGAAGGCCAGATAGAGATTATGGATCTAAGGACACTCAATCCCCTCGATTGGGTTTCAATTGTAAACTCTGTCGGCGTACATAACAGGGTAGTGATTGTAACGGAAGAACCGTTACTTAACTCTTTTGCGGAATCCCTCGCCGGAAGAATCCAAAAAGAATGTTTTAAGGAGTTGGATGCGCCTGTTTGGACGGTAGGTGCAGCAGACTTACCGGCTGTGCCCCTCAATGTTGACCTGGAAAAAATGATGCTTCCCAGTTCCGACAAAGTCAGAGATGCGATACAATACGTTTTGAATTATTAACGTCTTTCAATCAGAATGGAAAATTTATACCGACATTGTAAATGACAGGTTCGCGGTAGTCGTAGTAGGAACCGTCTTCCCGTTGTTTGGCATAGGGATTCCAGAAACGTACTTTATCCAGTACAAAGCGGTTACCCGGGTCGCGCGCAGGATCATACACTTTCATACCGACATCAAAGCGCAAAATCAAAAAAGTAAAATCGAACCGGAGTCCGAATCCCGTTCCTAGACCGAACTCCTTATAAAATCTGTCAAATCTAAATTGTGAACTCCTGTCTACAATGATTTGCCCGTCGCCACTATCAACATTGAGCGGACGAAAACCCCATACATTGCCGGCATCGACGAATAAAGCGCCGTTTACAAGGCCAAACAATTTTTGCCTTAGTTCAATACTGGCTTCCAATAATATATCGGAGGGTTGTTCAATATTGTAATTATATAACCCATCCGCTACCGGCGAAGGGCTTAGAACCGGCTTTTGCGACCCAGGACCCAGTCTCCTTGGTCTCCACGCCCGGATACTATTACTTCCTCCTGCGAAGAAGAACTTTTCATACGGTAAGCTTTCATTGTCTGAATACGAGTAAGCAAATCCTGAGTTAAACCGGTAGGCGAGTACCGTGTTCTTGTCAAGGGGCTCCACACGTCTCATATCCAGGCTGAGACGTATGTATTTAAAATATTCTAGCTCAAGATTGGTAATAAATTTTGGATCAATGAAATTCCAAAGCGTACCGCCGCTTTCAATCTGTGCTCTGATGTAGGAAGAGTTTCGCTCGGTGTTCCCATAATTATTGAGGTTCCAGGTTACGGCAAAAATAATACTGTTTACAAAGGAGGGTCGGAAAGAATTAATAAGACTATTGTTTCCCAATAAGTCCTGTTCTGCCAGCAGGTCCTTGAAATCTGATGAAAGATTGGAGGTATCAATTATCCCTAAGTTCAATGGTGTCAATGAGAAAGACGTCTTCTTGTTGTTTTGCCAGGTATACGTTCCGTTAAGAGAAATTATGGATCGCCTGTATTCCGGGCGATCGGTATAGGCATAACCTGAGGTAACTTTTGTTTTCGGATTGTATTCTGCGAACTTGATTCGCATGCGCTCTTTGAAAGGAAAGATAAATTGAGGAAAGGTCAGCGATGCGTTCACCCCTGCTTCAGTACTCCTGTAAACGTTTTGTTTTTCAGTAGCAGACGCGACTCCTTCAAAACCAAATCGACCACTAAGATCAAATGTCTCCATTCCTCTGAATACATTCCTCTTTTTGAAAGAGATGATATAGAATGGCCCGGGAAAGCCTTGTGTGACATTAACACCGGTCTCGTTTGTCCATTCATATCGTGAAAGCGGGCTGGTGAAGATATTGGCAATGAATTTTCCGCCTGATGTATCATAATTAATATTGACGAATTTAAACGCCTCAACGTTTCCCAGTTGCCGTTGCGTGTTTATTGTTTTGCTGCGACTATACCAATCTTCTGGTCGAATAAAAATTCGCTGGCTGAGTATTCTGAATTTGTAATCCCTGGTGTAGTACTTGTATTGGATGTCACGATAGGAAGTAGTTTGTCTTTCGGTACCTGGAATATTTTGTCCTACGTCTGTGGTAAAAGTAATTTCATCGATTTTGAATTTTTTGTGATATCCTCGTTTCGCTGGGTCTTTTATGGAGATGACTACAGCTACTTTTCGCCCCGGATGGCGAAAGGTGGTATCAATTGAATAGTCTATATACTGCCTGCTAAAGTCATAGTACCCCTTATCTTTTAACATTAAGTCTATCCGTTCTCTTTCGTTTGTGAAATTATCCTGTACATAACGTGTGTTTTTTTTGATATAGCTATTGACTGCGTTGTCATTGATGATTCTGAAGACAGCCGTGTCGCGTACGTCGTAAAACACTGAATCAATAAAATATGCTGCACCGGGGGTAATTTCGTAACGAACTTTTGCCCGCTTGCCTTTGAATACTGTCGATGAAGAAACTTTATTTTGAAAATAACCTTGCGCAAAAAGGTAACTCTGAAACCTGTCCTTGGTAAGCGTTACCTGACTACTATCGTATACCGAAAGAGGTTCACCCCATCGCATCCAGAGATTTCCGTCTTCGATATAGGAGTTCATCTTGTCAACTTTCTTTTGCTTTTTAAACTGGTATTTGTTTATCTTTTTTGGCGAAGTTGCAGCTGCAATCCTGGCGTCATATTTTTTTTCGATGTCTGCCTTTTTACGGATGTACTTCTCCTGGTCATAGCGCTTTTCTCCAAAATAGTATAGAGCCACAAGGGTTGCGATTGGCAGACCAAAAACTTTTTGATTGGGCCGTTGGGTGTATAAATCCCTGAGGCTCTCTTGATTAATTTGTTTTGGGGCATTGATGCTTTGGCGATACAGCAGTTTTTCGTTTTCTTTCAGATGCTTAGTGCCAAGGCATCCGGATAAACCCGCCGAAAGCCAGAGCATGTGGATAAAATATTTACTTTTCGAGGTACTCAAGAGCTAAAAAATGCTTTCTAAGGCAAAAATCAAGTTTGTTAAATCCCTGCAAATAAAGAAATACCGTAAACAGGAACAATGTTTTGTTGTAGAGGGCGCAAAGAGTGTGCAGGAATTGTTGAACTCAGATTTTGAAGTCGTCATGCTGGTAGCAACAAAAGCGTTCCTTGATACCGTTCAATTTTCATTTATCAAAGATGTAATAGTGGTGATGCCCGGAGATTTAGCGGGGATCGGAGAATTTCAAACGAATGATACGGCCCTTGCTGTTGCCCGTATGAAAGAAAATACCCCCCTGGATATTGGTCAGGGCGAGTTCGCTCTAGTACTGGATGATATCCGGGATCCCGGAAACTTCGGTACCATCATTCGCACCTCCGATTGGTTTGGAATCCGGAAGATTATTGCCTCGGAAGGCACGGCTGACGTCTACAATCAAAAGGTAATAACCTCAACCATGGGATCATTTACCCGTGTGAGTATATTTTATACAAACCTTGAAACCTACCTCGCCGGCATAGGAAATCCAATTTTTGGAGCTTATCTCGATGGCACGGATGTTCATCATACCAATTTTGGAGACTGCGGATTTATTTTGATCGGGAATGAGTCGCGAGGGATTTCCGATAAACTTACGCCAGTCGTTACGCATAAAATAACAATCCCACGGTATGGTCAGGCAGAGTCCCTCAACGCCGCTATTGCCACCGCGATCATTTGTGATAATCTAAGACGAAAAAGATAGGGAGGTGGTTTCTTTTTCAGAAAAACCCCTTGCTTTTCGAGGCAGCTTCATCAGAGATTTTTTCTGCATTTTCTTTTCCCAGGTAACGGTCAATCATCGAATGGCCAATGTAGATTACCGGCGTTAAAAGAATTGCTACCAGGAATTTGTAAATATAGTTTGTGATCCCGATGGCTATTATCTGCTGATTCGTGAAAATTCCTGCAAAAGCAATGTAAAGCACAACAAAACTATCCACGAACTGCGAAACAAGTGTGGACCCCGTTGCGCGCAGCCATAACATCTTACTTCCAGTGAACCTACGTAACTGTTGAAAGACAAAAACATCCACCAGCTGACCGATCAGAAATGCTGTCAGTGAGCCCACAATAATCCGCAATCCTTGTCCAAAGATTTTGTTGAATGCAAAATCAATATTGAACGTATTTCCGTCTTCATCGCGATTATTAGTCTCTATCCAAAAGTCTGCGGGCGACAATCTCATCGTAATGAAAATTACCAGGAAGGAATACGCAATAAGTCCGACTGTAAAATAGCTTATCCTTTTCACACCCGGTTTACCAAAGTACTCATTGATCAAGTCGGTCGTAATAAAAACGATCGGCCAGATCACTGCACCCGCGGTGAGATTAAAATCCATTACGAACCCCATGATGTTCAATTGCGCAGGCCTGAGACCTAACGTGCCTTCGGCTGAGAAAATTTTTACACCAATCATCTCTGCAAGGAGCGCATTCGTAATAAAAATTCCTGCAAGGATCAAAAAGAGGCGGTTGCGTTTTTGCTGAAGGGTATTTTCCATTTAAAAATTTACAAGAAGCATTTTATCTGGCTCAGTTTTAAAACTCTGATTCTTTAAGGTCATGGCAGTACAGGCTCATCACTAATCTTTTACAATAAATTGTTCTCCCTCCACACCGAGTCTGGAATTGGGGAAGATGCTTTGCGCTTCTTCCAAAGTGAGAGACAAATCCTTATAGCGTGCCGAAAAGTGTCCTAGTATCAGAACACTTACCTGCGCGAGAAGAGCAACTGTGGCAGCTTGTTTTGCCGTGCTGTGTTTGGTTTCATTCGCCTTCGCTGAATCCTCTTCTATAAACGTTGCTTCGTGATACAATAAGTCGGCATTTTTTATCTGATCGACAATCGACTCATCAAAGGCGGTATCTGAACAATAAGCAAAGCTTCTTGATTTCCGTGGATCGAAAGTCAATTCACTATTTTTATATAGTATGTTACCCGCTGCATCGCGAACGTCATCACCTTTTTTCAAGTTGGCTATTTGCTGTAGTAACAGTCCTTCCGGAAGTTTTGTTTTATCAATACGTCGGGGTTTTTGTTTCTCTTTGAATAAAAAACCCGAGCACCGGATCTTATGAGAGAGCGGAATAGTCGCTACGGTTAAAGCATCATCTTCAAAGATAATTTCTCTCAACCCCTTTTCGAGCCGATGGAAGATAATTTTAAAATTGAGCGTTGAACGTGAGTACCTGAGTTGTGTTATAATAATTTCGTCAAGGCCTCTGTGACTGAAAAGGTGCAAATCATTAACCCGTCGCTGGAGGTGCATGGTGAACAGAAGGCCCATCAATCCGAGGTAGTGATCACCATGTAGGTGACTGATAAAAATATGATTGATGCGATGGAAGCTAGCCTGAAGACGCATGAGTTGCATTTGCGTACCCTCACCACAATCGATCAGAAAGGCGCGGCTTTGTATTTCAACAAGTTGGGAGGCAGGGTGTCTTCCGTATGCCGGCATTGCACCACTTGAACCCAGAATAGTAACTTTAAAACTCAATTCAATTTATTTATCCGGTAAATCAAAAAACCAAAGCTTATGCGGCTTTGGTCTTGTGTTAGTGTATGTCTGTTTGTTCTAGTTTCCGTCCGAATCTTTCAGATCCTTTTCGATCTCATGCATGAACACTGCGTCAATGGCTTCTTCAACTTTAGGCAGAATATTTAACACACTGTCTAATTGGGATATCTTGATAAGCTTCATGGTATGATCTGACAAAGATGTTAAAATGAAAATACCGCCTTCTTCCTGAACGATCCGATTGCCCACCAACAGTGCACTGAGTCCGGATGAATCGGTATACTTTACTTCAGCAAGGTCGAGGACAATATTCCTGACTCCTTCAGCATGTAGTGTTATCAATTCTGATTTGAGACCAGGAGCTACGCTTGAATCCAGCTTCTCTTCATGTAAGCGCAATAGACTGTACTTCTCCTGCTTGTCAATAGTATACTTCATATATCAATTTTTCGTGGTTTCTAAGTTAGCGGATTTTATCGAATCCATGATACTTTGTTCAATTCTTTGGGGAATACTGGAATAATCTACCGATGGAAGCGACTCACCTCGTACTTGTTTATAGAGCTCTTTATAGCGATTTGAAATTGAAACAACGATTTCGTCTGTCATTTCCGGTACTTTCTGGCCTTCCTTTCCCTGGAACCCGTTCTCAATTAGCCACTGGCGCACAAATTCCTTCGAAAGCTGCTTTTGCGGTTCACCAGCCTTCTGACGGATTTCATACCCGTCTTCATAAAAATACCGTGAGGAGTCTGGTGTGTGTACTTCATCAATCAGGTAAATGGTGCCGTTGTGTTTTCCGAATTCATACTTAGTATCCACCAAAATCAACCCTTTTGCAATCGCCATTTCACTGCCTTTGGCAAATAACTTAAAGGTATAATCCTCGAGTACAGCATAGTCAGCGGCGGTTACAATGTCCCGTTTCAGAATCGAGTCCTTCGAAATATCTTCGTCATGCCCGACATGGGCTTTTGTGGTGGGGGTAATTATAGGGTGGGGGAGTTTGTCGTTTTCTTTCAGGCCTTCTGGAAGCGGTACGCCACACAAGATCCTTTTTCCGGCCTTGTATTCCCGCCAGGCATGACCTGCCAGGTAGCCACGAACCACCATTTCGACCGCAAAAGGTTCGCATTTGAAGCCCACGGTTACGTTTTGATCGGGTGTCGAGATGACCCAGTTTGGAACAAGGTCCTTTGTTTCCTCAAGGTTGTAAGCTGCAATCTGATTCAAAACCCGTCCTTTATCCGGTATTGCCTGGGGTAGGATGACGTCAAAAGCAGAGATCCTGTCAGTGGCAACCATAGCCATGAGATCTCCAAAGTAATAGACATCCCGCACTTTTCCGCTGTAGAACCCGGTTTGGCCGGGAAATGAGTACTTGGTCTCCTTAATTGCCTCCATAGGTCCAAAATTACGGCGCAAGTTAATAGTTAAAACAGGGAACATTAAATTTTTCAGCTGCTATATATTTAGCACTCTTTATCAGGGACTGCTTATCTGAAAGATTTTGAATCGCGAGGGGTGCGGTAAATGCAGACAAGATTGCTGGTCAAGAACTCAGTCAGATGATACTTGTATTCCGGCTTTAAAGATAGTTGTGTTTGTTAGTTGGCCTTGTTCATCATACGACTTCCACTCTTTATGCTTTTTATCGGCTACAAATTCTCCTTCCTCCCTGATTTTTCCATCAGCGTAGTAAGCGGTAAACTTTCCGTGTTTTCGATTGGATTTGTATTCAGCCACAGACTCGGGTTTTCCATCTTCATAAAAAGCTTTTACCAATCCGGTAAGCAGATTGAATTTGTAAGATTCTTCCTTCTGGACTTTCCCCGAGGGATAATAGGAATAGCGGATTCCATTTAGCTTTCCATTTTCATAAGTCTCCCGGACTTTGATATTTTTCCCGGGATAGAAGTATGACCATGTTCCATGCGGACTATTATTGCGAAATTTTTTCTCCGACAGCACTGCTCCTGATTCATCATGTTCGATCCGGGTAGCATCAATTCCATTAGATGCAACCTGTTCTTTGGTCTGTATTTTTCCCGACCGGAAATAATCCACATTCAATCCCGTCTTTTTCCCTTCCTTGTAAGTGTATTTGTGTTGAACAGATCCGTCGGGAAAGTATCCTGTATTAGAACCATGAAGCTTGCCACTTAAAAAATTACCTTCCAGGATCAGTTTGCCATCGACATTATACGTTTTAAACTCTCCGTTCTGAGAACCTTTTTCCATCGTTGAAACGGTCTCTAGCTGACCATTGATAAAATAGGTTTTGTAAAAGCCGGTAAGTATACCGTCCTCATAGTTTGCTTCCGATTCGATATTGCCATTTTCAAAAAACTTTCGGGTTATACCGTTAGGTTTTCCTTTTTCATAGCTGATTTCTTTTCTGATTTTTCCATTGGGATAGTATTCTTTTACCAGACCATCAGGCTTTCCTTTTTTGAAATAGCTCTCGCGCTTAATACTTCCGTTGTCAAAGTAAAGCTGAATAGTGTCGGTGAGGATGTCATTCTGGTAATAGGCTTTTTGAAATGGCTTGCCATCTTCGTCAAACACCTGAACGGTGCCATGCCGTAATCCATTTACATAGTTTATTCTTCTTGCAAGATTTCCGTTATCATGATACTCGGAGAACAAACCTGATTTTTTTCCATCGTCAAAATTTCCTTCCAGCATCAACCTTCCGTTTTCATAATACCGTTGATAACGGCCGATGTATTTTTCTTCATCCTCGCGGGACGTAAAATAGACTTCCTGAAGATCTTTTTTCTGTTGATCGTAATAAGTACGTACCTCTTTCTGGCCAAAGGATGCCGTGGTAGTTAACAACAGAAGTGAAGTGAGAAAACGGTTCATGTTTAGCCAGGAGTTCTACGAAAAAGAGTCGTGAGCATAACGTCACGTTTTTTTGAATGTTGTATTGAATCGTTTAAGCGTTTTCAATTACAATAGCGGAAGCACCACCACCACCGTTACAGATTCCGGCTACACCGATAGATGAATTGTTTTGCTTTAATACATTAATGAGGGTGCTTATAATTCGTGAACCTGAAGAACCTAATGGATGCCCGAGGGCTACAGCCCCACCATTAATGTTCACTTTTGATGGGTCCAGGTCAAGCTTAATATTATTTGCAATTGCTACCGCAGAGAAAGCTTCATTTATTTCATAATAACCAACATCTTTTTTATTAACGCCTGCTTGCTTCATCGCCTTTGGAATGGCTAGCGACGGGGAAGTAGTAAACCACATAGGATCTTGCGCTGCGTCTGCAAAGCCAATTATTTTCGCCAGGGGCTTTAGTCCTAGTTCTGTTACTTTCTCTTTGCTGACAAGCAATATCGCGGAGGCACCGTCATTTAGTGTAGATGCATTGGCCGCAGTAACTGTTCCATCCTTCGTAAAAACCGGCCGCAGTCCGGGGATCTTATCAAAATTTACATTTTTGTACTCTTCATCTTCACTGAATAAGGTAACACTACCTTTGCGATCTTTGATTTCTACCGGAATGATTTCATCTTTGAATTTACCAGACGCCCAGGCGGCAGCAGATCGTTTGTAAGAATTAATCGCATAACTATCCTGATCCTCGCGTGTGATGTTCATTTCCTTTGCGGTGTTGTCTGCACAAACCCCCATAGCGCAATGGTTGTATACATCGGTTAAACCATCGAACTGAAGGCCATCGAGTAATTCACCATTGCCGTATTTGTAACCGGTGCGGGCTTTCATCAGGTAATAGGGGACATTGCTCATGCTCTCCATTCCTCCGGCGAGGACAACATCGTGTTGTCCGAGCATGATCGACTGCGCACCCAACATCACCGCCTTCATTCCCGAAGCACACACTTTGTTCACAAGAGTGCAGGGAATTTCAAATCCAAATCCTGCTGCTTCAGCTACCTGTGTCGCAGGTGCCTGACCGAGACCTGCAGAAAGTACATTGCCTACAAACAGTTCGTTTACCATCGAAGTTGGAATCCCCGATTTTTCCATTGCAGCTTTGAATGCCATCGCTCCAAGTTTTGTAGCGGATACAGAAGCAAGGCTTCCTCCGAAACTTCCTATCGGCGTGCGTACTGCGGAAATTATGTATACTTCTTTCATAGCTAAATTGGTTGAAACTTTGATCGGCAATATTGGATAAATAATTGTCGTATCATTCTTGATATTCTTACCAGTCAGGTTTGGTTTTGTCCTTTGGTTGTGTGGCCTTACGTTTATTTTGCTGTAAGTATTGAATCTCCTGATTTTTCATAGCTTCCAGAATCATTTTAGCCTTCTCCTCACTAATCTTCATCTGTTGCAATTTTTCGGAGAGCTGAGGAGAATTTTCTGACTTCTCCTGCTTGTTTTCTTTTTCTTTTTGCTCCTGTTCTTGCTGCTCTTTGGTTTTCTCGTTTGATTCTTTGTCTTTCTGGTCTTGTTGATCCTTTTGCTGTTGATCTTTATTCTTCTGATCTTTTTCCTGCTGCTCTTTATTTTCTTTGTCTTTCTGCTCCTGTTCCTTTTTTTCTTTATCCTTTTGTTCCTGTTCTTTCTTTTCCTGATCGCTGTCCTTCTTATCCTTCTTTTGTTCGTCTTTATTCTGCTGATCCTTGTTTTGCTGATCTTTGTTTTGCTTTTGATCCTGTTTCTTCTTTTCTTCTTCCAGCTTCTTCTTCAACAATTCATAATTATAACGCGCATCGATATTTTGAGGATCTGCTTTGATGGCTTGCTTGAAATTATTTAACGCTTCTTCCAGCTTTCCCTGTTTATGATTCAGTATTCCGAGTTGCTGTTGAGCCTTAGATCTGATCTGGGGCTTTGTACTTCCGATGAGGCTTTGGTAGGTCGAAATTGCGCTTGTAGTATCGTTTGTCTGAAAGTATGAATTCGCGAGATTAAGAACCACTTCATCCTCAGATACGTTGAGCGAATCGGTAAGGAACTTGTACTTCTCAACGGCTTTCTTATAGTCACCCGCAGCGTAGGCTTTGCGGGCTTCGGTTTTGGCATTATTTATCTTGCCAATCTTTCCCGGGTCGATCAGTAAAGCAATAGAAAGAATTACAAAACTGAATTTCATATTCTGATGGTTGGTACATTAATCATAATATCAATTAAAAAAAGAGCCGCGCCTAATGCAAGAAAATAGAAGTACTTGTTCGCTGTTACATCAACAAACCTGGCGTCGCGAAGTTCCCCTTCAATTTTGCTGATGGTGTTAATCAGCCGTGTAACATCATTACGGCTTTCATTTATTTCAAAATACTGGCCTCCTGTTTTGTTGGCAAGCGAGATAAGTTGTTTTGGATTTAGCTTAGTCAATACAATAAGACCCTGACGGTTAGTTTTCAAGCTGTTACCTGAATAGATGTTGCCGCCCTTTTCAGTTCCAACGCCGAGTGTGAAAAGCTTTATTCTGTTCGTTTCAATTTCTTTAGCAACATCGTCGGTTTCTTCACCAAAGTCCTCACCGTCGCTGATCAGGATTATCACCTTCGACTTTGATTGTGCCTTGGTTGCTTCTTCAGTTTCACCAAGCTTTTTTAATGCCATTTTTAACGGTGGTCCGAAGTCAGTTCCCGATGAAGGTACCAGGCCAGTATTCATTGTTTCGATAAATAAATTCAACGCATTTTGATCATACGTGAGCGGACATTGCATGAACGCTTCGGATGAAAATATGATTATGCCAATACGGTCAGAATTAAAAGCTTCAATGACTTTCTTCATCTCAAACTTTATTTTCTCCAGTCGCGAGGGCTGAACATCGAAGGCATCCATCGATTTGGATAGATCTACGCAGATCATAATATCCTTACCGACGGATTTAACCTCTTTCTTTGAGCCGCCAAACGATGGGCCGAGGATAGCAACAATTAAAAGAATAAAATAAAGAGTACGGAAAAACAGCTTTATAAATACGTTTTTGAACGGCGTCTTCAGGCTCTTCGCGATTCTAATTATCCGAATGAGGTATAATCCGTACAATCCTGCAAACGCTAGGATGAAAATTATTTCTGTTAAACCAATATCACGATACCAAAGCACACTATATCATTTTAGACCGGGCAATTTGCAATTACCAAACTGTTTCTGCAATACCTAATTGTCAATTGTGAGTTTTAAGGAGGATAGACACCACTAATCGTTCCATCAGACCACTATGTGGCTAGAACCTAAGGCGCATCACAAAATCATTCATCCAATATGGTCCGATTGCAATATCTTCCTCCCGAATACACGTAAACCCCATTTTTTCGTAAAAATGTCTGGCATTGTTATAACGATTAACGTTAAGGTCCAGTATCCTGATGTTTTTCGTCAGAAGTCGGTTTTTGATTTCATTGATTAAAAAGGCACCAAATCCCTTTCCCTGATTTTCAGGCAAAACGTAAATTTTATAAAGCTTGTAGACGTCTGGTTCTTCTTTTTTTACTCCATAAGCTGCAAATGCCTGATAGCCAGCGCCATCTTTTAGCAGGATGAATTTCTGAGTGCCGTCCTGCAGCACTCTCTTTAAAGATTCAAGATCGTAAATAGTATCGAGCATATACCTAATCTGCTTGGGGGCGAGAACTGTGGAATAGGTCGGCCACCAGGTTTTTTCTGCAATCTGCCGGATGATACCTAAATGTGCTTCTGATGCGTCTGCGATTTCGATCATCGTTCAAAAATATAGAACAGACCCTGTGCAAACAACGGGCGGGACGATGTATGTTTTTCAGCAGCTTTTAGCAGAATGGGATATAGATTCATTCAAAAAGCCATTTTTTGACTTTCTGTATCCAGATTAAGAAGCTAACTGAGTCAGGATGTCGATAAAGACGGATTCACATCTCAAGGTGGTCGATTTTCCAACGTAACATTTACTTCAAAACGAAATAAACCTGGTGACCGTCCGGAAAATCAACAATACGAGTCTGTGTCATTGGTGTCTCCTTAAGGTGTTAAAATGATCCGTATCGGTGTATTTTCATTTAGATGTTTCGTCAAATTCCCGGTTCGCTCGTCAAGTATTTTATAGATTTTGAATGGCCGGTTCGATGAAGCTAATAATGCCGATCAGATGAGACCAGTGATAAACTAAGACAGCTTTTCAAACGATAGCTTGAGGCTAAGTCAGGAGAAACGACACTTTCATGAAAATATTAATTGCAGGTATTCAGAATTATCCGAAATTAATGGTTTGTTTCCAGAGCCAGTGAAAAAGATTGAAGGAACACGTCAGTACGCCTTAGATTATTTTTGCCGGATTTTGGAGAACCTATTATCCGTAACTTTTACCTAAAATTATGAAAAGAACTCCTCTCTTACTTGTTGTTATGTTGCCGTTGATGTCAATGGCTCAGAGTGTTGACTATAATAAGATAATCGTAACTGAACAAATTTCGTCGATCTCGTTCGAAGAACGACTTGTTCAGTTAGCATGGCGGAATCATCCCTCGAATAGGATCGTTTCACAACGGGTTGAGCAGGCGCAATCTTTACGGTCAAAGGCTCGGTGGTCATGGCTTGATAATATTTATCTGGAAGGTAATTACAATGAATTTACTGGACAGGAAAATATTGATGCACTTGCACGTTCTTTTTATCCACGTTACAACGTTGGCGTGAGGCTACCGTTAAGCACATTTGTTCAGACGCCATTAAATGCCAAAGTAGCAAACGACAACGTTTTGATCACCGAATTCGAAGTTAATGAACAGAAGCTAGAAGTCAGAGAGAAGGTTCTTTCCGCTGTTGAAAGGTTAAAAGAAAGATTTAAAATTGTAAAGCTTCGTGAACGCATTCAGGAAGATTATTTCCTGATGTTCCAAAGTTCAGAAAAGAAATTCAAAGCAGGGGAAATAACGCTTGAGACGTACAGAGGGACTTCACAGGCCTACTATGAGAAAGAGGAAGAAATTATTCAGGCCCGATCAATATTTAATCAGCAGAGGATAGCGTTGGAAGCCATGATCGGTGTTGAACTTAAAGACGTTGAAGGGTATATACAATTTATCGATAAACTTACTACGGAAACTCAGGAGAGGTAAGTACTTCGTTTTGAATAGAACTCCAATTTAAATGTCAATTCTTGCCAGCAAGAATATCTTCGTTTCTTGAAAGGATTGCACGTTCAACTTCCGCTACCAAAAACTCTGGCTCGAACGGCTTTACCAGATAAGCGACAGCACCAAGTGCTATACATTGCTTTCGCTTGCCAGCATCTTCATAGCCGGAGTGCACAATAACGGGAATACCTTTCAAGCTTTCTTCATTACTGATATTTTCCAAAAGCTCAAGACCACTTAAAGACGGCATTTTTAAATCCGAGACAATCAAATCAGGCTGATTACCACTACTCAGCCATGACCATGCCTCCATCCCGTCGTTCATTACGGTAACGTCGTATTTGTTTTTTAGAATTTTCTCTAAAAGCCAGCACAATAAGGCATCATCTTCGATGAGTAAAACTTTTCTCATGTATCAATTTTAGATTACCGCAAATACTGCTCTAAAGATCTGTAACTACTGATTAAGGCGGCGGGATCTTTAAAACCAACTTTTTATAGACATGTCAAAGCTAAATAAAAAAAGCGAGACTGATGTAACCTTTTTGTTTAAAAGATTATGTAAAATTATTGATCTTCTAACTGAAAACAGGGTTGATTGATACGCCAATAAGGTATTGCCAATTCCGCGCGAGTTCGGACAAGCGCAAATTCGTAAGTTATATTATGTAAGGTTTAACGTTTGTTTACGATTTATTTTGCCGTTTTCCGTGAGTACAAATTCGTCTCTGTACAGAATTTCTTTTGGGACCTCATGCTTTGTCATTTCCAATGCCATTTCACTTTTAAGCATGTTAGCAGTATCGTGTTTTAATTGTCCTTCAATAACTAAAACCACTTTATTTCCCAGTCGCACATCCGGCACACTACCAACAAAGAAACGTTTGTGTAACGCAAGTCTTCTGAATATGTACTCAAGCCTGGCTTCCAGTTTTTCAGGTATGATTTTTAGACCGCCACTATTAATAACATTGTCATAGCGCCCTACCCATTTGAAAGTATATGCATCCACGATTTCAACGAGATCATTGGTAATAATTTCAGTTGTGGATACGGGGCTTTCTTTCACAACAAGACATCCACGATCATCGAGCTGAATTCTTACACCATCAAGTATCTTGAATGAAGAAGAAGCATCAGGGCCATTCAGTTTCTTTAATGCAATGTGAGAAACCGTTTCGGTCATTCCATAAGTAGCATAAAAACGGGAGCTAAAATCGTTTAGTTTTACTTCAACATCCGTGTTCAGCGAGGCTCCACCAACAATGATTGTACTTACTGTATTAAAAAAGTCAAGCTGTGCAGACTGAAGTACTTCGTGTAGTTGATAGGGCACAAGCGCAGCAAAATCTATTTGTTGACTTTCGTTTAAACTTAAAAAAGGATTCGCCGAGGGTGTAACCGCAATAATTTTCATTCCTGTGACGAAGCTTCGCACAATCATCATCTTGCCGGCAATGTATGCGGGATTTAAGCACAACAGAGCATAGTACCCTCGTTTCAGACCAAGGGCTTTCTCTGTCATTTTTGCACTTGCAATCATCTGATCCCGGGTAATTGAAATCGCCTTCGGATTCCCCGTCGATCCACTCGTTTGTTGAACGAATTCCGAAACCCCTGTTAGCCACTGCGTGATAAAGTTGAAAACATCCGACTCGAAATCAGATTGAGGATTCGCGTCGCCTTTGATAATTTGCTGAATGCTTACTTCTCTTTCATTGACGGTGATCGTATCGAAGGGGTAAACATTCATATATCCTTCTTCAGATTTTTAGTTGAATTGGATGGATCAAAGTCCGGTTATCAGTGTAATGACTATTATGCGCCTAACAGCAGCGGCACGATCAAGGAAACTTTGGATACTTCGACCAGTCTGGTTCACGTTTTTCCAGGAAGGCATTCTTTCCCTCCTTGGCTTCTTCAGTAAGGTAATAAAGCAATGTAGCATTGCCGGCAAGCTCCTGGATACCTGCCTGTCCGTCCAGTTCGGCATTGAATGAACTTTTCAACATTCGTAAAGCCAAAGGACTTTTGCTCATAATTTTTCGGCACCATTCCACATAGGTGTCCTCTAACATTTCAAGAGGAACAACCTTGTTTACAAGGCCCATGTCCAGAGCATCCTTAGCATCATATTGATCACAGAGGTACCAGATTTCACGTGCCTTCTTTTGTCCTACAATTCTTGCCAGGTATGATGCACCGAATCCACCATCAAAACTACCCACCTTCGGACCTGTTTGTCCAAATCGTGCATTCTCTGCAGCGATTGTAAGATCACACACCACATGAAGTACATGTCCGCCTCCGATAGCCCATCCTGCCACAGCAGCAATAACCGGCTTCGGAATCGACCGGATTATTTTTTGAAGATCCAGTACGTTCAATCTTGGTGTTGCATCCTCGCCAATGTACCCGCCATGGCCACGAACGCTTTGATCACCACCACTACAAAAAGCCTTTCCGCCTTCTCCTGTTAATACGATCACCCTGATATCCGGATTTTCGCGACATAGATTCATCGCATCGATCATTTCACTTACCGTTAAGGGTGTAAATGCGTTATGAACGTGTGGACGGTTTATGCTGATGCGGGCAATGCCTTCAAACGAGTGGAACAAAATTTCTTTATACTCTTTTACAGGTTGCCAGGGAAATTTATAGCTCATAGCTCTTGTTTATTTTCTGTTTAAAGCTTTCAAATATTGTTTTGTTCAGACTGCTGTCGGATTCTAATTCCATGATTTTGGTTTTTCCATCGAAATCGAAAAAATCCTTCATCAGATTTTTAAGCTTGCGTTTGGAATCAAGTTTCAAATGTTCAAACTCAAATTCTTCACAGAGCTTCTTTGCATTCAATTTTTGATTGGTAATAAAAAATTCATCACCCTCAGGTATAGATCCCGGGCCATCAATCATTTTGAAGATTATGCCTCCGTGATTGTTAAGCAGGAATACTCTGAAATCCGGAAGGGGATAATTATGCCAGAATGCATTCCGGTCGTAAAAGAATGCCATATCACCCGTAATCAGAATATTTGGTTTACTACTTTTTAAAGTATGACCAATAGCGGTGCTGGTACATCCATCTATACCACTGGTTCCTCGATTGGCAAAAACTTGTACACCTTTCTGCTCGGCCGTAAGTCCGATAAAGTTAGCATAACGCACACTCATGCTGTTGGCGAGGTGCAGATTGCAATCAACAGGAAGGTTTTTTATCACTTCTTTGATAACCTCGAATTCTCCAAAATTCCCTTGAGGGAAAAATTCGTCGAGGCTTCGGAGAGCCCTCCGTTCTTCTACTTCCCAAAACTTGTTGTAGTTGTTTTGTTTTTGGTTTTCAAAAGTTTCCTGCCTCGGAAGGCTGCTTAGAAAATTAAAAAATGAATTCGGGTTTGCATTGAATACCGTAGTGGTACTCTTAAACGTATCGGCCACCATACCCGCCGGTTGAATATGCCAATGTGTTTTTGCGCTGTAATCGCGCAGAAAGAGTTTCAGATTTTTCGAGATAACCGCACCTCCAAAAGTAATCAGCAAATCAGGACGGAGCGTTTCTTTTACACCTTTAGACGCTTGTCCAAGAAAAACATCGGTATGTAAAACGGCTTTCGAAATAGGATGTATATTAGAAATGACATCACCAACGATTGGAATGTTGTGACGGTCAAAGAATGTATTCAACGCATGAATTCTGTTCTCATCAAAATCCTGCTGACCCGCGACAATCAAGATGTTATGAAACGTTGACCATGTGTTGGTGATGGTCTTCTTTTGTTCTTCCGTCAGGGCAAAATACGGACGATGTTCTTCCATAACCCTCACCGAATCGCTAAATGAAATCTCTTCATCGGCGCCAGGATACAACGGTTCGCGAAATGGAGCATTTATGTGAACAGGTCCCTGAGGTTCCTGAAGTGAAAGGTTAATAGCTTCGTTTACAATTCTGTTTACATTCCACTGGCTGTCTGCATGATTATATTCCTGCGGAAGCTGGAAAGACTTTTTCACATGCTTCCCGAAAATTTCAGGCTGATAAATGGTTTGTCCGTCCTGCTGCGCGATCCATTCTGCCGGGCGATCGGCAGTGAAAATCAACAGGGGAGTATGACTAAAATACGCTTCCGCGACAGCAGGGGCAAAGTTATAGGCAGCTGTTCCGGAAGTGCATACCAGAATGGCAGGGGATTGAGTTTGCCGCGACATTCCTAGTGCGACGAAAGCGGCGCTTCGTTCATCGCTGAATGTCATCGACTTTATTGCAGGATGTCTGGCAAAGGCTAATGCAAGGGGAGCGCTTCGGGATCCGGGACAAAGAATTGCATTTACAAGATTTCTCTTCGCGCAAAGGGCAGCAATATCGTAGATGGACTGGAGGCGGTTGGTCATGGTTTTGATAAATGGCAGCTCTTCATAACTTACTTACGGAAGGTTGATTAATCGCTACCAATCACCCGGAGGAGCGTATTCATCTTCATGTCTGTCTCCTTCCATTCTTGTTCAGGGTTTGAGTCGACCGTTACCCCGGCACCGGCATAAAGGATAGCCTTATTCTCCACCAACTGGCAGCATCGGAGGTTGACAAAGATGTACAGATTATTGTTAACGTTCACCGGCCCAAGGTAGCCTGAATAAAACTGCCGATCATAACCTTCCCTCAAGGTAAGGAATTCAAGAGAAGGTTCAAGTGGTGTTCCGCAAACTGCTGACGTAGGATGTAATAACCGTAACATCACCGTTCCAAGTTGAGGAAAGTTTGTCTCCTCCATATCTACTTTAAATTCGGACTTCAGGTGAAGCAAATTACCCGCAACTACGGTTTTAGGGCCATGTTCCTCATACTCACGCAGCCTTATTTTCTTGAAGCATCCAATGATGTATCGCTCTACAAGTGCCTGTTCTTCAATGTCTTTTTGTGTCCAGGCTACAGCTTTCAAATCGATTCCATCTATGAATGGCTGAGTACCGGCCAGCGCAATGGTCTTAAAGATTTTCTTGTCTTCCAAAGAAACCAGCAATTCAGGAGTTGCACCAAGCCAGGTCCCTGTTTCGGGAGCACTAACAAATGAGACCAATGCATTGGGATTGTTAGTACAGAGCGAATGAAAAGCCTTGACAACATCAAAGTCTTCGCTGAGACTTATGTTGCGGGTGCGGGACGGAACTATCTTTTCGAATGAATCCTTCCCAATTTCTTTTATCCCGTCTTCAACCAGCTGGATGAATCTGGCTTTGTCGAGATCTTCCGGCGAATAACGGAGATGGTAGTATACTGGAGTCTTCCCACTTCCTTTTTTGATTTCGGTCTGAAGCCATGTATCTGATGCAGCTTCAAGAGGATTCTGTGGAGGATTCAGCTTGTTATCTGAGAACGTAAATCCAAAATCGGATCTCAGGAAAATGCGATCAGATGATTTAGAGAAAGGGGCAAAGATAAATCCCGACGGAAGTTCCTCCAGAGGCGCATCAGGACCTAAAAGTTCAGCTTGTCTAGAGATAATCAGGTATTTCTTTTCATCATTTGGTAATCTCCAGAGCGCGACTGAAAAATTGTTATCCACTGCGTGCCCTATTAGAAATGATAAATACTCTGTTTCAGAAATTGTTGGTAGCGAAACAGAAACATCGGTCGCCATATCTTTTTCCTCTATTCCATTTTTTTGTCCAACACTGCCATCGTAATCCGGCTTATACAAACTAAGTCACCTTCCATTGTTGTAATACGTATTTCCCAGACGTGTGTTTTTCTGCCAATGTGTACGGGTTTTGTTATTCCTTTCACGAATCCTTCGCGAACACCTTTAATGTGGTTTGCATTGATATCTAACCCGACACAAAACTCTTTTGTTCCGTCCAAACATAAAGCTGCGGCCACACTACCCATCGTCTCCGCTAATACGACTGACGCACCACCATGTAACAATCCAAAGGGCTGATGTGTTCTTTTGTCAACGGGCATTGTTGCTTCCAGATAGTCGTCACCTATAGAGGTAAACATTATCCCCAGATGTTCTGCCAGTGTGTTGACTGACCACTTGTTCAGCGTATCTATGGTAACGTTTGTGTTGAAAATTCCCATTTAACTTATGGATATTACTTTGTCTGAATACTATTTCCCTATTTTTGCGCCCAAAATAACTCAAAATTGAGCAGCAAAAAAATTTACGTACTACGTCACGGGCAGACCGATTTTAACCTTCAGAATATCGTTCAGGGTAGTGGTATTGACAGCAGTCTGAATGCACGGGGTGTAGAGCAAGCCAAAGCTTTTTTTGAGATGTATAAAGCTATCCCGTTTGATAAAATTTATACATCCGGATTGCGAAGGACCACTGAAACAATACAACAGTTTTTGGATCTCGGCCTTCCGAAAGAGTCTCTGGCAGGACTTAATGAGATTAGCTGGGGGACAAACGAGGGAAAAAAAATTACGATTGAAGAAGACGAATACTACCACTATATGCTTAAGCAATGGCAACTGGGAAATACTTCGTTGAGAATAGAAGGAGGAGAGAGTCCTGAAGATGTCGTTAACCGGATGCAACCTGCTATTGATCATATACTTGCAAAGGAGGATGAGCAAACAATTCTGGTTTGTATGCATGGCCGGGCTATCCGTATTTTGCTTTGTATGCTGTTGAAATATCCTTTAAAATCTATGGATATGTTTGAGCACGAAAATACGTGTCTTTACCTTTTGAATTATGAAGGAGGGTTGTTCAGCATAGAACGTTTCAATGATACAACTCACTTGCGGCTGAGTTGATCAAGGGCTGATTTCGCTTTTGAATCAATGCTGTTTTTGTATTCGTGCTTCTTGTACGATAATGCTCTTTTGAAAAACTCTTCAGCCTCAACTTGTTTATTCTCAGCTAATAAAATGTACCCCATTTGCAGACAACTGTTGGGAGCAAAGTACCATGAGGCTGCGCCGGTCAATTCAATTGTTTTGAGGTAAAAAGGTTTTGCCTGCGCAAATTGCCTGGTCTTATTTTCAAGCCTTGCTTTTCTGTAGTATAATTCTGCCTGGTCGCGAAGGGTTGGGAGATCAGCCACAGGCAGCGATTCCAAAATCGCTCTCGCTTTATCATAATAGCCACCATCTGTAAAGTATCGCGCCTTTGTTAATGCAAGATTAGGTAGTTCTTTGTCCGCAAGACTTCTCGCTGCATACTTATCGGCTTCCATAGATTCTTTACCTATATTTTTTGCCTCTGAAAACATAGCGTGAGCATCATTGATATTCCCGTTAAGCCAGTAGGCCACACCAATTTTGTAATGAGCATCTTTAATGTGGTTCTGTCCGTCATAGTGATTAATAAACCATCTGTAAGAGGTTATCGCATTCAGGTATTCTGCTTTTTGTAGATAGACCTCACCTTTAAGGTAATCGGCATAATAGATTGGAAGTCCGTGTTGTTGTAAGTTTACTCTATTCAGTAATGTAAGCGCTTTTTCACTTTGTGAATTCTTTATGGCCAGAGAACCTCCCAGATAAAGCGCTAGCCTGTTGACAGGGTTTTCTTCAATTATTTTTTCGATCACTTTCATCCCCTCATCAGTGCGCTGCAAGACAAAACCTTGAATCAGTCCATAAAGTAAATTGGACTCAAATCTCAGCGGACTGTTCGATGTGCGAAGACTTTCGAGTTCACTTAATCCTTTTTCGATAGATCCTTTGATATTCAACAAACTAAGTACCCAGTTATATTTTTCAGGTACCGATCCGACAATGATCTCCAGCAGGCCCGATGATTTCTTTACTTCATGAAATTCGGGGAAACGACTTTTGATTTCCGCGACGGTGAGGTAAGCCTGTCGCATGTTTAATGCAGCATCGAACTCATGACCGAACTTAAAATATACAAACGCCCATTGCATTCGTAGTTCGGCCTGAAGGAAAATATCTTCTACACTATTGAGTTTTGTTTTCCGATCCAGTCGTTCTACAAAACGTTCTTCATACTCCGTGTACTTCTCACCATCTTCCGTAAGCAAAAGTTCCAATGCTTCGGCAAGGGATACTACATAGTGTTCTTGTGCAGTTTGTGGTTCGGGGATTAAGGCATACGCCTCAGCTACCTGTAAATTCAGAACGAGATCGTATGCTTTTTGTGTCTTATCATCAAATAACCACTGCGGGTCTGCTGATCCGGTAGCAGTAAGTGAAAACAAAAAAATACAGGCGATAGCGCCTGTATTTTTATAGAAAATAAATTTAATGCTATTCAGCTTTTTTTCTCCTTGTAGGAACTGGAGTAACCACTTTAGATGCTTTTGGCTTATCACCTTCATCAAGAGAATCCATATCAACATCCGCCAAGATACGACCGGAATGTTCATCTATCACAATTTTCTTTTTCTCACGGATCTCAGCAATTTTTTGAGGAGGGATTACAATATTACAACCTTCTGCTGCGCCGCGCACTACCCTTACCACTGCAAGGCCATTGCTCAGACTTCCACGGAGTCTTTCATAGTACTTCAGCAACTTGTCTTCGATTTTCTTGGAAGCCTTTTCACGATCTGCAAGCAAACGTTTTTCTTCTTCATGGCTTTCTGCAAGAATACCATCAAGCTCCTTCTTTTTGATATCCAGGTGATCGCCGCGTTCTTTTACAAACACATCTGTTTTTTCAATTTCGTCCTTCTTCTCCTGGATATGGTCTTTACCCTCTTTAATTTTCTTCTCGCAAATCTGAATTTCGAGCTCCTGGAGTTCTATCTCCTTTGTGATTGCATCGAATTCGCGGTTGTTTCGAACGTTTTTCTGTTGTTCTGTGTATTTTTTGATGAGTTTTTCTGCTTCCTTAATAGCTTCCTTATACTTCTTTATTCCATCTTCAGTCTCTTTTTGATTTGTTTCAAACCGACTCTGACGTGTTCTGTACCCTTCAATTTCATCTTCAAGGTCCTGAACCTCGTCGGGAAGGTCACCCCTCAATTTTTTCAACTCGTCTAATTTTGTGTCAATGAACTGGAGTTTTACAAGCGCTTCGAGCTTCTGTGCAACTGATTGATTTTCCATTCTTTATAGGTAGCTTATTGGATTCGTTACGATTTTTGAAAAATTGATCGCAAAAGTAGGAAATTTTTTGATTAAAACACCCAATAAAAGTTCTTTGGTGAATGCTTCACTCTCAAAATGGCCAATATCGGCGACGATTATTCTGGAGTCGGCGTCGAAAAATTCATGATATTTAAAATCAGCCGTTATAAAAATGTCGGCCCCGGATCTGACTGCATGGCTCAAAAGAAAACTGCCGGCTCCACCACAGACTGCCACTTTTTTGATGGGTTTAGGCAGTATCCTTGTATGACGTATTACTGCTGTCTTCATACTATCTTTTAAACCCCTCAGAAAGTCCAATGGTTCCACAGCCGTTTCCAATTCACCAGTCATGCCTGATCCAACTTCTTGATTTTCATTACTTAAAGTCGTTATATAAAAAGCAACTTCTTCGTATGGGTGATTCTTTCTGAGGGCAGCAACGACTCTTCGCTCAAGGTGGGAGGGAAAAATTACTTCAACCCGGTTCTCCTTTAAAAATTCCTGTTTATCAGCTTTTCCAACCGTGGGCGTGGCGTGTTCATCAGGCATAAAGGTACCTGTGCCTTCCACCCGGAAACTACAGTTTTTATAATGCCCAATCTGGCCGGCACCGGCTCCGTATACAGATGAGAGTACAGATTCAGTATGTTCAACAGGCACGAAAAAAACAAGTTTACATAATGTATCTTTTCTGGGAAGCAGTATTTTCACGTTTGTTAACCCGATTCGATCACATATTTTTTTGTTGACACCGATATGAACATTGTCCAGGTTAGTATGGATAGCATAGATGGCGATGTCATTTTTAATTGCCTTAATAATCACCCTTTCAACATAATTACTTCCTGTAATTTGTTTAAGTCCCTTAAAAAGAATAGGATGGTGCGCAACGATGACATTACACTTTAACTGTATGGCCTCGTCAATTACTTCTTCAAGACAATCGAGTGTGACTAAAATGCCTTTTACCTCTGCGTTTTGATCGCCGGTCAAAAGTCCTGAATTATCATATTGCTCCTGAAAGTTTGGAGGTGCCAGCGATTCCAGATAATCGGTTACATCTTTTATTTTTATACTTGCGTCCATTATTACAGCGTTTCTTCATTCAAACTCATTCCGCTGCTTCAAACGTACTAAAACTACATGGTTATTTTATTCATCTTATTATACCCTTTTGCCGTGTTGTACGATTTGATTACCCGCTTTAGGAATCGCCTGTATGACCTGGGTTTCAAACCGGCAACGTCCTTTGATCTTGCCGTTATTGGTGTTGGTAATCTAACTGTAGGAGGAACAGGCAAATCCCCTTTAATTGAGTATCTGATCAGAAGACTCTCTGGGATGTACAAGGTTGCAACATTAAGTCGTGGTTACGGAAGAAAGACCAAGGGATTTCGGATATGCGGGCCTTTGGATGATGCCGGGACAGTGGGCGATGAACCCTATCAGTTTTACGCCAAGTACGGAGAGAAAGTAAAAGTTGCTGTTGGCGAAGACCGCGCATATGCCATTCCTAATATTCTTCAGGAACATCCTGAAACCGAAGTTATTCTGCTGGATGATGCATATCAGCACAGGAGTGTCCGGCCTTCGTTAAATATTTTATTATCAGATTATAACCGTCCTTTCTATAAAGATTTTCTTTTGCCGTCAGGAAGATTACGCGAGTCCAGGAAAGGAGCGGGGCGGGCGAATGTTGTCATCGTAACCAAATGTCCTCCGGATATAGGCAATTATGACATGATGAACATTGAGAAATCAATCCATCAATACACTTCAACCCCTGTATTCTTTACCGCTGTTAAGTATGGTCAACCTACTGGTTTCGGAAATATCGATTACAAAATCGGAAAAGAAGTGATCCTGGTTTCCGGAATTTCAGATCCTGCACCGCTTGAACGTTATGTGTCAAAGCACTTTAAAGTCGTGAAACACATGGCATTTGCCGACCATCATCATTATGCAAATTCCGATCTGGAACGGCTTAAGAAGGATTATCCGGGGATTAGTATTCTTACTACAGAGAAGGACAAGGTTAAGTTAGCGGCATCCGTTTTTGCTGAGGTCACGAAATCGCTTCCGCTATTTTATTTGCCGATTGAAGTTCAATTCGTTAAAAATGGAGAGGAATTTGATGAAATGATTTTAAATACCATCAGGCGTGCAGGATAAAAAAACAGGGGTCACTTCAAATAATGTACGTCGTTGGGGTTTATTTTTGCGCGTGAGTTTTCTCCGGCCAACACTTCTTATTATCTGTTTGACAGTGTGTTCATTGGAGCTCATCGCCCAAGAGGCACCTGCCAAACGCAGGGGTTCCCAGATTATAGATGACTCGACCAAGCAGGTCTACGGACCCAAGACCTCCCGCTATTTCTTCGAGAAGGATGTGTTTATGAACCGGCAGACCAACTATCCAATTGATACGGCTATTCGCAATTTTCATCGCTTTACCTATGTGCAGCGGAATCACAACTTGTATCAGGATCTTGGGAATATTGGAACAGCAATCAGACCTATCTTCTACCAGGTGCCGGATGTAATAGGTGCTACCTCAGGGTTTCAGGCTTACGATTTATACTGGAATTCTGAACAGATCCGTTACTTTGATACGAAGTCCCCTTATACAAATATGAACGTGATCCTGGGTGGTCAGGGAAGATCAATAACGAAAGCAGCTTTTAGTCGTAACATCAACCCTCGGTGGAATTTTGGATTTGATTACCGCGGTCTTTTAATCGATAAACAGATTCAAAGGCAGGCCAAGGGTGACAGGCAAGTGCGGAGCACCTATTATGATCTGTATACAACGTTTCAAAGTAAAGATAGCACGTACAGGGTATTTGCGAACTTTAGGCGCAACAACATTAGTGTTGAGGAGTATGGAGGAGTATTAAAGGATGAGGGATTTCAGTTTGAAGACTACTTTTTTAATAACGTACAACCTAACCTGCTTGAACCTATAAGCAGAGATCTGCGAATGAATTTGCACCTCTATCATCAGTATGAAATAGGGAAGGCACTTCAGCTCTACCATACCTTCGACCGTTATCGCCAGGGTGTTGGCTTTACCGATTTGCCGTTAAGGGCTCCAAAAGATTTTTATGATAATGTTGAGATAGAGAGTGATACAACAGATGACAAAAGTAAATTCAGATCCGTCAGGAATGAGGTCGGGATAAAAGGAAATCTTCTTAAACTGTTTTACAATGGTTACTATGCAATTCGGGATGTGTCGATGACAAACAAATATATGTCGCCCGATACCCTCAGCGTTGCGACCAACTTTGTTGAGAGCTATTTGGGTGGCCGCATCTCATTAAAGCTTGATTCGCTCATAGAAGTTACGGGCTGGGCAGAATTACAGCAAAATGGCAATTACAGGATTGATGGCCAGATCAAAAGTAAATGGTTTGAGGCTTCGCTCAAACAAGTGCAATACTCAACGCCTTTTATTTATCAGAGTTACCGCGGCAGTCATGATGTTTGGAACAATGATTTTGGGAGCACGAACGTGACGCAGCTAAATGGATATCTTCATTACGCTTCGAAGGTATTAAATCTTTCTCCCGGACTTACCTTTACCAGACTTGGTAACTACACATTTTTTAAAAAGGACTATTCTGTTGAAGTACCGGGTCAAACTGTGATGCCGGTTCAAACTGCCGGAGAACAGGTAATCTTTTCGCCAGAAGTGAAATTCTCCATGACGATGCTTCGGCACATTACCATGAGTACTCAGGTGATCTATTCAAAAGTGCTGGTAAATTCAAATGATGCATTTCAGTTGCCTGAATTGTTTGTCAATGCACAGCTGGCTTACGAAAACATATTTTTTAATGACAATCTTGATATGCATGCTGGTATCGACTTTCATTACCGGTCGGCCTATAACCCCCTGGCCTACGACGTACCTATTCAGCAGTTTTATGTACAACAGACTTTCCTTACTCCGGCTTTTCCCCTGGTCGATGTCTTCTTCAGTGCGCGAATAAAGCGCGGGAGGATTTTTTTCAAGTATAACAACCTCGTTCAATTGATAACAAAGGAAGGGTATCTGCCAACTCCGGAATATCCCGGACAGCGGAATATTGCAGACTTTGGATTTGATTGGTCTTTCTATGACTAGGAGATCAGCAGTATAATATTACGATGATGGAACCGAAAGATAAGTTTACGCTGGGGCTTGAACTTCCAAGTGATCCGAGATGGGTAGATATTGCCAGGCATAACATCAAGGACATATTGGTGGATCACGCTTATTGTGAACAAAAGGCAGCTTCTTCCTGCATCTCCCTGATCATCCTGCATCCTGACCGTGAGAAGCTTGTTGACGTCTTAACCCCCATCGTTGCTGAGGAATGGAATCATTTTGAACGTGTTCTATTTGAATTGAAAAAAAGAGGATACTCCCTAGGACCATCACGCAAAGATGAATACATCGAGGCACTCACGAAGCTCGTGAAGAAAGGTGGAAGCCGTGAACAGCAACTCGTTGAGAAGCTGTTGCTGAATGCGTTAATAGAAGCACGTAGTTGCGAAAGATTCAAATTACTCTGGAAAAATATTCAAGATAAAGAACTATCGGAGTTTTACCATGAGTTAATGATTTCCGAGGCAGGTCATTATAAAACTTTCTTACAATTGGCCAGGGAGTATATGCAAGAAGATCTGGTGATGGAACGCTGGCGCGAATGGCTGGAACAGGAAGCGATCATAATGGGTAACCTGCAGTCCCGAGGTGATCGACTGCATTAGGTTTCCCTTCCTTTTTGATGTAGAGGTTTAAGCTTTACCTTGTAATTACGAATGTGTTAACCGTTGATTTAGCTCCCGCTGTAATGCGGAGGAGGTAAGTACCAGAAACTGCATCAATTTCAAGGGCATCAGTATGTTCACCTGTACTACGCATGCCCAGCGATTTATTCAAAATCGTTCGTCCAAACAAATCAACTACACTAAATGTAACTTCTGAAGACGTTTTCAATTGGTATCGAACATTTAACAACCCCGGCGAAGGATTTGGGTAGACAAAAATCTGATTTGTATAAACTTCCTCCACGCTAACGGGTACTTCCTGGATACTGATAAAATCGATGGCCCAACCCCATGCGGTATGGGAAGGTCCGGAGATCACACGCCACCGGAAAAGCAGAGTATCCCCGGAATTGAATGTATCGGTGATCTCAATCTCACTTTGTTCAAGCAGGTTACTTATAACGGTCTGGCTACTTGAAAAAGCTGACTCCCACAAAGGATTTTTACTAGCATCGTAAGCAGGAGCGAGGGGTATCCAGTCTAAACCATTTTTGGTGGCTTCTACTACTATTGAATCGCCATCGGGTTCCAGAATTGCAATGTCGGCGTAAAACATTTTTGAAAAGGTGTCACTGATCTTAACCGGAGTCCTGGGCATCACGGAATATAAACTGTTCACACTGTAAGGATGTGGTGTTTGAAGACTCATCCTCGAACCAACAGGAAGGTTGACGAATCCCTGAAGTGTCAGGTTATTTACCAGCAGGTCACTCACCTGACCGAAGTATGTGGAGTAGGCATCACGTACGGGTAAAATATTAAGGTGCTCGACTTGAAAAAACTTCGAAAGATAGGGCACATCTCCGTCGTAGGAGATCAGCTGAACGTTTCTATTTCCAAAAGCGATACCTGGCAGGGCGACGTCAAAGGGGCCAGGACCGACCGCGTATACTGTTCTTAATTTCATTCCGTCAACCAACACATCAAGAGAATCGAAGTTTTTCGCACTGGTTATTCTGATGGCTAATCGTCCGCCCGGCGTAGTACCAGAGGCTATCACTTGCGGATTAATGGCATAACCGCTTTGAGGTTGGTCTATCGTCGCGGTCCAGATACCCCGACCGTGAGTTGCTATAACAACCTGATTATCCTGGCCCTTCATATCCCATACTGCAACGGGAGGAAAGTCTTCCAGCAATGACCATGACAAGCCATCGTCTTGTGACTCAAAGATACCGATTTCAGTTCCGGCCCAAACAATTGAAGGGTTGTCGGGCCTTACATACAGGCTGTATACGGCTACATTTGGAAAACCATTTGTACTGACCGAGCCTGTATTAAACCCGGAAATATCTTGCCACGTTTGTCCGAGATTTTGTGTGCGCAGGATCTTTGGGGCGTTCGCAAAAGAGAATAGCGCATAAGCCGTATTAGGCTCAGAAGGATGGGAGGCCAGTTTTGTAATGGATCCCATTGGAACGGCGTTGAAGTTGTTGGTTGCCGTAAAATTTTTTCCGCCATCCGTTGATACAAATAGCTTCCGCTGCTGACCGGCGAGATTACTCATACCACCACCAGCCCAAACGATATTTGCATTTGCGCGGGACACTTCTACATCCAATGAAGAGAGACTGGTTCTTACAAAGTCTGTTGGTATAGCGGTCAATGCCCATGAGGAAGCAAAATCATTGGAAACATGCACCCCGTTTCCTGAAACGGAAAAGACTCTGTTCGGAAAATCCTTGTTGTTTGATATTTTTGTAACGAAAGGAAAACTAATACCATTACCCAGCCCTGACGTTCCATCCTGCCAGGTAGCACCACCGTTGATAGATCGGAAAATGCTTCCGAAGTAAATAGATCCCAGTATCCGGGATTCATCAACACTGTTCCAGATAACTTCAAAACCATCACCACCGATTGCATAGGAATAGTTACTCGTGGCCGACGCACTTTGATTTGCGGGTGAAATCCGGGTTCCATTATCCTGCATTCCTCCGATGTATCGATCACTCCCAGGGCGCTTGTCAGCACCATAAAACTGAGCTGTATTGAGACCAAACCCTTTAAATTGCCAGCTGCCATTAGTAGTCCCGGGTGTCTGCGACGCATTCGACACAAATACTCCGCCGTCATTTCCTAAAAGAATTTTGTAGGTTTTGTTTGCCTCGTTTGTAATGATGGGGATCATATAATGCTGATCAACGTGAACGCCACTGAGCAAGTCTTGCTGGTTCATGATGTTTTTACTGTCAAAGTATCCATATCCATCTGCCACGGTAATGGTGGTAGCATCAAACTTTGACCTCGAGGTAGAGGTGATTCTGACTGTACCGTTTACAGCAGGAGGCCAGTTTCCGCCGGGAGAAAGAACCGGCCAAATATTATACATCATATTGAACAGATGACCTCCATTGACAGAAATCGAAGGGTTTGCTGCAGGGCTGTAATCATTAGCATGAATATAAATATACTCGCGGCTTTGGCTTGCAGCTGGCCCTGACGTAGCTGCCTCAATGAGATCGAACACTCCGTCGCCGCTCTGATCGCGAAATGAAACAATAAGCTGACGGTTATTTGTAATATCCCACGCTTGGAACGGTACATCTACCAGCCCTGCATAGGTATAGTCAGAATCGTCTACCCCACTGGTTGCACCTTCAGGAACTAAAAAACGATGGGCTTTCTGGGTTCTGCCAGGGCCAAATCTGATTTCCACATCGATCTCATTCGCCTGTGGCCCTACATCCAGACGACCTTGTGCAGCTGTAGCCGAAAAATTAATCAACGACAAAAAATTCGCACCAATAGTTTCAATGTCATAAATAGGGGTGGCAGAACTATTATTGCTAATAGTGGTCCGAAATAAACTTATCCCGCCAAAATATACTATCCGCTCGTCAAATGGGTCACATAAAATTGTGTTGTCATAAAATCCCTGACTGTCATCTTCGTCCGGACTATTACCAAGAAAATCTACTACAGCGTTGTTAAATTTGATGTCCACTAGTGACCAGGTAATTCCGGCATCCTTAGAGATGTAGAGGTCGGACTCAACACCGGAAAGAGAACCTTCAGCTGATGCGAATACAACATTTGGATTTACCGGAGACACAGCAATTTCAATTCTTCCGGAGGGTGACATACCTGTATTGGAAAGATTCCACGTAACACCTCCATTGGTGGATTTCCAGACACCAACACTATTTTGCGAAGCATATTGTACTTGGAAATTTCCAGGCGTAAATATAATCTGATCGAAAACTCCTGTTATCTCCCTCACCTTGGACCAACTGCTGCCACCGTTCGTAGTGCGCATAATGGCAGAATTGTTACTACCTACGCTAGTGTTTGACGGAGCGGTAGTTGCCAGGATTAAATTAGGATCAATGGGATGTACGATAAGACGGGTGACAACGGCAAAATCGGGGTTTGCTTTTGTAGATTCAAGATGTGTCCAGGTTTCACCTTTATCCGTCGATTTAAAAATTCCATCTCCCAAAGCCGAGTAAAATGAAGATACCAGCTCACCTGTCCCGGCATAAATGACTGATGCGTTTGTTGTTCCTGCGAGGGATGCAATAGGAAGGACCGTAAGATTATCATTTTTAGACTGCCATGAAGCTCCGCCGTCGGACGTTTTCCAGATACCGCCCGTTGCCGCTCCGGCTAACCAGGTGTTATTGCTACTTTCAGGGATATTAAAAAGCGTTCTTGTTCTACCCGGTACGTTGCCCGGGCCTCGCTCAGTCCATTCAATTACACCGTTTGACTTCGTTCGGCCTTGTGATCTTCGGGCGCGGGCATAGTCCTTAGCTCTTGAAAGTGCCTCCCCTTTATACCCGACTTCATACGATGGGTTTTCCTGTCCTTCTTGTGTTCTGATTTCCTTATGGAATAAAAAGAATTGTAAAGGCTTATCAGTATCTTCTTTTTGACCGACTTCTCTCGGATTCGTCTCGCCGAATACATCGGACCTTTGCGGTCGTTTAAAATTTACTGCCAAAAGGATAACAACACAAAAGGCGGTGATAACGAATGGTAATGCTCTTGGATACATTCGCTATTGCTTTAGTGTGGGCAGATCGATGCTGATTAATGTCTTATATCCCGCTGGGTCATCATCAGGTTTTACTTTTCCCGGAAAACTGAATTTCTCCAGCGTCGAATCATCTTTCCACTTCACGTTGCCCCTTATCAATTGATCTTCATGTACGATAACCGAATCACTAATTCTCAATACTATAAATTTTCTCTTTGCCCCGACGGTTTTAACGTCGTCTTTCTGCTGAATAAGAACATACGTGGCAGAAGGATTGTTTGACAATTGAGTTTCTTTTCCAAGTTTAACATTAATAGTATGGCGCACGGATTGTTCCACAAAGTTCTCGTTTGACAGGGACGGTTTGCAAGCGCCAATAGTCAGTAACAGGAGGCCCGAAACGATGGATGCGACATGGCTAATTATCATACAACACAATTTTTTTTCGGTAATAATCTTTTCGCAACGTGAAGGTAAATGCTTAAGACGTTACCGCATTTCCGTCCTCATTATGTTCCTGTTATGTTTTCTGCTTTTTCTTTTTTGCAGCAGGGAAGAGAACATTATTAAGGATCAGTCTGTACCCTGCAGAATTAGGATGTTGGTTTAGATCAGTAGGCTCTTCACCCACCTGATGCTGATAGTCTTCAGGGTCATGCCCACCGTAGTAGGTCCAGAATCCCTTGCCCAGAACCCCGTGGATATACTTTGTTTCCTTTATCTGCTTATTCTCACCCATTACCAGAACGTCAGGCTTGACGAGATGACTTTTAAAACCAGTGGTTTGGCCGAAGAAACCTTTAATAACCCGGGTATGGTTTTGGGTTAACATGGTTGGGATGGGGTCCCATTTTGCTGAGAATTCAAAAATAGAAAAGTAATCGTTGTCTTGCCTTAGACCACGGTCGCCGGGTTGATTATCGATATCCGAAAACTCATACTGCAGCGAATTTTTCTCAAGTTTGAAATTGGTGAACGCCAGCGTGTTATCATAATTCAGCTTTTCCTGCGCATCAGGGTCTGCCGGGTCGCCATCATAGTATCGGTCGTTGATATCAACACCATCGGCAGCTAGCGCAATGTCGTAAGTATCAGTAGCAGAGCACATCGCAAACATAAAACCTCCGCCGCTTACAAACCCTTTGATGATTTTGGCTACCGCGAGTTTGAGTTGTGATACTTTATGAAATCCATGTTTTCTTGCCAGGTCTTCCGCTTCCCGCTGTTGTTCGATGTACCAGGGCATACTTCTATATTGCACGTAGAACTTTCCATATTGACCCGTAAAATCCTCATGGTGAAGATGTAACCAATCGTATTTTGGCAATACTCCATTCATTACTTCATCATCATAAATAATATCATATGGGATCTCAGCATAGGATAGTACAAGGGTCACGGCATCATCCCAGGGTAACTTAGACTTCGGTGAATAGACTGCTATCTTCGGATACTTTTCCAGTTTCATGATATCATAGTTGGCAGCAGGACTGGCGATTTCGGATATAATTTCGTTGGCCTGAGCAGCTGAGATCACCTGGAAACTCACTCCCCGGATTACGAGCTCGTTTTGAATCGCCGGATGGTATTCACACATAAAGCTTCCTCCGCGGTAGTTCAGCAACCAGTCTACTTCCATCTCACTTTTTAAAATCCAATATGCAATGCCATAAGCCTTGAGATGGTTGGACTGCTTATCATCCATGGGGATCAAAATTGAATTGGCCCATGATGCCAACGTACTAGCCAAAAAAATTATCAAAAACACACTTCGCTTCATACACTTTCCCGTTATAGACTATAAATTTAGTTTTCGGCAGTTAAAATCCCGATTATTTCCATTGATTATTGCTAAAAAGGAGACTATCCGGAATATTTTTACGATCAACTGTAACATTCAGGGGTACTTGATCAACGTATAACTATAAATCTATTGTATTCAATTGCATGAATCTACTCGAAAACATCAAAGAAGGTCTCCGCTCAGTGCAGGCTAACCTTCTGAGATCAGTCCTCACATCCCTTATTGTCGCGATCGGTATAACGTCATTGGTAGGTATCCTTACGGCTATCGATGGTATAGAGTATTCCGTAAATGAGAGTCTCTCGTCACTTGGCGTGAATACTTTTGACATCCGTTCCAAGACCAACCGGAATTCAAACAGGCAAGGTATTACTGAAAGAACATTCTCTCAGGTTAAAATGAATGAGGCATTTCGCTTTATAGATCAGTACAAGGTTAATTCAACCATAAGCCTTTCGGCGGATATCACCCAAATAGCTGAAGTAAAGTACCTTTCAAAGAAAACAAATCCGAATGTTTTTGTTGAAGGAATCAATGATGACTACGTCACAATCAAAGGGTTAGAGATTGAACAGGGGCGGAATTTTTCAAAGCTTGAGATTCAGTATGGCTCGCAGGTTGCCATCATTGGGTATAAAATTTTTACTACACTGTACAACACAAACGACAACCCGATTGGTACGGAAATCACTTTTTCCGGGATTCAATTTCGGGTAATCGGGGTGCTGAAGGAGAAGGGTCAACTTTCAGACAGCAATTACGACAACATGGTGTTTGTTCCCATCATCAAGGGAAATCAAATGGCCAAGGGGAGAGGTTTGTGGTATCAGCTAACCATTGGAATTACTGATGCTACGCAAATGGACTATGCAATGGGTGAAGCAACGGGGCTGATGCGGTCTATCCGTCAGGACCGGCCCGGGCAGCCAAATTCTTTTGAATTGGAGAAAAGCGAAACGCTTGCGCAGGAATTAGAGAATATCACCTCAGCGCTGAGGCTTGGAGGTTTTGGAATTGGTTTCATAACCTTGCTGGGCGCTTCAATTGCCTTAATGAATATCATGTTGGTTTCCGTAACGGAGCGTACGCGTGAAGTTGGCGTTCGAAAAGCACTAGGCGCAACGCCGCAGCGAATCCGTCAGCAATTTGTCATTGAGGCCATCGTAGTATGTTTACTGGGAGGTATTGCCGGTGTTATCATGGGAATATTGATT
Source organism: Chryseolinea sp. (assembly GCA_041747735.1). Lineage (GTDB taxonomy): Bacteria > Bacteroidota > Bacteroidia > Cytophagales > Cyclobacteriaceae > Chryseolinea. The sequence goes on from JBGTEP010000021.1 coordinate 61,895, forward strand.
GGCAACCTGCTTTCCAGGGCGATGGGTATTACATCATTCGTAATTCCGTGGCTCTGGATGTTTGTCGGATTGGCTGTTTGTATTTTTGTTGGATTGATATCAGGATATTATCCCGCTCACAAGGCATCTAAGCTTGATCCGATTGAATCTTTGCGATTCGAATAGGATAACGCGACCTACCATGTTTGATTTCTGGAATTGGTGATCCTTATTTGGGACTTAAACGTTACCGTTTACTCCTTTTAAGGCTATTTCATCGGGTTTGGATTCTGTGGCATAGTATTTCATAAGCAGTTGGTATAAACCAAGACCCTTGATTATGAAAACGAACTTCAAATTTTTCTTCTTGCTCCTTGTCAACACTGCGTTTCTTTCCGCATTAGTTTACGGTGTGGCGCAAAGCCTTGTTGAGCAGTATAAAACCGTGCTTTCACTCGGATTGTTGTCTGTTACAGTTATTGGCATCGCTGGTATGATGCGCAGCATAGAACCTTCTTCTTTGGCGGAAGCTAAAGTTGAAAAAAGAAATAGATAGATCTTTCTTAATCGCTGGAACGCGAGATACGATTTTACCAGATTGAATTAAATCCTGTTCTGTAAAAAGATCAGGATTTTTCTTTTTTATGAAATGATATCATGACCAAACAGCAATCGAGGATAAACTCCAAGACGGATTTTGGAAAGCTCCTTCCTGATTTGGGAAATTACTAGTTCAAAACGCCTGAAATAATGCGGTTTTAAGGCTTTAGGCGGGTGGCATAGTATTTAGACGTTGAGTTGAAAAACCAATAAACACTGAAAACTATGAAAACTACTTTCTTACTGTTCTTTTCCATGATGGTTGCCTCAGCCATAATTTTTGCAGGCCTTTATGTTTACTTCCAGAACCTTGTCGAGACGAATGCCCTAAGTTTCTCAATCGGTATGGTTGCTGTTAACGTTGTAGGAATGTTTGGAATGATGAACAGCATCATCTCAGAAACTACCGTTGAGAAGCAAAAGGTTTATTAATTTTATAAGCACGAATAGTAAAATTTTTTGAGTCCATTCAATTAAAAGCCGGTCGGGAGAAATTCTGATCGGCTTTTGTATTTTGGCTGCAATAGAGGCTCTTTCTAGCGGATCAATTTTTTGATGAGGACAGGAGAAATGAAATCGTTATCTTGAGATCAAATTTTAGGTATTATGGATATTCAGGCTAAGAAACTCGAGCTAATAAAATGGCTCATTCAATTGAATGATGAGAGTTTGTTAAAAAAAATAGAAGCTTTGCAAGTTGAAGACATTGATTTTTGGAACGAGTTAAGTGAACAACAAAAACAAGACGTAAAAAAGGGAATAGCTGAGCTTGATGCGGGACAGAGGTATGAATATGAACAAGTGATTTCCAAATACCGTTAATGGCGAAAAGAGTTTTTTTGTCACCAACAGCAAAGGGAAAGTTTGAATAGTTATTGGTTTATTTAAAGCAAGAATGGTCAGAAAAAGTAAGGCAAGAGTTTGTTGAAAAACTTGATGTTAAAATCGATCAGGTATCTCATTATCCAAAAAGCTGTCCGGAATCCAAAGCATTTAAGAATCTTTACAAGTGCGTAGTCACCAAACAGACCACATTTTATTACCGGATCAAAAAGGAAGAGATTGAAATTGCCACCTTGTTTGATACCCGGCAAGATCCTCAGAAATTGATTTTTTAGCGCAAAAAATTATAAAGAGAATATCTGGATCAAGTCGACGAATCCAAAAAAATTAAACCATTCTCATATCCTACTTATACTCCGGATACCAGTTTCTAAGCCTCACGTCTACAGCGGCGGTTTTGTCAGCCACCATCTTTTTGAATGCATCAACATCAGCAAGTCCGCCCTGGCCACGATAATGGTAAGGGTAGATGATCTTTGGTTTGAACGCAAGCACAGCATCAGAAGCCTGGTTGATATCCATGGTATAAGGCTGATTCATACAAACAAAAGCTACATCAATATCTTTCAAGCTCCGCATCTCAGGAATATCTTCGGTATCACCTGATATGTAAATCGTTTTGCCACCAAGTTTTAAAATATATCCATTGCCACGCCCTTTAGTATGTCGTGATTCTGCATCTTCGGGTAGATTATACATCGGTAGAGCTGAGATCAGAATACCCATCTGTGTAGTACTTTCATCGTTCTTCAAAACGACTGCTTTTTTCTTTAAATTCTCCGGCAGCTGATCTGCCACCGCTTGAGGTACTACCAGTGTAGCTTTCGAAGTTTCAATGGCATTTAGCGTTTCTACATTCAAATGGTCACCATGTATATCCGTAATCAGAATCAGATCCGGAACAGCGATACCTTGAAACGCCTGGGCTCCACCGTAAGGATCTACATAGATAGTTTTTTTATCCCACGTCAACACCAGGGTGCCGTGCAGGATTGGCTGAATCATTAGACTGCCCTTAGTAGTCTTAATTTCATCGGGCGCAGCACGCTGACTATAACCTGACGTGATTGAAATGAAAAAGAAAAAACAGAATCGTTGCAGTCTTCATAATTTAGCAGGGTCATTTTGTTAAATACAAGGTAGGATTTTCTATACACTACTGACGAACAGCTGTCACTTTCGGTTTGTTATTTTACACCGGGGGTAATATTTGGTCACTCAGGGAATAAGAATTTAATGGAAACGAAGGTTCACAAACAGCGTAAGATCATCCACATTGATATGGATGCGTTTTATGCATCCATTGAACAGCGGGATAACCCTGATTACAGAGGTAAACCAATTGCTGTGGGAGGTTCGCCGGAAGGTCGGGGAGGAGTAGTGGCAACTGCGAGTTATGAAGCCCGTAAGTTTGGTATTCGTTCGGCAATGTCATCGAAGAAAGCACAACAGCTTTGCGCTGACGTAATTTTTGTGCGGCCTCGTTTTGATGCTTATAAAGAAGTATCTCGCCGGATAAAGGAAATTTTCCGCCGGTACACCGACCTGATCGAACCATTGTCGCTGGATGAAGCCTTTCTTGATGTAACGGAAGACAAGCTTAATATCGGATCAGCCCTTGATATAGCCCGGTTGATCAAACAGGCGATCAAGGATGAGTTACAGTTAACGGCTTCGGCGGGTGTTTCTGTAAACAAGTTTATCGCAAAGATAGCGTCGGATATGGATAAGCCTGATGGCCTTACCTTTATCGGACCTTCAAGAATCAAACCTTTTATTGAATCACTTTCGGTAGAAAAGTTTTTTGGCGTCGGGAAAGTAACGGCCGACAAAATGAAAATGATGGGACTGCATACCGGAGCAGATCTGAAAAAACTCTCTGAAGCAGAACTGACCCGGCACTTCGGAAAGCCCGGAAAATTTTATTTCAAGATTGTAAGGGGTATCGATGACCGTGAAGTACAGCCCAACCGTGAGACAAAATCAATAGGAGCAGAGGATACATTTCCGTATGACCTCAAAGAGCTTGACGAAATGTATGAAGCTCTTGACAAAATAGCATCCATCGTGCACGACCGTTTACAGAAACGCGAGTTAAAGGGCAGAACAATAACCTTGAAAATCAAGTATCACGATTTTAAACAGGTAACACGGAGTCAGTCCTTCCCATCTGAAGTGGGCGATCATGACACCATCCTTGAAACGGTAAGGCAACTGCTTGTTAATACTGATACTGAGGATAAACGAATACGGCTATTAGGTATTTCATTGTCGAACTTTGGAAACGTTACCCGGTTCAAAAAAAATGAAATTCCAGATCAGTTAAGCCTCGGTTTTTGATTCACCTTTCAGGTCCCAATTTAGTCCGGTAATGGCTTTACCTGGATATCTTTGTAAAACACCTTACTCTTGGGATCGTGGCCCTGAAGCGCGAAGGTTCCGGTGCGCAGTTTAGCCGTGTCTTTTTCGGTGTAGTCATTGATGGTCTTCCCGTCTACCATCACTTTGATGTTGTTGCCTTTGACGATGATATGCTGCGTATACCAAACATCATCCTTAGCCGGCGCTTCCTTCACATCCTGAAGGGCATAAACGCTTCCGGTTTTACGCCAGTCGGTATGGGTATTATTTACCTGGATCTCATAACCTTTTGAGGGCCATCCTTCTTCCTGGTATTCAGTATGAATAAAAATACCTGAATTAGAGCCGGGAGTAGTCATGACCTGAGCCTTAAATTCGAAATTCTTAAAATTATGCTCCTTGACAGGACCTGTGTAAAATAAGTGGGCTCTTTCACCAAAGACGACGATCATTCCGTCTGATACTGTAAAGGTTGAAGGGTTCTCGCTCGCCTTCCAGTTTGTAAGCGACTTACCATCGAAAAGCGATATCCATCCATCTTTTTGTGCATGTGCAAATAAAGTAGAGAGCATCAGAATTAATACACTGGCACTGTATTTCAATAAGGTTTTCATTGTTTGGTTAATTAAGGGTTGTAGTCAAAAAGAACGAACTGTATGCTTTGGTATGCTATACTTAATCTTAAAGATATTCAAATAATATCTTTATCCGGCTTCCGTTCTTCAATACCGGCAGACTCCAGGTAATTTTATTTCGCTAATTCCGGCCCGTTTGCATTAACTTGGTGTATTAAATTTCAACCGACCCCCATTGTATAAAATGAAAAATTATCTTATTCCAACAATTCTCACGGTACTACTATCCGTCAGTTATTCAAATATTTTTTCTCAATCAGGAGAAAAGAAGCAGCGCAGTCTTATGGCGAAAGATGCTGTGTTGGTTAAAGCGGGCACGGGCTACTCCTTTACAGAAGGTCCGGCCGTTGATGCGGACGGGAATATTTTTTTTACGGATCAACCCAATGACAAAATTTTTAAGTGGTCAACCGATGGTACCATTTCTTTGTACATGGAAGGTGCGGGCAGATCCAACGGACTCTATGTCGATAAACAAGGTAATCTCTTGTCATGTGCCGATTTGAACAACGAGTTATGGCTGATTGACAAAGACAAAAAAGTAACGGTATTGGTAAAGGACTTCGAAGGAAAGAAACTAAACGGTCCGAACGATCTTTGGGTAGATCCGAAAGGCGGCATCTATTTTACCGATCCGTTCTACAAAAGAAATTATTGGTCGCGCACCGAAAAGGAAATTGAAGAGGAGAACGTATACTATTTATCTCCCGATAGAAAGTTGGTTGTCGCTGCGACTGATTTTGTACGACCAAATGGTATAATCGGTACGGGTGATGGAAAGACATTATATGTTGCAGACATCAATGCCAAAAAAACCTACAGCTACACGATTAATGAAGATGGATCATTGTCAGACCGAAAACTTTTTACCGAAATGGGTTCGGATGGTATGACGATCGATAATAAAGGTAATGTATACCTCACAGGGAAAGGCGTAACCGTATTTGATTCGTCCGGAAAACAAATTCAGAACATTCCTGTAGACGAGGGGTGGACTGCTAATGTTTGTTTTGGCGGCAAGGATATGAAAACGTTGTTTATCACTGCTTCTAAGTCTGTCTATACGGTGAAGATGAATGTTAAAGGGGTTAGGTGAAATTTTGGTGACCTGAATAGTCCATCGTGGAGCAGGGTATCATATTCTGTTGTTGCTCGTTAAGGCTACTATTCCTTTGATCATAATAAAGAATTTCAACAGGAAGTGCAATTTTCTGAGTTTCGGATCAATCTTTAATACACGATACCCCAACGGGCAGATGCGTAGACACAGTCCGTACAATTATGCATTTGACAATCCCGCAGGTAAAATAAACTTGAATTATGCTGGCCGAACTTTTTGACTTTCAGATTTTTCTTTATCTTGTTTGAGTGTAAACTAGTTTAAGTGTAGAATACGGAATAGCCAGGCCGGCCCATTGTGTAAAAGAGATTATCTAATTCAAACGAGATGCCGGTTCATCAATCTAAATAAAACGCTGTGTGAATTTTATAGGTAATAACTTTTTGCCGACGATAGTGGTGGCAGTATTGCTGTTAGCCCTACCGCTTTCCATTAGTGCTCAAATTGATTTCCGGTCCGGTTATGTTGTAAAAACTAACAATGATACCATAGCCGGTTACGTTGCTTACCGTAGCGAGAAAAAGAATTCTAGCGTATGTGTCTTCAAGGAGACGGTTAAGGGCAATGTAACCTCTTTTGGTCCAGGGGATATCACAGCTTTCGGAATTGATAATGAAAAATCATTTATATCTATAGAACTTCCGAAAGAAGTCGCGCCCAACCAAGGTCAGGTCTTTGCGAGGGTACTAGCGGAAGGTTATGCTGACCTGTATCGGCACAGAAAAGTTTTTCTATTAAAAAAAGATGATGATTTAAGCGCGCTTCCTCCACCGAAGGATGAACCTTACGGCGTGCCAGAGGATATGGTTGTAAAAAGGTCAAAAAAATATGTCGGAATTTTAAACTATTTCCTTCTGGATTGCCAGATGAATGCCAACACTGCAGGCTATCGGGAAGGTGACCTTTTAGAATTAATCGAGGCATATAATATATGTAAAAATGACTTCAAGACTATCAAACAACCTCCGGGTTTTAGAGTAGACTGGCTACTTTTTGGTGGCTACCTTAGTTCTAGGCTTGACTTTGACTATTTAAATACGATTTCATTTGTCGGAAATACGATCACAGGAGGGGTAGGCATGGAGTTATCTTCCCCCCGCTTTTTTGACCGCCTTTTCTTTAGCATGGAAGGTATTTTCGTAAAGAATTTTTACCAAGGGTATTATGAAGAGATAAGGGTAGGCGACTTGTTTAGGTATGATGTTCTGTTCAACGTGCAAAGCATAAATATACCCATTGGGCTGAGGTATAGTTTTAAAAGCAGCAAGAGTACTCCTTATCTCAAGGCGGGCGGCTCCTTTTCGCCCATCATTAGTTCATCGATTAGAACCATCGAAGAACGTGTAAATGATCGAGGGGAGGTAAATTCTGACGAATTTAAAGATAATTTTCTTTTGAAGCACCCTAAGGGTGTTTGGGTTAGTTTGGGATACAGCCATTCCTTTATGAAAAAGCAGATATTTTTTGAAGTACGTTATGAGTATGCGGACGGCTTCATGGGGTATTCGTTAGCTAATTATTCTCAAGCAAATAATTTCAATTTTTTCCTTGGAGTGAGATTGTAACATGAAAAAAATTTTAGCTTATACCTTGCTGGTTGCTCTTACCAATTGTAGCGAAGAGGAAAACACCGATCGGGACTATCCAAGATTATTAACAGTGGGTGTCACTAATATTACATCAGACGGGGGTGTTTTTCATGGCGATATTTTTTCAAGTTCTGTCGCTATTGTCGATCATGGTTTTTTATGGTCAGAGGACGCCGCGCTTAAGTTGGGAGAATCTGAAAAAATTTCCCTTGGACCCAAAACTGGAGCGGGTCGATTTGAGGTCATGGTCGACAGGAACCTTCAGGAAGGAAAAACTTATCGTATGGCTGCTTATGCGGTGTCGGAGAATTATACGGTCTATGGTGCGCGCTTTACCTTTACAAGTCTTGGGTGCAAAAAAAGGCCTGTCATTTTTGATTTTAATCCTAAACAAGGCACCAGTGGTGACATTATTACCATCACCGGTAATAATTTCAGCGTAATCAATAAGTCCAATTCAGCCTACATTGGAGAGCTTGTTGGAAAAATTACAGAGGCAAGTGAAAATCAGATTAAGGTTTCAATACCTCTTACAAACCTATCAGGTTCTTTTAGCCTATCGGTTACGTCGAGCGGATACACTGTGTCGGCAGCGGAAAATTTGTTTTGGTCGAATAATGTGGCTATGCCTTTCTTGGCAGTCTTGGGTCAATCAAACCGATAAATGGACTCGCCTTGCGGATTTACCAGCGTCAGTCCGTGGACTGAATGGCTTTTCCTACGATGATTCTGGATATGTGATTTCCAGCATTGATTATAAGACATCTTTCTGGTCATATAACCCTGATGCGCAATGATCCTGGTTAAACTCCCCCTGTTGCTGTTTTCCAAATAATAATCCTTCTCTATAATCCCAACATTCCGGGAATACAGCGACGAATTTGTCAGCTTCAACGTTTGCATTTGGATTTCAGGGCGAATTTTTATTTATTTAACTATTAAATAATCTCAGCCCACCTAAGCCCATGATTACTAGAAACTTAAATCATATGACCAACGACGTCATCTGCGATAACATCCTGCGGAAGTTTGAAAGCGTAAAGTCTATATCACGCGAAAACCTTCAGGAAACTGAATTTTATTCCAACATCGACCCTGACTATCAGGTAATTGACGATCACATCAATTTTCTCGTTCGCGACAACACATTGCAATATCATGGTGATTTTGTGTCGCTTACAACCAAAGGGTGGTTTGTACTAACCAATGCTGATAAGGTTGGTTATGTTGCTCGTCGGATTGAAAAGGCAAATCAGGAGACCAGTGACCTGGAAACACGCAGACTTTTTCAGTGGACGACACTTGCAACATTCATCGTCCTCGCCGGACTATTGTCTTATAAACTCGTACTTACTTAGATAGCCTTACTTCGCTGGTAGGGCGAAGGTTATAATACTTCCCGCAGGATTATCTTCACTTCCGGAAACTGAAATGGCTATGTATTGTTTGCCATTGCTTTGATAGGTACTCGGCGTTGCATTGCCTACTCCAGTCAATGTTGTTTCCCAAAGCATCTCTCCGGAGTCTTTATCAAAAGCTCTGAATTTGCGGTCACGGGTACTTCCAATGAAGACCAAACCACCTGCGGTTACAATCGGTCCGCCAGATCCTTCCGATCCTGTTATAGGTCCACCTTTTTTCTGAAGATCTGGATTGTTTCCGATGGGTATTTTCCATGCATACTCTCCTGTATTTAAGTTGATTGCATTCAATTCTCCCCACGGAGGTTTAATACCAGGTCGCCCCTCAATATCTCTGAAGAATGTGTATGGACTCATATTCAGATACATTGAAGCAGTGTCATTTTTAGCTGTGACGCGTTCATTAGCCTGTTGATTGTTATGTACTTCGAACAAATCATTTTCCTGACGTCCGCCCTGGGTGTTTTTCAATTCATAGAGGTAGGCAATGATAGCTTCTTCCTTTCCCTTCAACACATTTGAGAACGCCGGCATCCGTCCGCTTCCCTGGAGTATTTTGGTAAGGGCTGTTTCCTTCGGCATCCTCTTTTCCAGTTCAAGCAGTGCGGGAAAGTCAGGGTCAACACCTTTTCTGTCTTTTCCGTGGCAGTTGGAGCAATGATTTACATATAACGCCCTTCCTTGAAAGTAAGCGGATTGTTTTTCCGACTGTACTTCAGGCTCTACCTTTTTTAGCAAATCTATTTCAGGTGAGTTGGTCGACTTTATGTATAGCAATGTCGTTTCAGGATCAAACGCCGCACCACCCCAATTCGATCCGCCTCTCGTTCCAGGAAAGACAAAGGTACCTCTTGTGTCTGGTGGTGTAAACAGACCTTCATAACGTAGTGATCTTAATTTTTTTACGAGAGAATCATGCGATGCCTGGGAATAATTTGCGAGATCATCTTCGGTCATGAACTGCCGTGAATAGGGAAGCGGCTTGGTTGGAAATGGTTGCGTCGGCCATGCTTTCTCTCCCGGAACATTCGATGCAGGCACAGGGCGTTCTTCTACCGGAAACAAAGGTTCACCCGTTTCACGATCAAAAACAAACAAAAAACCGGTTTTGGTAGTCTGCACGACGGCATCAATTTTCTTTCCGTCTCTTTCAAGAGTAACTAAGTTTGGAGGAGCAGGTAAGTCATAATCCCACAAGTCGTGATGTACGGTCTGGAAATGCCAAATGCGTTTTCCGGTATTTGCATCAAGCGCTACAACTGAATTGCCGTACAAGTTTTCGCCATGACGGTCTGCACCATAAAAATCGTAAGTCGGTGATCCGAGTGCCAGAAACACCATTCCCCGTTTTTCGTCAAGGCTCATACCCGCCCAGTCATTTACACCTCCCGCATATTTCCAGGCGTCTTCAGGCCACGTTTCATAACCTGGTTCGCCTGGGTGAGGAATAGTATGAAAAGTCCATTCCAGATTACCGTTCCGGATATTGTACGCGCGAATATACCCTGGTTCTGCACCATAGAGTTCTGAGACCTCCGCTCCCAGGATTAACAGATCTTTATACACTATCCCGGGAGAAGTTGACCCCACAGAGATCGACGAAGGATCGCCTCGTAGCCCAACGCTCAAGCTTACCGTGCCGCCCTCTCCAAACTCGGTTATCAGTTCACCCGTTTTTGCATTTTGAGCAAACAATTTATTACCGGCTGTATGCAGGATGCGTTTATCGTCGCCATCTTCCCAGTATGCAACCCCTCGGTAGACTCCACCGCCTTCACCGCCGTAAAACGGATCGAATGACCAGAGCAGTTCTCCGGTACTCGCGTTTAAGGCATAAAGCCTGTGTCTTGCAGAGGTGGCATACATCACGCCGTCAATTACAATCGGATTACATTCGGCATTCCCGAAACGCGTTCCTCTTCCGTCGTCTGGGTTGAAAGTCCAGGCTACCTGCAGCATGCTTACATTCTCTTTGTTTACTTCCTTTAGCGGCGAATAGCTGCTGCTCGAAGCATCGGCTTTGTACACACTCCAGGTTCGGTTTTTATTTTCAGGCTTGCAGCCGACGAATAGGGTTATGGATATGATGATGAAGATCGAGGTGGATTTTGTATGTGGGGTCATTGGTATGCTTACGCGTTATCGAAGGTAATTAAAGGCCAATCAAGGCAAAATTAATCTCCAGAGCAAAAACAATCGATTGATACAAATGTTGCAACCGTCAGAATTATATGTATGGTTAGAGGAGCATTATGGAAACCAAAGAATTGCTTTCACAAAACATTAGTGATCGGAGGAATCGTTGACAATGTATCACGCTTCAACTTTTTATTTAGTTTTGCCGCATGAACTTTGGCGCCCTGGAAAAACAGTTGGAAGGTGAATTCTTTACGGATGAAGTTACCCGTAGATTGTATGCCACTGATGCATCAGCGTATCGCGAGTTGCCTTTAGCGGTCGCAGTGCCAAAGACCGAGAAGGATATACAGATCCTTATTCGTTTCGCCAACGAGAACCAAACCTCTGTCATCCCAAGAACAGCAGGCACATCGCTTGCTGGTCAGGTTGTAGGTAGTGGTATCGTGGTGGATGTATCCAAACACTTCAATACGATAATTGAAGTAAACGAGAAGGAGGGATGGGCGATCGTTCAACCCGGCATTGTACGGGATGATCTGAATCAGCATCTGAAGCCATACGGTTATTTCTTTGCGCCGGAAACTTCAACCGCTAACCGGGCAATGATTGGAGGTATGATCGGCAATAATAGTTGTGGCTCTAACTCAGTGGTTTACGGTAGTGTTCGTGAACATTTGATTGAGGTTAGCGCTTTCCTTTCGGATGGTAGTCTGGCCCGGTTTAGGGCAGTCGATAACGATGATTTCATTTCCCGGACAGACGCGGCAACGCCAGATTTAGAATCAAAGCTATATACTCATATTAGCACCATACTTTCTGATCCTCAGAACGTTAAGGAGATTGAAAAGGAATTTCCGAAACGTTCTGTTGTAAGGAGAAATACAGGCTATGCTGTTGATATGCTTGCACGAATGCAGCCGTTTAACCAGGAAGGTGAACCCTTTAATTTCTGCAGCCTGATTGCCGGATCCGAGGGTACACTGGCGTTCATTACATCAGCAAAAATAAAACTGACTCGACTAGCGCCACCTCACAAAGGATTGGTATGCATACATTGTAATAGCATAGACGAATCGTTACGCGCAAATCTCGTGGTACTGGATCACAACCCTTCCGCTGTTGAACTGATGGACCACTACGTATTTGAAGCCACAAAGCGCAACAGGCTACAGGTTGAAAACAGCTTTTTCATTGAGGGTGAACCGAAAGCTATTTTGGTTGCTGAACTTACCCGTGAATCAACCGAAGTACTGGAAGAAGATACATTGGCACTGATAGAAGACTTGAAGTCGAAAGAACTCGGCTACTCTTACCCCATTGTAACGGGCGATAACATCAAGAAAGTATGGAACCTGCGAAAAGCCGGCCTTGGTCTTCTTTCAAATGTTCCGGGCGATGAGAAGCCTGTACCGGTCATCGAAGATACAGCCGTTGATGTTCACGACTTACCAGCCTATATCGCTGACATGAATGAGCTGTTAAAGAAGTATGGGTTATATAGTGTTCATTACGCCCATGCCGGATCAGGTGAATTACACTTACGGCCGATCCTCGATCTCAAAACTTCTGATGGCGTAAGGATGTTCCGGACAATGGCAGAAGAAACCGCTACGCTTGTCAAGAAGTATGATGGTTCTTTATCGGGTGAGCATGGTGATGGAAGACTCCGCGGAGAATTTATTCCAAAAATGATTGGTGAGCACAACTATAACCTCATCAGAGATTTGAAGAAAGTCTGGGATCCACACAATGTATTCAATCCGGGAAAGATCGTCGAGACTCCTCCGATGGATACCAGCCTCCGTTATGAAAAAGACAGACCTACCAGAGAATTTGATACCATTCTGGATTTTTCAGATACACTTGGAATCCTCCGTGCCGCAGAACAATGCAATGGCTCGGGCGATTGCCGTAAGACTGAGTTGAGTGGTGGTACAATGTGCCCGAGTTACATGGCTACACGCAATGAAAAGGACACTACTCGTGCGCGGGCGAACATACTGAGAGAAATGATTGGAGGATCGGATAAAGCCAATCCCTTTGCCAGTGAAGAAATCAAAGCGGTAATGGACCTCTGCCTCAGTTGTAAAGGATGCAAGTCAGAATGCCCTTCAAATGTTGATATGGGTAAGCTGAAACAGGAATGGCAGTATCAATATTATCAGGAAAAAGGTGTCCCATTCAGAAGCTGGCTCATCGGAAACTTTGCTTTAGGAATGAAACTGGCTTCCATTTTCCCTTGGGCATATCGGACTGTGTTTGGTAATAAAATTACCGGAAACCTGGTGAAGGGCATTATCGGTTTCGCTTCGAACAGAAGTATGCCACATCTTTCAAGCGTCACATGGAAAAAATGGTTTGAGCGGAGCTTTACGCCGACAGCACCAAAATCAGGCAAGGCTGTTTATATATTCATTGACGAATTGCTGAATTTCAATGAAGCCGAAATCGGAATTACAACGATTAAGCTATTGGATAGACTAGGATACGTCGTAAAGTTTATTCCGCATGATGACTCAGGAAGAAGTTTTCTTTCCAAAGGACTGTTGAAGGAAGCTCGTGAGGCAGCAAGAAAAAATGTTGCACTTTTTAAAGACGTGATAACTTCTGAAACTCCACTGGTCGGCGTCGAACCTTCGGCTATACTTACGTTCCGTGATGAATATCCCGATTTATTGCGCGGTGAAGAAAAAGATAGCGCCTATCGTATTGCTTCCAATACGTTTATGATTGAAGAATTTCTTTCAAAAGAACTTGATGCCGGCAACATTGACCTTTCGTTGTTTAAGGAAAAAAAATCATTGATAAAGCTTCACGGTCATTGTCAGCAGAAGGCGCTTTCATCGCTCACACCTACGAAGAAAATTCTTACCCAAATGGGAAACAATACTGTACACCTGATTCCTTCGGGATGTTGCGGCATGGCGGGTTCTTTTGGGTATGAAAAGGAACACTTCGATCTCTCTATGAAAATCGGTGAACTGGTACTTTTCCCAGCGGTCAGGAAGCAGCCAGAGGACGTCATTATAGCTGCACCAGGAACGAGTTGCAGACATCAGATAAAGGACGGTACGGGCAGAAAGGCTTTACACCCGGTCGAGATCATCTGGGATATGCTTGCCTGAATCTTCCCTTTTATTAATCAGATACTCTAAAGTTGACTTATTCTGTTGGTGGTTGTCATGCATCTGAACAAAAAGTCAGGTAAAGGTGTGATGCTCTCTACTTACAAGATTTCCAAAGGACAATTGACACAGGATCACCCCCTGTGCATTCTTAAAAAATATTCTTCTTGATTTTGTCCGCGCATTCCTGGCACATTCCATCGCTGTATACCTCACGAAAAAGTAATTATAAAAATGGTTGTCAATTTTTCGGTGGTTCATCAGGTTCTTTCATGTTTGTTTTGTTGAAAATTAACTCGAATGAAAAAAGTCATCATCTTCTGTATTCTCTTCATTTGCAAAGAAGCACACGGACAAAAACTGGGATTGGATGTTTTCGCGCGTCTTCCGCAAGTTGTGAACTATAATTTTACAAGACGGCACGTCTCCTATACGCCAATTATCTCCGCTGGTTTTACACTTCGTCATAAAAGCTTATTTGCAGACATTGGTTCGTTTATTGATAAAGGCGATGTGTACGGCCATTACACCTATTTCGGTTCATCGCTTTATAAAAACCATTATTCAGAAAACAAACTTCTTGTAATGAACTGCTTTGGAGAGGTAGCGTACATTCCTGGGCAGGAGGGTAGTAAAGAATTAATAGTAAAAACAATTGGAGTCAGTCCAGTAATAGTTTGGCCAATTCAAAACAGCGCATTTGCGGTCGCACTTACTTTGGGAGTAGCTTTCTCAAACAGCGCAACAAGCTTAAATTCACGAATTATCCTCAACTACGCCTTACCAATATTCAAATAGTTATGAGTGTGTTAAGCTTTCAAGAAAAGTATGATGCTATGTTCCGTAAAGATGCTTCTTTTGAAGGCGTCTTTGTAACAGCAGTAAAAACAACAGGTATCTTTTGCCGTCCCGTTTGTTCTGCACGGAAACCGAAACCTGAAAATGTTACTTTTTATGACACAATTCAGGATGCCATTAATCACGGCTACCGCCCGTGCCAGGTATGTAAACCAATGGAGCAATCTGGTAAAACACCTCTCATCGTTCAGAATTTAATCAATGAGATTATTGAAAACCCTGACTTGAGATTGAAAGACAATGACTTAAAAATAAGAAAGATTGAGCCTAGTCAGTTAAGACGTTGGTTTAAAAAGAACCATCACATGAGCTTTCAGGCTTTCCAAAGAATGTTAAGAATCAATTCAGCTTTTACCAAGATGACTGAAGGTCAGTCCGTAACGGTAACAGCCTTTGATGTTGGCTTTAATTCTATCAGCGGATTTAATGAACGTTTTCGCTCTATTGTCGGCGAAGCGCCTGCGGCATCGAAGAATACTGCAATCATTAATATTACGCGATTTACCACACGCCTGGGTCCTATGTTTGCCTGTGCCACACGGATGGGAGTTTGCCTTTTAGAATTTACAAACAGACGGATGTTGGAAAGCGAATTCAAAGACCTACAAAAAAGACTGAATGCAGTGATTTTACCTGGAAAGAATCCTCATTTACTTCACGTTCAAAAGGAGATTTCGGAATATTTTGAAGGCACGCGAAAAAACTTCACTGTATCCTTGCATACTCCCGGCACGGAATTCCAACAAAACGTATGGAACGTATTGAAGCAAGTGCCTTATGCAGAAACCCGTTCGTATAAACAATTGGCAACTGCTCTAGGCAATCCAAACGCTTCTCGTGCAGTGGCAACAGCTAATGGATATAATAAGATAGCTATTATTATTCCATGTCATAGAATTATTGGTGAAAATGGAGACATGACGGGATACGGAGGTGGAATACCAAGAAAAAAATGGCTGATAGATTTTGAGAAAATGAACTAGGCGAGTGTGTTAGTTAATTGACTCCAAAGGACACGATTTCGACTAAAGTGAGGAGAAGGCCGGACAGCCACCAACCCGGGCGTCAAACTCCGCCGTTAGTCCCGATTAAGCCACACAGCGCAAAGGGGTTGCTTAAAGAATATTCTTCAACCTCAGATGTTGAAGTAGTATAATTGTTTTACCGTCTTTTATTTCCCCATTGTCAATCATCTGAAGTGCATCACTGAAAGCTAGCTCAAGTACTTCGATGTTCTCGTGGTCGATGCCACCACCGTCATGAATTTTCATCGCATGCGTATATTCTGCGGTAAAGAAATAAAGCAGCTCAGTCACCGACCCTGGTGACATGTAGGCTTCAAATATTTTCTTAAGCTTTGATATTTTATATCCGGTTTCTTCCTCTGTTTCACGCCTGATGCAGTCTTCGGCGTTGTCTTGATCAAGTTGTCCGGCGCAGGCTTCAATCAACATCCCTGATTCATTTCCGTTCACAAATGTTGGCAACCTGAATTGCCGTGTAACGATTACTGTCTGCTGTTCCAGGTTGTACAGTAAAATAGTCGAGCCGTTGCCGCGGTCATAAGCTTCCCGGCTTATCGTCGCGATAGACCCATCTTTCATCGGACTGGTGTAGGTAATTTTCCGCAACGTATACCAGTTGTCGGATAGAACTTCTGTCTTTACAATTTCAGGATTCAGCATAAGGAATATCTTCTAGACGGTAATATACTTTTAAACCTCTTTCTTTAGCAATTTTCACATCCTGATCGGCTCCCGCGGAAGCGCCTTCCATTCGGAAAACAGCATCACATTTTTCCAGAAGTCTATGAGCAACAGGATATTGAATTTCTGTCCATGGTTCATCTCCGGGTTGTTTTGAACCCGCCAGCTTTAGCAGAGGCAACGCTACCCATTCACCAATCATAGGCACATGCCCGCGACGGAAGATTGGCAAGGCCACGGATTCAAGTTTGGAAAGATTTTCCTGCATTAAAACCAGATCATCATTGGTTCCACTCCGGTACGGTCCGGCAATCAGTATCAACATAACTTTTGAGATTTGAACTGCAAAGTAAAGCAGGCCTTTCCAAACTTTACTTGATCTAGATTAAGAAACAGGTTTCTTGCTGATATTCTTTCGCACCCTGCTTAAGAACTCCGGGGTTATACCCAGGTAAGAAGCAATCTGCTTTTGCGTTACGTGCCGGGCAATAACGGGATACTTCTGCAAGAAGTGATCATACCTTTCTTCCGCAGATAAAGACAGGTTCTGAATTATTCTCAGCTGTTCCCTGATATAGGAGTTTTGCATTATTATCCTGAAAAATTTTTCAAACTTTGGTACTTTCTCAAACAGCGTATCGAGATTTTCTTTGCTTAATTGCGCGATGGTACTTTCGGAAATGGCTTCAATACATACCATTGCCGGTTTCTTATTGGCAAATCCGTGCATGTCAGTGATCCACCAGTCTTGAATAGCAAACATCATGGTTGATTCCTTCCCATCGATTCCACGGTAAAAGGCGCGCAATGCCCCGGTTGTCACAAAGTTTATTGTGGTGCACGGCTCCCCTTCGTGCAGAAGTATTTCTTTTCTTTTCAAGTGACGGAATTCCAGTAAGGAAGTGAAACAAGCCATCTCCATTTCATCGAGTGAGATGTGTTTTGAAATGTTTGCTTGTATTAACGTATGCTGCATTAATAATGAATCCTTAATTTAGGACCTATCCAACCTATCAAATGTATGAAAGATACCAGGGAATTTTTTATCCGTACACGACAGACTTGATTGGAGATCGCTTCTATTTAAACTTGCTTTCTTGTAACGCCGTATTTGCACGGATAATGACGTCAAAGCTGTTCAGTAAAAATAAAATCGGTTATATTTGTTCAGCTGCCTCAATTGAGCTAAAGGTGTCTGTTGTCTGAATTTGTTTTCAACAGGTTAACCCAGGTAGGCTAAGCATCAACAGATCCAGTAGTCATGATGATTCGCGTTTGTGTCACAATGTCATTGATCTTGCTCCTGGGATGCTCTAAAGAACCTGATTTCGAACCGGAGTATAATGTACCGGATAATATCCAGCCGATTGTGTCGAGATTTCTTCAGGAAGCAGCACAGCGGGGATTTTCTTATGAAATCTCAAATCTGATTGTTCGGTATGATGCCGAACTTCCCGCTCCATTTTGTGGGCAATGCAACTCAAGTGACTTAAATCCACGTATACAGAAAATCATTTCGATCAATCAAAATTTACAGTGCTGGTTTTCTGCCGAAGAATTTGAAGCATTAATATTTCATGAACTGGGCCATTGTTTTTTAGGTCGTCTTCATGACAACAGCCTGCTTCCGAATGGAGATCCGAAGAGTTTAATGATGGAGAGCAATTTTAGTGTTTATTCACCGTGTATTTATCCAATTGGAGACGAGCCTTGTAACTTTCTTTTTAAAAGGCCTTATTATCTGGATGAGTTGTTCGATCAGGGAACACCTGTTCCGGAGTGGGGTGAGTGAAGAGGATATGAATAATAAGATTTACAAATAGATATTAAAGGATCCCTTACTTATATTTTTTTCCGATGTAAGTGTGATGACCCTTTCTTTCGTTGCGTTACGGGCAAAATCATTTTGAATATTGGGGTCGCCGCTAAAGTACAATTGTGTGGTAAGTTCTTTAAACCCACTTGCCCTGACTTTAAAATGAATGTGCCTGGGTCTTCCGCTATACGCTGGTGGATAAATGGTAGTGAATTGGTATTTACCCCTGGCATCTGTCATTACCTGACCCCGACATTTGAAGCCCTTCAAATCATACTTACCACTGTCGTCGCAGTGCCAGACATCCAAAACAGCATTTGCAATGGGAGTTTTACAGTCGCTGGCGCTAAATACGCCTCCTTCAATCTTCAAGGCAACTCCATTAGTTTCAATGAGGGCACGAGATGGTGAATCAGGTTTGTAGTATGGTCCTTCCGCATCGCGTTGCGTCTGACACGCTTCAGATGATGACTCTTTGCCGAAACTACCCGCAGGAAATTTCACAAAGGGCACAACAGAAAGAGTCTTAAAAAAATTTTTCCTGTTCATGACGGTGTTAGGGATTAGTAGATACCGGGCTTCCTATTCGTATCAAATTGATTGCCTATCCAAGATCGAAATAAAATCTCAGCTATTCAACGGAAATCTGTCAAGTGCATTCGTACACAAAACTTGTCAGATACTTCAATCCAGATTTAACTTTTTCTTAAATCCCTCCAATGTCAGCGGTTTATAGATGATATCTGTAAACCCGGCAGCCTTTAAGGTGATGACTTGCTTTTCATCAACATAGTTTGAGACGACAAAGGCTCTGAACGTAGTGCCTTTTCGTGCTACCAGTTCCTTTAGTAAATCATGTGCATGAATTCCGGGGCCGAGGTAGTAATCAATGACCGCGACATCAAAGTCGTTGTGTTCTGCCCAATGTAATGTATCCTCGATCGATGTGAAGCCTTCTGTTTCAAACTCCAGGCTTAGTAACTTTTTGTTGATGAACAGATCAAGATTTTCATCGTCGACTATTAGTATCCTCACGTTAGCGTATTTTTCTAAAGATATAACCAAGAGACCCAGTTAGGAAAAGCTAAATTTTACAATTAACAGACATTTATTAATCACAAGGTATTTACGATTTCAAAAATGTGAATTTTATGAGGGTAGATAAAAATTTCAGTTTTTGGTTGTAAAATGCTAGAAAGGATAAACCAGAAGTTGACCAAGTTGTTCAAAGAATATAGATAAAAAGTTTAATATCGCGTCACCGGTCGGGGTTACCGAACTTTAGACGTTCTTTTATTCTTTCTAAATTTCTTGAACGGGTCGTAGGTAATGGCAGTTTTTCCATCTTTGTCCGGGCGTACCCGCAAGAAAACGCTGGGCCCTGCTTTGGCATCGACACCAACATTTTCAGGCGGAATATCCTGACTCCTCTTCTTCAAATTGCTGAGCGGCACCTGAATGCTGAGGTCGGTACTATCCAGTAAATCATATCGTCCCTCAATAAACATGGTGATCACGGTGGATTCAACCTCCATCCGGTTAATATTCATCATAGTTCCGGTCATGCTCACGGATGAGTTGATATCGCCAAACTGAACATCGGAGAAATCACGTTCTTTAAACAGGAAATTGCTGAGTCGTTCCATGGGTTCAAATCCCCGGAGCCTTCCATCTTTGATGGTAAAAGTTGCTTCTCCATTAAGTCGTGGCGTTAGGACGCGGAGATCCTCATTTATTTCAGCGCGTAGAATAGCGTTCAGACTCAACTTTCCATCTATATGACTATGATGAAAGGTAGTCTGGTTGAAGTTATTAAAGGCATAAAAAAATTCTTTGATTTCCACATCCTGAAGTATAGCATCTATGCTTAAGGGGTTTATTGCTTTTTGCAGATCCGTTATACCCATATTCAATTTAACTTTGCCGCTGGCAAAATTCATCATGGCATTTTTTATAATAAATTCATTGTTGGCCAGTATCAAACGTCCTTTTACATTAGAAGCTTTAAAATTTCCGTTTAACAATTCGCTTACATTAAAATCTAAATCAAATTCAAGTTTATCGTTAAACTTCTCCACCAGGTTATCAAGCTTCTTCTTAGAGGCTGCTTTTGAAATTTTAGTTTTTTCCTTTTTCCGGACCTGAACTAATGTAGAAATATCCATTTGCGGGGAAATTATAGTGAGGTTAGCTTTCCCCACTTTCTCAGGGTTTGTAAAGAAAGGAACAAAGTGCGTAAAAAAACCCTTTACATTTATATCATTGTTGTTCAACCTGAGGGCAAGTTTTCTTATTTCGAATTTCTTTTCTGTAAAAGCGAACGTCGCGTTTATTTTATCGAGTGTAATTTTTTTTGAAGGATATTGAATTTTACCGTTAGTGATTTTGGCTGTACCTGTAAGCTTACCATCGTATTTATTTTTTGTGTCGTCCAAATACTCCATCAATGTACCTCTATAGGAAAACTGAGATACAAAATGACCAGAAGTCAACTTAATCTTATCCGTGTCAATGTGCTGGTTCATTTGTTTCAGGTCTACATTGAAAGTTGCGTTCAGCTTAAGGATTGGATTTACCAGATCCGTCAGCGTAGCTACAGCTTCGACAGGAATTTTATCCATCAGACCTTTCATTGAAGCAAAGTGGAGTTGTGAATTTCGGTCGTTATAACGTAGTGTAGAATCCACATGATTGGTAAATGTTCCGGTAATCGACATTTTATCCATGTCAATTTTGCCGGCAGATACTTTACTATCTTCAAATGAAAATGTAATATCTACCGCAGGGAGAATTCCAGGTTGCATTGGTCCCTCAATGAGCACCCTCAAGTCAATAGGTTTTTCAATACCGTAGACCCCAAGTTTTTTGGCAAGCGTATCCGATACGATGGTCAATCCTTCCTGATAATTTAATTTTTCGGATTGAATATCAAGTTGAAAACGCCGCTGATCTACGAAATGGAATGCACCAGATACATTTACGGTCGACTTGTCGAAGATCAGCGAGGAGGGGGAGATGTGCAGGTCTTGTTTTGCAGAATCCAGAATTAGATTGAGATCAGCAACCACACTTTTGTTTCGTAAAAAGCTTCCCTTCTCAGAGTTGAGCATAAGTCCGTCGAATTTCATCTTGCCACCGAGGTGGATCAAATAGGATGAGTCATTTGAAATGATCGAATTTTTTGTATCGGTAAATCGAACTCCAAAGCTTTTTTCTTTAAGTGAATCCTGATAGGTAATCTGAACATTTTTCAGATTGATTTCTTTCAGGTCGATAAGTATGCTACGCGGTGTTGATACCGTAAGAGTGTCTGATTTTTTTTCCTTAAAAACATCAAGATTGGTATACCCTGTTTTCGTTTTGAAAACGAATACCTCACCATTTTCAATGTCAATGGATTTAATACTGATTACTTTTTGGAAAAGTTTAAGTGGCTGTACATTTATATCTACTCTTTGAGCCCTCAGGAACTCTTGTTGATATTTTTCAAATGAAGGTCCTTTCAGGTGAATATTCTTTAAGGTAATTGACAGGTTTGGAAAATTGTGAAAGAACGTAATATTGTAATTCCCAATCCTGACGTCACCTTCTACCCATTCATTCAGTTTTTCATTGATGACGGCTAGTATCTCCGGTTTACGCTGTTGCATAATAACCATAACAATCGCAAGGGATACAACCACACCAAGTACAGTGAAGGCCAACCATTTTAAAAATTTCTTCATAAATTTTTTAGATCGGTAATGTCTATAGCCTGGGTGATGCGGCAGACTCTTTAATAACAAACTCAAAATAGTGCCAAAACATGAGAAACGGTAATCCATTCTACTTTTCCATTTGAACCGATGGTCACTGTAGAACTAATTTCCCAACGCGAGGATTTGGAACTGTGGTTATTTAGAATTGAGCGGAATATTTATAGAATAGATCCAAGTCCCGTTACCACCAGGTAGAGACCCGCAATAATGCCCAAAATTGTATCCAGATGGAAAAGGGAATGGATTATGCCTTTTCGATTGTGGTTTCGGACCAGCAACCAACCAAAAATCGCCAAGAGAACGACTCCAAAAAAAAGTTTTATTATTTCCATAGTTTGAATATACGAAATTTCCTTTTCACTTTTTACGACTATTCTACCATCAATAAGTTTGAATCCCGTACGATTGTAACGTGTATTGTTGACCCCCTCCAACATTTTGGATAATTATTGAAAGTCACACCCCTGGTTGCGTAGTATTGTTTAGCTATAAGAGCTATTTTACAACACGTTCATCTGGGAATATGGATCGCGTAGATTTACTGCACAATATGGTTTGAAAAATATGGTCTCATGAAATTTCTGCTCAATGGTGTTGAAACGGAACGTCTTTACCTCAGAAACATTGAGGAAAGTGATTTCGATTTATGGCTTTCATTTTTTCAAGATCCCAATTCGTTTTCGCATTGGAAGTGCGACTTGCAGGAACCTGAAATTGAATGCAGGAACTGGTACATCAAACAATTTATGCGCTATGAAAATGACATGGGAGGGATGAATGCGCTCGTCGAGAAGGAGAGTGGGAAATTAATTGGCCATTGCGGATTATTAATTCAGCAGGTTGACGATGAAGAGATGATGGAGATCGGCTACTCTCTTCTGTCGGACTATCAAAACAAAGGTTATGCAACCGAAGCAGCTATAAAATGCAAGCACCATGCATTTGAAAACAATTTTTCAGATGTTCTGATTTCGATCATCAGCCTTACAAATCACGCATCTGCAAATGTTGCACGGAAGAATGGAATGCGGATTTTAAAACAAACAGTCTATCACGACAATCCCGTGAATATCTTCCATATTGCAAAAAAGGACTGGCAAAAGGACCTGTTGAAACTTTGATAGACCCATTGTCCTAACCTTAGCCGGTGCTTAACCCCGCATACTTTTCATAATATTCGTTAGCGCCATTACCGAATTTCCTCCGAGGATTATTCCAAGGTTTCGTGGGATAGATAACCGTAGCCTGTAGTGGTATTGCATCTTTCTGCCTGCAGCTCCGTAAGATGGCAATGGAAAAACGTATCCTTACATTGGTGGATGGGGCACAATCCTTTGGTATGATGGACTTAAACCTGATGGATATGGGCTGTGATAGTTTACAGACAATTGGTGTCCCTGATTTGAGTGATCATGGAATCCATTATTTTCCTTAGGTCGTTAACTGTTTTCTCATCAACGACCTCGCCATCCCCATTCAGCTTTGCCCTTGCACCCCGAATCAGTAGCTTGGCATCGTCACCGATTTTGTATTGCAATATCGTATTCATAATTAATTCCAACGATTCAAAAGCTTTTTCTCCCAGACCAGAAGCGACAATAAAAGCAAAAGGTTTTCCTGTAAAAACTGTTGTTGAGACCGTCCATTCAAGCGCGGTCTTTAAAGCGCCTGGCAAGCTGAAAACATACTCTGGAGTACAAATAAGAACTCCATCGGACTGAACGATTTTTTTACGAAGATCTTTAACCGTTTCAGATACTTGATCATCTCTCACGTCGGGATTGAAGTGAGGAAGATTATCCAATTGATTATAGATTTCCATATCAATTTCATCTACGTACAATTTGGCAATCGACTTAAGAAGAGCTTCATTGGATGAATTGGCGCGCGTGCTCCCCGAAATAGCAAATACCTTTTTTTTGTGTTTGTCCATGTGAAGTTTACTACCTTTCCTCGATCTTACTCAATATTGTTTTTGCTTCGCTTTCACCCAGAGACAAAGCTCTCTTGAGATCAGGGATTGCCTTGTTGTTCTTTCCTGTCGCAACTAATATTTTTCCTCTTTCAAGAAAGGCAAGGGCATTGAGTTTATCATATTGTATTGCTTCGTTCAACTTGAGGATTGCTTCTTCGTATCTCTTCCCTTGGCTCGAGGTTATTGCTTTGATCGTCAATAAGTAGGACTGGTCGCGATTATTTGCATCTTTCCTGCGAAAGCGGATCGCATTATCAATCTCATTGTTAATCGTACTCCAATCGTGCTTAAGAACCAGGATCTTCAACTTCAGAACGTATGCTTCTGTGAAAAAGGGGGCGTCATTGGTTAGTGGATTCAGGTAGGCAAGTGCAGCTACCGTATCACCCGTTTGAAGAAGAGCTTCCAGTGACTTAGCGAGTTGTTTGTAATCAAGCATGTGTATGTCACCTGATTTGGCAAAATCTAATGATGCTTTCAATGGCTGACCATCACCTACGTAAGCCATGCCTCTTGACGCAATGATCTCTTTGTTAGAACTATCACGTTCGAGGTATTTGCTAAAATCGGCAATTGCGTTTGGGTAGTTTTTTAAATGGTAGTAAGAACTCCCGCGGATCTTATAGACAACATAGGTTTCCGGATTTATTCGAAGTGCGTCTGTAAAATCGTCAATGGACTCCGACCATAATTTCAGCTCTTGTCTGTAGATACCTCTTTTTTTATGTGCATCCAGAATGTCATTGTCGAGTTTGAGCGCCGCAGTGTAGAGATTATAAGCTGCTTCATGTTTCCCTTCATGTTCATTGGCAATGCCTTTTAGAAATAAACACAAAGGATCGGTATCCGACAGTGTTGTTTCATCTATTGATGTAATTGCGTCACCATACTTTCCGATCAACATAAGGCAATATGCTTTTTTTATCTTCATGGCATCTTCCTCCGGCAATCCATATACTCTGGATACAGCGTAAGATCCTGCATTTTGGATATCAATTCTTTTATCCACCACTGTTTGCTTACCCACAAAGTTGTTGTCATCCTCATAGAGCGTTTCGATAACTTTATGAAAATCCGTAAACGAACGACGGTAATCGCCCATTTCTGTAAGCAATAATCCGCGCAGATATAACATCAGAATATTGTCCGGACTCAAACGAACTGCATGGTCCAGGTCGGCCAATGATTGTTTCTGATCGGTAGAAAAGTTTATCATACTTCGAAACAACAGGGCATGCCGCTGCAAAGAATCATTTTTCAGGACGCGATTGAAATAAGGGAGGCCAGCTTCCAACTGTTCCTTCTTAATAATATTGATGAGACCGAGTTTGATGCGTGCATCATGGAAGAGACTATCCTGACCCAGGCAGAGATTAAAATTTTTTACCGCATCCTTTTGCTGATTTTGGGTCAACTGAATGTTGCCTTTCAGGTAATATGCCTGTGATTTTTGCGGGTCGGCCTTGATACCTTTTTCATAATACTTTTCAGCATCATTGAGATTACGTTCTAATTGGTTGACCTTTCCTAACTCAACATAACCTTCATACAACTGGTTGCGAGTTCTGATTACGTGAAGAAAATCTGCTTTTGCTTCCTTTAACTTACTCAGTTGTTTACGACTGACACCACGATAATAGTAGGCTTGCCAAATCCCCGAATCTCCTTTTATTACGTCCGTAAAATTGGTTTCTGCTAAGGATGGATTATTCTCAAAAAGATTATTGATACCTTCATTTAAGTGAACCTGTAGCTGGCCGTTCATTTTCCATTCAATGGCGATGTCATCGTATGCCAAAATCCGATCGGTTTCCGAAGCATACATTCCTACAGCATCACCAAATAATTCGAGCTGACCGTGTGCGTGAACGGCGAGGCAAAGTAGCAGACAACAAACAAGCGTTCTGATGGCCATCTGGAAGGGATATTTTGTTCTTAATCGGGGTTCCATAATAAAGGTAACACTGTATGTTTATTTCGTGGACCTTCCTCACAATATACAGTTTATCAACTTCTAAATGCAGCCAGACAGTTGAACGAGCTGGAAAAGCGAAAGAAAAAATTAAATTTCTAATGCCTATTGACTTTATAGACATTCGCGGTATATTTGTTCCCATCAAAGCAAAAAAGTATTTTTCACAAAATCAGTAAACTGAAATGCCCGGTCTGATATACAACTTTTTATTTTCCCGCCCGTTTTGTTGGTGTTGTCGAATGCGTAAACATTCTTAATCTGACATAACACCACTCACTAACAACATCAAATTATTAAACATCATGGCGCTAGCAGCACAATCGATCAACGAACATTGCGATATCCTTTTTACCGGCGGAGAAGGTAATCATTTACCCTTTAAAAATAATTTAGCATCAGTTTTTGATGGTGAAAGCTTTTTTCACGAACCCACTGCATTCTATTATAACGACAGGACAAGACTTCAGTTTCGGGTGAAAGATGAGTTCGCTACGCACTTCGTCTTGATTAAAGGACTGGTTGAGTTTACCAGACCTGCTACGCTTAAGTTCAAATTTACAGTAATTGATGGATTGATTGAGACCGACGTTGATGTGAATCAATTTGATGAGCTTAAGAGCCTGCTGAACTTGGTTTTCAACGAACTCTGGAAAGAATTAAAGTTTAAAGCTTCTTTGAAGAAGGCAATACAATTCGAAGAGCGATACAAACTTGAACGAGCAGAAGTGTATTCTACTATATTACATTGATTTGTGTTCTTTTTTCTTTGCTTAGGATCGCTTCGCAGGCGAAAAGCTAACTGTTTTTTAGTCCGAATTAAGACCACCCATATCGATTTGATGTTTTGAGCAGCATTTGAAAGATTCGTTGCAGATAGTGCGTACGTTGTCCAAAGTTAGCAAGCTCGAACACGCGCATGGCGTTATCCCATGCAAAAACCCCTGGCCCCCTTAAAGGGGAATTAAATATTCTATAATTTTGTATTTTTGTTCTTTTCAACTATTCACCATTTGCATTAATTCTAGAACATCTCAATTTTTATACAACAAACAATTACCAAATGCATTTAAGTCCCCTTGAGGGGATTTAGGGGTCTTTAACACAGCGATGATATTCGCTTTCCAGTTTTATATTTTGTCTATGTGGGCTGAAGATTCGTTGCATACAGGATGAGCGTTAGCAGTTGATAGTAAGCTCCACAAATTTCAATATAAAACCACCCCCACACCACCCACAGCACATGGTTATCATGCCTAAGCCTGTCCTTGGTCTGGCAGTGGCCTGTGCGGACAGGGTTCAGCATGATAACCATGTGCGAGGCCCAGCCCACACAAAAATCTCAAGCAGCAAAATCAAAATATGTCAACAAATATCCATTTGATATTTTAGCGGAGATGTTTTTGGAAGATTCATTGCAGCTAGTGTATGCGTTATCTAACACCCTTGCGTCAATCTGTTATGCCACCCAATCGGTGCTCCCCCGGCCCCTCTTCTGGGACGAGAGAGTAGTTTGTACCGTTAGGCATTTGGCGAGAAACTTGAAAGACAAGCCGTCAGATAGTGAAACGAACTTTTTATGAAAAAATCCTGTAATTGCAGTACGTTGAGAACACCGGATGGAACTATAGGGAAACTAAAGAAGAGGAAGATCATTCTATATCTGATCTTTTTATTTGTTGTTGTACAGGTAGCTGCCAATATCGGTGGTGGTGTTTCCTATACTAATGCCGGCATTTCCGATCCAAAACTTCATAAAAAGATCCTTGCCTTTAAGGAGAGCGGTGCAGAAAAAGAATTAAACACCGACAATTACGATGTTGAAGGTATCATCCAATACGCCGAATCGCTTGTAGGCACACCTCACAGAATGGGAGGATATTCTTCCAAAGGATTGGATTGCTCCGGATTGGTGAAACTTGCACATGCACAATTCGATGTCGCCTTACCACACTCTTCACATGAACAGGGCAGGTATGGTACGATTATTTTACCCGATGAAGAATTAAAACGTGGTGACCTCGTGTTCTTTCATTCAACTTACCAGACACCTAAGCTGATTACGCACTCGGGTATCTATCTTGGTGACAATACTTTTATCCACACCTCTAACTCTCGTGGAGTTTCAATTTCGGCACTTTTTGATTCTGGTTATTGGCAAGAGCATTACTTGTTTGCAACAAGGTTGGATGATTAAGTGACATACTTAGAAGCCTTACCGATTATCTGTTAAAGCCTTTTGATTTAGAACGTTTTTTAGTTGCAGTAAACAAAGTAAAATCAGCCCACTCTGAAAAACCGGAGCCGTCCGACGGCAGCGACACTAAAGGTTATCTGTTTCTAAACGTACAGAAGAAGAAAGTGAAGGTCTTGTTTTCCAAAATTACATGCATCCGTTTCACCCTTATACGTTATTGCCCTCACTTCAACAACCAGCCAATCACCTCACCCATAAACCCGGCACACTGGTAGTCAGTAACTCCCTGCCAGCTGGTCATATATAGAGATACCATACCTTCACCCATCGCGATGATTTTGCCACCGCCTTTTACTTCAGTGAAAACGCCGAAATGATTCTTCTCCGATGCGTTGCTGAAGGCAAACGGTGTACCACCATCTACCTTACGTGCGCCATGGTAAGGGATTGAATACTTCGTCGTCATAACCTTACCGGGTGTGGAGTGTCCCCCTGTTGATTGATCGTCGCTGTTGGATGCGTACGTGATGCCGAAGGGTTTGACGATGTCGTTCACGTTGACCTGTTCCAGTGTCGCCCAGTAGTCTTCCTCGATTACGATAAATAAAGAGCCGCCTTTTTCTATGTACTCACGGATCGCTGTGCATTCGTCGACAGAATATTTTGTGGAGGGAACGTGAACAAAGAGTAGATCACTTTTCGCAAGCGCGTCTTTTGTAACGGGTGTTTTGAGGTAGGCGATCGTGGCGTTATTGGCGGCTGCATTCTTGGTGAGTTCTCCGATCATGTATTCAAGTCGCACGGTGGGTACAAGTTCAGAAGAGATTTTATCAGCGGGATCACTGTAAAATTTCTGGCCGTGTGCTCCGTCGACTAAAATTTTCTTCTTCTGCGCTGACGCAACGGTACAGGCACATAACAGGGTTAGGATAAAGAAAGTAGAAATGTTGAGTGTTTTCATAGATCATTTTTTGATGCTAAGTCAACGATCATGCCGCAAGAACATTGCGTTTGGAGGTTGCATCAATGGGTTCGATAGTCGGCCCTGTTCGTTAGCGGTCAACACTATCCGTGACTGGACAGGGGTAGGTGAACACTCGCAGCAATATCTTCCGGCGACCAAACGGCGAGGAGTACGGAGCAATCTTGTAGGTGAGTTCAGCAAGGCATAAGCGCCATTGATTAAAATACTGAACCTGTCTCGAACAAACATTGTCTATCAAGCACTTGCCGGTTGCAGTCGCGCGCTGCAAACCATCTCTATTTGTCGTGACAGGTTTTTTTTAAAAAATCAAAAATGCGTGATACAGTTACAAAGAGATGGGTTAACAATTATTTTGAGAGAGTTTACCAGGTAAATATAAGGTTTGGGAATACGGTCTGGCGTCAAAGTTGGCAACCGCGAACTATGGACCCTTTTTAGGGTCACTCACTTATCTTTCAAACAGATCCAAAAACTCTTTTTTCTTATTGGGCGAGATTTCAAGTTCCTGATTGTTTTTCATAATTACAGCTCCACCTTTTCCTTTTGAGTATCGAACCACATACTCGGGGTTGATCAGATATGAGCGGTGGATTCTCAGAAACCGGTGGTCTTTTAAAGTGTCTTCAAAATATTTCAGGGTTCGGCAAATCAGGAGTGGTGGTGTGTTTTCAAAATAGAAACGAGTAAAATTATCTTCCGCTTCACAGTATAATATTGAATTGATTGTAACAATCTCAAAACCTTCAAGCGTGGGAAGCATGATTTTTTGAGGGGAGCCGTTTCGGATATTCTCCAGCAACACACGCGCGTGTTGGGTATAGTTGTTCGTCTCCCTTTCCTTCTTGATTTTCTCCACTGCTTTGATCAATTCGTCTATATCAATAGGCTTTAGGAGATAATATGCGGCGCTTTGATTGAGCGCCTGTATGGCATAATTATCAAAGGCTGTCACAAAAACGGTTTCAAAAGTGATGTTGTTCGACTGATCCAGGAGATCAAATCCGTTGCCATATGGCATTTCAATATCAAGAAATACAATCTCAGGTTTGTGTCTTTGAATTGCCTCCAGGCCGGTTGAAACAGATTCTCCAAACCCGGCGACCTCAACGTCCGGACAATACTTTTTTAAATAGCCAGCTAGAATCTCGCGGCTGTCTTTCTCGTCATCAATGACCACTGCCTTTATCATAGACTGGTAATCTGTTTGTTATAGGGTAAATAAATTCTAACGCTTGTGCCCGAATCTGCCGCCAGGTCTTCAATAGAGACCCGATAGTTTGTCTTGTAGACTTTATTAATGATCAACAACCGATCTTCAATATTTTTTAAACCCGTAGAACTATGTTTTCGCTGGTTTTCAGTTTTTAGTTCTCCCGATCTTTTCCTGCCAATACCATTATCTTCAATTTCAACAACGATGTTATCCAGTTCCTTTTTGAAGCTCAATGATAATCTGCCTGATGTTTCCTTGTATCGCAAGCCATGCCACACTGCATTTTCAATGTAAGGTTGTATCAGCATAGGTGGGACTTCAACAGTTTCAATATTGATATTTTTATCGGTTTTTATTTCATATTCAAATTTATCACGGAACCGATAGTGCTCAAGCTTGAGATACAGAGATAGAATTTCCTGTTCTTTTTGCAATGGAATAAAGTCTTCCTGTGAATTTTCGAGAACCAGCCGCATCAGTTGAGAGAACTCTGATAAAAATTTGTTTGCTGTCCTCTCATCCTTTTGTGCTATGAAATGATTTACTGAGTTCAGTGCATTAAAAATGAAGTGAGGGTTCATCTGACCGCGCAGAGATTTCAGCGTCAGCAGCTGATTGGCTATTTTACTGGCAGTAGCATTCTTATACGTAAAATAGGACGTGACACCACTGATTAAAACAATAAAAAGCAATCCATAAATAACAAGCTTCTGACGGGCTACAGTTGCACGTTCTATGGTTTCTTCGCGCTGGCCGATCGAAACATTTTTTGTGAGCTCTTCGATATCGCGTTGTTGCCTTATCAGACCAGACCTTTCTAACAATTCACTTTCAATTACTGCTTCGGATGCTGTAACCGCTTCGCTGTATCTTTTATAGGCTGACAATGCCTGCACATTTCTCCCGTTCTGCTGATACAAGTCCGCTAGCGCAAGAAAGGCATTCGCTTGCTCTTTAGGATTTGCCAGTGTATCGGCCATCATTGCAGCTTCTTCAATTTCTTTTAATGCCGCTGTACTTTCGCCTTTCGCTGCAAGTGTTTTACCGATCTCTACTTTGTCTTTCGTTACTTCGGCGAGATTTTTTGATTCCAGATTCAGTTGAATGGATTGTTTACGCAAGTCAATTTCATCATCATAACGTTTTTGCTCTCGAAGAACACCTACGATTTCATCCTTTGCATCTTGAAGCGATTGTTCACCTATTTTGTCAGGCTCCTTATTAGACCTGAGGGTGTTAATTGAATTTTCATAGATGTCTTTCGTTTTTTCAAATTCATTCGTACGTGCATAGATTTTAGCTTTCTGATTTTGAACCCGTGCATCGAACGATGGATCTGATATCTTGCCACTAGTTATGTTATCAAGTGTTTTTAATGCCTCTTCGTAATTACCCATTTGGTAGTATACTTCAGAAACATCAAGTTGTCTCTCTTTTTTCTCTGTGTTACCGAGCCGCATGGATAACAACTCCTGATAATAACGTAACGATTCCTGAAAATACCCTAACCTCAGATTTGAATTTCCCAGTCCCAGCAACGCGCTCCGGTATTCGGTTGTTGATGAAAAAGAACCCTTTAACTTGTCATACGCCCGGATGTAATTTTCAAGTGCCAGCTTCCATTCCGTAATATTTTCGTTGATGCCACCAATCAATAGGTAACATCTCGCCTCGTTGAGAGAATTTCCCTGGGCAATACTGAGTCCTAGTGCTTCTTTTACTTTATTCAGGGCTTCGTCAGGGTTCTTTGTTTTTAACGAATTGGCTTCCTTCAATAATTGCTCGGCATCATTCGGAGACGACTTCAACTTGTAGTCTTGATAAGAGTCTGACTTCTTCGATTGTTTTTCACTCTTCTGTGCGAACGTTTCTCCTCCGATACAAAGGACAGTAAAAAGCAAACCAATTTGGACAGGATTTATCATATGAAACTTTAACCTCCGAAAGTTAGCACTTTATTAAATATCCTTTTTTTAAAGAATTAGTCCCAAATGCCATTTCACTAAGTGAAAAGTATCCTTCACTCAGCCGGTAGCAGGGCTCACGGAGTTGAGATACCAAAAGAAAAATTTTCACGTAAAATTTACAACAACATCATACCCGTAATTTATGAAAACTATCCATCTATTAAACCGACGTCTTTTGAGCGTCATTGTTTCTTTTTTTATGTTATCTACATCGCTTAGTTGCCAGGACGCCGCTGCGCGCAAAACCCAGGATGTAGCGGTTCCGCCATCAAAAGACCAGGCCATTATGCTGGCGTTATTGCTGGATACCAGTAATAGTATGGATGGTCTTATCGACCAGGCAAAATCGCAGTTGTGGAAAATTGTAAATGAACTGGCGGAGGCGAAATGCTCCGATGGATCACGACCCAATATCAAGATCGCATTGTATGAATATGGAAACGATAACCTGTCAGCTTATGAAGGATATATCCGTCAGGTAAGCGGCCTGACGGATGATCTTGACGTTATTTCTGAAAAGTTATTCGCACTTCGAACAAATGGTGGGAGCGAGTTTTGTGGTCAGGTTATCCAGGAATCGTTGAAACAACTTCCGTGGTCGGCTTCCGAAGCTGATCTGAAAATGATTTTCATTGCAGGGAACGAACCATTTACTCAAGGTAGTGTTCCGTATCGTGAAGCCTGCTCTTTGGCCAGGGGAAAAGGAGTGATTGTAAATACAATTTTCTGTGGTGATTATAACGAAGGTGTTAGGACAGACTGGAAAAATGGAGCAGACGCTACCGGAGGTACTTACATGAGCATACAACAGGATCGCAAGACTGTAAACATACCCACACCGTATGACGAAAAGATTGATGCGATGAATGACCGGCTAAACAACACCTATGTGTATTACGGCGCCACAGGTTCTTCTAAAAAAGAACTTCAACTCTCGCAGGATAAGAATGCTGAAAAGTATAGTCGTTCCAACAAGGTTGAGCGTGCCGTTTCTAAAAGTTCACATGCATATAAAAACTCTACATGGGACCTTGTTGATGCGGCTAAAGACAATGAGAAAGTTATCGAAGAAACCAAGGTTGACGATCTTCCAACTGAGATGAGATCCATGAATACAGAACAACGCAAAGTTTATGTTAAAGAAAAGTCTGAAGAACGCAGAAAAATTCAGTTTGAAATTCAATCACTGAATAAGCAACGGCAGGAGTACCTCGCAGCCCATACATCCAAAGAAGGTAAAGAAGGGATGCTGGATGAGGCGATGATCAACGCTGTCAAACAGCAGGCGAAATCAAAAAATTTGGTTTGGAAATAGTTGTACTTAAACACACGTTCATCATGAAAACCACTTTTCTTTCTTGCTATTTGTTATTGGCACTAACC
The DNA here is from genome assembly GCA_041747735.1 of Chryseolinea sp. Taxonomy (GTDB): domain Bacteria; phylum Bacteroidota; class Bacteroidia; order Cytophagales; family Cyclobacteriaceae; genus Chryseolinea. The sequence goes on from JBGTEP010000021.1 coordinate 95,537, forward strand.
GTTGTTGTGAATGCTCAATACAACGAAAAAAATCTAACGCTCGAGTCACCTGTAGCTTTTTACCGGTTTGAGAATCTGCAAATCTTTCCCATTTATGCCAACCGTGATTTTCACGCCTATCACAAAGATGTCGGAAAGTTTATCACGTTAAAGGAGGGACTTCAAAAGAAGAAAATCGTAGTAACAGAACATGGGCGTGGAACTGTAAATACCTTGTTTATTGAAAATATTTCTACCGATACCATTATGATACTCGCCGGAGAAGTTGTGCAGGGCGGAAAGCAAGATCGAATGATTGCCGAGGACTTTTTGCTTTATCCGAAAAGTGGCAAGAAGGATATATCCGTATTTTGCGTTGAGCATGGACGTTGGCAAGAGAAAGGAAGCGGAAAATCTTTTAATGAGTATTTCACCATTTCTTCAAACGAAGTAAGGAAGGCAGGTGCAGTAAAGAAAGATCAACAGGAAGTGTGGGATAAGGTTTCGGATAACACAAAAAAGAACAACGCTGGCTCCTCATCGGGTACCCTGGCCGCGCTGAAGGAATCCGAGTCATTCAATACGGCTTTAAAAAAATACACGGATCATTTTCAAACGATACTGTTGAAGAAGGCTGATGTTATTGGTGTGGTTGCTGTTTCGGGTGATCGTATTCTGGGTTGTGATATGTTTGCTACCAATGATCTCTTTAAGAAACACTATGGCAACCTTATTCACTCGTATGCTACAGAGGCGATAACCTCAGGTAAGGCGGTCGAAATATCCTATGAAAAAGTGCAACAATACCTTCACGCCATTATTGATGATGAAACACTTCAAGAACGGAAAGTGAAGGATAACGGTATACTTCTTAAAGACGGACATAAGAAAGTCCACATCTCAACATTCTGATAGGAAGATGTAGAACATGGGAACACGTAAGCTTTGACAAGGGGAGGAGACCTGATCGGAGAAAGTGGTTATTATCACCAACTAATCCGATCAGTTTTTTTGCACCCACGAAAGAATAGACAACAGCTATACATTGACCTGTACACCACTCAATCGCTTTTGCATTTCTCTTTCCTTTCTAACCAGTTCTTCCTGCGTTGCCTGCAACTCTTCCATGTTCTGACGCATCTCTTCTTCGCGCTGCCGCATGTTCTCTTCGTTTATTGTAGACTGCTCTAGTAAAGATTTCATTTTGTGCGTGGTCTGGGAATTTAGAATCGCAGAAGCAAGGAATTCACCAGCTTTTTTCATGAAGCCTATCTGGTATTCCTCGAAAAATGAGAATGATGCAATTTCAATTACGGCGACGGTATGAATGTCATATTTCAACGGTACGATAATAAGATGCTTCGGTGTTGAATCCCCGAGGCCCGATGTAATTTTTGTATATCCTTGTGGAATATCTTTTAGCTGAAGTGTATCTCCTTCAAGGAAAGCCTGACCTACCAATCCTGCACCCAGGTCAATTCGTTGTTCAACCCATTTCTTCTTGTCAAATGCATAACATGCGGTTAGCTTCAGAAATTGATCAGGTTCCTCGCCTTCGAGTACAAACAAACTGCATTGCTGTGCGCCAAGGTATTTCGATAGGTAAGAAACACACCGGTCAGCCAGTTGCTGAGAATTTTCCTGGTTGTTTCTCACGATCTCTGAGAACTGAGCGAGGCCTTCATTTACCCAGTTGCGCTGTTCATCCTCCCGTTTGACGGTCTTTAGTTTTTCGCGCATATCCAGAAGGTTGCCAGCGAGGGTTTTTTTGTTCAGATCTTTATTTGTTTCTGTTAAACCACTCCAGGTTACATCGTAGTTACCTCTGGCCATTTCTTTAATAAAATCAGAAGCAGTTCTTACATTTCTGATCGACGATTCAATAACAGCTTTGGCGTCAGATGATGGCGGAGTCCCTGAATCGAAAACATATTTCCTGTCATTCTTTTCAACTTCCAACAACAGACCGTTGCGGGCTTCCCGTTCTTTTCTGATTCGCGAAGTGAATAGTATTAATGCAGGTAAAGCAAGCAGAACGATACAAACCTGAAGGATAAGGTTGTAACGAATAGCAGCAGTGTAATTTGCCACAGCTTTCTGATAAATCGTATCTTCAAACTGAAATAAAGGTTGGGAGAAGTCATAGTATTTTTTCCAGACTCCATACCCACGGTCCTCTCGTAGCATGGCGACAACCCCTTGAGTGTCATCCTTTTTTGCCAACTCAATCATCTTATTACAGAAGGCGATGTATGCATTTACCTCCGCTTTTACGGCCTGAAGTTCAGAAAGGCGCGGGTACTGCTGTTCAGCCAGAAGCGTTTCCAACTCGTTAAAGATTGCACCATTTTCTTCAATCGCCTTATTATAAGGCTCCAGCATGCGCTCTTCCTTTACAAGTGAAAACCCACGAACCCCAATGTCCAGACCATGCATGGTTCCGCTGAGAATTTGTTTTGTGACCTCCTTGACTTGTTCAGATTGCTGTTGCAATGCACTGTTTTTTTCAATGGTAGCCTTATTGCGTATGGCCATTAGCATGCTGGCAATAAGAATCGTTCCTATACCCAGAACGATCGAGTGATGTTTAAAGAAATTTCTCATAACGTTGCTTAAAGACGTAAGTTCAACAGACGCGATTATATGGAAAAATTAGAAAGTTGCCTAGCGAAGGTGGGAAATTTTCGGCGTGCATTGGGGAGACTTCAGAGGTTCGTAGGAAGTTGGCTCAATTAAATTGGGATGAGGTGTTTTTGGTCTTCAATACCGATTCTACTTAGCGTCCACAGTCTGTGATCGCTAAGTAGAATGGCCCAACCCTAATGATTGAAAAAATAATCTAACTAACAGCAGTGCCAGTACTGCATTCGACAATTGATAGAGAGTAGGTGAGGGGTCCATAGCTTAAAAGAAAGTATTCACCTCGTGCTGCACCCTCTTCAACCAATTATAAGGGGAATTATTAGAGAACGGTCTATCCTGATTTTATTTTTCTTCGACAGTAAATTCAAAATTGATCTTACTTTGGCCTTCTAACGGCACTATATTTACATCTACTTTATCTGCTTTAAACAACTTTGATTTCTTCAAATTCTCCTGTGATTGAATGAGTTTCGACCGGCTGAATTTATCTCCTTTTTCGAAATCGATCATTTTCAGAATTTCCGTAGTCGTGATTGACGAATTTCCTTTGATGATTATATCGTTGATATAAGCAACATCACCTTCGTGGATCTTCATGGTAAGCACTACTTTATTTTCAGCAACAACTTCTTCGGGTTCTATTCTGAAGAAAATATATCCAAGATCCATATAAAGCCCGCTGATGTCTTGCTTTTTAGGGTTGAATGATAAATTCTTTTCCAGTTGTTTTTTATCATAAATATCCCCGGGTTTGATCCCCAGAATGTCGGTCAGATACTCATCCGTAAAAACTCTGTTGCCTTCCCAGTTTATTCCTGCGACGATTAATTTCTGCTCTGATACATTTGTCTGCTGCTGACCTCGTTCAGAACGCTCTGTCAAAGAAAACGCCATCACCAGGAGAGCTAACAATGGTATTATGGCTACAAATCTTACTGCTTTCATTTTGTTTTGTTTTTTAAGGTGTAACATATTGATTCTTCTTTTTAAGTCTGCTACTGAAAATGGGTGCACGAACCGTTCTGCTTCATAATGATGAGACAATCGTATAATTAGTTTCGAGTACGCATCCGGATCCTGCTCTGTATTCATCACCGCTTTGTCCGCCAGGTATTCGTGCACCTGGCATAACGAAGTTTTCAATTTCTTCAGGAAAGGATTAAACCAACAGACAACGCCTGCGATCTCCATCAACAAAAGATCATAAGAGTGTTTCTGCCTGATATGGGCCTGCTCATGCAGAAGCACTGTATTGTATTCATCCTGCTTTAATGAATTCTTACTTTCATTAATAAATATGCAGGTCATGAATGAGAAAAAAGCAGGTCCGTTTTTTAGACGAACGATCCGGTAATCCTCTTCACGCACCATCTCGTTACTTTTTATAAGCACGTAAATTTTCCACAGACTGCGTAGCAATTTGTATGATACAAAAAGACATCCAATGAGGTAAATGGTGAGCCCGGAATAAATTAGAAGATCGACCAGGCCATAGGAGGATACTGCAAGGTCCGTGGTTTCTGAACTCACTGGTGCGGCGCCTCCTTGACTGATCAAGGAAAGGAAAAACAGTCTCGAACCATGTGCATGATCTGAAGGTTGCCAGACGCCAATGCTAAGAAGCGGGATGAAGAAACTAATCACCGTGGCACTAAGCAAATAAACCCTGTTGAAATTAAAATAGGCGAGGTTTGAATACAACGTGCGATAAAGCAAATAAAAAGCAGTATGGCAAATCGCAACCTGCAAAAGATATAACATAAGAGAGTTCATTTCTTCCGGGTTTTACAGTCTTGAATGAATTTTGAAATATCGTTTAACTCATCTTCGGACAACTCCTTTTCCTCCACCATAAAAGAAACTACATTTTCGAGTGATCCATCAAAATAATTCGTAATGAAACTCTTCAGCGCAAATTTTTTATATGCCAGTTTAGAAACTGCAGTTGTATACTCATATATCTTACCATACGCTTTATGCTTCACAAATCCTTTGTCTTCCAGTATCCTGACGATAGAAGAAATGGTCGTGTATGGTGGCTTGGGATCAGGAAGCTGTTCGATGATATCATTCACAAAACCTTTTTTCATAGCCCATAAAATGTCCATGATCCTTTCTTCTCTTTTTGTTAATAGCTCCATAGCACAAATGTGCAACGTATTTGTGAGTTATACAACTAAATAGATAATTATATAACGTAAAGATGCGTAGTTTTTTTGTTGGGAATTTTTAATTGGGCCTTCTGAGAACCATGATTAGAGTGAGTGATTTTAATACAGTGCGCATTTTCACTGCAAAGGCGGGAAGATGCCAAGTGCCGCAAAGTTATTTCGATTGTCCTTCGCGGTACTTAGCATCTCGGCTCCTCAGCGGTTAACCTTCGTAGCAATATACTCTAGCAGAATACGTCTTTTCTCACCCGCCCCTGAAGAGCATTTCAAAATCCACAATCCAAGAACCGTTATTTTCAAGCGCCTTGTAACCTTTTGTGTTTTGTCCGATAGACATTCCAATGGCGATATTTTTTTTACTACAAAGTAGTATTTTACTCAAACTCTCTTTATTATTACGACATAATAGTATTATTAACTGATGAAACGTATTCAGCTAGGCGAGTTCGAAGAGATAGTGCTTCTTACTGTAGGGGTGCTGCACGGCAATGCTTATGGCGTCACTATTAAAGACGAAATCGAACAACGACTGAACCGCGAAGTGACGATCGGTGCGTTGCAAATTACCTTGCGCAGGCTTGAGTCAAAAGGCTTTCTTAAATCAAAGTCAGGCGACTCAAGTGAAAGCAGACGTGGGCGACCCAAACTTTTTTTCGAGATAACAGCGTACGGCAAGAAAGCGCTGGAGTATACTAAAGAATCGCGCGATGAACTTTGGAAGGCGCTTCCTGAACTGGTATTGAAGCTTAAATAAAAATCATGAAAAGAGCCGACCCCCCGCGTTTCATGCTGCGGTTTTTAAAATGGTTTTGCAAACCGGAGTATCTCTACGACATCGAAGGAGACCTGCTTGAAATTTACGACAGGAGAGTAGAACAGCTGGGCAAAAGCAAGGCTGATTGGCGCCTTTTCAAAGACATCATTTTCTTATGCAGACCAGGAATTATCCGGTCCGCAGCATTTCAACAACCACTAACCAATAACGGTATGTTCAAAAGTTATCTTATTATGGGGTGGAGAAACCTCTGGAAAAGCAAGCTCTATTCATCGCTTAATGTGCTGGGGTTAACCTTTGGGATGGTTTGCTTTTTATTGATCGGTCTTTACGTTTATGACGAACTGAACTTTGACACCCAGCATAGCGAAGGTGACAAGATTTACCGGGTGATAACTCATGAGAAAAATCCCAACAATGAAGCCACAACGGTTGCGGCAGCAGGTTATATGCTTGCAGCAGAAGCCCCGCAGGCCTTGCCGGAAGTGAAAATGACAACGCGCATACAACGCTCTGGCCGAGGTAATATTATCGATCCTGAGAATCCTGTTCACGTGCAGGAAACTGTTACCATCGCTGATGAGTATTTCCTGCAGGTATTTGATTTTCCTCTGCTTGAAGGCGACAGGCGGACCGCTTTGAAAGAACCGAATACGATCGTCATTACGGAAGATCTCGCGATGAGGATCTTCGGAAGGAAAGATGTAGTCAATAAAAACGTACAGTTCGATTACATGCAAACTCCATTAAAGATCACTGCGGTGTTAAAGAACCATCCACAGAATTCAAGCTTTAACTTTAGCAGTGTGATGTCAATAGCAACACAGCTGAATTTCGAAGGCTTCAAACGGGAGGCGGAGAGTGATTGGGCTTCAACAAGCTTTACGGTGTATGCCTTATTACGGAGTGATGCTGATCCTGACTCTGTTTCCCGCAAGATGACACGCCTCGTTCATGCCAATGCTACACTTGAACCTGGAACGCAACTCTCATATTCGCTGCAGCCCTTAAAAGACATACATCTTAAATCGGCAGGGATTGCTGATGGCGCGCGTAATTCAAACGTTGATAGTATCCCACAAGGTAATCCTGTTTATGTAACCGTGTTCTCTTTTACAGCCCTTTTTGTTTTATTGATTGCAGGCATCAACTACACCAACCTCACTACGGCGAGAGCATCAAGCAGACTAAAAGAGATAGGGGTTCGTAAAGCCATTGGTGCGGTAGGTGGCAATCTCATCAAGCAATTCCTTGTCGAATCTTTGATCACAACAGTCATCGCGTTTTTCGTTGCAGTGCTTATTGTTGCGCTGTTACTACCAACCTTCAATGATTTCGTTAATAAGAAGTTTGAACTTTTTACGTCAGTGGGCTTGCGCTTCTGGGGTGCTGCCATATTACTGATCGTTTCAATCGGATTATTATCCGGAAGCTATGCAGCGATAATGCTCTCGCGTTTCAATCCCGTCTCGCTTTTGAAAGGCCTGAAGGCAAAGCAGGGTGGAGATTTCTTTTTGAGAAAGGCGCTGGTTGTCCTGCAGTTTACAATTTCAACAGTCATGATAATCGGTACAATTGTGCTGTTCATGCAGGTTCGCTTCCTCAATAACAGTGAACTTGGCTTCGACAAAGACTTGGTGGTTGTAATCGATGTGAATGTCGCGAAGGCGCGCTCAAACTTTGAGTGGGTTAAGAATGAAATGTCTAATGTGAGTGCTGTAAAACATGTGTCTGCAACATCGCGGGTACCAGGGGAATGGAAATCAATTCCAAGGATCAAAATTAAAAAGGAGGGAGGCGCCGGAGAACTGCAAATGGCTTATACGATTGCAGCTGATAAGGACTTTCTCAATACCTATGAGATAGCATTGCTTAAGGGAAGAAACTTCCAAAACGACAGGGATACCTTGTCCGTGATGATCAACGAAGCTGCAGCAAAAATTTTAGGCATCACTGATGTTTCCGATGAAGTGATCATTCCCCAGGTTGCCCGAAATCAATTCTTTACGCCAATTTACGATAACCCCAATACTACGTTCACACCGCGGGTGGTAGGAATTGTGAAAGATTTCCATTTTCAATCGCTGCGTGCTAAAATTGAACCACTAATCATTACGTATCATTACAACCCAATCTTCCCGATCGATTATTACTCCGTGAAGATTCAACCTCACGACATTCAGGCTACCCTGGACAAGCTTAAAGCTATCATGGTCGCCAATGATGAAAGCGAGCCCTTTGAGTACCATTTCCTTGACGATCAGCTTGCACTGTTTTACCTTGAAGACCAGCGCAGCCAGACGATCCTCGGTTGGGTTGCGATCGCGAGTGTCGTTATTGCATGCCTAGGTCTTTTCGGACTGGCAACCTATTCTGCAGAACAACGCCTGAAGGAAATCGGCATGCGCAAAGTATTAGGCGCAAACCTGCTAAGCATTATGGCGTTGCTCTCCAAAGATTTCGTCAAATTGGTTTTGATTGCGTGCTGCATTGCATTTCCCATTGCCTGGCTTGGTGCACATTGGTGGCTTCAAGCCTATGCTTACCATATTGATGTTGAATGGTGGATGTTTGCACTGGCAGGCATTATTGCAACAGGTATTGCTTTGCTGACCGTGAGCTACCAAGCAATTAAGACTGCCGTTATAAACCCAGTCAGGATATTGAGATCGGAATAAAGGGCGGGCTGTTCCTTTACCCTGAACTTGTCCAAAAGACCATCATGCACCTAGTTCAAACGGCACTTTTCTATTTAACATAATATAAATTATATAACTCTTGTCTTACCAAGTTCCTGACGCTCAGTTCTATACTATATTATGTTAACCATCCCAGCGTGCCATTGCGAACATGCTTTTGCTACACTGGTCTGGGGGTTTTAGGCTTCGTATTGAAGCCAGGATTTTGCGCAGCTGCCACCGGGTTAATGATTAAAATTGAGATATTAAATGCCCCGCTAAAAAACTTTCTATGAAGATTGAATTTCTTCTTCAATCCAGTTTCATTAACCAATTTCGAACTTCGTTTTGAAACTCTGGG
>JBGTEP010000022.1:0-85614 GCA_041747735.1 Chryseolinea sp.
ATTAATTCGGGTTATTCCTTGGTTGAGTACCAGACCTTGCTTTTGAAGCAGTTGATCAGCAACAACTCTTTCGGGTTGGTACATAATTTCAACTTATCATTTATTAAAAAAAGAATAACCATGATGACAAATAAAAAATCAGGATGGCCTGGCAAAGTAAAAGTAGCGATGGCCATCGCAGGTGCAGTTATATGCGGTGCAGTGATCATTCAATGCAATTCAAAACTGGATGAACAAGGTATAATCTCCAAAACAAAATCCACAGAGGGTTTCACGCAGGGCATTAACGTTCCGGTTTTGCCTGAATCGGCCTATCGTTTTAAAGGTGATTCAACGGATGCTTTACGTTTTTACATTGCGAAAGATAAACTCACGATTAATGGCGTTAACCGTGAGTTGAAAGAGATCGCATCGGTAATAGAGTCCGGTGGCGTTCCATCATTGTCTGGTCATATTGAGTTGATCGTTGACAAAGATCAGAAGATGAAGTTTGTCAGAGATGTCCAAATGGAACTAAGAAAGGTCGATCGCAGAAAGATTCATTACGTGGGCCAAACAAACCAGGGCGGTAAAGCTGAATCCATAATTCTTCTTCCTCCAACGCCTGAGAATGCAGCACGAAATGGCATTGCGACTCAGCCAAATATTTCAGATATCGAAAACGATGGTAAAACTGATATCCTAAAAATTGATGTAGGACAAAATGATGGGATAGTTAATCAACGAAAGGTATATGACTTCGTAACGAAACACATGAAAGCGAAATCAACCGACTATGTGGTCTCGACAAAGTTCGATGACGACGACACTTACGAGGAATATCTATTAAACGTTTTTTATGTGAAAGAAGGATTCCACCAACTCTATCAGGAACGGTCTCAACAAATGTTCGGGAAAGATTATTTTACTATTGATCAGAAGGAATTCAAAGCAGTTCGCGAAGGTGTGCCGATGGCGATTTCAATTGCAGAGGCACCGGAAGGGGGAGAGTGATTTCCCGAAATGTTTAAAACATTGAAAGTAGTGCACGCTTGACATCTAATTTTTATGTCGGGCGTGCGCACTTTATCGGGTGTGTCTTAGAACTTCTACTCTGAATTCCATCTTTTTATTGCGTCCTTTAACCATAGTGGTTTGGTCTCCATATTAATCGTGGAGAGATCATAATTCTTACTGGCATTTTCGGCGATCTTGTATAGTTCGGCAAGAGAAGGGACACCCCATTTGGCTCTTTCTTCGTCGGTCGTTCCCGGATCAACATCCCATAACCTCAACTGGACACCATCCGGTACATATTGTAATCCGAATTTCTGAGGTTTCCCCTGATACATTAGCCACCTTTCATATGCTGCGGCAGCAAATCGTTTGGCTTCATTGTGATTTTGATCGACACTTTTTAAGGCTACCTGGTAGGCTTTCCAGAAATCATCCGGACAATCTCCATGCATGAAAATGATAGATGCATTAAAATAATCGGTACCAGAGAGATTTGTTTTTGATTTCAGAATTTCGGTCACGATAGTAATACGTTCTTTGCATTTTTTCCGAAGTGCAAAGTATTCCGGTGTGCCATCTGGTGGCTGGTTCAGGCAATCCTGCTGATCTACTTCAAATAAAAATTGTAATTCATTATGCATTGTTCATTGAGGCTGTTAGACAAGATAGCTCAATTTAAATTCCGTGAACACATAAATTATAAGGGCACTGGTTGAAGCAATGTCTTTTCCCACACAGCGTACTTCTTCTTCAACTGATTAAAAATATCGGGTTGCAGTTCCTTTAGATCTTTTGTTTCAGTTTCATCCGTTACAACATTAAACAGGTATTCACCTTTTTCATCCTGCAAATATTTCCATTCACCCGAACGCATTGCTTTTTGTTGTGCACGCTGTGCCATTCGCCAATAGAGCGTACGTTCAATTTCCTTTTTGTTACCCTTCAGCACTGGCATGAGGTCTATACCATCAAGTGGAAAATCGCGATGGGCTTTTGCTCCTCCGGCACCCAGAATGGTAGCTGTCCAATCCATCGTAACGGCTACTTGTTTTGTAACCGTACCAGCTTTGATCGTTCCAGGCCATCGAACAAAAGCGGGTACCCGTATTCCACCTTCCCATAGTGACATCTTGCTCTTCGACAATCCACCGTTGTCGGAAAACCTGTCACCTCCGTTGTCATTCGTAAAGATCACAAGGGTCGACTGGTATAATTCCTGATCCTCATCAATGGCGCTCATAATAGTTCCAATCGCATCATCGAGGCTCTTCATCATTGCAGCATATGTTTCTGGAGTTCCTCCATCTCTCCAGTTAACGGAATCGGGATACGGTTTATCGCCAGGTGCCTGCCAGGGCCAATGCGGCGCTGTAAAATTCAGACTAAGCAAAAACGGTTTCGTATGCTTTTGTTTAATATAGCTAACTGCCTTTTGTGAAAGTAAATCCGTTGTATAACCTTCAGGGTATACAAGTGAATCATTTTCATAAAGATCATGGTGGCCGTGGTCGGCATGAGAAATGTAATCCCCGGCGCCGGCGAGAATGCCAAAAAAATAATCGAATCCATTGTTGCGGGGTCGATACTTCGGAAGAAAACCAAGGTGCCATTTGCCGACTAGCGCTGTTTCGTACCCACTTGCTTTTATCAGCTTTGCCAGGGAAGGTAAATCAGGATTCAAACCAATCGTACTATCTCTTTTAGTATTGATAAGCGGTTCCATCAATCCAATAGGCGTTCTCGCCGGATAACGCCCTGTCATAAACGCAGCGCGTGTCGGTGTGCATACCGGCGCGGCCGAATAAGCATTCACAAATTTCATCCCTTGCGAGGCGAGTTTATCAAGGTTTGGTGTGGAATATTTTTTATTTCCGTAACAACTTAAATCCCCATAGCCCATGTCGTCTGTCATGATATAAATGATATTAGGACGTTGCGATTGGGCATTTGCTGCGATGGAAATTGACATAAGCAAAAGCAGCGTAATCAAGAGAGCAACAGTATGGCGCATAACAAAAATCATTTATTGATGTATCAAAACAAAGAAGCTATAGCGAACGCGCTAATGTCCTTTAATTTTCCTTGTGACAAACTGCTTTAAAACGCTTACGATATCACTTGAATAATAACGCAAGTCTAATATTCATACTTGACTAGCCTAATATCGATCGTGTTGTCGGGATCGTACGCAGGATAAGTGTAAATCTTTTTCTCGACCAGCACATTCCCTTTGTAAAAAAGCTCTTCTTGCACTTTATTTATGGATGGCGAAGTCATTGAAATTTTGATAAGGTTACCTGCATTGTTATACTCATTTTTTATGCATAATCCGCTCCCTTCCGCGATTCCGGTGGTGAAATCGCAAGTTTCCACCAATTTATTCTGACCATATCTGTATAGCGTGCCTCCTTTACCCGTCTTCTCATACGTTTTGATTACCCGATCTAGTATATCATATTCATAAAAATCGGTGCGCAAATATTTATAATCTTCCTGCATCGTATTGAAATAATATAACCGCGTACTGTCTAGGATATTTATTGAATAGAAATAACGAGTCTGATAACCCTGTTTCTCTCCATCGTAAAATCCTGATTCTGATATCTTCAACCCATTTTCATAGGTAAATACTAGTCCCCAGGATTTGTCGGATACATTAGGATTCTTATGTATCTTTCTAATCAGGTTACTATTGAAGTCGTATTCATACTTGATTTCCATATCTTCAAGTGAAGACATTTCATCATGATAATACTCCAGGACAAGGTTTCCCTCATTATTATACGTCAGTACTTTTTCACCAAGCTTCACTCCAGTCTCAAAATCAAAATGGCTTTCCCTTACTGGTAAAGGATTTCGCGCTTCAAAGTCATCATCCGAACAGGAGGTGAGTGAATTAAAAATAAGAATGGCACAAATCGAAATTACTGACTTTTTCATAAAACAACGTTTATTAAATCTAACCATTTTCTCAGATTTTCAAAAAAAGCTAGTCATACCAGGGGTTATTTTATTACACTCCGTCCTTGATTCATTGTGGCTTAGCCTCCTAATTGCTAGTGGACAGATCATCGTTCTTAATTGCTTAGCCCGTCCGCTTACTTGGGTGATAGCCTCGTGATAATTTATCGATGTACTAGGACGAGGAGGGCATCGCGTAGGTCTAACATCGTTTAATTTCCTTATTAAAATTCACTAATCCAATGATTAACTAATCAATCAAACGGCAACAACTCAGGTTCCAGATATTCACTTTTTGCTTGTTGGTATTTGAATTCGTCAGTGCTATAGTGATGGCTAAGCAATTCCCTGAAATTATTTTTGAGTCTTTGATTTTCGGCGATGAAATGCTGAAAATCATGTGTCCCCGATTTTAACATAAAATGATAAACCGCCCGGATGGCAGCGATGGTTACCGTTTGGTTATACTTATCACCTGCCCCTAATGAATCCACAAATCCTTTAAGTTGGCTGGTGATGTTTTCAATGGCACCATCAATTCCGTACTTATGGATATGAATCCATGCAAGTCTTAAATGTGCTTCACGGGTAAACATTTCCGGATCCAAGGTGTAATTTGAAAACCCGGCCTCAAAATCGAAGTCATTTAGTTGAAAATGTGTTTCCATAACTTGTATTTTTTAGGGCCAAACGTTTTCCACCCCATTAGGGTTTTTAACGACGACGAAATTGAAATTACCGTTATATAGGCGGTAAGTGCTTAGAATGATTTTCACAATTGTCAGAACAACTTTAAATTCGTTTTTAAAACCTTTAAGAAAATGAGAAAATCAGCTGTTTTGGACTCTATTTCAAACCTACCGGACGAATTTTCCATTGATGAGATAATCGAAAGGCTAATAATCATTGAGAAAATTGACAAGGGACGGCAAGATGTGAACGATGGAAAAATAAACACCGAAGAACAGGCAAAAGAAAAACTTAGTAAATGGTTAAATTGATTTGGACTGACCAAGCAATTGACGACTTGGGAGACATTGGTGACTATATCGCTGAAAACTCCGAGAGATATGCCAAGTTAACCATTCAAAAAATCTATGATAAACCAAAGATCCTGAAAACCTTTCCTCAAGCTGGAGAATAGTTCCAGAGAAAAATGAAGAAAATGTCAGGGAATTAATAGAAGGAAGTTACCGAATCATTTACGAGATTTTTTCCGAACAAGTGATTTACATCCTGACTGTTTATCACGGTGCAAGAGATTTGAAATCTTAAGTCGCACATTCGCGCCAGCCGCCCCAAATGTATAAGAAATGTCCAGCACCAGCCAAGGTGTTTTCAGCCAATTAACTAAATTTCCTTTGGCAACGGCTGACAGTTACATACAAGTCGGGCTTGGAACATCCAGGCCAGCGAACTAAAGACTTTTCAATAGCGTTCCCAGTCAAAATTATTAAAAGGCTTCATTTTGAGAACATGACAACACTATACATAAAAAATATGGTTTGCGACCGATGTATCCTGGTGGTAAAACAGGAACTCGAAAAACTCGGACTACACGCTGAAAAGGTAACGCTTGGTGAGGTTATTCTAGATGAAGGTTTAACACAGTACCTGGCGGAGAAATTCGATTCGTCGTTACTTGCTCTTGGATTTGAACGTATTGATGACCGCAAAGCAAGACTTATTGAATCCATAAAGAAAAATGTGATTCAAAAAATTCATCATACTAAACTCGTTGATCGGAAATTTAACTGGTCAACGATTCTGGCAGAAGAATTACACTACGAATACAACTACCTCAGCAATCTCTTTTCATCGGTAGAAGGAATTACGCTCGAACAATACATCATCCGCCAAAAAATTGAACGGGTGAAGGAATTGCTTTTTTATGACGAGCTTTCTTTAAGTGAAATCGCGGAACGTATGGGATACAGTAGTGTAGCCCACCTTTCGGGCCAATTCAAAAAAATTACAGGTACCACACCTTCGGAGATGAAAAAGGCAAGAAAATCAGACCAGGTCAGGAAGCCTCTCGACTCTGTTTCCTAGTATACTTCTATCATGTTCTGAGTGAACAGATGAAAAGCGTGGCTGGTGACCATATTCATCCCATATCAACGACCTGTCCGTCGCCCGGTTTCAGAAATCATGTAAATCAAACTAGCTATTGTGTAAGACCCGCCCACGGTATTCAACGTACATTCGTATTACAATTGAACACAAACAAATAACATGTTGACAGATGGCTGCTGAAATTATTTCAATCGAAAAAGATAAATCAAAAAAAACTGTTCGGGAATCATTTCCAGTATTGGAAATGACCTGCGCTGCTTGTGCTGTAAGTGTAGAGTCAATGCTTAAAACAGCGAAAGGGGTGAAAGACGCCGGAGTGAATTTTGCGAACCAGACGGCTTGGGTGGAATATGATCAACAGATAACTACACCCGTTGAGTTGCAAAATGTGGTTCAGTCTATTGGTTATGATCTTGTAGTGGATACAGAAGATCCGCAGGCAATACAGGAAGAAAGTCAACGGAAGCAATACCAGCAAATCAAAACCAGAACCATCTGGTCTTCAATCCTCGCTTTGCCAGTCGTAATAATCGGAATGTTTTTCATGGACATGCCGTATGGCAATTATGTTTCCATGCTGTTGTCGGCCCCGGTAGTGTTCTGGTTTGGACGAAACTTCTTCATTAATGCCTGGAAGCAGGCACGGCATCGCACTGCAAACATGGATACTCTGGTAGCGCTATCAACCGGGATCGCGTTTTTGTTCAGTAGTTTTAACACTTTTTTTCCGGAGTTCTGGCACTCCAGAGGAATTCATGCGCATGTATACTTTGAAGCCGCTGCTGTGGTCATTGCGTTCATTTCACTAGGAAAACTGCTGGAAGAAAAAGCGAAGTCAAATACCTCATCAGCGATAAAAAAACTTATGGGCTTACAACCCAGGACAGTAAAAGTGATTGTTGATGGCATGGAACAGGAACTCCCCGTTGCATCAGTCAACGTAGGTCATATAATACAGGTACGTCCCGGAGAAAGAATTCCCGTAGACGGTTTGGTAACAAATGGCTCTTCATTCGTTGATGAAAGCATGATCTCGGGGGAACCCGTACCTGTAGAAAAAGTAACCGGTGAAAAGGTTTTCGCGGGAACTGTAAATCAAAAAGGAAGTTTTCAATTTGAAGCGCAAAAAGTCGGTGGTGATACGATTCTCGCACAGATCATAAAAATGGTTCAACAAGCGCAGGGTAGCAAAGCTCCTGTTCAGAAACTGGTTGATAAAATCGCGGGGATATTTGTTCCGGTTGTAATAGGTATTGCAATACTTACCTTCATCACCTGGATGATCTTTGGAGGAGAAAATGCTTTTACGCATGCCCTCCTCACTTCCATCACGGTATTAGTAATTGCTTGCCCATGTGCACTCGGACTTGCTACACCCACAGCAATTATGGTAGGTGTTGGTAAAGGTGCGGAGAACAATATCCTAATCAAGGATGCCGAAAGTCTTGAGCTTGCGCACAAAGTCAATGCAATAATTCTGGATAAAACTGGAACTATCACCGAAGGTAAACCCGTCGTAACGGATTTACTATGGCAAACAAACAGTGAAAAACTAAACCTATTCAACCAAATTCTGCTGACGATCGAATCAAAATCGGAACACCCTTTGGCAGAAGCAGTAGTGCATAAGTTAAAAGCCGACGGTATATCGACAACGGCTATAGGAAATTTTCAAAGTGTCACGGGTCAGGGTGTACGTGCCGAAGTTGATGCTTCAACGTATTACATCGGAAACAAAAAGCTGTTGAATGAAAATCAAATCTCCGTCCCGGCAGACATAGAGTCTCTGGCATCAAAATTAAAATCAGAAGCAAAGACGGTGGTGTACTTTGCAGATCAGCAGAATGTTTTGGCCGTTATTGCTATTGCCGATAAGGTTAAAGCTACATCGCAGGCTGCTATAGCAACGTTGCAGAATAGTGGCATAGATGTGTATATGCTTACCGGTGATAATGAACAAACCGCTGAAGCAGTAGCCAATCAGGTAGGCTTAAAACATCATAAGGGAGAGGTATCGCCGTCTGAAAAGGCAGAGTTTGTGGAGCGACTGCAGAAAGAAGGAAAAGTAGTCGCTATGGTTGGCGATGGTATTAACGATTCTCAGGCGCTTGCTCAGGCCGATGTAAGCATTGCCATGGGAAAAGGTTCGGACATCGCGATGGATGTTGCCAGGATGACGCTGATTACCTCCGACCTTCAATCGATCCCTAAAGCACTCAACCTTTCTACAAAAACCGTTATGGGGATTCGTCAAAATTTATTTTGGGCATTTATCTATAACCTCATCGGAATTCCTTTGGCTGCCGGTGTGTTATATCCGGTGAATGGATTTCTGCTTGACCCTATGATTGCCGGAGCTGCAATGGCATTAAGCTCTGTGAGTGTAGTAGGAAATAGTTTGCTTCTAAAGTTGAAAAAGATTTGACGTAACGATTAATTCCGTAAACCTAACACGGAATAATATAAAGACTACCTGCACCAATAAACGTTTAGTATAACAAGTTCAATTAACAATAAAACACAAACTAGTATGGAAACTTTAAAATTTAAAACCACAATCAAATGTTCAGGCTGTATTGCCAACGTAACACCATTTCTCAATGACGCCCTTGGTGAAAATAACTGGGAGGTGGATGTCAATAACCCTTCAAAAATTCTTACTGTGAAAGGCGAAACAGACTCCAGCAAAGTGATCAGCACCGTTGAAAAAGCTGGTTATAAAGCCGAGAAACTAAGTTAGAAGGGAGTAAATGAAGACTTTTAGAAGGAATTCTGAATACTTCTTAAATCTCATTTGATTTAATTACACTATCTTTGAAAGCAAAATGAAGCAATACCGCCCGATACTATCCATAGTTTTAGCCATGCTGGTACTTTTATCCAGCAGCAGCTTTATCGTGGGGCTGCATCGCTGCCGGGGTGAGATTAAAAGCATTGCTTTGTTTTCTAAAGCAGAAGCCTGTGACATGGAGAAACAAATTCCCCCCTGTCATAAGCCTTCGTCAACGCCTTGTTGTGAAGATGAAGCCCTTCTTCACTCCGGAGAAGAATTCCAGGCATCAATCGCTGACCTTAGTCTTTCACCCGTTCTTGAATTTGATATCATTACGCCACACGTTTTAATTGCAGAAATTATTCCCGTTGCACCCGATTCGCCCGCACACTTCTATAATTATGATCCCCCTTTACGAGCAACAGATCTAACTGTTTCGCTACAGGTTTTTCTTATCTGATGCTCCTTTCATAAGAAGAGGTTCACTCTTCGGTTAATCGCTTTGTCTTTAGCGATAAGTACATCCTATTTCCATTATTTCTATTGAAGTCATGATTGAAAACTTAATTTCATTCTCATTGCGAAATCGCTTTCTCGTGATGATGGTCTCCCTTGGATTATTTTCATGGGGTATCTATTCGGTGAAGGTGAATAAGATAGATGCAATCCCTGATCTTTCGGAGAACCAGGTAATCATCTTCACCGAGTGGATGGGCCGAAGTCCGCAGATCATCGAAGATCAGGTTACGTATCCCCTGGTAACTAACTTGCAGGGATTACCACAAGTAAAATATGTACGGGGCTCGTCCATGTTTGGAATGAGTTTCGTTTACGTGATCTTTAATGATGACGCCGATGTCTATTGGGCGCGTGAACGTGTACTGGAAAGACTAAACTATGCCGGACGACTTTTACCGGAAGGCGTTACTCCAACGCTTGGTCCGGACGGAACAGGTGTTGGCCATATTCTTTGGTATACCCTTGACGCTCCTGGAATGGACCTTGGAGAACAACGCGCTATACAGGACTGGTATGTAAAGTTTGCCCTTCAGAACTCACCCGGCGTGAGTGAGATCGCATCATTCGGTGGATTTCAAAAACAATACCAAGTGACACTTAATCCAAATACGCTCAACTACTACGGCTTATCTGTACAAGAAGTAATTCAGGCAGTGCGTTCGAACAACAACGAAGCCGGCGGAAGAAAATTTGAAATGAATGACGTCGGATACATCATAAAGACAACAGGCTACCTCAAATCTATCGAAGAAATTGAAAACATATCCTTGAAGACGGTCAATGCTACTCCGGTTTCTATCCGCGATGTTGCTACTGTTCAAATGACAGGCGAGACACGACTGGGTATTTTTGATTTCAATGGCGAAGGTGAAGTTGTCGGCGGTATCGTAGTAATGCGTTACGGCGAAAATGCTGATGAAGTGATCTCCGGTGTAAAGAAGAAAATGGAAGAAGTATCGAAAGGCTTCCCAGAGGGTGTAAAGTTCAATATCATTTACGACAGAAGTGAGCTCATACAGGAATCAATTTCTTCCATCAGAACTACGTTGATTGAGGAGATGATTGTCGTTTCGTTAGTTGTAATTGTTTTTCTTTTCCATTGGCGCAGTGCGTTCAGCATCATCATTCAGATACCAATTACAATCGCTACAAGTTTCATCTTGCTGAATGCCTTTGGTATCACTTCCAACATTATGTCTTTAACGGGTATCGCACTGGCTATTGGCGTTATCGTTGATAACGGAATTATCATGGCTGAAAATTCTTATAAAAATTTATCAACGCGATTTGCAGAGCTCAACCCCAACACAGAAAATCAATCGCTATGATCAAGAAGCTATTTCCCAAAAAATACAATGAGATCGATGAAGTCGAGCGGTTGAGCATCATTGAACGCTCATCTAAACAGGTATCTCGTGGAGTCTTTTATTCTACCATAATCATCATTACTTCATTTTTACCCGTCTTTATGCTTACGGGTCAGGAAGGCAAGCTCTTCCATCCACTGGCTTTTACAAAAACATTCATTATGATGGTGGATGCTATTCTCGTTGTAACCCTCGCTCCTGTTATCATATCCTTCTTTATGAAGGGAAAATTTACACACGAAAACAAAAATCCGATTAACCGTTTCCTCGAACGAATATATGAACCACTGATCCGCACATGTATGAAATGGAGAAAAACTACTATCGGTGTGAATATTCTGGCGCTTTTAATAAGTATACCGATGTTGTTAAGCCTCGGCAGCGAATTTATGCCACCGCTGGATGAGCAATCGATCCTTTTCATGCCAGTCACTTTACCGGATGTATCCAACGATGAAGCCAAGCGAATTCTTCAGGTACAGGACAAAATAATTAAGTCCGTTCCGGAGGTGGACAAGGTTCTGGGTAAAGCAGGGCGTGCGAGTACAGCGACCGATAACTCACCTATCAGCATGATTGAAACGATCATCATGCTTAAACCAAAATCGGAATGGCGTGAAGGACTGACAAAAGGTGACGTGATCAATGAGCTTGATGCCAAAATGCAAATTCCGGGAGTAGTAAACGGCTGGACACAGCCAATCATAAACCGTATCAATATGCTCGCTACAGGTATCCGTACCGATGTGGGTGTAAAAGTTTATGGGCAGCAGCTCGATAGCATTTATACATTATCCGAAAAAGTAAAGACAACCCTCTCCGGAATTGAGGGCATAAAAGATTTGTATGTTGATCCTATCACCGGTGGAAAGTATCTTACCATTGATATTAACAGACAAGTGCTTGGCCGATACGGTTTATCGGTAGATGACGTCAACATGATTGTTGAATCTGCAATTGGTGGTTCCCCTGTCGGACAAACAATTGAAGGGCGGCAGCGATTCACTATCAGTGTACGCCTTGCACAGGATTACCGCAACAGTATTCAGCAGTTAAAAAGAATTCCTATTAAGACCCCTTCTCTGGGAACGATCCCTCTGTCAACCGTTGCGAACATCAAATTTGAAGACGGTCCGCCAATGATCACATCTGAAAACGCCATGCTTCGCGGAGCAGTACTGTTTAACGTGCGTGACCGCGATTTGGGAAGCACTGTAAAAGAAGCAATGGAAAAACTCAATACAGAAATGGGTGCTTTACCCAACGGATACTATCTGGAGTGGAGTGGTCAATATGAAAATCTAATACGTGGCCAACAGACGTTGATCCTGATTCTTCCGATTGTATTGCTGATAATTTTTATTTCGCTCTACCTGGCATTTAAATCTTTACGTGAAGCTTTCTTTAGCTTAATCACTGTACCATTTGCATTGATCGGAGGTGCTTACATGGTTTATTTCTATGGTGTTAACCTGTCCGTAGCGGTTGCTGTTGGATTTATTGCACTATTCGGTATCGCCGTGGAAACGGGTGTAGTCATGGTAATTTACCTAAACGACGCTATGCAAAAACTGGTCGCCCTAAGAGGCAACAGCAGTGAGACCATTTCGAAAGAAGAGCTTCGGGAATTTGTTATTGCCGGTGCAGCCAAACGCCTTCGCCCCAAGCTGATGACAGTGTGCGTCTCGTTATTTGGGCTTATACCTGTTTTATGGTCTACCGGCGTAGGAAGTGATGTCATGAAACCCATCGTATTACCCATGATCGGTGGCGTACTTACTTCTTCGACCCATATCCTGTTAGTTACGCCGCTCATCTTTCTGATGACAAAAGAATTTGAATTGCGGAAATTCGGAAAAATTGAAGTCTCTGATGTTAAGCACTAAAGCTATGGACACATTTAAAACATCAAAATTGAAAAGCAGAAAACGGAAAGTACAGACCGAAACTCTTTCAGGAAAGATCAATCGGATCCTGACGTCCATATCGTGTCGCTTTTTAGTTTCTATTTTTTTATCGTTTTCCGCCAACGTCGATGGTCAGGTAATCACACTTGATAGTGTGCTACATCTCATTCATCAGAATAATCCTATGCTTCAGGAATACGATAGCAAAGTAAGGGCCCTTGAATCGTACACTGCCGGTGCAAAAAGCTGGATGGCTCCCATGGTTGGGGCAGGTACTTTTATGACACCGTATCCGGGACAGATGATTATGGAAGATCGTGATAAAGGATCGATCATGTTTTCCATAGAACAAAACATTCCCAATCCGCTTAAGCTCACCGCGAACAAAAAGTACTTCGCTTCCAGAGCCGCAGTAGAAGAACAAGGTCGGTCTTTCCGTTACAATACTCTTCGCGCAGAGGCCAAAACATTCTACTACCAGTGGCTGGTATCTGAAGAGAAATTAAAAGTGTTGTCGGAAAATGAGCGTATAGTTGACCTGATGCTTAAGCTGGCAAAACTGCGCTATCCATACAATCAGGGAAGCCTTGGAAATATTTACAAAATTGAAGGCAGGCTGAATGAAGTTCAGAACATGATCCTCATGACAACGGGTGATGTAGACGAAAAAAAATACCGATTAAAAACCTTGATGAATATACCTCCGGATTCACCGATCCAGGTGGATACCGCAACAAGCATAACCTATGATGCTACCCAGGTCATCTATGATACAGCATTGCTTAGTACAAGACGAAGTGATGTGATGCAGATCGAGAAATCCATTCAGGTTATGGAATTGAATCAGCAACTGCAACGCTATCAGGCGAAACCGGATTTTAAGATCAGGTTTGACCATATGCAGCCGCTCGGCAACATGCCAACACAATTTACCGCAATGGCTATGGTCTCATTACCGATTGCTCCCTGGTCATCCCGAATGTATAAGGCTGAAGTAAAAGGCATGCAATACGAAATCGAAGCGATGCGTAAAGGTCGGGAGGCATTGTTGATCGAAGCACGCGGCATGCTGGCTGGTATGGCTACAAAACTTAATCGTATGCAGCAGCAATTGGAAAACTACAATTCTAAAATCATACCTGCACTTCGTAAAAACTATGAGATAACGATGTTGGGATATGAAGAGAACCGTGAGCAATTACCCATGGTAATTGATGCATGGGAAGCAATGAACATGGCGCAAATGGAATACCTTAATACAGTGGAAGAATACTATACTATGATCGTGAGCTATGAAAAAGAACTTGAGCAATAAGATGATCAGAACGCTTATATCAAAAGTCAGAAATTCAGAATTGAAGATAACCATTCATGCACTGGCTTTCATGATTGCTATGCTGATATGGGCATGTACCGGCAATGAGACTGCCCATGAGCACGATACATATATTTGCCCGATGCACCCTACTGTCATTTCTGACAGACCATCGACGTGCCCGGTTTGCGGGATGGATCTGGTACGAAAAGGTTTGCCTGGTGAAGAAGTAGAAATCACGGAAGATCTTGCCCGACTAATCAAATCACCAAATGAAGTTGTAGTCTCCTCTGTAAGTACCATCAAAGGAGTATTTAAGTCGATGCCACTAACCGTAGAAGCACATGGTGTTATAACTTACGACACCAGGAATGTGTATTCGATTCCCGCTAAAGTTGGTGGACGATTAGAAAAAGTATTTTTAAAGTATGCATTTCAGCCTGTGCGCAAAGGTCAAAAGGTTGCAGAGATCTATAGTCCGGAGTTGATTACCTCCCAACGTGAATTGCTCTATCTTGTTGAAAACGATCCGGCGAACACAACCCTAATTGAATCCGCACGAAAAAAATTACATTTATTGGGTGTAACCCCGACTCAGGTAGAAACGCTACTCAGGAATAAACAAGCTTCATCCAACTTTTCTATCTATAGCCAATATGACGGGTACGTAATGCGTGACGATCAGGAAATTCCAGTCGTCCCAAAACCTACATCATCGACCTCAACGATGGGTGGAGGAATGGGTACTTCACCTTCCGGAACTTCACCCTCATATACACCAGGCATGAACAATTCTGCACCCGAACTTATCCGTGAAGGGGCTTATGTTTCAACCGGGCAAACACTTTTTAAAGTTGTAAACCCCGCAGGGTTACGCATTGAACTTGACCTACCACCCTCTGAAGCTGCTCACGTACAACTTCAGGACACAGTCATGCTTGACCTGGGAAATGAAAAGACATTGAACGGCAAAGTTGATTTTATACAACCATACTTTAATGATGGTGAAGAATTCACGCGCGTGAGATTGTATGTTGAAAATAATGGAGAGCTTCAAATAGGTCAGCTTGTACGTGCGTCCATACAGGTGATGTCGAAGGAAGCCTTGTGGATTCCACGTGAAGCGTTGCTGGAGCTTGGGTTAGAAAAAATTGTATTTGCAAAAGAACAGGAGGTATTTAGACCAAAACAGGTAAGAGCCGGAATACAGTCGGCAGGATGGGTAGAAATCACACAGGGTATTTCTTCATCAGATGAAATTGCCACAAATGCCCAATACATGGTAGATAGTGAAAGTTTTATTAAGGTAAAATGACAACGGACGAAACTAAAAAATGTAACAGGTAAGTATGAAAAACAAGACACACCATACTTCTGGATTCTCTTTCTTAAATCCAGTCTTTCACAACAGAACTTTGACTTTGGCATTATCAGGTTTAATTTTGCTTATGCTATCCTGTAGTAACCAGAAAGATCAAAATCAGAAAAACCAAAATGACAGCACGGTTGTCGCCTTAAAAACAAACAGTAACGATCTGATGCTGACCGAATCGCAGGTAAGGCTCGCGAACATCACCGTACAACGTGTTGCCGTGAAACCTGTTGGACAATCAACCATTGTTAATGCGCGACTTACGGAAAACGAAGAAAGTACAGAAGTAATTAGTAGCCGGTCGGCCGGAAGAATCGAAAAGTTGTTTGTAAAAGAAACCGGTCGTGTGGTTCGTACTGGTGAACCATTGTACGAACTTTATAGCGAGATCTTACTTACACTCCAACAAGAATATCTTCTTGCCCTGGAACAATATGAAACTATCGGAAAAAAAGAATCCCGGTATGAAGCATTTGTGAAATCAGCGGAACGTAAACTCCTCCTCTACGGTCTTACGAAAAAGCAAATGGAGAATCTTGCAAAATTGAAAACTGTCCAGCCTCGCATTACCTTTGTAGCTCCGGCGGGAGGTATTGTGTCTGAAATACAAGTTGCAGAAGGTCAGTATCTGGAAGAAGGAGCTGTTCTCTATCGGATAGAAAACATCAGTACGTTATGGATTGAAGCAGAATTGTATGCGGATGAATCAGGATTGGTTAAAACCGGGGATAAAATAGGTGTTCGGGTAAATGGTTTTGAATCCCTTTCGTTAGAATCGAAAATAGTCTTTCTTAGTCCCGAATACAGTGCCAATTCACAAATCACTAAAATACGTGCCATGCTTGAAAATCCAGAAATGAAGTTTAAACCTGGTATGCAGGCGCAGGTAGTACTTTCGCAATCTTCACGAAATGCTTTAGCCATACCGGTAGACGCCGTGATACGGAGTGGAAAAGGAACCCATGTATATGTTGAAACTGCCGAAAATACATTTCAACCTCGCGTAGTGGAGACTGGTCTTGAAGACTTCGATCAGGTTGAAATCACACAAGGCCTTCAGCAAGGCGACCGAGTTGCCGTGAGTGGTGCATACTTACTTTATAGTGAACTTGTTCTCAAGAAAGGAACAGATCCAATGATGGTCCATAACCACCACTAATGTCAAGAGGAAATACATGAATTTAAAAATCAAATAACCAAGGAATTATTAACCTTTAAAACAAAACAACTATGCAAACAAGATCAATCTTCATTTCACTTTTACTAGTTTCAACGGGACTAGGCTTCAGCAACTGTAGTGGTAACAAAACCGAAACTTCTCATGATGATCATAAAATGACAGCTGAAGAACATGCCGCCAGTACGACAGTACCAGAACCCAGTGAAACTCAATTTACAGTTGACGAAACCTTTCAACAACAATTGTCTGCAGTTTTCGAATCCTACGTAGCTTTGAAAGATGCCTTTGTTTCATCGGACGCAGCGAAGGTTTCAGCTGAAGCTTCATCAACAGGTAAGGCACTCGCAGCAACTGAAATGAAATTACTAACCGGTGCCGCCCACAACGATTGGATGAACTATCTGAATGGTATGGAAACGTCACTTAAGACAATAGAAACTTCTGGTGAAATAGAAGCTCAGCGTGTCGCCTTCAGCGATCTTACTGAAAATCTTTACAAAAGCATTAAAGCGTATGGCCTGGGTGGTGCAACTGCCTATTATGAATTCTGCCCGATGGCATTTGATAATCAGGGAGGCTTTTGGTTAAGCGATGCTTCAGAAATAAGGAACCCATACTTCGGTGACAAAATGCTGACGTGTGGTACTGTGAAGGAAACTCTTAAATAAGGCAGTTGAATTATCGTGTTGCCACTGAGTAACGGATATAGAAAGCCATCATAACCTAACAGCCTATGTTGTTCAAACAAAAGACTCTTGAAGGTATAAAGGCCGGCAACATTTCGCTGGCCTTTAGAAAGTGGAAAAAGTCGGCAGCAAAGGCGGGAGGAAAAATGAAAACGGCATTGGGGATTATTGAAATACTTGACGTGGTTGAAGTGAACGAAAAGGACTTGAAGTCCGCCGATGCGTTGAACTCCGGTTTCACAAACCTTGAAGAATTGTTAGTTACCTTACGGGAGATTAAAGAAGGAACTATCTATAAAATAAAACTACGTTATAGTAGTGTCGATCCACGCATCGAACTCCGGAAAAATGATGCGATTACGCAGGCCGAATTCGAAAAAACTCACAACAAACTTAAATCACTGGATAAGCACAGTAAGCAAGGTTCCTGGACTCTTGAAATTCTTAACGCGATTCAATCAAACCCGCACTTGAGAGCCGCAGATCTTTCTAAGATTGTAAACCATGAAAAGGATTGGCTAAAAATAAATATCCGGAAATTAAAAAACCTGGGACTAACAATTAGTCACGAAGTGGGGTACGAACTTTCACCACGAGGTAAAGCTTTCCTAAAACTTATTAAAAAACTGTAGGTATCTGGACCACATAGTGGAACGATACCTTATCAAACAAGCCATACTAAATTCAGTATGGCTTGTTTAATAAAATTTGTTTGGCCGTATGCACAGAAATATTACTTCTGCCTTGGCATCAAGCCTTCTCTTGTGGCGGCTTGCCATGCAAGGGTGGCCATTAACACTGAATTATACTTTAAGTCTTCTTCAATGGCTCGTTCGTACGTGTCCATATTCGAGTGCCAGCTTCGGGTAAAGTATTCAATCGGATCTGTAATAAATTGAAAGCCCGGCAACCCAATCGCATCGAAAGCCACATGATCTGTGCTTCCTGTACTATTAAGCGTCAAAGTCGCAGTTCCGGTTCGTTCGAATGGACTTAACCACTCTCTGAAAATGGGACGCACGTATTCATTTCCCTGCATATTTATTCCACGCCACTTACCCGTTCCGTTATCGGTGTTTAAATAAATAGAAAATGTCTCCGCTGCTGGTTTTAACACCGGTTTACCATTGACGATTTCACCAAGGTGTTTTTTTACATATCCTCGTGAACCATACAAACCCTGCTCTTCGCCTCCCCACAGGCCTATTCTTATAGTACGATTAGGTTGTGTACCCAGAGCTTTAATCAAGCGCATGGCCTCCATACAAATTGCTACACCCACTCCGTTATCCGTTGTTCCCGTACCACCGTGCCAGGAGTCTAAGTGTGCACCGATCATCACTACTTCCGCATTTTTATCAGTACCCGGAATTTCTGCAATTACATTAAAACCATCTTCGGGTGGGGTAAATTCTGTCTCCATCGTCAGCTCCACTTTGACAGCTACACCTTTTTCAATTTGTCTTACCATACGATTGTAGTGCTCTGCCGCGACCAACACTTGTGGTAAAATTTTAGGGGCATTGGCAGCATGTGCACGCACTCTCTCAGCATATGGGACACTCGGTGCGCTTGGTACCGTTGCGGCCTGGGGATATAATGTTCCGTGATCACCACGACTACATTCCAATACGGCCAGCACTCCTTCGGTTTGACAGAGTAACCATTTTTTATACGTTATGTCTTCAGGTGCTCCGGTAGCAAAGCGACGTACGCCTGAAGCAGCACGATCACGCGGCGCAGCATTTGCCATTTTTAACAAAGTAGAGTCGGCATGCCGTGTAGCTTCAGGTGAGAAATGTGGCTTGGGCATAATTGGGAAATTGAAGAGCACCACTTTGCCTTTAAGTTTACCTTTATACTTCCCAAGGTCTGCTTCGGTTTTTACATCAAGGTAAACGACGTCAGCGCTAACCGTACCTTTAATACCTGGCGACCATGCCTTCGGACTACTAATGATATTGAAATAAGTCGGAGCCGTGGCACTTAAACCAAACTTCTTTAATTGCCAGCCTTTACCAAACTCTCCAAAAGAATCAAAGTGGGCATTGCTAAGCCCCCATCCCTCCAGAGTTTTCTTCGCGTAGTTGGCAGCAGTCTTATAACCCGGTGAGTTGGTAAGACGCGGGCCGTTTACATCCGTTAGCATACTGAGGACATCCATTACCTGTGAACGGTCGAAGCCTTCAGCTTTTAATTTGGCATAAACGGCGGAGTCAACCTTCTCCCGTGATTGTGCCTGAACGACCAGTATCATAAATACCGACAGGGCACTTAAAATAATTGCTTTAATTTTCATAGTAGGTTAAGAGTAAAATTCAGAATTCTAAAGTAGAAACAGGTGTATGTTAAAGCAAACGCAGTTATTCTTTTTATACAAGTGGAAATAATGTCGGCTTACGCAATTTCCATCCACAAAGTAATAACACCTCCCAATCATTAGAATTGAAAGAGCGTATGTAGTGCATCTCTATGGAAACTATTGCTTGAATAAATCTATCGTATAATCAAACAACGCAGTTCCTCCCGGATTTCCGTGTCCCGGAATCACAACTTTGATTTGAGGATGCTTCTGTTTAATCTTCCCGACTGTTTCAGACCAAAGCATAATGTTAGCGTCGCCCAAATAACCCTTCCCGGCATCAAGTTCCTTAATAAGGCAGCCGCCAAAGATTACTTCATCGTCAGGAAAATATCCTATTATGTTATCTTTCGTATGACCTTCACCAAAATATTCCGCGAATACGCTTTTATCACCAACCGTTAGTTTCATGGTATTGTCAAATCCATTTTGAGGAACTTTACCTTTTTCATTTTTAAGTAAATTAATTGTACGATTGGAGGCAAAAGAAGGAATCTCATTGGCATGGAATGTTTCCAATCCACCTACACAATCGGAATGAAAATGCGTTGCAATAACCGCAGTGATTTTATACGACTCCTTTTCGGTGAGGTAGTGAATTAATTCTGCTGAAGTTGAATCATCAGCAGGAGTATCAAACACAACAGCTTCCTTATCATTTATGACAATCATGCCATTACAGCCAACTTTCCCGAAGCTTTCGGTTTGCAGGAAAGAAATGTGCTGGTAAGCATGTTCTGAAACCCGTTTCACAATCAGGGTTTCCGTTTCGTAAACGATTGAATCAATACGTTGGGTAGTATCAGCTTCAGGTGATAGCGACTGCGTTACCTCATTTTTTTTGTTTGAATCATTCTTACAAGAAACTAATACAAGGCATACGATGCATACCAGAATACCTAATCCAAAATACTTCTTTAGCATATTACGTTTTTAATACTTAACGCCTAAACTACAAAACTTTCTCATCCAGATAATAGGGCATCACACAAATAATGAAACCCTTAAACATTTTATTTCGGATGACACAGATCTATGCAATCGATAGATTTTTACTATCTTGTTACTACTATTTTTTATCAAAGAGACTTCTCATTCGTTATTGTGATTTAAAATCCCAACGCATGCCCTTAATCTATAAAACACTTTTAGATCTTATATGACTACCTGATGAACCGACATTTTTATTTTCTGGCGAATCTATTCCTGGGTCTATCCTTTGTTATCGGTGTATACCAGAGCATAATTTTTATTCTCCTCGGACCAGAAATGAGTATGCTGCAGCCGTACGTGAACTGGGTACTGATCACTAATATTATCTTTTTGATTTCCTCAGCTTTCATGTTAAGGTACTTTCACCAGAAGAACTATAGATCTACTTTCCTGATAGCCACCGTTTATACCGTTGTTCAGGGCTTTGCAATGTCACTCCTTTATCTTGTGTTGATCTTCGTAGCAAGGCAATTGTTCATTTACGTTACTATCACTGGAGTTATTTCTTTAGTTATCGCAATGGTCTATTCGCTAACTCTTATTATTTCTATCGCATCCGAAAGGCCGTGGTTAAAAGCATCAGGATTTTTCACGCTTATTGTCGGTGTGGTATTATTGTTATCTGTTACGTGGAGTATGATGTCGCCGAAAGCTGAGATACAGTACATCCTGGAAAAAGTCGTGCGATGGACTACGCTTTTGAGCAGCCTGACGCCTGCTTTTTTTATGATTAATTTTGTACAGGAAGAAAAAAAACTTGTGCCGGAGGACGGCACCGGCAGTCAGCCGTCTGCTTCAGAAAATCTGCTGGCTGTAACAGGAATGATCAGTATCGTACTGGTTGTGCTGGTGGGTATTAAAATAGGCAACCACAGTTATTGGCGTTTAGATTGGAAGCAAAAAGGACCAACAGTGTCGCGTCAGCTAGCCGCTTCTTTTGAATCGCGAACATTCGAAAACGAGCAGGGAAATACATTACGATACCTATTGATGAAACCCGTCGACTATGATCCCCAAAAACAATATCCGTTAGTAGTTTGCCTCCACGGGGGGCCGGTAACGTTTAACGCCGATAGTCTACCGCATGTTGAAGTACCCGAACCTGCACCACTCTTATCGAGCGAAGAAAACAAAAAAAGATATCCGGCATTTATTCTCGTACCACAATGTCCACCAGGCCACACGTGGGGTGGGTTCATGAACCTTCCCTCCGTTGATTCATTGGTATTTGAAATTATAGAGACACTGGAAAAAGAATTTTCGATTGATACGCTTAGGCGTTACGTTGCAGGAGGTTCTATGGGTGGTTATGGATCGTGGTATTTCGTGAGCACACGTCCGGAAATATTTGCTGCCGCGATACCCATTTGTGGATCTGGTAATCCTGAACTTGCTCACAATATGAGCAGCATACCGGTATGGGCGTTTCACGGGACGAAAGACCGAAATGTTCCAGTGAGCGGATCTCGTAAAATGGTTGAAGCGATTAAACAGGCAGGTGGAAATCCGCGATACACAGAGTTTTCAGGTGTGGGGCATAACGTCTGGCCCTCAGTTGTAGATGAAGCTCCGGATTTACTTGACTGGCTTTTCGCCCAAAAAAGTGAGCAGTAAATAATACTAATAGATTTACGGTTCTTTCCCTCAATTTAGCGCAACAACAACACTTAATATTGTAAGCAGTAAAGTCAACGGTGTAAAGATGATTTTCTCCCATTTATTTTTCGACAGCAGGTTGCCAACAGTATTCAAGAAAAACAACACTGCCATCACCCAGAATGCGGTAGTCAAAATAGTTTCGTCTAAACCAAGCTTGATATAATTGGCCTCTATCAGCACAATTATCAGAAATAGCGCATTGACAAGAAGGGACACGGCTTCAAATTTATACATATCCGTGTCTGTCTTTAATCGACCACCCCATACTATGTTGTACGGTATCACTTTAAATAACACGAGGACATGGAAGATGAATATCAAAGAATAAATAACTATTAAACCTGCTTGGGCCGCTTCTTTCATGTCCAATACTAGTTAAACGCCTTCAAGAATCTATTGCCATTGGGTATCAAACAAATTAAAATAAAAAACGCCTCTTCGTCAAACGACTGCTGCTGCATCGTTGCCCACAAATAAAATTCTTCAATCTCAGTCAGATACAATAGAAATTGCAAGAATTTTCGAAATCATTATTATTAATACTTGACTTTTAAGAAACATGCTTGTAACATTGTTTCATCAACATCAAGTATGGGCTTGTTCGCAAAAAATCCTATGGTCTCGTTCAGCTCCGCTAAGCCACTAAGCTTACAAGGATTGCAACCTATTTTCAACTGCTAGAATTCCTCCTTTCATTTTGAATGTATTTTCATTGACGCGTAGTGTATACATACGATTCTTTGAATAATCATTTCAAAACTATTTTAATTTTAAGACTTCACCCTTAAATAATCTTTTATGTCAAAAATTTTACCCCTTCTAACGGGGATGCTATTGCTATGCACTATCTGTACGATTGCCCAAACACGGGAAATCTCCGGAAGAGTTACTGGTCAGGATGATGGGTCATCTCTACCAGGCGTCAACGTGGTGGTTAAATCCACAAATGAAGGAACCGTTACCGACAGTAACGGTAACTTTCGCCTCGCTGTATCTGGTACTAATATCACACTTGTCTTTTCTTTCATTGGCTACGAAGGACAAGAAATCGCCGTAGAGAATAAAAGCGTTATTGATGTGGCGATGAAAGCTGACATAACCCAACTTGGAGAAGTTGTGGTTGTTGGTTACGGTACGCAACTAAAGCAGGATGTAACAGGTAACGTAGCAAGCGTATCGGGTACGGCAATCAACAATATTCCCGTTAACTCTTTTGAACAGGCTCTGCAAGGTCGCGCTGCCGGTGTGTTAGTAACTGCTCAAAATGGAAAGTTAGGCCAGGGTATTAACGTACAAGTCCGTGGCTCATCTTCCATTAGCGCTGGTAATCAACCACTGTATGTTATCGATGGTATGATTGTAAACAGTAACAATCTTTCGGGTACGACTTCATCGACTAATCCAATGTCGGATATTAATTTTAATGATATTCAATCTATTGAAATTCTAAAAGACGCATCTGCTGCGGCGATCTATGGTGCACGTGCATCCAATGGCGTCGTGCTTGTCACTACAAAACGAGGACAGTCAGGTAAAACCAATATTACTGTTGGTATGCAATACGGATCCAGTAAACCAACAAACAATCGCGATTTTTTGAATTCTGAGCAGTACATAGAATTGTATAGAGAAGCTGCAGTCAACAGAGATCTTGCTTCAGGCTTTGACCCGGTCAATAATCCCGGCGATTACCCTGGCTCCTTCCTGGAAGATATTGAGGGAACGTTTGACTACCTGGCCGGTGATACAGATTGGCGCGCGCTGGAAAACAATACGAACTGGGAAAAAGAAGCATTTCAAAAAGCCGGCCTTTTCAATTTTGATATTTCTGCCTCCGGTGGAAATGAGAAAACAAAGTTTTATTTTAATGGAGGTTATACTGATCAAGATGGCATTCTGATAGGAAACTCATTTGAACGTTTCACTGGCCGTTTAAATCTCGATCATAAAGTCAACAACCGGTTGAGTTTCGGTACCAATATCAATATTGCGCGAACGACTAACAACCGTGTAGCGGATGACAGACAGTTTTCTTCTCCGCTTCAATTAGTAGCACAATCACCACTCACTCCTGTCCGCGATAAGAGCGGTATTCTATTCGATGATGATTTTAATCCTGCAATGTTTTATTATCCCGCTACCATGGAATTAGAAAACTCGCGTTTTGTCACATCGGTAAACAGAAACATTGTGGCTCTCAATGCAAAGTATGCCCTTACCAAAGACCTAAGTGTGATCGCCGAATATGGTATTGACTTACTAACACAAAATGAAGATCGTTTCCAGAACTCAAAGACTGAAGTGGGTCGTGCGGTAAACGGCTATGGCCGCTCCGCCTGGGCACAAGTGTTTAACCAAACATCCAGAGTTTATCTCAACTATTTTAAACAAGTGAACCTTCACTCCTTCGATTTAACGGGCGGTATGGATTATCAAACTACGACGATTGACAGAACCCGTGCTGAAGCACAGAACTACCCACTCGATGGATTAACAACACTTTCATCCGCTGCAGATCCAATACTTACCACAGGATCTTTTACCAAAGAGATCTTTCTATCTTACTATGCACGTGCTAACTACAAGTTTAACAACCGCTACCTGTTGTCTTTAAGCGGACGTTATGATGGCTCCTCAAAATTCGGAACAGATAACCAGTTTGGCTTTTTCCCCGCTGTTTCTGCTGGCTGGATAATCAGTGAAGAATCTTTTTTTAACGCAACAAATACCTTAAGCTTTCTCAAGTTACGCTCCAGCTATGGAATAACCGGAAATGCAGATATCGGAAATTATATTGCCCAAGGTGTGTTCGCACCGGAAGCTTACGATGGAAGTTCGGGATTAAGCACCGATCGTATTCCTAATCCTGATTTACGATGGGAGAAGACTTTGCAATTTGATCTTGGTTTAGATCTTGCCTTCTTCAATGATAAGTTATCCGTTCAGCTGGATTACTACAATAAGCAAACTAATGACCTTCTATTAAATCGCGAGATAACCGGCGTTACCGGATTCCAGCAACTATACGGAAATGTTGGATCGCTTGAAAATACAGGAATAGAAGCTGCGGTAAACTACGCCATTGTTAGAAACGAAGATATCTCCTGGAAAGTAGGATTCAATTATGCCAGAAATAGAAATAAAGTATTACAACTTGATGGTGACAATGATATCATTGACCCGAGCTCTACCCGGTTCATGAATGTGGTTAAGGTTGGTCAGCCGATCGGTGTATTTTACGGAGCAGAGTATGCTGGTGTTGATCCTGCAAATGGAAATGCGCTCTGGTTTGTAAACGAAGGCGTAGAAGGGGAAACAACTTCTATTTATGCCGAGGCTAAGAAGGTTGTGTTAGGAACCCCTACCCCCACGACTGTATATGGCTTTAACATGGATCTCGTTTACAAAGGATTTGATCTTAGCATTTTGTTTCAAGGTGTAGCAGGAAATAAAATATTTAATGCCGCTGGTGCATTCATGTCGGCTAACGCAAGATTTGAGGATAACCAAACTATAGATCAACTACGGCGTTGGCAAAACCCTGGTGACATTACCGACGTTCCTCAGGCACGACTCTTTCGTAATAACGGAGCACAAATTTCCAGCCGGGCATTAACAGATGGTGATTACCTGAGACTAAAAACAATTACACTTGGATATAGTCTTCCCGCATCGTTGCTAAGCAAAATATCATTAACCAGCGCACGCTTATATGTTACCGGTCAAAACCTGCTCACGTTTACTAAGTATGAAGGATGGGATCCTGAAGTGAACACTGATTACACCAGCGACACATCGTATTTCCTGGGTAATGATTTTTATTCTGCTCCACAGGCAAAGAATCTGATTGTAGGTATTAAAGTCGGTTTTTAACACATGCCATTTAACAAGAATAACATGAAAAAATATACACAACTTTTCTTCGGAATATTAGCGTGCACTCTGCTGTCTGCATGTGATAATCCGCTGGACCTCAACGATCCTCAGAGTATCAATAACGAGCTGGCGCTTTCTTCTGACCAGAATGTGAAACTTGTCCTCGTCGGAGCGTATGATGCGCTTTCTAATGGCGATCTATTCGGTGGCAACGTACTGCGCAACGCCGAACTGTTAGCCGCTAATGGTGAAATCAGATTTACAGGAACATTCCCTGAACCTGACGAGATTTTTGCCAAGGAAACCGGAACCTCCAATGCGAACGTAAGTAACTTTTGGTATCGATCATATCGGACTATCAATATCGCCAACAACGTACTTGGGGCACTTGCCGTTGTAAATGAAGAAGATCGCGATGAAGTTGAGGGTGAAGCCCTATTCCTCCGAGGGTTATCGTACTTTGAATTGGTTAAGCTTTTTGCTAAGCCATATTCCTTCGGCAGCCCTTCCGAACGTGATGCTGTTCCAATCGTTTTAACGGCCACTAACGGTCTGGATGAACGCACGACTGCGGAACGCAATACCGTTGCCGAAGTCTATGCGCAGATCATTGATGATCTCACACGTTCGGCATCCTTACTCGTAACTTCCGAAAATCAAGCCTCACGAGCTACGAAAGAATCGGCATTAGCTGTTTTGTCCAGAGTGTACTTACAAATAGGAGACTATGCAAAAGCGCGTGATGCTGCGGATGCAGTAATTAGTTCAAACAAAAACTATGCATTGAACGGCAGCATTGCAGATGCTTTTAATGGTGGTACGACCAATGAAGACGTATTTAACATTGCAATCAGTCTGGTTGACGGTGTCAACAACATGCAATTGTTTTATGCGGCAAAAACATTCGATGGTCGCGCTGAAATTGAAATCACACAAAAACATCTGGATTTATACGAAGTGGATGATGAACGTCTTGACTTGTTTTACGTTGATGGAACAACGGGTGTCACACGTACTGGTAAATGGGTAAATAAATACGGTAACGTAAAGATTATCAGACTGGCAGAGATGTATCTCACCCGGGCAGAAGCCAACAACAGATTAGGCACAACTGTAGGTGCTACGCCAGCCGATGATGTAAACAGAATACGTACTCGTGTTGGACTGACACCATTGGATGTAGTGACCCTGGATAATATTCTAAATGAAAGAAGACTTGAACTGGTCCATGAAGGGCAACGCCTTCATGATGTAAAACGTCTTAAGGAAACTATAACTGAAGGAGGTACAGAATATACCTATGATAATAATTTTCTCGTATTTCCTGTTCCCCAGCGAGAGCGCAACGTAAATAAGAACCTGTCTCAAAATGATGGGTATACCAATAATTAAGTTTTTCAATTTTACTAACTGAGGTTAAAAAATGGTATTATGGTCGTTCCTGATACCATTTTTTTCCTTATACCTTTGAAGCAAATGTGGTTAAACTGCCGTCGTTTTTACAGACAATACACAGTCATCATTTTCCTGGCATTTCCTTTCGTGCAAAGCATTAATGCGTGCGCGCAAGGGAAATTGTTCATCATCGGGGGCGGAAGCAGAACTCCGTCGATGATTGCCCGAATGCTAGACGAAGCTGGTGTAAGACAAACCGGTAATATAGTAATACTTCCCATGGCAAGTGCGGAACAGGATTCCGCGATATGGTATGCAAAAAAACAATTCGTTGAAAATGGAATTGAGAGGATCCATGGCATACTCTTGCAGAAAGGAGAGCTACCCGGAAAAACTGAACTCGAACTTCTTGCTTCCGCATCATTGATTTATATCACAGGTGGTGACCAGACGCGCTTCATGGACATAATACGTGAAACCGGGATCGAAGAGAAGGTTCATCTCGCCTACACCAACGGGGCCGTGGTGGCAGGAACCAGTGCTGGCGCTGCCGTAATGAGTAAACATATGCTTACGGGAAATGAAAAAAAATATCCACAATATACCGAAACATCCAGGACCATCGAGTCTGAAAATATTGAATTAAATGATGGTCTTGGATTTTTACAAAATGTTATCGTCGATCAGCATTTCATCAAGCGAAGCCGTCATAATCGATTAATCAGCGTGGTGATCGAAAACGCAGACTACATGGGTGTGGGTATAGACGAAGCAACAGCTATCCTGGTGAAGGATGGTGAAGCTGAAGTCATTGGTGAGTCGCAAGTGGTTGTCTACACCAATCCACGCAAGTCAATGATAAAAAAAGATAATAAACTCGGTGCACGAAAACTTGAATTAAATGTTTACCTGCCTGGTGAGAAATTCAGGCTACCAAAAGGAAAAAAATGAAACAACCGAATACACTCATCATTGTAAGTGTAGTCCTGATATTGGTTACGCTCCTTAGTTGGATTCTTCCGGCAGGCCAGTATCAACGTACAACACACGACAACCGCGAGATTCTAGTTCCGGGTTCATATAAAAAAGTCGAGCAGTCGCCCCAAGGTATTTTTGACGTGCTCCTTGCCCCAATAAAGGGATTTGTAGCCTCAGCCCGGATTATTGCATTTGTACTTATTATTGGTGGCGTGTTTTCGATTATTACCAGAACCCAGGCTATCGAAGCCGGTCTGCAAAATGTTATTCAGAAAAGTCTGACAAGGCCTGCATACAAAAAGGTAATCATTCCATTGCTCATGACACTATTCTCGATAGCAGGGGCAACGTTCGGGCTATCCGAAGAAGTTCTTCTGTTTATTTTGATTACTATTCCCTTTGCAAAAGCTTTAGGGTATAACGCAATCGTTGGTGTCGCTATTCCCTTTGTTGCCGCAGGTGTCGGTTTTGCCGGGGCGATCACAAATCCTTTTACCGTTGGTATCGCTCAAGGAATAGCAGGGCTGCACCCCTTCAGTGGATGGGAATACCGCATTGTAGTATGGTTTGTACTTACCCTCGTTGCAATACTGTATGTAGCACGCTATGCCAATCGAATAGAGGTAAAACATGAACCCAATCAGGGTAATGAAGCAATTTTAAAACAAGAGTTCCCGGCATTGACATGGCAACGAAGTGTTGTGTTGCTATTGTTTCTTTTATCTATCGGCCTGTTGATCGTTGGGTCCACGCGTTGGGGCTGGTACATCGACGAGATTACAGGCTTATTTACAGGTCTGGGTATTCTAGTGGCTTTGGTTGCGAGAATCTCTCCCAACGAGACGGCTGAGTCATTTATTCAGGGTGCCCGTAATATGCTTTCCGCAGCATTGGTCATCGCGTTGGCGAAAGGAATATTGATTGTTTCTTCTGAGGGAAAAATAATTGACACCATGCTGTTTTATCTAACGAATACGTTGCAAGGTGCACATCCTGTTCTGTCGGCAGAAATTATGTTCATGGTTCAAAACACGATTAATTTTTTGGTTCCTTCCGGATCAGGTCAGGCAGCACTCACAATGCCTATTATGGCACCATTGAGCGATCTGCTTTCCATTTCTCGTCAGACTGCAGTTCTTATCTTTCAACTCGGTGACGGTATCGGTAATATGATCATCCCGACAAGTGGTGTCACTATGGGCGTTCTATCCGCTGCCGATATTCCATACAGTAAATGGCTTCGATGGGTATGGCCCTTAATAGTAATCCTTATAATATTGTCTATGTTATTAATTATTCCACCTGTACTGATGGGCTGGGTATAGTCGTAAACCTAAACTAAACTTTTATACAATTTATTTTGAAATGGAAAAGAAATTCGGACTAGCAATACACGGCGGTGCAGGGACAATAAAGAAGTCCACTATGACATCGTTCGATGAAACTAAATACATCACAGAACTTAATCATGCTATTATAAAAGGTTACACGATTTTAAAAGGTGGAGGATCGGCACTTGATGCAGTGGAGTATGCCGTGCGTATCCTTGAAGATTGCCCACTTTTCAATGCCGGTAAAGGATCTGTATTTACGCACGAGGGTACACATGAAATGGACGCGTCGATTATGTGTGGTGACACGCTCAATGCCGGAGCCGTTGCTGCTGTAAAGGGAATCCGTAATCCGGTGCAGCTTGCAAGAAAGGTTATGGAAGAATCCGGCTACGTTTTGCTGTGCGGGTCTGGTGCCGAACGATTTGGAAAAAGTGCCGCGCTACCCTTTGAAAACGAAAAGTATTTTTTTACAGACAATCGCTTCAATCAATGGCAGGCGCTCAAAAATTCAGAACATGCTGTATTGGATCATGACGGAGGAAAAAAATTTGGAACTGTCGGAGCTGTCGCCCTAGACCAAAATGGAAACGTGGCAGCGGCCACTTCAACAGGAGGTCTTACGAATAAAAAATTTGGCAGGCTCGGTGATAGTGTTGTGATCGGTGCCGGAAATTATGCAAACAATAAAACCTGCGCAGTCTCCTGTACTGGATATGGCGAGTATTTTATTCGATCCGTTGTCGCCTATGACATCTCATGCCTCATGGAGTATGGCGGCTTGTCACTAAAAGATGCTTGTGCCCGTGTTATAGATAAATTAACTGATTTTGGGGGTGAAGGGGGCTTTATCGCGATTGACAAACTGGGCAATATCGAACTTTTGTTCAACACTGAAGGTATGTACAGGGGATACGCATCTTCCGATAAATCCTCAGGGATACAAGTTGATATTTACAGGAATAAAAATCAGGACAGTACACCGTCTTGATCATAATCACCGGTGAGGATGTTCGCTGCCAATGCAAGCATCCTCGCTTTACAATGGATGCACCGTAATGTGTCAATTATAACAATTTCTTAATCGCTAAGACCAAAGTTCCATGTATCTTACTTCAGGTAACTTTGTGGAACTATGCCCAATCAATTTCCCAAAATTTCCCTGGAGCAGGGAGATATCAATATCAGCGAAGCCAGAGCGAATTATGTAAAAAGTCTTAGTGACAACACCCGACATTGGATTGAAGAAGATG
The DNA here is from genome assembly GCA_041747735.1 of Chryseolinea sp. Lineage (GTDB taxonomy): Bacteria > Bacteroidota > Bacteroidia > Cytophagales > Cyclobacteriaceae > Chryseolinea. Next base: position 31,000 of record JBGTEP010000022.1, read on the forward strand.
CAAGTCTTTTTTTACATCAGGCTTTGTCTACTCCTGTACTCAATGTCCTGCAGAAAACAGAAGGCGCCTGGATTGAAGACCTGGATGGAAACCGATACCTGGATCTTCATGGGAACGGTGTCCACAACGCGGGGTTTTCAAATCCCGACGTCATTGAAGCAGTGATCCACCAGCTGCGGGAAAATCTCGCCTTTACTCCCCGGCGATACACTAACCTTCCCGTTATTGGGCTAGCGAAAAAACTGATCAGCATTACACCACCCGAATTAACACGCGTTCTTTTTTGTCCCGGAGGATCGGAAGCGATAGAGATGGCGGTCTCTCTTGCCAAACAGGTTACCGGAAAGTGGAAGACCATTTCTTACTGGGATTCGTATCACGGAAACGGATTTCAATCTTCCAGCCTGGGAGGTGAAGAACATTTCTCAACCGGGCAAGGCCCGATGGTTCCGGGTGCATTTCACATTGAGTTCCCAGACTACTATCGAAACCCGTGGGGTATAACAGATGAGGAACAAATTGATTCATTATACATTCGCCAGCTAAAAATCATTCTCGAAAGAAATCCGGATATCGCAGCCATTGTCGCTGAACCGATTTCGTCGACACCTGTAGTTCCATCTCAATCCTATTGGCAGCAAATCCGTGACATCTGTGATCAACATGACATCCTTCTCATATTTGATGAAATAATTGAAGGATTTGGACGGACAGGAAAATGGTTTGCTTGTGAACATTATGTAACGCCTGATGTACTTGTCCTTGGCAAATCACTCGGTGGCGGACTGCTTCCTCTGGCGGGGATCGTTTGCAAAGAAAAATATAACGTACTACAACATCGTTCGATCGGGCATTTTACACATGAGAAAAATCCTTTGTGCGCAACCGCCGGACTTGCTGCTATTAACTATATCGAAAAAAACGACCTTCTCAAAAATTCGGAAGTCCTGGGAAACTATCTTTATGAAAAGCTGATGCTTTTGAAAGAACAGTTCCCGGTCATCGGTAACATTGCCGGTCGCGGCCTTCATCTCGGTATCGACCTGGTCAAAGATCAGCAAACCAAAGAGCGGCATGTACAATATGCCGAACAAGTTATGTATGACTGTATGAAGCAAGGGGTTGCGTTTAAAATAATTGAAGGAAATATTCTGACTATCAGACCCTCTCTGGTCATCAACAAAGACGAATGCGACTTGATTATCACGTCATTGGAGAATGCATTTTTACATAATGATTATCGGTAAGTGTTAGGTTTAGCCTTCGGTTTCTTTTTTACAGTCACCAGCAAGGACTACGTTAAAAGCGGTTTAAAAATTTCCTTAACCGCATTAAGATTCGTAATGTGTGCCTCTACTACGTTCATGGTATTCGGAGTTTTTTCTTCGATACATTGTTCGATAACCAAATGAGGTTTTACACCAACCTTTTTTATCTCTTCGACGATCTTTCGATAGTTAATGTCTCCTTCGCCAAATGTTTCAGACCATATTCCGTTAACCGACTGCCTGATGTGAACTTCAATTATTCGTTTACCATAAAGTTTTAACATGTCAAATACTGCTACTTCTGAATTTGAGGTGCCGCGGTAAATCCAATGAACCTCAAAACAAAACCCAACATTTTCCGAAGATGTATTCAGTAACATGTGATGGAATTCCCTCGCACCAGCTCTCAACTCAACATCGTGAATATGATAGGCAAGTGACATTCCGGCTTTCCGAAGCTCTAGTCCCAATTTCTCCAGATTACTTGCCTGTGTTCTTAACTGATCATCTGATTTGATTTCTTCCCCACCCCATCGAATAGGCGAGGGATTTGTAACAACGATCTTTGTTCCGAGTTTTTTCGAAGCTTCGGTAATTTTCAATATGCTTTCAATAGATTTATCAGATTCTTCTTTTGTATGTAGCGTACTGTTCACATAAAGAGAAGGCATCTGAATAGCATATTTTTTCAGGAACGGCGCTAAAGCAACAACTTCATCAACGGAACTAAAATTACCTTCATAGGCCTTAAGACCAGTTTGAGCATATACCTTCATACAGGCGTCCCAATCTTTTCCCCACGTTTCGCCATTCCGTTTATAAAATGTAAACCAGTTATAGGAGTTACTTGAAATAGGAAACGGATAAGCAGCTTGGTATTGTGCCGAGGACGGAGTAATCGCAGGTAAGGTAGATACTATAGTTACAGTCTTGAGAAACTCTCTTCTGGTTGATTTCATAGAACATAAATTTATTAAATTTTAAAACAGCAAACATGAAAACTCCATCCGTACACAATAATATAGTTGATGGCAGAACAGATTTTCCCGGTGCGTCTGAAAGTCTTCCCTTAAAAGTTTTACCCCTGGGAATGCTTTTGCTGTCAGGTAGAGATTACAGAAATAAATTCGATCTGTAGTGCGTAGATTAAAATTTTGAAATCTTGTCATTTTCTGATATTCACTTTTAACCTTATATAATTCACGCGAAATATCACTAAGGCTGTATCTTTTGCGCCTTAAAGTTTGGTCATGCTCTACTCATTCATTTAAGTTTTTTGTGCTTCTACAAATAAATTTAAGATAAATGGCCATGAATCCATTATTTTATTTACTTTGAAAGTTTCAATTCCTCGCCCCTAGCAAATGTGTGAGATGAATTTTCTTGCGAGCTTTGGATACGTTAGGCGTGAACACCCAGGTTTTTTTCATCCAGGGTATTCGACGCATCTTTGGAAGAGGTGAAGACTGGTAAACGGAAACGTCTACGACCACCAATAACTTTAGTACATTTTTGTTGTGTGATTACTTTTTATTTACTGCTGTTTGAGAACTTATGAAACGCTTTGGATTGTGAATTGATCTTTCAGGCTATTTTCGCCAAGATGATGATTGTCCCTTTTCGCTTTAACGATGAAATAGCTAATCAATCAAACGCCTGTTTCCAAACCGTCAGTGCTAGTGTTCTTTTCGTCGTTATGAAAATTTTTTGAATTCAATTAAAAGGTTTGCTCTATATTGTAGTCGTCCCTTATAACTATCAAAAATCCGACTTCACATTAAGAAAACAAAGTATGGAATTAAACAATCCCGAGAATCTACAAGTCATCACTTTCAAAAAAATAGTCGATAATATTATCCGGTTAGGTGTACTGTTTTTTTTGTTGGGATGGTGCTTTAAGATATTGAGTCCATTCGTTTTAATTCTGGTTTGGGCCGCAGTGATAGCAATAGCCATTTATCCACTGTACAACATTTTTGTTAAAATGTTTCGCCAACGCAGGACGTTAGCGGCTGTGGTCCTCACTCTCCTCATATTAACCGTGTTACTTATTCCCAGCTGGCTTGTAACCGATTCACTATTTGAGGAAGTAAAGTATCTCCGGGACCTAAACCAGAAAGGTGAATTGGTGATTCCACCACCCGCGGAAAATACATCGAACTGGCCGGGATTTGCTAAACCCGTTCTTGACTTCTGGACCCTGGCATCGCAAAATTTACAGGCTGCGGTATCGAAATACTCGGGTCAGTTAAAAGCAGCAGGCGCATGGTTACTCTCAGCCGCCCTGGGTGTTGGAACGGGAGTTCTTCAATTCGTGGTATCTACAATTATTGCTGGAGTTTTGCTTGCTTATTCAACCTCTGTCTCTGATGCAGCGATTAAAATTTTTACAAAATTGGTGGGGAAAGACGGAGGGCATTACGCCTTTATAACAGTTGCTACAGTCCGAAGCGTAGTAAAGGGGATTCTAGGTGTCGCGGTTATTCAGGCAGGAATGGCAGGCATTGGTTTTTTTATCGCTGGTGTTCCTTATGCTGGGGTATGGACGGTGGCGTGTTTGTTTTTTGCAATTATTCAGGTCGGAGCCGGACCCATTGCCATTCCTGTGATGATTTATATGTTTTCGGCCACTGATACTCTAACTGCCACCCTACTGGCCGTTTGGTTAGCGATTACACTTATTTCTGATAACATATTGAAGCCGCTTTTATTGGGTCGAGGTGCACACGTTCCGATGCTGGTTGTTTTCCTGGGTGCAATTGGCGGCTTTATTTCAAATGGCTTTCTCGGGCTATTCCTGGGAGCCGTTATTCTAACCATCGGATATAAACTCTTTATGATCTGGATAGAAGCACCCCAGAATGAAAATTCTTCTTCGGAATGAGTGCTACTGCGGGGGTCTCAATTGAAGCAGTATTTCTCACTACCCACGGTTAGGACTTACACATCTATCTGTTTCACGCCAGATCCCGGATGAACTTGAAGAATCTTCAGCTACCGGCACAATACAATATCGACCACTCCCTCCTGTATGGAGTTGGCGTGGGGAAGATGGATAATGAATACTCTCGCTACCAGAAGAATTCCAGAGACTACCAATGTTGCCGCTGTCAGACTACTCATGTTGACACGAAACGTTTTGCCGATCCAGTGGAACACCGTTGTAAACCCAAGCATGACCGGTAACGTTCCGGCGCCAAACAAGAGCATAAACAAAAAGCCGTCTACTGGTCCGGTCAATGTAATGCAGTATGTTAAAGCAAGAAAGGAAAGGCCACAGGGAAGTATTCCATTAATTGAACCCAGAAAGAATGTTGCCCCATACCCCTTGCGCTGTAGAAATGTGGCAAACACTCTTTTCAAAAAAATACTGAATGCACCAAGTGCCTTCGTAACGAATGGAATTCTTATCGCAGACAATCCCGTCAAGCCAATTATTAATAAGGAAATTCCTAAAAGGATGGAAAGCAGATTCTGAAATTTTATCAATGGCAAGCTTATCGTTCCCACCAAAGCTACTACAGCGCCTAGCAAGCCATACATGAGAATTCTACCAAGATTGTATAACAGACGGTTTATGAAAATTGAAGGGGACATATTCGTAACGGCCATTGCCAGCGGACTGCACATGCCGAGACAATGCAGACTTCCTACAAAACCGATAATCAATGCAGTCCAGACCATCAGATATAAATTATTTCCTCATAATAATACTCCTCTCCATGCATGGTCCACAATAATTTTGCCTTATACATTCCCTTTTCAAAAGTACTGATATCAAATTGTTGAATATTTCCTGCAGCACTCAATACGAAGTCTTTGTCCAACTTCGAATTGGACGGGCAGAACATTTTCATTTCACCCTTTTCAATGTTGAATTGTTGGTCGAACCTAACGGTAAGGTTATTTCCGACTTTGCTTATTTCAGGTTTATTAATAAGTGTTTTTGTATTGTTGATTCTTTCAATTTGATCCTGATATACCAGTTCATCATTGTAGTAATCATCTGACACTAAACTAATATCTTCCCTTACACAAACCACTACGAGCGCGCCAATAAAAAAAGCAAAAAAAACAAACGCAACAACAATCCAATGTCCAAAATTCATAGTCTTAGTTTTAATCTCTCTCTGCATCGGACGGTCTACTAACCTGTCCAATAAATTTAACTTTCAAAGTTTCAATTCGTCTTCCATTCTGATAAACACCAACCTTTATTACCGTGCGCGCATTCGTTACCGCTTTTTCAGGGATACGAATGAAATAAACACTTTTTAAGAATCCTTCAGCCGGTATTACAATGGGCTTACCGCTTACATTCACAAGCTCCGCATGGTCTGGATCCTCGACTTTCATTTCGAGGTTTATTTCTGAAAAAGTCTTGTTCACAAATTCAACGTTATAGAGGTTTGTTATAAAGCCTCCGTCACGTTGATATAGGGTTCCCGATACTTTTAATATAGTTGTTTCTACATCCGACCTCGTGATGAGGGCAAAACTTAAAACACCAATAAGTGCCAGGAGAACAATGGAGTAGCCAATCACTCTGCCGGTGATGATCTTTTGAATGCCGTCCTTAATCGAGTTGTATGAGGCAAAACGGATTAGCCCTTTAGGTTTTCCAATTTTAACCATGACATCATCGCAAGCATCGATACACGCTGTACAATTAACACATTCAAGTTGAGTTCCATTTCTTATGTCAATCCCCGTAGGACAAACATGAACGCAAAGGTGACAGTCAATACAGTCACCGGCTTTTGGCGCACTACTTTCATTTTTCTTTAGGTGACCACGTGGCTCTCCCCTTAGCCAGTCATAAGCAACGACAATAGATTCCTTCGTTAACAGTACACCTTGCAGTCTTCCATACGGACAAACCGCAATACAAGCCTGTTCCCGAAATTTTGCATAGATGCCATAGAATACGCCTGTGAATGAAACAAGTCCAATAAATCCGGCAAGGTTGTCGGCTGGAGAGTTGCTGACAATAGCAATAGTCTGCTCCACACCTAACAAATAAGCCATCAGCGTATGGGCAATTACTATTGAAATAATAATAAAGATAATATGCTTAGCTGCTTTCTTACTAATTTTTTGAAGCGACCACGGCGCACGGGCTAACCTCCGTTGTGACGCGGAATCGCCTTCAATAAGGTATTCAATTTTTCTGAAAACCATTTCCATAAACAAAGTCTGTGGGCACATCCACCCACACCATACCCTGCCGAATACAACAGTGAAAAGAATAACAAAAACAAAAAATGTTATAAGCACGACAGCAAGAAGTACAAAGTCATGAGGCCAAAAAGCCTGACCAAGAATCACAAACTTGCGCTCGAAAATATTAAGAAGCAAAAAAGGCTGTCCGGCGATCTTGATAAAAGGTCCGCCAAAAAGCAGTGCGAGTAAAACAACAGTAACTAAAATCCTCCAGTTGTGATACTTCCCCGATGGCTTTTTCGGATACAACCAGATACGCTTACCTTCTTCATCAACGGTACCAATGGTATCGCGAAATTCCTCCCGCTCCCCGGTTAAAGTAGCGCGATTGCTATTCGCCAGTCTTTCTTTCCTGACATCATGTTTATAAGAATCTTCCATTTATTTTTTACGATCTTCATTAAAGTGAAGCCTGAACACTCAAGCTGTCACTTTGTATAACTTCCTCTTTATACAAATCGCCCTGGGGCTTTTTTGCATCCTGCGGATTAGTACCCTGAAGGCTTAGAACAAAAAATGTTACATCTCTTACTTGCTGAGGACTCAATAGTTTTCCCCATGCCGGCATTCCTTTTTCTACAACACCATTTTTAACTATTGAAAAGACCTCTTTGATACTACCGCCATGCAGCCAGTATTCATCCGTCAGATTAGGTCCAATCATATTACCCCCTCCGTCGTTACGGTGGCAAGACCCACAATTGTTATCCATAAATACTGCTTTTCCATTCGTAATAAAACTTATTGAGTCAAGTGTAAATGCAAGAGTATTCTCATCAATTTCCTGCAATGGTTGTGATGCCCTAAGTCTTCTTACCTGCTCGTCCGCAACAATAAGTTCAGTTTGATATTCTTCGAGTTGAAGGGGAAGTGAGTTTGAAATATGAAAAACAAAAATGTAAATCGCCGACCATACTATGGTTGCAATAAACAACCATTTCCACCACGGGGGTAAGTGATTGTCTAATTCCTTAATGCCGTCGTAATCATGGTCAAGTACAATTGTTTTCTCCTGATCCACAGGAACCCATGCGTTCATGGATTGTAAAAAGTTATCCCACCACGTAGGTTTAGAAACATATTCAATGCCCAGTTTGGCAACTTTATGCTTCTCAGCTTCCGAAGTAAGGAGATTCAGAATTTTGATCATATATATCGCAACCACGGCAGCCAAAAAAACAACTATAACAACCAGAGCTGATATAACATACAAGGGTAATAACGAGTGACTTAATGGATCACTCCAAAATGACTGCCCACCACCCGTACTTCCTTGCGCAAAGGAGTTGATGGATAAAATCAGGGTAAATAATGTCACGACTACTCTTTTCATAACTTTAAAGTTTAGGCTCAGATCCGGTATTTGTTTTTTCACCTTCTATTGGAAGACCCTCCATTTTCTCAATGAACTTCTTATCGGTCGTGAATACCCACAGTAAAAGACAGAGAAAGAAAATAAAGAAGATAACAAATGAAATCACCGGCCATATCTGGATATTGTCAATGCTTTGCAAAACGTTCTTATACATAGTCTTACTATTTTAATGATTCTATTTTATTCTCAGCCGACCGCTCACCTTTTATATCCTGACCAAGACGTTGCAGGTACGCTATCAAGGCAATAATCTCGGCATCATCTGCTACTTCAATGCCATCTGTTTTAAGTGTTGTAGCAATCTGTTTTGCCTGAGCCTCAAGCTGATTGTTTGCTATGTCCTCAAATCCTTCTTCATACGGCACCCCAATTGTTCGAAGTGCAATTATCTTTCCGCGTGTTTCATTTTTATCAATAAACTGTTCGAATAGCCATGGATAGGCTGGCATAATTGATCCGGTCGATACAGCGTCAGGTGCAAGCATATGATTATAATGCCATGTGTTAGAATACTTCCCTCCTATCCTGTGAAGATCGGGTCCCGTTCTCTTTGAACCCCATAGAAATGGATGATCATACACAAACTCGCCTGATTTGGAATACTCACCATAGCGTTCTGTTTCTGAGCGGAACGGTCGTACCATTTGCGTATGACAACCCACGCAGCCTTCCCGGATATAAATATCTCTTCCATGTAATTCAAGTGGTGTATAAGGTTTCACACTGGAAATGGTAGGAACATTTGATTTTATAAGGAATGTGGGAACTAACTCAATAACACCTCCTATCAAAATTGCTACTAGTGAAAGGACTGTAAACAAAACGGGCTTGTGTTCAAGCACCCGATTATGCCACCCACCGGATTTTTGCACATACTTTTTCACCAACGGTGGTGCTTCGGCTTCCTCATTGGCAAGGAAGTCGCCCGCTTTCGCAGTCTTGATCAAATTATAAGTCATAATAATTGCACCAATCAAATACAACGCACCACCCAGGGCACGAAGTCCATACAGAGGCAAAATCTGAACTGTGGTTTCAAGGAAGTTCTTGTATACAAGAAATCCTTCAGAATTAAATTCTTTCCACATCAAACTTTGAACAACTCCTGATACGTACATCGGCAAGGCATAGAAAATGATACCCAGGGTGCCTAGCCAAAAGTGAAGGTTAGCAAGTTTTGTTGAGTATAATTTGGTTTGCCACATCCGGGGAATAACCCAGTATAAAACAGAGAAAATCAAAAAGCCATTCCATCCCAAGCCCCCGACGTGAACGTGGGCGACTATCCAGTCGGTGAAGTGCGCAATAGCATTTACATTCTTCAATGACAATAGCGGACCTTCGAGTGTTGCCATTCCATAGGCCGTTACGGCAACTACCATAAACTTTAAAACAGGATCTTCACGAACTCGGTCCCACGCTCCACGCAGTGTTAATAAACCGTTTAGCATACCACCCCATGAAGGAGCTATCAACATGATAGAAAACACCACTCCTAAAGACTGAGCCCAGTCCGGTAGGGAAGTATACAACAAATGATGAGGGCCAGCCCATATATAGATAAAAATCAGTGACCAAAAGTGAATGATTGAAAGTCTGTACGAATAGACAGGTCTGTTAGCAGCTTTTGGAAGAAAGTAATACATCATTCCGAGATATGGCGTGGTGAGGAAAAATGCAACAGCATTGTGACCGTACCACCATTGTACAAGTGCATCCTGCACACCTGCATACCAGGAGTAACTCTTAAACATCGTTACAGGTATCTCAACAGAGTTTACGACGTGAAGTACTGCGACTGTAACAAATGTGGCGATGTAGAACCAAATCGCGACATACATGTGTCGTTCTCTCCTTTTGATTATTGTTCCTATCATGTTCCATCCGAACACAACCCAAATGATAGTAATGGCAATGTCGATGGGCCATTCCAGCTCGGAGTATTCTTTCGACGTTGTGAGTCCAAGCGGAAGTGTAATTGCGGCAGCAACTATGATCAACTGCCATCCCCAAAAATGAATCCAGCTTAACTTGTCGCTGAACATGCGGGCTTTCAAGAGACGTTGCATAGAATAATAAATGCCGGCAAACATCGCATTACCTACAAAGGCGAAGATAACAGCGTTGGTATGCAGCGGCCTGATTCTACCAAACGTTGTATACTGCGTGTCAAAATTGAAAATAGGATACACGAGTTGAAGCGCTGCTGTCAGCCCGACTAACATTCCTACAAGTCCGAACACAACAGTGGCGATCATAAACGCCTTTACAATCTTGTTGTCGTAACTAAATTTTTCGATTTCCATAAATGCAACTCTGATTAAGCAATTAAAACTCCGGCATAAAAGTAAATTGGAACCCTTAGCGTATACCTGACAATTGTCAGGTCGGAAACCTGATTTTTATCACCGTGATCATTTTTCGGAAAAGAAAATGTTATCGCACAATCAAAAAGTCCATTTTATATTCAGTTGTATTAGTGTTAAAAAGTTGCAATTGCCACTTTCGCGCAGCTTGATGAGGGGTTGAATCACGATTATTCCACCAGGCGCTGAAACTTATAGCCACCAGTACGACCATACAACAACTGGCAGGTATGTACCTGGAAGCTTATACTTTCTCAATGACGCTGTCAGAGGCTGAGTCCTTTTTATCACCAAGCTTTTTGGTAGCTGCGTCATGCCTTATTTTATCCTCAAACAACATTCTAACTGAAGGTGAATAAGTATCATCATACTGCCCGCTTTTTACATTCCATAAAAATGAAATCAAAAAACCCACGGCTATGATAAGGCTGATCGATATGAGTAAAACGATTATCGCCATTAATTCAACTTTTTATGTGTGATGTAATTTACGGCAAGAGTTGAAAATCCAACAACACTGATACTACTTACGGGCATCAAAATGGCCGCAACCAGTGGCGTGAGATGTCCTGTAACAGCAAATCCGAGTGCAATGGTGTTATAGAAAAATGAAATAGCAAATGCACTCTTCAGAATTACCGCAGACGATTTCGCCAACGACAAAAATTTATCGAGTACTGCCAAGTTACTTCCCGCAAGAATTCCGTCACATGCCGGAGTAAATATCCCCGCATCATCCGATACTGCGATCCCAACATCACTTTGTTGTAATGCTCCTGAATCATTTAGCCCATCGCCAACCATCAGAACTTTCTTACCTTCGTTTTGAATTTTGGAAATAAAATCCAGCTTGTCATGCGGATCCTGATTAAAAAAAAGCTGAACCGATGAATTAAAAAGGGATTCCATTTTTGAACGATCTGATTCATTATCACCAGAAAGAAGAGCCACACACTTGTTATCCAAACGTCCAAGCATTTCCTTTATGTTCTCTCTGGTTTTAATGGTAATCCCGAAATAGCCTTGCACTTCACCATCAATGGCTACAAAAACCCTGGAACCGTTTTGATCCGCGTTATTCTCAACACCAACAAAGCCAGCAGAACCAACCTGAAAAAACTTTTCATTAATCACACCCTGAATTCCTTTCCCGGGAAGTTCTTTGAAGTCATGTATTTTATACGAAGCGTTTCCTTTAATAGACTTTGCGATTACCACACTTAATGGATGTGTAGATCCGCTCGTCATTTGTTTTACCGCGTCGATATCCCCATTCTTCAATACGCCGGTGAACGTAACCTCACTTACATTCCCATACGTGACAGTGCCGGTTTTGTCAAAAACAACTGCATCCACCTTGGCGAGGCGCTCAATAACGTCAGCATTTTTCAGGTAAAATTTATTCTTTCCAAATGCTCTAAGCATACTGCCATACGTAAAAGGTGCGGCAAGTGCCAGGGCGCAAGGGCACGCTACCATAAGAACCGAAGTGAGTACCAACCACATTTGTTTTGGATCGTGGAAATACCAAAATGCAGCAGTCAGCAAAGCGATGCCCATCACAATCCATGTAAACCTTCGGGCCGCGAGGTCAATGATTCGCTGATAGTGACTTTCATTAACCTTCTTAAACGAATCTTTATTCCAAAGACTGGTTAAATGACTTTGTGATGTCTTTTTTTCAACAACAAGTTGAACAGGCTGACCAATCAATCTACCCCCGGCATAAACTTTCTCTCCCTGTACTGACTTGACTGGTCGAGCCTCTCCGGTCACAAAACTATAATCGAAGTAAGCCTGAGCATCGAGAAGTTCGGAGTCTGCAGGAACGATCTCCATATTTCTAATCCTTATATGATCTCCCGGTTTTAATTCGTAAATAACAACAGGCTTCCAATTGCCATTCACCAATCGGCTCACTGCTAACGGAAAGTAGGATTTAAAGTCACGGTCGAATGCCAGGTTTTCATAGGTCTTACTTTGAAACCACCTTCCGATAAGTAAAAAAAACACAAGACCTGTAAACGAATCAAGGTATCCGGGTCCAGTCCCAGAAATTATATCATAACTACTTCTGACAAAAAGTGCAAGAAGTCCGGCGGCAATAGGAACGTCTATGTTAATCTGTTTTTGTTTGAAGCTCTTAAATGCAGAAAAGAAGTAATCCTTTGCGCTGTAGAAAAACACAGGAATAGAAAGTGAAAGATTAAGCCAGGAAAAAATCCGCATTAAATATTGATCCCGATGATCAAGACCGAGGTACTCCGGAAAACTAAAGAGCATAACATTACCGAAGCAAAAGCCAGCGATCGCCAGACGGTAGATCACCGACTTGTCAACTTTCTGTACTTTCTCTTCGTGAGAATCCAGATTGACAACCGGAGAATATCCTAACGAAGAGAGCAGGTTTGCAACTTCACCAAGCTTAACAACGGAAGGATTGAACTCCACATCCACGGTCTTCTTCCCGAAACTAACTTCAGCTCGTAAAATTCCGTCGTTCAACTTCCTGAGGTTTTCAAGAAGCCAAATACAGGATACACAGTGAATTGAAGGAATGTGAAACGAAACTCTCTCCAGCTCATCTGAGCTGAAGGTCAGAACTTTCCTTTTTATTTCCGGATCGTCAAGGTAGGAAAAGGCGGTATTTGTAAGAGTTTTTTGATAACCCGTAGATTGCCTTTCAAATGCATAGTATTCACAAAGGTTGTTCTCATTTAAAATTTCAAAAACTGATTTACAACCCAAACAGCAAAATGGTTTTTCATCTGAAAACACAATCTCATCGCATTGCTGACCACAATGATAACAACTAACTGATTCCAGAATTTCCACGCTCATATTATAAAGAATCTGAAGTTTAGCCTGTGTAGTCTCCAATGCAGACCGGTATGCTGTATGAGCCTGTTGAGGAAAAACAAGAAGCTAACCTTCTTTTACGGTTACAATTTTTGATTTACGCCAAATGTAGTAGCATTCTGCGGGGAATGACTTGAGGATGGTCATTACAAAACCTGATTTATGTCAGATTTTTCGTGCTGCAAATTGAGACCTTCATATTTGTACGGTTCTCATTAAACCAGAGGTGACTCTTATAGTCGGTGCTTTCCCAATTCGGAGATATGATAAAGCATTTTTTAGGTAATCAAACAATATTATTCTTAAACGTAGGGGTAACATGTACGAGAGTTGTCTAGGAAAAACAAATCGTTAAACCAATCATCATGTTATACCCAAAAAATGTAAAATCTATCCTTGTCTCTCTTTTTCTGCTTTCCGTTGTCACTAGTCAGGCGCAAACACCAACTCAAACCGTACGGGGAAAAATTATTGATCAGGAATCACGTACTGCCTTACCGGGTGCAAATGTTGTTGTTCTGGAAACAGAACACTTTATGGGCGCCAGCACAGATGCAGATGGCAACTTCCGCATCGAGCGGGTTCCCGTTGGAAGAGTTTCTCTCGCCCTTACATTTATTGGATATGAAGAAAAAGTAATTCCAAACATACTGGTAACTGCAGGAAAAGAAACAGTGCTTGAGATCACGCTGAAAGAATCACTGACTATGATGAATGCTATAGAGATCCGGGCGGATAAAGATAAATCACAGATCGCCAATGAAATGGCGCTTACCAGTGCGCGGGCATTTTCGGTTGAAGAAACAAAACGCTATGCCGGATCCTTCAATGACCCTGCCCGTATGGTATCGGGCTATGCTGGTGTGGATGTCGACCCAGGCGGTAACAACTCTATTATTGTACGTGGCAATTCACCGAAAGGCATTCAATGGCGATTGGAAGGTATTGACATCCCTAATCCAAATCACTTTTCGGACGAAGGTGCAACCGGTGGACCAATCAACACCTTGAATAGTCAGATGCTGGCAAACTCTGAGTTTTACACGGGCGCCTTTGCTCCTGAATTTGGCAATGCATTATCCGGAGTTTTTGATATGAAACTCAGAAAGGGAAACAATGAAAAACGTGAACACAGTTTCTCGATCGGTGCGTTAGGTACGGATGCAACGATTGAAGGACCTTTTGTAAAAGGAGGTGGGGCGTCATACCTTGTCAACTACCGGTATTCAACGTTGTCGATACTGGACGGACTCGGTCTGGTGGATTTTGACGGTGTTCCAAAATATCAGGATCTTTCATTCAAGATTAATCTTCCAACAAAATCATTTGGTACGTTTTCAATATTCGGACTGGGAGGAAAAAGTAAAATCCTGGAAGAAGAATTCGAGGATGATGCCGAAGAAATACTTCTGGAAAGTGGAAATTACAACGCCAATATGGGTGTCGTTGGTATAACGCAGTATTTGGCCTTAGGATCTAGAACCTATCTCCAGAACAGTGTCTCTTTATCGCAGAACGGAAGTGGCTACGATGGCTTTAAACCGGACGCACAGGAACAACTGGTTCGGAATAATGATTTTCAGCTTGATAAAAAATCCATCAAAGCAGCTTCGACATTAAATCACAAATTCAATGCACGTCATAATGTGCAGGCAGGATTAATTTATACCCGGCACCGGTTTGATTTCTATAACACATATTTTGATAAGGAAACAGATGGTTTCGTTACAGATCAAGACATGAATGGCGAGGCTGATCACTACCAGGGATTCTTAAGTTGGAAATACCGTCCTTGGGAAAACTTGTCGGTTGTGAGCGGAGTTCATTTGCAAAAAATATCTATGAACGAAGACGTTTCAATAGAACCCCGTGCCAGCGTAAGGTGGCAGTTCCAACCGTCCCAGGCATTCACTGCAGGATTCGGCATTCATGGAAAGATGGAATCACTTACCAATTATTATAGCATCGTACCCACAGCGGACGATCCATTTAACATGCCCAACAGACGTCTTGGTTTTTCGAAGGCAAGGCATTATATAGTTGGATATGAAAACAAAATCGCTCCTAACCTTTTCCTGAAAGCGGAAGTCTATTACCAACAGCTTTTCGATGTGCCGGTTGAGAACTCAATCGAAAGTTCCTATTCACTGATCAATCAACTCGACGGGTTCACAGATCGTGCGCTTGTCAATGATGGTACTGGTGAGAACATGGGTTTGGAGATGACGCTAGAACGATACTTCGCCGATGATTTCTATTTTCTGATAACCACTTCTGTATTCAATTCGAAATACACGGCTCTGGACGGTGTTGAAAGAAACACACTGTTCAATGGCAATTACGTTGGTAACCTGTTGGTTGGAAAAGAATGGTCGCTACGAATCAAGCGGGAGAAGAAAAGGGTTATAGGTGTAAATACAAAGATCGCTTCACTTGGGGCTCGACGTTATACACCTATTAATCTTGAAGAGTCGATCACCCGTGGACAGACTGTGTATTATGAGGACCAGGCTTTTACAAAAAAAGGTGACAACGTTTTTATCGCTAACCTGGCTGTATCCTACCGGATTGACAGCAAGCGAATAAGTCAGGAATTAAAGCTTGACATCCAGAATGCCACAAACAACAATGCGCGGTTAGGACAGTATTTTGATGAGAACAAGGAGAAGATTGAATCATTCGATCAGCTACCCCTTTTACCGGTGCTGATGTATACGATACATTTTTAACCTGGATAGCTGCTACACCAAGGCAACCTCGTCTCTTGACTCGGACGGAACTAGTTTGATAGTTCTCTAAAGCATTGCTTTGATGTTTGACCGAAATAGGGCCGCGGGAAAGAAAGTCTCAACAGCGTTTGGCAATTGATACGATAGTCTGAAAACTTAATGTTTGAGCTTCAGTTTTCGGGCACTACAAATTTGACGATTCGGACTGTCAGGAATTAAATAATATCAAACAGTGTATGCATTTTTTTTACGAGGGTAGGAATGATCGCTGTTTTCGGCAAGTTTATTCTTTTTTAAATTTATTCAAATCCAAAAAAATGATATCCCAGGTATGTCCATCAAAGTCTTCAATTTTTCTGATTTGCATAAACCCTTCATCAATCATCGGTACTGGTTCTGTGCCGCCTGCTTTTAAACCACCTTCGACAATTTCGTTAACCTCATCAAGACTTTCTACCGGAAGGGTAAAATATGCATCTATATTTTTCTTGTTTTTTGATATGGGCTTTCCACTATAGCCTTTGAATTTTTCTTGTGCTATAAGCATCACATAAATCTGTTCAGTCCACACCATACACTTTTGGTGGTCATCGGAAAACAAACTTTTATTTGAGAACCCTAATTGTGTGTAAAACGCCATCGATTTTTCCACATTTTCTACAGGAAGGTTAATAAATATTTGTTTCATGTGATTAGGGGGTAGTGACTGTTCCATTTTTCAAAAGCTCATTGGTTACCATTTGTGCGTTACAATTCCTATGAGTGTTGTATTCTTTATTGACTATGGAGTACAGTTCATAGTAATCTGTCACTGAATAAAGTTACCTGTTGGATCCATGATATCAAAATAGGTTTTTTTAGTCCGGGTGACGTAACAGGTTTGGGCATGTATCCAAATTGCAAGACGCCATTTGCCTGGTCTCAAAGAGGTTACGATCTTCGAAAAACGAGTATCAGAAGTTCACCTTCTTAAATTGATTATTAAGAAATCAGGAAGAAAATCACACACGGTCACGATCCATCCCAATTGTCTATCTTTATCTATGAAAGCGTCAGATCAATTAACCTATTTGAAGTATTCTCCGGACGCAGAGCTTTAGCCTTTCCTCATCTGCTATTACTTTTTTGACGGAAATTTTGATGCTGAAAAGGTTATTCAGTCTCCTCCTACCGGCTACGCCGCAATAATATTTAATTTTGCAAATACCTATCAAGTTTCAGCTGGCACCGATACCGAATTTACGACCTCTCCAAGCGCTGTTGTTGTTGGGCAGCAAACAAAAAACTATAAACTCAAACTCAGTGGTCATATCCAACAAGTTGGATTGGTGTTTAAACCCACCGCTATTGCTACACTGTTTGATTTTTCATTAAGAGAACTCGTTGACCAACGGATTGCATTGGAAAACGTCATCGGCGAAGCAGCTTCCGGGTTTCTGTTTGACCGACTGAAAAGCGAAACACGCATTGAATACAGACTGGCACTGATCCATTCTTTTTTGGTAGAAGCGATGGATGGCTATGAAAAAAAACTCAACGTCGCAGATCTGGCATCGGATATGATTCTTGAAACCAAAGGTACAATTACTGTAGAGGAACTATTGGATAAATTGTCTGTTAGTCGCCGGTATCTGGAACGAAAGTTTGCTGAAAAGGTCGGGTTAACTCCAAAGCAATATTGTCGAATCATCAGAATGGCGCATATATCAAACGTAGTTGCGAATCACGAAGTAATTGATTGGCAGGATCTTGTTTACAAAGGAGGATTTCATGATCAGAACCATTTTATCAAAGATTTTAAATCACTGAACCATTTAAGTCCGACGAAGTATCGGCAGGAACACGCAGAACTGATTCGAATATTACGCGCAGAAAAAAATGCCTAGGCCGTATTTTTACTATTTGCTGGAATCATGGCACTATAGCTTTGTTAAAAAAAATAAAGTCATGAAATTTACATCAACTATTTACTGCGCTCTTCTAATCGTATTATTTTTCAGCACTGCAATCTCGATAAGAACCCATCAGCCTGATCCAATCTCTGCTGAAGAGGATGCTGTTAAGAAAGTGATTATTGCAGAAACGGAAGCCTTTTGGGACAAAGACTTCAAAAAATTATCTGACTGTTGGATACAAGATGATTACGTTCGTGTTGTGGGATGGTGGAAGGGTGGTGGAATAACCATAAGGAAAGGATGGTCTGTAATTGGCAAAAGAATGGAAACGGTTATAAAAGAAAATCCTGAAAAAAATCCTCAAAATGTAACACGTGAAAATTTAAACATTCGAATTTCGGGTGATATGGCCTGGGTAACTTTCGAGCAGTATGGCACAGATACAGGTGAACAAGCTATGGATATGCCAGGCCTGAGTTATGAAACCCGTATCCTTGAAAAACACAATGGCCAATGGAAGATTGCTTATGTCGGTTGGATGCTGGATGGTAGGGACAAAAATTAAACTGGATGTTGATTCGTAGTTACAAGAATTTAATATATCCTTTATTCTGTTCGCCCTTTTAAAGTATTATTTTTTAAGGGCGAACATACCTCACGGAGAATAACCACGATCGATTCGAGTTGATGAAATGATCAATATTATCGGATTCGCTTTTGTTTTAAATCTAAAATGTGTGATAAACATACAACGGGCACAATGTAGGCAGGTAAATAAATGTATGGAAATTTAAGGACTGCAATATTAGGCTGGTCAAATGCAAACTGCTGAATGGGTAAGGGTGACGAGAGTATTGCAATGGACACGATAGTTCCTAAAAAAATCAACCCCAGAGTATTCCACCACAACATAAAAGGTCTGGGCAATTCGTGCCGGGTGATCAATAAGTAGGTCAATAAAATAATAGCAGATATCCCAACGATAATATCGAAGTTCCATCCTTTGAATGTCATTAGTATTGGAACCGATTTTTGTAAAAATAATTGGTAGAGCATTAGTTCTACCGGCAACCTGAGCATGTGGACCGCTACTAAATAAATTGTATTGACTTTATTCTTACAAGTAACTCTATAAAAATAAACGGACAGAAGTGTAGTTGCAACAATAACAAACAGGAATCGTGGTGGTCGGGCCTGTATGTTTTCAAAAAATCCGTCATGCGAAATCAGAAAAATAAGAAGCAACCATATTATGCTCGCAACGAAAACCCTTTTCTCTTTACCTGTTCCAAAATAGAATAAGATAAACGCCAGAAGGGTGATGACAATAAAAATGAATGGCATCATCATCAATAATCAACAACCAAACTGCCGTAAGTGATGGTCGGTATGTTTGTAAACATAGTTTCCAATTTGTTCCGTTGTCATTTCTCCAAAAAACGGATGAATGAAATGCTTGCTTGGAAAGGACGTATAGGCTCTTAACAGCTCGATCCATTTAACCCTTTCCATCTCAAAATTACCAGTTCCAGTAATTTTCATTTCAGGATGAGTGGGTTGGTTTTTCTTCATCGGATCGTCATTTTTTAAAATGCCATTTAATGCCATTCCCCCAAATAGCTTACCTATAAAAAGACGCTTATAAGTTTTCTTCCCATGAAACATTTCTTCACTTAAGGTGCAATGCTTCAGCATTTGGTAAGAATTCATTTTTCCCCATTGCGCCTGACTGTCGGCTTGCAACTTTGATACTCTATTCACAAAATCATCAACCGTGTTTGTCTCAAATATTGTTTTCATCTGTTCTGGGGATTAAGATTCTAATGGTATGATATTCCTCACCTCTACTGAGCCTCCCATCGCTAACACAGGACAGCCCTTTGCTATTTCCGTAGCCTCATCCAACGTAGCAGCTTTTACGACCATATTACCACTTATGGCTTCACTGTTGACTATGTTGATACCATTGCCGACGTTTAAATCCTTGTCAACCAGGTTGCTTTCAAAGCCCAAACGGGTCGTACTTACAAGTTTTGCTTGTGCTGCAATGCCTCCAATAAAAGTGCCCCATTGCTGTTGCATGGCATTAAGTTGTTCTGCTGTTGGTTCTTGATTGCCGGGCTGCATACGAAACAGCAACATGAAGTCTTTTTGATTTTCTGTCATTTTGAAAGTTTTATTTCGTGATTAATGAAACAAAACTACGCGCACTAAAAAAATTAAATCTTGTCATATGACAAGAAAACCTATTCGCCGGAAATTTCCTTACGTATTCTACTTAATGAAGTATCGGTAACTCCTAAATACGTTGCTATATGCTTGAGTGAAATGTTTTGTACAACATGAGGTTTCTCTTTTACAAGCCGAATGTACCGCTCCCTGGCCTGGTCGGCGATCATCGATACACTCTGCTTTTTTAAGGAGAAGTAGCTGTTTACCAAGGTTGTCCGGCCTTGCTCCCTAAAACTTTGAATGCCGTGAAACAGTTTTTGAAAATTGTCAAAATCCAACTGCCAACAAATACAATCGGTTAACGCCTGGATATTTTCTCTTGTTGCACTTCTGAGGAAAAAGGAAGGCCAGTCAATTACAATATCACCTTTTGCATAAAAATTTGTAGTGATGTCATTGTGTTCCGTGTCCAGGACATATGAACGTACAAAGCCACTCTCAATAAACCAATAATGGTTCTCTGTTTGTCCTTCCTTCAACAAAAAGTCGTTCTTAGAAAATGACATTTTCTTAAACTTTGGAATAATTGTTTCCAACTCTTCGTCTGAAAAATCTTTTGTTCTAAAAACATTGGTCAAAAAGTGTAGCTCTGTCAAGTAAGTTTGGTTTGGAGTATAGTGGATAGGATTACAAAAAACCGTTGCCCATCGTAATTACAACAATCTTGTACTCATAGTCAAACGCCAACCGCTACTAACGGCTCAGGAGACGGAAATCCCAATTTAAAAAGGGACAGTCGTCTTATCTACGGCTTTTTTAATAAAACATTCTTAACACCGATTTTATACGTGCCACTTCCGAGAAAAATTGTTGTCTTCTCGGTGCCTTCTATCCCGTTTACGAAACCTTTCGCCTTTTGAATTGTCTTTCCATCCGCTGATATTTTTGCCAATGGAACCCCTGGTAAAACAAGCGTGGCAGTGGTATTGACCGGAACAGTAGCGACAATGTTTAGATCCGTTCCTTTCTTTTGCCACTGTACGGCTATTGGTCCGTAGGGACTTTTGAAGGAAACAGACACTTGAGTCAGATCATTGTTCAAAAGTGGTTCAATGAAGAAATTCTTAAAGCCTGGCTTTTCCGGATCGGTTTTAATCCCTCCCAGACCCTGGTAAAAATAGTCGCCGATCGTGCCGAACATAATATGATTTCGCGACTGGCTACCATCCCAGTTCTGGAATAGCGTTGTCGCGCCGAGTTCTATCCAATATCCCCAGCCAGGAAAATCTTTCTTGCTAGCCATATCGTACAAAACACGATCCTGGCCGCCGTCCATTAGCGCGTGGATAAGATGTTTCGTCCCAACGACTCCAGTTTCAATATGGCCTTTGTTTTCTTCTACAGCTTTGATCAGATTCTTCATCACATCTTGCTGGTGCTTTTCTTCTACCAGTCCAAGGTGAAGTGGCCCGGCGTTCTGTGCCTGCCCGCCTTGCCCGTAGACACTGGTCTGGGGATTAAAATAACGATCGTTAAAAGCATTTTTTATACGTCCTGCAAGTTCGCGGTATTGCTTTTCCTCCTCCTTTTTCCCTGCAACGGCACTCATGTCCGAAAGTAGAGCAACTAAATAATAATAATATTCTGCAGAGAGAAATTCACCACCCGTAACAGGTCGTATTTGTTTGTGATCGTCAATACCGAATGCGATCAGATTATCAACGGAGTGGCTGGATAAATAATCCACGTACGCCTGCATGGCCGGATAATATTTTGTCACAATTGAACTATCCCCGGTATAATGGTACAAGTCACGACAAATGAGCAAAATGGCACCTTCCCATTGAGGTCCGTGACCCCGCGCCATTGTTTCTGACTTGCCTCTCGTATAACCCCAGCCACTAGTGGGAATGATTCCTGGAACTTGCCCAGTAGGTAGCTGTTCGTCAACAAAATCATCGAGCCACTTTAAGTACGCGCGTTCCGATTCAAAGTTGAATAAACCCGCTTCAGAAACGAGATGCGCATCTCCGGTCCAACCCATTTTTTCCCGGTGTGGGCAGTCGGTAGGGTATCCGTGGTAATTGGTAAGATATGACCACTTAAGGTTTTCGTGAATCTTGTTAAATAGCGGCTCCGAACAGGTAAACGTTCCACGTTGCACAAAGTCAGTATGAACTACCTCAGCCTCGAGTTCTTCAATTTTCAATTCAGGGGAAGACACACGCACTTCGACATATTGAAACCCGTGATAGGTAAATCTTGGACTCCACGTTTCCGACACCCCCCCCTTTAAGATATAACGATCGGTCTGTACTTCTCCAGTCCAGATGAAACGGCTCAATTCCTTAATATCCAGACTTCCATCTTCATTGATTCTTTCACCATGGCGTATGGTCACGTGAGCCCCGGCAGGTCCCTTTACTTTTAAGCGAATCCAACCCGAAATATTTTGTCCGATATCATAAACCACTGTATTGCCAACCTGCGTTGTCTTGACAGGTGCCAGCTTTTTTACCACCCGGATCGGTGGCATAAGTTGTGCCGAAAGCTTTCCAGATGGGCCATTTTTTTCGAACGAAAATTTCCATTGCGAATCATTATATCCTGGCTGGTCCCATGCCAGCAGTTCCAGTATGGCATTGTAATGTTCGCCGTTGTGAACATCATTAAATGTTATGGGGCCGCTGGAGTATTTCCAATCTGACCCGGTGGCAATGATTTCACTTCTGCCATCTTCATAGTTTATTTCAGCCTGCGCAAGAACTACCGGTGCATCGCGCCAGGGTGCCATGTCAAAATCCCATGCTGTTCTGGAATGCTGGTTGTACCAACCGTTTCCCAGTACAACGCCAATTGCGTTAGGTGATGAATTTCGAACTAAAGCCGTGATGTCGTGCACTACATATTTAATGCTTCGGTCATAACGCGTAAAAGCCGGGTCGAGAACATGATCACCAATTTTCTTTCCGTTGAGATAAGCTTCGTAGTACCCTAAACCGGACATATACAACCTCGCGCTTTTCACCCCTGATGCGACGTTAAATTCTCTGCGAAAAAAAGGAGCAGGTAGTACTGGCGCCGTCGTATCACTCTGCGGAACGGCACTGATCCACTTTCCTTTCCAGTCGCTGGGAGAAAGCAACCCCATCTCCCATTCAGCCGTCTCGCTCCAGTTAGTCACCTTCCCCTGGCTGTTCCAAACTCTCACCTTCCAGAAGCAAGCATTTCGAGACTGAAGAGTTTTTCCGCGATAGGCCACATTTATAGACTGATCGGTTACAACCTTTTGGCTATTCCATAAATCCGCTTTTTCTTCGCTAAGAAGTTCGGGAGATGTCGCGACAAGAACCTGCCATGCGGTTTGCATTTCTGCACGCGAAGGTGAAGAGATAATCCAACTTAACTTCGGCGTTAGGGTTTCAATCCCAAGTGGATTAACAACGTTCTCACAGCGAAGATCAGATACTGATTGAGCACAAATGAAAGCAATGTGCAAAAGCGAAAAGATACCGGACAAAATTATTCTGGAAATCATTTGTGTAAAAGTTAAATGTACCACTACTACCTCCCGCTGCTACTTTGCGGTGAGAATGACGGCGCTTAAAGCTAACTCATTCTGCGCGGTGATTTGTTTTGAGCCCGAAATGGAAAGCTTGTATGTTCCCGGTGCGAGAGTCATTTCGCCCATATGGATTCTTTCCCACTTTCCGGGCGCAGTTTCTATTGTATTCCTCAGCGGAATGGAAATACACTGCTCTTCAGCACATGCTACCAGGTTGGCATTTTGATTTGCAACGCTGTGTATATTCGCAGAAAAAGTGTAGACACCTTTTTTCAGAATTTTGACATGCCACGTGATCGTGTCCTCATTCGAAGTAAAGTTAGCAATCCAATCGCCATCAACGCCGTTTGGATGAACGCCTATCCTCTTTTCTCCAGCGTGAAGACCTCTGAAACCCGTAAACTTCAGAGCACCTTTTACCCTTCCAAGGTGTGGTGTAATAATCACTTCTTTTTCATTTTTATGTCCTACTTCTACCGGGCGAACACTGAAGCTCTCACCCGGTAAAGTCTCTTGCATCCACTTTCGGTAGGCAGAATCCATTGTGGCCAGCAGGCCCGGCATTTTGTCGGCTATGTTTTCTTTTTCACCCGGATCATTGGCCAAATCATACAGCTCTACTCCGTTTACCATTTTGTAGCGTTCGCTCCGCGCCATTCCTCCCGGATAGGGATTAGTAGAATCCAGTCCTTGTAAACTATAATTCATGAATAGCATTCGATCGGGCCAGGTGGTCTGCGGCGAGTTATCAAGCAATGGCATGAGGCTTTTTCCATCCAGAGGAAGTGTTTTACCATTTACTTTACACAAGTCCAATAGTGTAGGGAGAACATCGATGTGCGCAGCTATATTATCTATCTGTTTAGGTTCTAATTCACCTGGCCAGCGTAAGAAAAACCTGGAGCGAACCCCTCCTTCATATATGGTAAACTTTTGATCTCTAAGGCCAGCGTTGTAACGCCATGTTTCAGGAGGTCCCATGAAACTTCCAATCGGCCCATTATCGCTCATAAAAATAACAATTGTGTTCTTCTCTAGGTTGTTGCGTTTGAGATGCTCAAGGATTCTGCCAATGTTCCAGTCGAGGTTTTCCATCATCGCATATACTCGTGCCACCCGCTCTTTTAAATCCTTTCCCTGGAACCTTTCCAGATACTCAGCGGGAACATCAAGCGGTGTGTGAGGTGCATTGTAAGGAAGGTAGCAAAAGAAAGGTTTCTTTCCGTCTTTCATAAATTTAATAGCCTCATTGGTCAAAGCGTCTGAAATGTATCCTTTTGTTTGATAAGGCTTTCCATTGCGTTCGAGAACAGCATTAAAGTAATTGTTGGTATGCCCAGTGCGGAAACCAATATATTCCTGAAAGCCCTGCTCATTTGGAAGACTGGGATAATTTTCACCAAGATGCCATTTGCCGAACATGGCTGTCCGATATTCTTGTTTGCTGAATACTTCAGCAATGGTTACTTCTTCCGGCCTAATGGTCTCATAACCATTGGTTACACTTCGAACGCCAGTACGTTGGTGATACCTACCCGTTAACAGACTGGCCCTGGTGGGAGCACAGACAGGAGAAACATAAAAATTTTTGAATGAAATGCTTTCCGAAGAAAGGCGATCCAGGTTCGGAGTGTTAATCGAAGAATTTCCTCCCATGCTAATATCGCCATATCCCATGTCGTCAACCATGATCAATAACACATTAGGTTTGTTCTGAGCTTTACAGTCTGTGAATGGCCAAAGGGTCACCGAAAGAAAGACGAAGATCACCTTTAGACTAAGATGTTGAATTGCTGAATTATAAGGACAGGCGAACATAGAGTAAGGCTATACTGGATCGAAAGAGTAAAATTAAAGACACTGGCAATTAAAGAAAAAAAACCAGAATTCCTGGCCTGCTCTGAATGGATCACTTTAATGTGATTTCACTATAACATCGAAAATAAATCGACTCCTATATAAATTGGTACAACGGTAATCCGGCGACCTGTCCCATGATATTCCACTGCGCCAGGTTAATCGCAGACAACGCTCGCATCTCAGCACCTCCTGTTACATGGAAAGCATTCTGACGAAATATTCGCTCCCAGGTCTGTTAAATCTCAAGCGGATTTGACCCCAGCAGTTTACCGGCCAGCTATATGATTATCCTTTATAAAATGAAACACGTTCACGCAAATGGTTTGAAGATAATATTTGGTAGATTGAAATTCCTGGACAGATGGTACCAATCCGATACGTTAAACAGTTGCTGACGTTCCTGTGAATGAATTTTGAAATGGCACATACAAGATTTTCCACAGCATCCAGTATTTGTTGAATGTTTTCCACAGTCAGGCAGTGAGTATTGATTTTCCTGATCCTCTAAGTAAAACCCGACCCTTCTGGACCCATCAGAATCATGTTTTGTAAGTGAGATAACGGGCATGATAATGGTCACTCCATAAGCAATGAATGGTGTTATGCACTTAAGATTAAGGAAGAATCACGGGGATAATTTGTTATCGCATTCCCGGTCTTCGGAAGGCAGACATACGACATTTTTTAATATTAAACACATAGGGTATGAAGCATAATGTAAAAAGTTTGATTGGATTTACTATCGGAGCAAAGGATGGTGAGATAGGAAAAGTGAAGGATTTTTACTTTGACGATGAATCGTGGACAATACGATATCTCATCGTAGATACCGGCAATTGGCTCTCAGGCCGGGTTGTACTTATCTCTCCGGAAGCACTGATGCCACCGGATCTAGAAAAAAAAATCTTTCCGGTTAATCTGACAAAAGAACAGATTAAGAATAGTCCGGATGTAAATACGGATGTACCCGTGTCTCGCCAGGAGGAAATTAAATTGCACAAGTATTATCCCTGGACTGCCTATTGGGGTGCTGGCTACTTCGGTGCCGGTATTCTACCTTTAGCGACTGGCTCAGACCCGCTGGCCATCGGTATGCCGTATGAAGAATTCGCTGAACAACAAGCGCAGAAAGATGCTGATGCTGATAACCGTTTGAGAAGCACCAAAAAAGTTACCGGTTACAAAGTTGAAGCAACTGATGGAAACATCGGTAAGGTTGAAGATTTTATCCTTGGTGAAAGTATGTGGACCATTCACTGGCTGGTAGTAGATACTGGTAAGTTCTTACCCGGTAAAAAAGCACTTATATCTCCAAAGGTAATTGGTGAAATAGAGTGGGAAGACTCAATAATTAGTATAGAAACTACTACTTCGTTAATCAAAAACGGTACTGAATATGACTCCTCTCAATTGATCCATATAATTGATGAGAAACAACTTGCTACGTATTAATGAAGATCTGTTTTCCACGTAAGGTAGTTTTTTAGGAACATACAGTCAGCTTAAAGTTTTCCAAATACAGATGACTATTCAGGTTAATTCAATTATCTTGTTGAGCTAGTTTTAAATCGTTCGAAATCGGGCAAGTTAGTCCGGTTATAGAT
Source organism: Chryseolinea sp. (assembly GCA_041747735.1). Classification (GTDB taxonomy): domain Bacteria; phylum Bacteroidota; class Bacteroidia; order Cytophagales; family Cyclobacteriaceae; genus Chryseolinea. The sequence continues at coordinate 57,916 of JBGTEP010000022.1, forward strand.
AGAGAAAATCTCCATAATTGCGGTATCAGCCGTTTTAACGGGTTGGCGAGGAATTAGCAATGTATGCTGTGCTAAACGAAATTTATCATGCTGCATAACTACCTGAAAATAGCCATTCGGATTCTGACCAGGAACAAGTTGGTCAGTATCATTAATATTCTGGGCCTGGCGTTAGCGTTGACAGGTAGCTTGCTAATCGCCCTCTTTATTTACGACGAATTAAGTTATGACCGGTATCACCAGAATGCTGATAAGATATACCGAGTGACCAGAAATTTTTTATCGGATGAAGGTAGTGTGCATATGCACCTTGGACATTTAGCTCCGCCCTTCGCGCCGCTACTAAAAAACGATTTTCCTGAAATTATCCAAGCAACACGCGCTTATGGGCCCCTTCGGTCAACAGTTACCCATGAAGAAAAGATGGCTATAAAAAGTTATGACATCGAAAACGGGTATTTCGCCGAACCGTCCTTAATTGATATTTTTTCGATCGAAATCCTGTCGGGTAACGTTGCTACTTCACTTACCCATCCATTTACGATTATGCTTTCCGATAACGTAGCACAACAAATGTTCGGCCATACCGATGTAGTGGGGAAGCAAGTTGCTATCGCTGACACGCTGATGGAAATAACAGGTACCTATAAACGATTTCCAATTACATCGCACTGGCATCCAGATGTATTGATTTCGTTTAACACATTAAACGACGAGCATCTTTTCGGACCGGAAAAATTACAAAACAGTTGGGAGGTGAATTCTTTCCTTACCTATATTCTGCTGAACGATGCATCTGATGCCAAACGGATCCAACAGTTACTACCATCCTTTATTGATCGGCACATGCCCAACGGAGGTGACACACGAAAATCAAGTACTTCGACCACTTTAGTACTACAACCTTTAACCTCTATCCATCTGCATTCACACCTTGATTCTGAAGCAGAAGCAAATGGGAATGTCAACCACGTATATGCTATGGAAGCGATTGGCCTCTTTCTCATCGTAATAGCATGCTTTAACTTCATCAATCTATCTACTGCCCGCGCAACTGAAAGAGGTAAAGAAGTAGGCTTAAGAAAAGTATCAGGTGCCCTGAGAAAGCAATTAATCATTCAATACATCAGCGAATCAATACTCACCACATTTCTTGCGATGATCATTGCGATAGCAGTAACTTCAATTTGCCTTCCCTGGTTAAATGAGTTCACCGGGAAGTCGATACAGTTGGATGACCATTTGAGGTACGATACGGTAATTTTACTGCTCGCGTTTGTAATTTTTGTGGGTGTAATGGCAGGTATTTATCCTGCGTTTGTTATTTCAAGTTATAAACCAACGCAAATCCTTAAGGGGCAAAGTGGGGCCATTGGAAACGGAGGCGGAATGCGAAAGATATTGGTTACAACACAATTCAGCATATCGACGATTATTATTATTGCTACTATAGTCATTTATCAACAATTCGAATTCCTCAATACCAAGGATCTTGGATACTCAAAAGATCAAGTCGTCACATTCCGGTATCACATGGATGAACATTACGATGCTTTTTACAATGCACTAAAAGAACACCATGAAATTGCAGACGTTACGAGATCCAATATTATTCCGACTTCGCGATTATTAAACACAACGAATATTCAACAGGCAGGCGATGCGAGCGAAAAAAGCGCGGTTATGAAAACTGTTAGCGTGGATAAAGATTTCTTTGCTACCTATTCCATTCCGATCATATACGGAAGCGACTTCGCGAAGGAGCGGATTACAGGGGTGCCCAGCGGATTCATTTTAAATGAAAGCGCAATTCGATTGCTAGGATTTACAAATCAGGAGGCAATCGGAAAACAGATCAGTGGCGGCGAGGCGGGAACGATTATAGGCGTAGTAAAAGACTTTCATTTCGAGTCCTTACATGAGCCGATTGCACCTATTATTTTCAATCAGTTTAACAACTATAGCCACATATCCGTGCGTATCTCCACGGCAAAGATGAAAGAAGGGATTGATCATATCGGGATTACCTGGAAAAAATTCGTAACGCACGAACCGTTAAAGTATAGTTTTCTGAGCGACCGTTACAGCCGGCTCTACGAAAGTGAAGCACGTCAGCGTGAGCTATTTTTTGTATTCTCATTTTTAGCTGTATTTATTGCCTCCCTGGGACTATTCGGACTCGCCACCTTCAGCACCATTCAACGCAGTAAAGAAGTAAGTATACGAAAAGTATTGGGCGCATCTGTTCCTGGTATAGTTCACTTACTAAGCAAGGAAATTGTTATACTTGTGCTGATCTCAAATGCCGTCGCGTGGCCAATTGCATGGTACATTATGAATCAATGGCTCGGGGAATTCGCTTATCATATAGAGATGGAAGTATACACTTACCTTGGGGTAGGCCTGTTAACAATATTTGTCACTATCATCACGATCGGTACTCAAACTTTAAAAGCCGCCATGACTAACCCCGCTACGATGTTGAGAAATGAATAGCAACTGCTGAACAAACCGATGCTACATTGGAACCTACTAATCCCTTATCCCTTCAAATGATCTGCTTGTCCTCTCTCCTTCTCGTCTTCTCATATTAGCTTCGTACCAACAAAATTATCCAGTTGCCCGTTAGTGGACACTATCGCAGCAAGAACGGACAGCCATCAAACATTAACCATCGTATTTTAAGCGATTTATTTAGATGCTTCTTCTGGAACGATTTTAGTAATGCAGTCTGCCTGAAAACCTGTCTCACTATGCTGATCAATTTTTTGAAATTATCCGTTCGCAACATGCTTCGGTATAAATCATTTAGCACCATCAACATTCTTGGCCTCTCTATCGGACTCACTGCCTTCCTTGCTATCAGCCTTTACGTGGTTGACGAACTCTCCTACGACCAGTTTCATCTCAAGAAAAAAAGAATCTACCGCGGCGTTATCACTGCAGATTTCAATGGTGAAGTATTCAAATGGGGTGGTGTACCGAACCTGGTAGCACCGACAGCGATGAAAGAAATTCCGGAAGTGGAAAAGGCAGCACGATATTTCCATCACAACTTTGGAGACATCGCCTTTATCACAGCCGGCACTGAAAACTTCAGTGAAAAAAGTTTATACTTCGCTGACCCTGAACTGTTGGAAATCTTCACCATTACCATTACCAAAGGCGAGCGAAAAGATGAGTTGCTCAGCAGACCCGGTACAGTGATTATCAGCGAAGCCACAGCCTCCAGATACTTTGACAATACAGATCCCATCGGCCAGGTTATCACGGTTGACGGTAGCTTGTCACTTGAAGTGACAGGAGTGTATGAAAATATTCCTGTTAATTCCTTTCTGCAGCCCAATCTTATTGCAAGCTTTTCCAGTAACTGGTTTGGTCAGGATAAAAATCAAAGTTGGAGTAATGCAAGCTTTGACACATTTTTCTTGTTACACGAAGACGTTTCGCAGCAAGCGGCCGACAAAAAGATAACCGATATGGTGCAACGTAATGTACCGGAAGACCACCGCTGGTACACACTATCTCTACAGCCCCTCACCGACATACACCTGCACTCCGGCGACATGAAAGCAAACGACAATCGCAGCTATGGGGACTACAAACAGATAAAAATTCTCATCGCACTAGGCAGTATTATCCTCCTGATTGCAGCCGTGAACTATATGAACCTCAGTACCGCGCAATCACAACGAAGGATAAAAGAAGTAGGCATCAACAAAACACTTGGTGCTACATTCAGCCAAATTTCACGCAGGTTTTATTTTGAAGCGGCGGTATTTGTCTTCATCGCGTTGCTGATCAGCCTGGCTGCCTTTGGATTTATTTATCCACTTTTCAATGAACTGAGTGGTAAAAACATCACGATGAGTTTTGTCCAGTCAGGCTGGTTCTCAATCGGATTTATCACGGTGTGGCTACTGTTAACCATGTTGGCCGGGCTCTACCCTGCACTCTACCTTTCTTCCTTCTCACCAAAAATAGCATTGCAAAAAACATCTGCATCCGGCGGCCAACTCCTGGTGCGCAAAGGACTCGTCGTGTTTCAGTTTTCAATATCCATCATCCTAATTATTTCATCACTGGTTTTTTATCAGCAAATGGAATTCATCCGTACAAAAAAACTGGGCTATGAACCTGAACAGGTAGTAGCGGTAATGACTACTGCAGCAAATCGTGAAAATATAATGAGCATCAAATCAGCCTATGAAGGTTTAAGTGATGTTGTTTCAGTAGGAAGAAGTCAGTCGTACCCGGGAATGGGCGCGAGTGGTCGCAATATTTTACGCGCAGGAGAAAGCGGAACGGGGTCGAGTCTGAAAACTGTGCGTGCAACGCATGAGGTACTGGATTTACTGGGCATCAAGCTATTGGCAGGACAGTCGTTACCAGAGAAAAAAGATCCCACTGATACTATTACGCAAGTTATCATCAATCAGGCTACTGCTAATTACCTGGGGGTCTTACCTGAAGATCTGATTAACACTACGGTAAACATCCAAGGTTTTAATGGCCCTAGCGAAGTAGTGGGTGTGATGGAAGATTTTCATTTTGCGTCCCTGCACCAAAGCATCACTCCGTTTTGTTTTCACAACAACGCCCATTCAGAACCATATAATTATCTCTTGGTTAAAGTCAACTCAGGAAACTTGCCAAGCACGATGAAACAACTGGAGAATATTTACAAAAAAAATGTAACCGCGGCTTTTGAATATACGTTTCTCGATCTACAAATGGATACCCTCTACCGAACGGAGCAGAATCTTTCGCAGGTCGTGATGCTCTTTGCAGGACTGGCAATTCTGGTAGCTTGCCTTGGACTGTACGCACTAGCGGCTTTCACTGCGGAACAACGTACCCGAGAAATTGGTGTACGCAAGGTGATGGGTGCTACCGTGACCCATGTAGTGACGTTGCTCTCGCGGGACTTTCTAATATTGGTATTCATTGCCTTTCTCATTGGAATCCCTTGCGGATACTTTGTGATGACTAACTGGCTGGAAGGATTCGCTTACAGAACTGACATCACATTTAAAGTTTTTCTACTCTCAGGATTATTGGCGCTACTAATCGCCGGCATCACGGTAAGTTTTGAATCTTTCAAGGCGGCACTCACAAACCCGGCAGAGAGTCTGCGGAATGAGTAAACGCCTTTCAACAAGCTGTCATTGCTTCTTGTGCCTCAAAAGTTTTAACGCCAACGCCGCGTCTCTTTTAAACTTAATCTTGTAATTACAAGGGTAAGTTATTGTCCGAGATGGGCATTATTGTCAAAATTTAGAATTCCAACCCTAGGTAGCACTAGCACCGGCTACCAACGGTCCTTCATAATTAGCATTATACTTTGACTGCGTTCCTAACCGGGCCCCAAACCATGCGGCCAAAGCACCGAGCATCAGCACGAAAAAGAGTACTATAAAAGCTGTTGAGGTAGCAGCAGCCACATCATCGGCGGTTTTTTCAGCCTTGGCTTTAAGCTCTTGTTTTTTTGCTTGCCACTTTGCGCTGGCTTCCTCATATTTCATCATAAGCGTATCCGCTTTCCCGGATGCTTCTTCACGACTTACGTCTGTACTTTTCATAATTACTGTCGTCAAATAATCCTTGCTCACTTTTGCAGTATCTCAATCGGCTTTTACGAGACCTCTCATGTTGCATTCTTGAAGACTGTTATTACCTCCATGGGGGCAACACCCGTTTCAAAACCGAAATTTGATTTTACCGCAGCCGGAACATATGCAGATGTGTTTACAAACTATCAAACTTTTTTAGCATTGGCTCAGGCGCTTGAAGATACAGGGGCGCGTGCTTACAAAGGGAGAGCTGCTGAACTAATGGGAGACGATGTGGTACTCACAGCTGCGCTTCAAATTCACTCTGTTGAAGCACGGCATGCTTCTATGATTAGAAGACTGTGTCGCGAGAAAGGCTGGATCACCGGAAGTATGGGCACTCCCGCTGCTGTATATGAAGGTAAAGACAATGTAACTCAGGGCGGTGTAGACGTTAAAACACTTGGTTACAGTGATGCCGTTGCAACTCAGGCGTTTGACGAACCCTTGGCACCTGATAAAGTACTTGCAATTGCAGGATTGTTTATCGTGGTTTAATCCTTAAAAGCTTTTACTAAAAATCCGAATTAACGGTTCGGATTTTTTATTTACCATTTAGAAATTGCTTCGGTTATTCTATTAATAATTTTGTTGTTGATCGGGATTTTAATTTTTCGACATCAATGTACGTAATGCAGAGTGAGTTTGAGATAGAATTGGACTAACCCTGAACCGTAATTGATTTTTCAAAACAAACACTATTTTCAACACCGATGTATTGCCCATAATTTGGAATCGTTTTGTAACCATTTTTTTGATAAAGCCTGATTGCTTCTGGTTGTTTCTTACCGGTTTCCAAAACGCAGTTGTCATAACCCAATTCAGCTGCCCAGGTTTCCAACTCCAGAAGTACCTTTGTGGCATACCCGGATCCTCTTCGGTGCGGCAAAACGTACATTCTTTTTACTTCCATTGCTTTTAATTCGAATTCCTTTATGGCACCACATGCTGTTGGAATTTTGTTTTCATAGATTACAACGGCATGTTTGATCATGGTAATCTTATTAAACTGATGATAGAATTCATGATCCGATCCATCCCGCTCCGCCAATTCTAGGTCAAGTAGTTTTACAAGCGCAATAAAATCTTTGTTGTCTGAGTTGGTTCTTAACAGGGTAATCATCTTTTTACTTAAAGGTTGTTTAAATTGTCGATAAGGTTTTCGTTTACCGGACTATCCATTTTTACCAAGACGTCGTTTCAATCCAATCTACTAAAAAAGAAATTCTTTCGAAAGCCGGATTCAGAATGTGACTTTAAAAAACCACATGCATTCTTACTCCAACATGTTCACGGCGAATGTCGTCGTGCCGCGCGGTTCCACTTTAAATCTTAAACCTATGGAACCCAAGAAGAACCCGAAGTATGATGTACACCAAAGTCGTGGTGTACTGTTTAATTTTAGTCTTTCGATTAGTCTAATAATCGTAATTACAGCCTTTACGTGGACAGTACCGTTAAAAAAAGATGGCGATTCTCCAAAAAAAGATTTTCTGGGAGAGTTGGAACTGCCGTACATCCCGGTTATCTACGAGAAACAAAAGCCCATACCGCTACCGAAGGCAAAACAGTTTATTACAATGAATTCACAAATTCAAGAAGTGAAAGATGATCACATCGAGGAAAATCCTACTCCTGAACTTCCTGATCAGTCGAATACAGAAATACCTGACTTACCGATCGGATCCGTTGACATTCCCCGTGAACCCGTTTCAGATACCGTTACATTTCGCGTTGTAGAAAAAATGCCAGAACCTGCAGGTGGATGGCCAGGCTTCTATAAGGATTTGGGCAAGAACGTGAAATATCCAAAACACGCACAACGCGCCGGCGCGACAGGTAGGGTGTTTGTAGAATTTACAGTGAATGAAAAAGGAGAACCGGTAAACTTTAAAGTACTTAAAGGAATAGGTTTCGGATGTGATGAAGAGGCGACCCGCGTGCTAGCACTGACAAAATGGAATGCGGGGAAACAGCGCGGAAAACCTGTAAAGGTAAGATTGGTTCAGCAGATCAATTTCAACATAAGTCAATAACACAGAATGTTTGTAACAATGAAAATTCCTGATGACCAATACATCAGGAATTTTCACTTGATGTAGTTTTGTCTTTGTACTCCTTCAAAGCTTTATGAAAAGCATTCCTGCCCTCTTCGATAATCTCATTCGCCCTGTAAAATTCAAATACACCACATGCTTCTCTTGAAATATCAACGAGAATTGCCGGACGGTAGAGGGCGATCATTAGTTCTGCCACGCGTTCTTGCGTCATCTCGAACGACTTAGTGAGCAAATCAAAAAAGCCAAACATTTCAATTTTTGTTTCTGCTTTACTGTCTAGCTTTAGAATCTGAAAGCGAAATGCATCAAGCATTTTCAGATACGCTGCTTTCTCTGTATTAACATCAGCAATAATATTATTTGCTAAGGGAATGTTAGAATTCAGATTTACTGCAACAACTATGTCATCCTGATCGGGGCTAACAAGGTCGAGCGGAAGCGGATTTAAAACACCACCATCTATTAGTTGAGAACGCCCTTCGATAACCGGAGTAAAAACGGTTGGGATTGCGATGGACGCACGTAAAGCCTTAAATAAACTTCCCGAACGATAGTGTACCTCCTTTCGATTCAGGATATCTGCAGCAACAGCGGTAAATGGAATTTTGAAATTTTCAATTTGGTGATCTCCAATCAGAAGCTCTATTGCCCTAAAAACTTTCTCGCCCTTTACAAACCCTTGTGATGAAAACGCGAAGTCGAAGAGTTTAAAGACGTCAAGTTTTGTCAATCCGATAAGCCAGTGTTTATACTCATCGAGGTAACCAGAACAATAAATTCCACCGACTACCGCGCCCATTGAACATCCTACTACCTCCTTAATTACAAAACCTTCCTTTTGTAACTCCTCTATTACACCGATATGCGCCATCCCCCTGGCGCCGCCACTTCCCAAAACAAGTCGAACATACTTCATGTGCCAACGGAATATTTAGTTTCCTCACGGAAGTTTTACGGAGATTGAAATTCCACGGCTGCAATTTCTCAATCATCTAAAACTCAAATGCTGGTAAAGTTAGGTGAACTGCACTCGGTTTCTTACGAAAAGATGCTTTATTAATATTCCCCGTAAATGAAGGTTCTTGGAATTGAATTAAATTATTTTTTATTTAACCAAAAAAGTATCCAATGACTATAGAAATTTTTTTACGGTACATCCATTTTATCAGCATCTTCGCCATTGTTGGCTCCCTAACGTGCGAACATCTTCTTCTCAAAAAAGAATTGACGCGCACTGAACTTCTCCGGCTATCGAGAATTGATGCTGTGTACGGCTTTGCTGCTATTGCTCTTGTCGCTGCGGGTTTAACTTTATGGCTGGGGAGCTACGGAAAACCCTCTGTCGTCTACACTAAAAACTGGATCTTTCATATAAAGATTACCCTCTTTGTTATCATCGGACTGTTGTCAATTTATTCCACCGTATTTTTTATCAAAAAGAGCAAAGGCAATGCAGAAGAAATAGTGACCGTTCCGAAATCGATTTTTTGGATGTTGCGCATTGAGCTTCTTTTGCTTTTTATAATTCCATTACTCGCTGGATTAATGTCGCATGGAGTAGGTTTTTTCGGATGATCTGATTTGCTCTAATTGCGTCGGGTAGAAAATTCAGCAATGAACGACACAAAGAAACTTCTTCCCACACCGTCAATACCAGAACCGTGTACGCGATAAGCTTTGTTGAAAAGATTTTGAATACCGGTATTGATCCGATAATTCTTATAGACATATTGCACCCTCGTATTCAAGACTGTCCAGCCTGGTGTTCCTCCCTGCGGGATACGGCTATCCTGTTTGTCTCCACCCGATAGTTGGTCTTGTTTTGTCGCTGCGAGAAGTTCCACCCTCCATGTAAATTGCCTGAACCTTGCATCGGCTCCTATCCGCCCAAACAAGGGAGGTATCCTGCTCAGCGGTTCATCCCGTGTTATATTGTCGCCTACAGTGTACGTTGCATTGGCAAATGTACTAAGCCATGTATACGGAGTAAAGTTTAACTCGGCTTCAATTCCGTTGATCAATGCCTTGTTGCTATTTTCCTTCCGAAATACTTTAAATCCGTCCAGGCTATCCTGTCCATCATAGGTTGAAGAAACGTTAGTGATCAGATCTTTTAAATGATTTTGATATACATATACCTCCATATTAAATTTCTGTGTCTTTGCTCTGATGCCTGCCTGATACTGAAATGACTTTTCCGGCTCGAGACCATAATTTGGAACCTCATACCGATAATCGGCTACCCCAAAACTTGCTACATCATTTACATTCGGTGCCCGAAAGCCTGTATTGGCGTTTGCAAGAATCTGGATGTTTTTACTTGCTTTATAAACAATACCCATGTTGCCAACTAAAGCTTCTGGCTTAACCGTAGTTTCACCAAATACAGGATCATCAACTTTTAGCTGAAGGATATTGTAACGGGCACCAATGGAAAGACTAAATCTATCAAGATCAAAAGAATGCATGGAAAAAATCGCAGCATTCATATACTTTGTGCCATCAGGATAAAGACCTCTCACATCATTTGACTGCTCGATAATCTCATCTTCATCTCTTGCTGAACTTGCAATACGATCATAGTAATATTCCACACCAGAGGATGCCTTCCATCGTGGCGAAAGATCAGATAGTATTTCAACTGCACCGTGGTAGGTATCTACGTTGTCGCGTTCAAATCTTGTCACGGGGCTATTGGGCCGTTGTTTTTCGCGTTCTTCCAGTGAGTTTAAATAAGCTGCCGAATACCGGACTTGCGAAAATATTTTTGATTGATAAGAAGATTCCAAACGTACATAAGCAATGTCACGCTGTTGCGGATTGAAATGAAAGCGCGCATAATTCCCCGAAACTAGCTGATGATAGAGCGGTACCTCTTCCTGAACCAGACGTTGCCAGGCTGCTGTAAGCTTTGCATTTCCGATTTTCGCTTTGGCTTTGATATCCCATGAATGTTCATCATAGCCTGTCTCTTTTAAGGTACCGAGGTCACCGCCCGCCCTGATATCGCCTAGACTTTTGTATGTGATGCCTCCCAGTATTGCAAAGTTTGAAGTACCCACTTCAACTTCGGCACGTCCGGCGTATTCCATGTCGTAGTTCATGTACTGTCCAAAAATTCTTCCAGTAACATCAGTCCTTCCGTCAACAGAAAACTCAGGTTCTCTGAAAAACAGCTGTGCAACCCCGCCTATACCGTCACTTCCATACTGAACAGATCCCTGACCGCGGAGTACTTCTACACGTTGTAAGGTAAACGGATCTACTGTATTTAAATATTGATTTGGTCCGGATCTGAAAGTGGAGTTATTGAAACGGATTCCATCCATTAACAGTAATGTTTGATATCCGGTGAGACCACGAATGTAGGGCGCGCCTCCGCCGTGGTTGGTTTTCTGCATCCATACACCAGGCATAGCAGCTAAAGCATCGGGTGTTGTCATCGGTGACAATCGGATCATTTCATCTCTGGTCTGGGTTGATACAGCCTCTGCAACGGCATCGCCATCCGTTTCCATACGTTGCGCTGTAATCACGACGCCCTCTTTTAAAACAATAGTACTGTCAGGTTTTTGCCCAGAAACTGGCGCAGCTTGAATCGTGGCTCTACAAACAAATAAGAAAATTAAAATTGGTAAATATCTTTTCATCATGGAGATGTCAAAGGTTATTTTTAAGTGGCATGTGATATCTGTTAATGATTCACTTCAAGTCGTTTATCTTTTTCACGCGCTTTTTTAATTTCATCGGGATCATCCAACTTAGGCGACTTCTCCAACTCGTCCCATTCAAATTTTTCATCAAAAGGATCCAGAGCTTTTTGTGGATCAAACACCCGAGGGTCGACGGGCAAGGCTCTGTATGGAGTATAGTCTGGTTCGCTGGTAAAGCAATCCGCCAGGTCAGTCGCGCCCGCGTCGTATTGGTTTAGCGATGGAACCCCCAGAACATTCCAGAATGTTTTAAAGATGCTTCCAAAGCTGTAATGCTGATGGCTGTTGAAATTCCTCTTAGCATATGGCGAAATTATCATCAGGATACTTCGGTGTGCATCAATATGATCTCTTCCACCTTGCGCATCGTCTTCGGTGACCACAATCATCATGTTCTTCCAATAAGGTGTATGGCTTAGAAATTCGACGACACGACCAAGCGCCAGATCATTATCAGACATGTAGCTTTCCATAAAAGGAAATCCGGCGTGTGGTCTGTCACGGGCACCATGGTCATTCAACAACTGCATGGTTAACACGGTAGGTAATTCCTTTCCCTGATCGAGGTATTTTTCACTTACTTCCTTGATAAACATATCCGCCCGGAACTGATCCGGTATAGCCATGTTATACGTTGGGAAGAAACGGGAAGTACGGTCGTACAACGGTCCGGGTGTGGGATAGTTCACCAGATACCGAACGCCGCCATATTTAAACGTCGAATCCGCATAACTACCGGCATCGAATTCAACACCAAACCCGAAATTGTAAAACTCCTTACCGTGACGATAGAGGTGGTCCCACATAGATCCGTGCTGATTGTATTCTTCCGGAAAGAGCGCACCGGCAGCACCCGTCATACCAAATTTACCCGGAGCTTTAGAGTCCTCCTTCATTCTGCGTTTACCTCCGTATGCTGCGGGGTGGTGCGTTTCAAGCCACTCATTCGGATAGGTACCTGATAACCATCGGTGGCCGTCGGCTGACACATCTGAATCTACATAGAAATTATCACTGATTGTAAACTGATCGGCCAACGCCAGATGATTGGGCATCACTGTAGCCACATCGACCTGCATGTCGCCTTTCCTGTTTGAGAAAGATACATTCTTACCATATCGCGCAATTGATGAATCTCCCCTGCCGCTTGGAAGCTGACCAAAGATTTCATCGTAGGTACGGTTTTCTTTAGAAATAAAAATGATGTACTTGACAGGTGATTCCTTTTCTTTGACAAAAGATGGTATGGGATTGTCAGATACTTTCGTCGACTGCCGGAAAGAAAAATTATTCGCTATAACTTTGTCTGTAAATGCGGTTAGTTGATCATCCGATGGAATATCAATAATTGATACCGTCCCTTTCATCAGACTTCCAATGTAATCTCCTTCAGGACCTTTCTGAAAAGTTTTTCCACCATTAGGACCACTGCCATATCCTTTAGCATTTGAAACAATCAATTGCTTTCCATCCGGTGTAACTTTCAGTTTTGATGGAAACCAGCCTGTGGCGATATGACCCAATACCTTCTGAGAAGGTATATCCAGCACAGCAACGGCATTGATACCCGCTTCTGCAACAAATAATCTTTTCTGATCTGGTGAGATGGCGAGACCAAAGGGTATCAACCCTTTAAGATTTCCCAACCTATCGTCAAGTTTTAAATCAATCGTGGTAGCAATCTTGTTTTCAGCGACATCAATCACAGAGATATTGTCATTATTCCCGTTGCTGACGTAAACATACTTATCGGTTGCAACCAGTGAATTTGGACTAGATCCGCCAACGGCTGCAATACCATCTATTACCTCGCCGACTAGTACCCCGGTTTTTATTTTCGCTACAACCTGCGGATTTTCCTTCGTGACATCAATACGCCAAACCGAAAAAGACTCCGGAGCGTTCGGATCGCCCAAACCTTCAACCTCTAGTGTATCATTCTTGATTCCCTCGCGCATTTCTTTCGAATCGTAAGCAAAGGCTGGAAACTTCAGTGCTGTCTCTTTAATTCTTGTTTTGTCCAATGTTTTGATATAGCTGTACTCGAACATCCCGACGTTGGCTACGTACACAGATTTTTCATCTGGTGACAACGCTATGCCGAAAGGGTATCTTCCCGTCTTTACATTTTGAATAACTACATTCTTTTTCGTATCAACTACCACCATTCGAAATCCGTTTTGATCAACCGCATAAAGCTTTGACCCATCCTTTGACAATACAAGATCACCGATATATCCATCGCTGTAATCCGATTCATCAAATGACTTATTACAATTGATTTCAGTAATCTTTTTACTTGTATTTAAGTCGAATACATGAATTTTATTCTGCTGACCTCCTGCTACATAAACCTTACTATTATCCGGAGAAACCGCGAGGCCCATAAAAACTGCCTCCAGCAAACCTTCATCAGGCTTCACGCCTTCAGGAATTTGTTTGATGCTGGGGATATCAGAATTATAGTCCCGAATGATTGATATTGAAAATGGTCCGGTACCGGAGTTCGCTGCAATAATCGTCTGACCATCCGGACTTATTGTTAACCCGAAAGGATGGGGCGCTACCGTGATCTGTTTACCCGTTGGCTCAATCAGCCTTCCGTTTGGTATTACAGTTACCCCCTCCCGGTTTATAGCTGTGTATTGTGAGCCTGCCGGAGCAGAAGATATCCACACTGACGATTCGGATGCTTTTTCCTTTTGGCAAGCTGATAACAACAATACAAACAGCAATGGTAGTAGTAGCTTCATTTTTCTATGTGTTTTATGTATACCAAAATAAAAATCAACTTTTTAAACGAACATGTTTTCCTATAGCAGATTAACAAGCATCTCAAAAGTGATTGACTAGTTAAGATTAACTCTTGCGCTATTTGCTGAGGTCTAAAAAATCTTTCAGCCTACCTTGGGAGTCATACATCTTGAAATTCAAATCCTTTTCATAAATGGTAATGGTAAAGTAGTGATGTCCCCGATAGGTCTTCGCACTAAACCAGGCGCGAGAGGGTGCAAAATCCTCAAGGTTTCCACCACCGCCACCCCCTTGAACATAGATCACCCCATTTTGCTTATCTACCAGGTTATCTCTTATTGGTAAAGTTCGTTGATAGGTATGAAGATGACCAAAGAAAACCATGTCGACACCATACTTTTCATAAAGCGGAACTATTTTTCGGATGCGAAGATCCCCAAGGTCGGCCGATCCCTTCCACGAATCGCCATAGTCATCATCGTCAGCGGAATACGGTGCATGATGATGGGCAACAAATTTCCAGGTAGCGGTTGATTTTTTCAGTTGATCTTCTAACCATGCGTATTGAGTTCCCCCCGGACCAAAATCTTCAGCTTCGTTGCTGTTCAGCATAAAGAATTCAGCATTGCCATAACGAAAGCTATAATACCCACGGGAAGGATAGTTGTGATACTGATTATACCAGTGCAGATCATCTTCCCCATTTCCCGGTACCGGAAAAACCGGAATTCGACTGGTGAGTTGATTCATACCCTGAAAGTATTCATAGTTCCATTGAAACTTCTGATCCTTTACACCACCATCCGTAAGATCTCCGACATTCACAATGAAATTCGGTCGTTCATCCCAAAGCAGTTTGGAAATCCGATCATTGATGTGGGGTCTGGCTTCAGTATCACCAATCACACCGAATGCAAAAGAGCTACTTTCTTTCACCGCAGTTGAAAAGGTAAGCACACCGGACTCCATAGTGGAACCATCGCGTGCTGTTGCTTTAATGTTATAGAAGTAGGGAGTTTCAACATCGAGATCTTTCAACGTCAGTTTATAGATATTACTTGGCGACGAAGAACTTTTTTCCGTTAGAACCTTTTGAGTAATCATTTCAATCTTATTTTCAAAGGGTAACTTTTTACCATATTCGATCATAAAATCTGCTGGACGATCAGTCTCCCAAATTATGTCAATAGTATTTTTTGTCGCATTGTTTAAATAAGGACCTGCATTAAAATGAAATATTCCGGGATAAAGTTTTCCCTCCGTCACCATACCTTTCAGAAATTCAAAACGGTCTTGTATCGTCTTTTCATTCAATGGTAAATCGTACAGATGAAACATTTTTAACAAATTTCCCATATCCATATATGGTTCCTTGTTCATGTAAGCCGCTGCTTCAATTTCAAAATCTTCCGGGTTAAAATTTTTCATCGGACTTACCCGTTGTTTGGCAACCAATTCGCTGTTGAAGTAAAGCTGCATTTCTTGTCCATCGAAAACGGCGACCACATGAAGCCAATAGTTTTTCCAGCCTCGTTTGGTTATTTCGTGCGTTAGAATTTTGGAGAACTTTAGGCCTTCAGGTTTCAAACTAAATACTACATGCTTTCCGTACACGCCTAGCAACCATACAGGTTCTTCACCTGTAAATTTATTCTTTACAGTAACCAAAGCCCCAACCGGTTGATTGACGTGATTCACAAGCCACAGTTCAGCCGAGAATTTCTTTTGAGGCAGTTTATCTGAAGCAATAAAATTAGTTACCCTTTCACTTGGTTCTTCTTCATGAAATATCAGCGGAATACTTTCAGATTTGAAAGTGGATGGCAATGCCTGAGGAGCATCAATTCTAGCGCCGGGGTGATTCTCGGCTTTGTGTCCAAGTGTATATTTAGGCCAGAACCAATATTCTTGCGCAAGAGCGTCCTGTATGAAAAAGAAAACGAAAAATGAGAGAGCAGAAATACCTCTCATGATCACCTTGTCTTAAGCATTGATGTAACAACATCACCAATCTTACTTTCTCCTTTGTAGTCGAGCCCCAGAAATGATGCAAGCGTTTTGGCAATCTGATTTTGGTAATAGTGCGATGCCTCTTTTATCTCACCCTTGGGAGGTGTGTCCGGACCTAATACCGCAAACCAGATCTGATCTGCTTCAGGTACCTTCGTACCATGGCTTTTCCATGACTCTGCACTCGTTCCTCGGCCATGGTCGGTAGTGATTATTAAGGTAGTCTTATCCTTATATGTGGCATCCGATTGCAGGTATGTCCACAACTCGCTGATGAAGTGATCGGTATAGTTTGCCGAATTTAAATATTGTCCATACTCTCCCGCGTGTGCGAAATCATCTGTTTCATCAAAGGCAAAAAACATTACCCTTGGCTTATTTTTTTTCATGTACTCAAGTCCGTAATAAAATGTGAAAGCATCCAGGCGAACATCACCTAACGGATTGGGTAGGTTCATGATCATATCGTTCAACATTTTCTCGCGTTCACTGAGATTCGGTGTATCAACCGCCTTCACTCCTGTGCTTACAAACACACCGCTACGTTTATCATTAATAATATAGGGAAAAACATCCCATGACGAAAACGCTGCAACTTTACCGTTGAAAGAAGGCTGTGCATTGATAAACTCCAGAACATTAGTATTTGGATTATACGTTTTGTCGTTGCTGTTGATCCTGGCATCGTCTGCTTTTCCTGAAAGAATTTCATTGTATCCGGGAAAAGAAAACCACTGCTTATTAGTCACGTCAACTTTAGAACCTAAAGCCCGATTTCCATAGAGTTGTCCTTGTGTGGCGATAGTATTCCAGAAAAAGGGAAGCAACACCTTACGTCTTTCGCTCGATTCATCCCGCCAGAATTTTTCTTTTAATTCTCCATCCTTCAGAAATTTTTGTTGGTTCATGAAGGACGAGTCTGCGCCCCCAAACACTTCCTGCCAACGAAGGCCGTCAAAAGTAATGAGGATAACATTCTCTGTTTTTCGTTTTTGCTGACCATAGGCTAAGGCTGCAATAAGAAGATGAAACAAAATCAAAATCAATACTTTTCGCATGATGAGCTGTATTTTTTTTCTGAAAATTATTTTTTCAATAATTAGATGAAAGATTGTTATGGGGTGGAAAACAATTTAATCCGCAGGGATGAAAGAAAATAAATGTGGCTAGTGCCCGAACCAAAGCACCAGCCACAAACACTTACGTAATAGCAATATTAGTTTTTATCCCACCACACAGGAGTGTTTATTGTATCGTCTCCCTGCCTTGATACCGCCTCTGAACGATTCGCTGCATTAAGAGACTGTTCTGATTGTGGATAAATGTATCTAACCGGAATCAGATCATCATTTAGATTACTCGCTCCAGGAGTGAGGACAGGGAAACCTGTTCTCCTCCAGTCAAACCAAGCCTCCAAACCGTTGAAGAAAAGTGCTATCCATTTTTGCGTACCAATCTTATTCAGCCTTTCATTAGTCGTTCCTGTATAGGCAACTGAAGATTGTGTGAAATAATCAGCAGGCAAAGTAAGATCGATACCGTATGTTGCGGGAACAATGCTTTCATAATATTCCATATTTGCGTTGATACCGTTCAGGTAGAATGTTTCCGCATTTCCGGTAGAGATCAAGTTCCTTTCGCGCGCTTCAGCCAAAATAAATTGCAACTCAGCATAAGTCATTATCAATCCCCTTGAAGCATTTGCAACTGGTGCTGACTGATTTGCATCGGCACAAACCAAACATGCGAAAGTGAGTCCTACTCTCGAAACATTTTGAGGTCCTCCATTATAGCTGAGTGCTTGAGTGTCCTCGAGTCCATTCGGTATCCCTTCAATTTTTGGTGAACCATCGACGACGGATTTTTCGGTTGGTCTACCAAATACTTTTAAACGGGGATCGTCAATACTTACCAGGTAATCTCCAAGTGTTTTACTCAGTCTGAATTCATCAAAAGATCCTACTCTGGCTGTATAGAGCGGCCATTGGTTAGGAGCTGATGCCTGATAAACCAATGCGGCATTATCGCCATTACTTTCGAATATTGGATTGGCTGCAGGGTTGTCGACTATCGCCTGCATTTGCGCACTTACATTCTGTTTATTCGATATTCTCATCAAATAACGAAGCCTCAAAGAATTGGCAAACTTTTTCCATTTGGTCACGGATCCACCGAATATCAAATCACCTGAAACCGATTCCGCGCTGGTTCCCAGAAGCTCGTTGGCTCTTGATAAATCAGACAGAATACCGGCATAGATGGATTCTTGGTTGTCGTATTTAGGAATGTAATTACTCTCAAGTTTTCCCAATGATGCTTCTGAATACGGAATGTCGCCGTATGCATCAGTTGCTACTGAAAACATCCATGATTTCATGATCAGTGCTATTCCGAGGTAATTATTTTGAACCGGCTGGGCGTTCTCCGCTATGGTAATGATATTCTGAACGTTTCTCATATTATTGAAAACACTATTCCAAACACCGTTTCGCTCGTTCCACAGATAGCGGTCTTCGTTTACGAATTGTATTTTGGCGGTGTGCTGCACAACAATATTTCCAATTCCCCATGCCTCACCAACCTGGTCATTCACCGTATTTCTGATTACACCAGCTAGTAGCAAGTCGGGTGTAACCGTTGTTGGAACGTTTGGGTTGGTATTGACCTCTTCAAAGTCCTTGTCGCAAGCTACTGCTGTGAACATAGCTGCCAAAATGAAAATTATCTTATTTATGTTTTTCATGATCTCATGCATTTGCATTATTAAAATTTCAAACCAATATTGAAACCATAGCTTCTTGACGAAGGGATTGACATATACTCAATTCCAGGAAGCGCAGTTCCGCCAGTGTACGACATTACCTCAGGGTCGATGTGCGGAACATCAGTCCATAGTGCGAGGTTTCTTCCAACCAGTGCAATACTCACGCTGCGGAAAGGAAGGTTACCGAAAATTTTATCAGGCAAGGTATAGCCAATTTGCACCTCGCGAAGTTTCACAAACGATGCATCATAAATAGCCCCTTCCGCAATATTTCTTCCCCCTGTCCACGCAGAATGCCATTGGCGTGGAAGTACTCTGGAAGTGTTAACCTGAAAAGATCCATCATCATTTTGTTGTACGCCCTGTCCTACTACATACGTTCCGACCGGGGCATTCAACAGTTGAGGATCTGCCTGTGCCGATGCTTGCGGATAGTATCCGTTTTCTCTTCCTTCCAGTGTTTCAATAATAATTCCGCCTTCTCTTCCAACAGTCTGCGTTTCGGAATAAATCTCACCACCATAACGAATATCGAATAAGAAGCCAAGTCTCACTCCCTTAAACGTAATGGTATTGTTTATACCCGCTAACCAATCCGGATTATAGTTACCCATTTTGATTCTTTCCGTTGTGCGTACGGGTCTTCCACCACCCTGGCCCTGGGCGTTAGGTGAAGTGAAAACCATTTGGCCCACAAATTGTCCAGAAGCATCATAATAAGGCGCATCAGAATCTGTATTTTGAACCCGCGCAAAGCCGATCCCGTACATATCTCCCATTCTCTCTCCAACGCGTGCTTCGATACTCACCCTACGACTTGCCATTACATAATTTGATAGCCCGTCAGAAAGTGATACTACTTCGCTTCTATTGCTGGAAAAATTCACATCCAAATTCCATTGCAGCCCATTGTCAAACTTTAATGGGATGGTGTTTAACATGACTTCGTAGCCATAGTTTTTGATCTCACCTGCATTAATAGACCGGCTATTATACCCACTTGTGTTGGAAAGGGGAATATTTAAAATCTGGTTTTTGGTATTCGTCAGATAATACGTAACGTCTAATCCAACACGACCGCCAAAGAGTCTAAAGTCAACACCACCCTCAAAAGATGTACTGATTTCAGGCTTCAAACTAAAATTGGCGAGGCGGTCTGTTTCACCATAGATCTGAGAAGAGCCAAATGGATCACTTGGATTATACGCTTGTGTAAACGTAAATGCGTCGGTATCATTTCCGACCTGTGCAACACTTCCACGCAGTTTTGCAAATGATATGAACTCAGGCATCGTCATCATGTCTGAGATCACAGCACTGAGGGCAGCTGATGAATAGAAGTAGGAATTATTTTCAGAGCCAATTCCGGCATCTTTAAGTTCTTGCGGAATTGTCAAAGCGCTAGACCAGTCATTACGCGCAGTCAGATCGAGGAATAAAATATTTTTATACCCAAGCTGTACTGAGGCATATAAACTATTGATTCTCTTCCCTACGTTAGTTTGTGATGACTGAAGCGGTGCCCTGAAGTTAGTTAAACTGTAAACCCCTGGAATATTTAACTGAGGTGCATTTACCTCCAGGAATTCTGATCGTTGACGTAACTGGTTACCCCCAACCGATGCTGTTAATGTGAACACCGACGGAACAATGTCTTTGTTAAAGGTTAACAAAAAGTCTGAATTTCTTTCTTCCGAAATAATTTTTGCTTCACGATACTGACCAAAAGGGAATCGTTGCGAGCTGAACGCACGTCTGTATTCTCGTCTTTCGCTGCCAAAATCTGTGGCAGTACGTAACTGCAGACTTAGCCAGGAGGTGAAGTCATACTTTAATGACACATTTCCAATGATCCGATCCAGATCCTGACCATTTGTATTTTCATACATTGTAAAATACGGGTTATCATGGTAGTTGTAATTGAAGCCAAACTGGCGTCTTCCTTCCAAACCTGGCATCCAGTAATCGCGCATAGCCGCTAAATCTACAGAGCGCGGCAACCAGCAGTTAAAGAGATACATAATATTCTCGGTACCATAACTAAGAGATGGTCTGTTATCGCTTTCGCTTTTGATGTAACTCACAAAAGCACGTGCAGAAAACTTCTTGCTGAGGTTATAACCTCCGCCAAAAGAAACTGTATTTCTGCGTAAATCTGTATTGGGAACAATACCGGTCTGATCAAGACTGGTATAAGACAATCTGAAATCACCATTTGCGTTACTACCAACCAAAGCGACGTTGTTTGTTAGCGTCCTTCCGGTTTCAAAGAAGTTTTTTATTCCATCTTTGTCGTTTACCCACGGAGTAGGCGTAATGACGCTACCTGCCGGAGCATTTAAATCCCCACCTCTGAAATCGATAGGAGAACCATTAAGCGTTCTTGGAGAATTAAACTGAGGATATGACTGACCATTAAAAGCGGGTCCCCAGCTTTCATCGACACCATCTGTCAATCCTGCACCCGCGCCGTTTACAAATGCAAAGTCGCCGCCATTACCATTACCTTGTCCATATACGTTCTGATATTCCGGCAAACGGAGTGCAGATTCAAACGTAGTATTCGAGTTTATTTCAACCCCGATTCCTTTTGTACCACGACCGGATTTTGTTTTAATTACAATTACACCATTTGCTGCTCTTGATCCATACAAAGCAGCAGCAGCAGCTCCTTTCAAAACCGTCATGGACTCGATATCATCTGAGTTTACGAAGCTTGCTCCGTTTCCATAGTCAACTTCAAGGTTACCTCTTCCTGATGCTCCAGTGAAACCATTACTGATTGGAACTCCATCAACAACGTACAAAGGCTGATTTTTATTCAAATCCATTGAGCGTTCACCACGAATAGTTACTCTGGAAGATCCACCTACGCCTGAAGGACTGCCCACGACAGTAACTCCAGCAATTTTTCCAGCTAACTGGTTCACGACGTTTGTTTCGCGTGCAGTGGTTAAGCTTTCACCCGATAGGCTTTGTACAGAATATCCCAAACTCTTTTTCTCTTTTTCAACGCCTAATGCAGTAACCACAACTTCGGATAATTGCGTAGCATCTGTTCCAAGGCTGATGTCGATGCTAGCTCTTCCGTCAAGGGCAACTTCCTGGGCTTTGTATCCAACAAATGAAAAAACGAGAACAGCATCAGCGGAGGGTACATCAATGGTGTACCTACCATTGGCGTCGCTGATCGTACCATCAGAAGTTCCCTTAACTAAAATATTCACACCCGGAATTGGTGAGGCATCTTCGCTTGATGTCACCTGCCCGGAAACTGTCGTCTGTGCATAAGCAGACCCTACAATCAGAAGCCATGCAACTAAAGAATACAGTGCATGCATTGGTTTGATTGCTAAAGAAATGAGTTTCCTTAGTAGAATTTTGTTCATGTTAATTGGGGTTTGGGGTTATTTTTTATTAAAACTTAATGGTCAATTCAGGAAGAACATCAGGCATAAATTCTATGCTTATATGTCTGCTCTCTAACTATGCCTGTTTTAATAATGCGCCAAAGGTTGCGATTTGACTTGACGTTATGTTTAGTGTTACGTTACGTGTGCATTAAACTTTGGAAGCGAAAATGAAACTTGGATTAACGATTTTAGGATTGACAAAGGTTAAACTCTCATTTTCACCGGAGAAAACGGATTTTCGACATAACATTGGTTTAATGCATCCTTTGGACGATATCGGGCATCTTTTCTAAAGCACAATTTTTTTTATGTTTACCACCAGTAAACATTCTGACAAATGATCGACAATGAAGTAGTATCCCGGATAGCACAAAAATTACGCGCTACGCGTCTCGAAAAAAATCTTACAATTCAACAGCTGGCCACACGTACTCATGTTAGCAAGGGTCTGCTTTCGAAGATCGAAAACTCAAGAACAGTGCCCTCACTTCCCGTATTCATAACACTCATCCAATCGTTGGATATATCCTTAAAGGAATTCTTTCAGGATATGGTTTTAATTAACGGTAAAGATTATTTGCTTGTAAAGAGTGGAGAGACTACTACGATGGAGCGTGAGGGACGCGCCGGATTCAATTATCAGCACATCCTCTCTCAAAACATAACCAACTGCACGATCGAGGCAGTACTGCTAACGCTTGACCCAGGCGCACGGGGCAGACCGTCGACAACGGATGGATATGAATTTAAATATATCCTTTCGGGAAGTTGTGAATATCAGATCAATAATGAGGTCATAGTATTGGAAGAAGGCGATGCGATTTACTTTGATTCATCTGCTCCTCACCTGCCGGTAAATAATTCAAGAAAAAAAGTTACTATGCTGGTGATCTATTTTATTTTGCCGAAGAACTGATTGGGTGGCTGCTATAGCTGGCCGATTAGTTCTTCTGCAAGTCCGAAACTAAGAGTCATTCCTGCACCGCCCAATCCTGTAACGATTGTAACATCTTTATCAGGATGAGCAACCAGGCTGATATCTCCGGTTACCTTAGGATAAACGCCATGCCAACGTTCGGTAATACGCAATGCCCCGAGATCCGTAAAGGTATTAAGGTACTGTAGAATTACATCGTTTACATACTCTGAATCGAATGGCTCAACGGTACGGCTGTAGTGATGGGAGTCCCCAATAATCAACTCGCCATTTTCATTTTGCGCTAATAACACGTGTATACCGTGATCTTTATAGTCTTCGGAGATCGAATCGTAGCGGGCATCCGTCAAAGGAAGTGATGCACATTTTCGAAATGCAGCATAGTGCCGCAATGTAAGCCCTGCACACAAAGTCGGTCCCAGATCTACAGGCTGTTCAGGAACTGCCTTCATCATTTGCAGTTTACATTTTGAAACGGGATGCTGATCAAAAATCTCGGGGTATAAGGATTCAAAATCCGCACCGTTGCAAACAAACACTTTATCTGCTCGCCAGTTTTCACGCGCTGTTTTAACATGAGGAACAGATATCTCCGTCACCACATGTCCATACTTCAGGATTAATCCATATTTTTCGTGCAACCACTGTGGAATTCTTCTTATCGCTTCACGTGCATAAACAGTACCTTCTGTCTCACTCCAAAGTCCTCCTAACAAACCCTCTTGTCTAACCACCGCGCTCCGATCTCTAACTCTTGCCGGCGATAACAACTCGCAATTGAATTGAGCATCCTTATAAATTTCCATGAACTCCTCAAGAACCATTAATTCATCGTCGTGATACACTACGTGTAACGACCCATTGTTCTTCATCCAAAAGCCGGCTTCTTTGGAAACCTCCTGCCAGTGTATTCTGCTTCTTAATGCTCGTTCAAGTCCAATACCAGGTTCCTGACCAATAGGCCACACCAGTCCAAAGTTTCGGACAGACGCGCCCACTGCAAATTGGTCTCGTTCAAAAAGCACCACTTTATACCCCTTGCGCAAAGCCATGTAGGCATGAGCCAATCCTACTATTCCAGCGCCAACAATGGCAACGTCTGCCGAACGATCCATAATCAAATTAAGGTTTAGAAGTTATCGTGCGGAATAATCCCGCAAATACAGGATTATTCATATCCCCATCTCGGTAGTAAGATTAGAATTCTTCCAGGATGAACACACTTTTCCCGCTTTATGGTTTTGTTAAGGTTGCGATTTAATCTTTTTCTTGCAACTTTAAGCGTTTACTTCAAAAACTGAACAGAAAACATGTGGGCAAACTTTCACACGCACAGCAAGTATTGCGATGGAAAAGGTGAGTTGATGGACTACGTAGAAGAAGCAAGAAGGTTAAAAATCTGCAGCCTTGGTTTTTCTTCTCATGCGCCTGTCGAGTTTAACTGTGGATGGTGCATGAAGGCAGACGATCTTGATCATTACCTGCAGTCAATTGATACTTTAAAAAAATCAGTTACCGATATTGAACTTTATAAGTCTCTCGAAATCGATTATATCCCCAGAACAATATCAACCGATCAATTTAAAAATCAACTCGATTATACCATTGGATCGATTCACTTTATCGATTCATTTCCGGAAGATGGAATACCCTGGGAAATCGATGGCAAGCATACCCGATTCTTAGAAGGTCTTGACAAAATTTTCCATGGTGACAGTACAGCTGCTTTCTCACGATATTTCGAACTAACCCGTAAAATGATTGAGGAATCGTGCCCCACGATCATCGGACATCTTGACAAGATCAAGATTCAAAATGTCGACAATAAATTTTTCTCTGAAGATGATGAATGGTATCAGAGGGAAGTAAGAAAAACAGTCGATCTAATAGCGGAAAGGAAAGCCATTGTTGAAGTGAATACGCGCGGTGTATACCAGAAAAAATCTTCAACCGTTTACCCTAGTCCCTGGATCCTGAAATTACTTTACGAAAAAGATATTCCGATTACGCTGAGCTCAGACGCACATCACCCTGCAGATCTTATCAATCAATTTACCGAAACTGTTCATCTTCTGTCCGACATCGGATTTAAAAAAATATCCATTCTTCACGAAGGAGGCTGGAAACCCTTTTCATTCAACGCGCATGGAGTTATCAAATGAGTCACCCATCACCCGATGGCTAAAGCAAACAAATGCTTTCTGGTTTGCATTGTATGCCACACTGATGGCGTTCTGCCTTTACACGTGCGTATATGCATTCCGTAAAACCTTTTCTGTTGCCACTTTCGAAGGTGTGAGTTATTGGAATATCAGCTATAAAGTTTGGCTTGTTACTTTCCAAGTGGTGGGATATGCATTTTCAAAATTTGTCGGCATCAAAATTATTTCAGAATTAAAAGCTAGTTCTCGTTCCTTTGGAATTTTGCTTATGGTTGCCGTTGCCGGAATTTCATGGCTATTCTTTGGGTTGGTTCCGAAACCTTATAATATCATTTTTCTTTTTACAAACGGGTTCCCTCTGGGAATGGTATGGGGTATGGTATTCGGATACCTTGAAGGAAGGAGATTCACTGAAGTACTCGGCGCCGGTTTGTCGGTTAGCTTTATCTTCTCAGCCGGATTTGCAAAGTCAGTTGGAGGATTTATCATGCGTGATTGGGGAACCTCCGAAATGTGGATGCCATTTGTGACCAGTTGTGTTTTTCTAGGACCACTACTTCTGTTCTTATGGTTGTTGGATAAACTTCCACCACCCTCTTTAAAAGATGAAGAACTACGTACGCGGAGGGAGCCTATGAACGCCGCCGACAGAAAGGCATTTGTCCGTACGTTCTGGCCCGGGATAGTATTATTCACTCTTTCGTACATGGCGCTTACTACCTTTCGGGATTTCAGGGATAATTTCTCCGCTGAAGTCTGGAAGACGCTGGGCTATGGCGACTCTCCGGAGATTTTTACAACAACCGAAATTCCGGTTTCTATTGCGGTGCTCCTGGTAATGGGTAGCCTTATGCTTATCAGGAACAATCAACTTGCATTGATGATCAATCATGTGATTATTTTTTTAGGAATGATTCTGATCGGCGTAAGTACATTTTTATTTGAACAACAATTAATTAGTCCGCCAATCTGGATGATTCTCATTGGGCTGGGTCTTTACCTGGGTTACGTACCATTCAATAGTATTTTTTTCGACCGGTTGCTGGCGGCATTCAAATATGTAGGTACCGTAGGGTTTATTATGTATGTCGCCGATTCTTTCGGCTACCTGGGAAGTGTAGGTGTATTGTTTTTTAAGGAGTTCGGTTATGCTGATTTAAGCTGGCTGGATTTTTTCATTTCTTCCGGATACATCATATCAGTGGCGGGGAGTATTCTCATCGCAGGCTCTATGATTTACTTCCACTTCAAACATAAACAGTGGTTGATGAAGGAATCTAATACCGGGCAATAGCATCTTCTGATCGCATCAGAAGATTATAATATTCGATAATTCGAATAGAATTTACATCGGTGTTTGTTCCAAGCTTGTTCACAGCAATGAAGTTTTCAAGTCTCGGATGCACTGCCTTTCGGAGTTGGGGATAAATTGTTCTGCTAAACTTTCGCAGTGGAACCAATTCATTTTTGTAATAGACGCTGTATTGAAAATCATCAGCATCAGAAAGACGAGTTCCTTTGGCTGTTTGTCTACGCAATAGGCTCACTTCGCCGTTTACTACCACTTCAAAAAAACGGTAGTGAACGCGTACGGGGTTCGATTCTTTTACAGAGATCAGACGTCTGTTAATGTTTGCAGTCGAGTCATAATAAAAAACAGATTTGACTTTATGAGCGGGGTAAACAATTCGCTTGTCGCCGTCCTGAACCAATATGATATCGTGAAGAGGTTCAACTGAAATTTCTCCTGTGATTACTTTACCCGAAGACAATACAACGGACCCACCATACCAGGTTAACGACTGGCCTTGGGAGTAATGAAAGTTGAGTATTAGTAAACAAAATATTAAGCTCTTCACATCATGTTACATTGGCGTAACATGAATTTAACATTTAATTAATATTCAGGCAACATTAATCTCTAAAATATCAAGCACTTCACTAAGATTCTCAATAAGGTGGGTGTGTTCTTCCTTTTCGAGCTGTTCCTTAGAAAATGCGCCTGTTGTTACGCCGATTACTAAACCACAGCCTGCGGAGTGACCTTCCTGCATATCAGAGGGCGTATCACCAACTTTCGCTACATCTTTTACATCGGTAACATTAGTCAGCTCCATCGCGCGGAAGATCAAATCAGGGTAAGGACGACCTCTTAAAACTTCATCGCTGGTTACACTGACATCGATCAGATTTTCCTTTTTCCATCCCAGCCGCTCAAGCAGAGGATCAGTAATCTGCCGGTCAAAACCTGTATCAATGGCGACCTTAAGATTA